>NZ_JADBRP010000034.1:0-224 GCF_014930695.1 Enterobacter cloacae complex sp. P40C2 | reverse complement strand
TGCGTTGAGCTAACCGATACTAATGAACCGTGAGGCTTAACCTTACAACGCCGAAGATGTTTTGGCGAAGAGACACGATTTTCAGCTTTGATTCAGAGTCCGAAGGATTTTGCGCTGAGACAAGGCGGCAAGCGAAGGAAAGGAAGGAGCATACTGAGGTATGTGACTGACTTTACGAGAGCAGCCAACGCAGTATCAGCCCAAAAGACACAGGACAGAGCACA
>NZ_JADBRP010000033.1:0-534 GCF_014930695.1 Enterobacter cloacae complex sp. P40C2 | reverse complement strand
GCTGGGGGTGAAAGGCCAATCAAACCGGGAGATAGCTGGTTCTCCCCGAAAGCTATTTAGGTAGCGCCTCGTGAATTCATCTTCGGGGGTAGAGCACTGTTTCGGCTAGGGGGCCATCCCGGCTTACCAACCCGATGCAAACTACGAATACCGAAGAATGTTATCACGGGAGACACACGGCGGGTGCTAACGTCCGTCGTGAAGAGGGAAACAACCCAGACCGCCAGCTAAGGTCCCAAAGTCATGGTTAAGTGGGAAACGATGTGGGAAGGCACAGACAGCCAGGATGTTGGCTTAGAAGCAGCCATCATTTAAAGAAAGCGTAATAGCTCACTGGTCGAGTCGGCCTGCGCGGAAGATGTAACGGGGCTAAACCATGCACCGAAGCTGCGGCAGCGACACTATGTGTTGTTGGGTAGGGGAGCGTTCTGTAAGCCGTTGAAGGTGTGCTGTGAGGCATGCTGGAGGTATCAGAAGTGCGAATGCTGACATAAGTAACGATAAAGCGGGTGAAAAGCCCGCTCGCCGGAAGAC
>NZ_JADBRP010000032.1:0-575 GCF_014930695.1 Enterobacter cloacae complex sp. P40C2 | reverse complement strand
CGCTCGGCCTGGATCCACACCTGCTCCGCACCCGCCTTGTCCTCAAAGCGCAGGGCGTTGGCGTTATCGACCGATCCGTCCTTCGAGCGGCTCATAAAGCCCATCTGCGTCGCCGCTGCCGGCAGCGCCCACGGCGGCATGCTCGCGTCGTTGTACACGCGCCCGGTGATAATCGGCCGGTCCGGATCGCCGTTGATAAAGTCCACCACCACCTCATCGCCCACGCGCGGGATCTGCACCCCGCCGTAGCCCTGGCCCGCCCAGGCGCTCGACACGCGCACCCAGCAGGAGCTGGTGTCGTCCCCCTTCGCCAGGCGGTCCCAGTGGAACTTCACCTTCACGCGACCGTATTTGTCCGTCCAGATGCTCTCTCCCTGCGGCCCGACGACTTTCGCCGTCTGCGGGCCGTAGGTGCGCGGCCACGCGGTGCTCTGCGCCGGACGATAGGAGACCGATGCCGGGATAACGGTGAAGTCGGTGCGGTGAACGGTTTCACCCTCCCCGCTGGCGTAGCGGTTCTCCTCGAAGTGATACCCGGCCGCCGTCACCAGATACTCGCCGTTATCGCTGAAGAA
>NZ_JADBRP010000031.1:0-586 GCF_014930695.1 Enterobacter cloacae complex sp. P40C2 | reverse complement strand
CCTTCATCGCCTCTGACTGCCAGGGCATCCACCGTGTACGCTTAGTCGCTTAACCTCACAACCCGAAGATGTTTCTTTCGATTCATCGTCGACTTGCGAAAATTTGAGAGACTCGAACACACATGAGCTGTGTGTCGTTTCAATTTTCAGCTTGATCCAGATTTTTAAAGAGCAAAACTTCGCAGTGCACCTTTTCAGGTTCACTCTGAAGTTTTCTTGTTTTGCAGTAAAGGATGGTGGAGCTATGCGGGATCGAACCGCAGACCTCCTGCGTGCAAGGCAGGCGCTCTCCCAGCTGAGCTATAGCCCCATCGTAGTGATCTCTCTACCGGTATTTTTGTTGAGGCAAGGCGTGGTGACACGAAGCATACCTGAGTATGTGAGTGTCGCCGCAACGCAGCATCAGCAAAAATTTGGTAGGCCTGAGTGGACTTGAACCACCGACCTCACCCTTATCAGGGGTGCGCTCTAACCACCTGAGCTACAAGCCTGCAGAGATTTTTACTGCTGTTTTTCATCAGACAATCTGTGTGGACACTGCAAAGGCAGGTTCTTTAAGGTAAGGAGGTGATCCAACCGCAGGTTC
>NZ_JADBRP010000030.1:0-600 GCF_014930695.1 Enterobacter cloacae complex sp. P40C2 | reverse complement strand
CCGCCCAGCACGATGGTTTTTGGCTTGAGATATTCGCCGTACGCGCGGCCGATGCGCCACGCAATGTCTTCGTTCAGCTCTTCGCCCAGCTTGCCGCGAATATCGTAGGCTTTAAAACAGGTTAATTTTTCCATGATGACCTCTTTTTCAGGCAACGGTTGGCCCTGACCACATAATGGCCAAATTTATTTTTGTCATTCGTAGGCCCGGCAGGCGCAGTGCCGCCGGGCATGATGCGGGGTGCTACACGCGCCCGTAACGATCCTGGAAGCGGATAATGTCGTCCTCTTCCAGATAGGAGCCGGAGCGCACCTCAATTAAGTCGAGCGGAATTTTTCCGGGGTTTTCCAGGCAGTGCGTCGCCCCCAGCGGAATATAAATGGACTCGTTTTCACCAAGCAGCTTCACTTCACCGTCGATGGTTACTTTGGCGGTACCCGCCACCACCACCCAGTGCTCGGCGCGGTGGTGGTGCATCTGCACCGACAGCCCCTCGCCCGGCTTCACGGTGATGCGCTTCACCTGGTAACGTTCGCCCGCGTCGATGGAGTCGTATTTGCCCCACGGACGGTACACTTCCCGGTGAATATGGTGCTCGTG
>NZ_JADBRP010000029.1:0-863 GCF_014930695.1 Enterobacter cloacae complex sp. P40C2 | reverse complement strand
TTCACGAGGCGCTACCTAAATAGCTTTCGGGGAGAACCAGCTATCTCCCGGTTTGATTGGCCTTTCACCCCCAGCCACAGGTCATCCGCTAATTTTTCAACATTAGTCGGTTCGGTCCTCCAGTTAGTGTTACCCAACCTTCAACCTGCCCATGGCTAGATCACCGGGTTTCGGGTCTATACCCTGCAACTTAACGCCCAGTTAAGACTCGGTTTCCCTTCGGCTCCCCTATACGGTTAACCTTGCTACAGAATATAAGTCGCTGACCCATTATACAAAAGGTACGCAGTCACCCCATAAAGAGGCTCCCACTGCTTGTACGTACACGGTTTCAGGTTCTTTTTCACTCCCCTCGCCGGGGTTCTTTTCGCCTTTCCCTCACGGTACTGGTTCACTATCGGTCAGTCAGGAGTATTTAGCCTTGGAGGATGGTCCCCCCATATTCAGACAGGATACCACGTGTCCCGCCCTACTCTTCGAGTTCACAGCATGTGTGCTTTCGTGTACGGGACTATCACCCTGTACCGTCGGACTTTCCAGACCGTTCCACTAACACACAAGCTGATTCAGACTCCGGGCTGCTCCCCGTTCGCTCGCCGCTACTGGGGGAATCTCGGTTGATTTCTTTTCCTCGGGGTACTTAGATGTTTCAGTTCCCCCGGTTCGCCTCGTTAGCCTATGTATTCAGCTAACGATAGTGCAACGAATTGCACTGGGTTTCCCCATTCGGACATCGCCGGGTCAAGGGTTCATATCACCTCGCCGGCGCTTTTCGCAGATTAGCACGTCCTTCATCGCCTCTGACTGCCAGGGCATCCACCGTGTACGCTTAGTCGCTTAACCTCACAACCCGAAGATGTTTC
>NZ_JADBRP010000028.1:0-929 GCF_014930695.1 Enterobacter cloacae complex sp. P40C2 | reverse complement strand
GGCCACGCCGACTATGTTAAAAACATGATCACCGGTGCTGCGCAGATGGACGGCGCGATCCTGGTTGTTGCTGCGACTGACGGCCCAATGCCTCAGACCCGTGAGCACATCCTGCTGGGGCGTCAGGTAGGCGTTCCTTACATCATCGTGTTCCTGAACAAATGCGACATGGTTGATGACGAAGAGCTGCTGGAACTGGTAGAGATGGAAGTTCGTGAACTGCTGTCTCAGTACGATTTCCCGGGCGACGATACCCCAATCGTTCGTGGTTCCGCGCTGAAAGCGCTGGAAGGCGAAGCAGAGTGGGAAGAGAAAATCATCGAACTGGCTGGCTACCTGGATTCTTACATCCCAGAACCAGAGCGTGCGATTGACAAGCCATTCCTGCTGCCAATCGAAGACGTATTCTCCATCTCCGGTCGTGGTACCGTTGTTACCGGTCGTGTAGAGCGCGGTATCATCAAAGTTGGTGAAGAAGTTGAAATCGTTGGTATCAAAGAGACTGCGAAGTCTACCTGTACTGGCGTTGAAATGTTCCGCAAACTGCTGGACGAAGGCCGTGCTGGTGAGAACGTAGGTGTTCTGCTGCGTGGTATCAAACGTGAAGAAATCGAACGTGGTCAGGTACTGGCGAAGCCAGGTTCAATCAAGCCACACACCAAGTTCGAATCTGAAGTGTACATTCTGTCCAAAGACGAAGGCGGCCGTCATACTCCGTTCTTCAAAGGCTACCGTCCACAGTTCTACTTCCGTACAACTGACGTGACCGGTACCATCGAACTGCCAGAAGGCGTAGAGATGGTAATGCCAGGCGACAACATCAAGATGGTTGTGACTCTGATCCACCCAATCGCGATGGACGACGGTCTGCGTTTCGCAATCCGTGAAGGCGGCCGTACCGTTGGCGCGGGCGTTGTTGCTAAAGTTCT
>NZ_JADBRP010000027.1:0-1024 GCF_014930695.1 Enterobacter cloacae complex sp. P40C2 | reverse complement strand
AGTTTACAGCATTCACCAACACCGGGAGCCGTTATGTTTAACATTGCTTTACTGGGCGCTGGCCGAATTGGTCAGGTACATGCAGCTAACATCGCCAGCCACGGTGCGACCACGCTGTGGTCCGTGGTTGACCCGAATCAGGAATTTGCCACCCGCCTCGCCGCGCGGTATCAGGCCCGCCAGCAGAGCCTGACTGAGGCGATGACCGACCCTGACGTTCATGCCGTGCTGATTGCCTCCGCAACGGACACCCATGCGGATCTGATTGAAATGGCCGCCCGCCACGGCAAGGCCATCTTTTGTGAAAAGCCGGTACACCTCGACCTCGCCCGCGTGCGCGACTGCCTGAAGGTAGTCAAAGAGCACGGCGTGCCGCTGTTCATCGGCTTTAACCGCCGCTTCGACCCGCAGTTCCGCCGCGTGAAAACCGACGCCCAGGCCGGGCGCATCGGCAAGCCGGAATCGCTGCTGATTATTTCCCGCGATCCGTCTCCGCCGCCTGCGGAGTACGTGCGCGTCTCCGGCGGCATGTTCCGCGACATGACCATCCACGACTTTGACATGGCGCGCTTCATCATGGGCGAAGAGCCGGTGTCGGTGTACGCCCAGGGCAGCAACCTGGTGGATCCGGCGATTGGCGAGGCGGGGGACATCGACACCGCGTTTATCGTTCTGAAATATGCCTCCGGCGCAATGGCGACCATCGTCAACAGCCGCCGCTCCTCGTACGGCTACGACCAGCGCCTGGAGCTGCACGGCTCCGAAGGGCTGCTCTGCGCGGGCAATATTCTGGAAAACCAGGTGCAGCACTACGGCAAACAGGGCTGCACCAGCGCGCTGCCGGAACACTTCTTCCTGCAGCGCTACAAATCCGCTTACGCCGCGGAATGGGAACACTTTGTTGCGGTTCTGCGCGGCGAAGCGGTGCCTGACTGCAGCGGCGATGATGGTGAACGTGCGCTGTACCTCGCGGATAAAGCGCTGGAGTCGCTGCGCAGCCAGCGCGAGATCGTCCTCTAAACAC
>NZ_JADBRP010000026.1:0-1565 GCF_014930695.1 Enterobacter cloacae complex sp. P40C2 | reverse complement strand
TCAGGGAGAACTCATCTCGGGGCAAGTTTCGTGCTTAGATGCTTTCAGCACTTATCTCTTCCGCATTTAGCTACCGGGCAGTGCCATTGGCATGACAACCCGAACACCAGTGATGCGTCCACTCCGGTCCTCTCGTACTAGGAGCAGCCCCCCTCAATTCTCCAGCGCCCACGGCAGATAGGGACCGAACTGTCTCACGACGTTCTAAACCCAGCTCGCGTACCACTTTAAATGGCGAACAGCCATACCCTTGGGACCTACTTCAGCCCCAGGATGTGATGAGCCGACATCGAGGTGCCAAACACCGCCGTCGATATGAACTCTTGGGCGGTATCAGCCTGTTATCCCCGGAGTACCTTTTATCCGTTGAGCGATGGCCCTTCCATTCAGAACCACCGGATCACTATGACCTGCTTTCGCACCTGCTCGCGCCGTCACGCTCGCAGTCAAGCTGGCTTATGCCATTGCACTAACCTCCTGATGTCCGACCAGGATTAGCCAACCTTCGTGCTCCTCCGTTACTCTTTGGGAGGAGACCGCCCCAGTCAAACTACCCACCAGACACTGTCCGCAACCCGGATTACGGGTCTACGTTAGAACACCAGCCATTAAAGGGTGGTATTTCAAGGGCGGCTCCACGCAGACTGGCGTCCACGCTTCAAAGCCTCCCACCTATCCTACACATCAAGGACCAGTGTTCAGTGTCAAGCTATAGTAAAGGTTCACGGGGTCTTTCCGTCTTGCCGCGGGTACACTGCATCTTCACAGCGAGTTCAATTTCACTGAGTCTCGGGTGGAGACAGCCTGGCCATCATTACGCCATTCGTGCAGGTCGGAACTTACCCGACAAGGAATTTCGCTACCTTAGGACCGTTATAGTTACGGCCGCCGTTTACCGGGGCTTCGATCAAGAGCTTCGCGTTGCCGCTAACCCCATCAATTAACCTTCCGGCACCGGGCAGGCGTCACACCGTATACGTCCACTTTCGTGTTTGCACAGTGCTGTGTTTTTAATAAACAGTTGCAGCCAGCTGGTATCTTCGACTGATTTCAGCTCCACCCGCAGGGGCTTCACCTACATATCAGCGTGCCTTCTCCCGAAGTTACGGCACCATTTTGCCTAGTTCCTTCACCCGAGTTCTCTCAAGCGCCTTGGTATTCTCTACCTGACCACCTGTGTCGGTTTGGGGTACGATTTGATGTTACCTGATGCTTAGAGGCTTTTCCTGGAAGCAGGGCATTTGTTACTTCAGCACCGTAGTGCCTCGTCATCACACCTCAGCGTTAAAAGGTACCGGATTTACCTGGAACCTCCGCCTACATGCTTAAACCGGGACAACCGTCGCCCGGCTAACATAGCCTTCTCCGTCCCCCCTTCGCAGTAACACCAAGTACAGGAATATTAACCTGTTTCCCATCGACTACGCCTTTCGGCCTCGCCTTAGGGGTCGACTCACCCTGCCCCGATTAACGTTGGACAGGAACCCTTGGTCTTCCGGCGAGCGGGCTTTTCACCCGCTTTATCGTTACTTATGTCAGCATTCGCACTTCTGATACCTCCAGCA
>NZ_JADBRP010000025.1:0-1737 GCF_014930695.1 Enterobacter cloacae complex sp. P40C2 | reverse complement strand
ACTGCTCTTTAACAATTTATCAGACAATCTGTGTGGGCACTCAAAGTGACATGGATTCTTAACGTCGCAAGACGAAAAATGAATACCAAGTCTCTGAGTGAACATACGTAATTCATTACGAAGTTTAATTCACGAGCATCAAACTTAAATTGAAGAGTTTGATCATGGCTCAGATTGAACGCTGGCGGCAGGCCTAACACATGCAAGTCGAACGGTAACAGGAAGCAGCTTGCTGCTTCGCTGACGAGTGGCGGACGGGTGAGTAATGTCTGGGAAACTGCCTGATGGAGGGGGATAACTACTGGAAACGGTAGCTAATACCGCATAACGTCGCAAGACCAAAGAGGGGGACCTTCGGGCCTCTTGCCATCGGATGTGCCCAGATGGGATTAGCTAGTAGGTGGGGTAACGGCTCACCTAGGCGACGATCCCTAGCTGGTCTGAGAGGATGACCAGCCACACTGGAACTGAGACACGGTCCAGACTCCTACGGGAGGCAGCAGTGGGGAATATTGCACAATGGGCGCAAGCCTGATGCAGCCATGCCGCGTGTGTGAAGAAGGCCTTCGGGTTGTAAAGCACTTTCAGCGGGGAGGAAGGCGGTAAGGTTAATAACCTTGCCGATTGACGTTACCCGCAGAAGAAGCACCGGCTAACTCCGTGCCAGCAGCCGCGGTAATACGGAGGGTGCAAGCGTTAATCGGAATTACTGGGCGTAAAGCGCACGCAGGCGGTCTGTCAAGTCGGATGTGAAATCCCCGGGCTCAACCTGGGAACTGCATTCGAAACTGGCAGGCTAGAGTCTTGTAGAGGGGGGTAGAATTCCAGGTGTAGCGGTGAAATGCGTAGAGATCTGGAGGAATACCGGTGGCGAAGGCGGCCCCCTGGACAAAGACTGACGCTCAGGTGCGAAAGCGTGGGGAGCAAACAGGATTAGATACCCTGGTAGTCCACGCCGTAAACGATGTCGACTTGGAGGTTGTGCCCTTGAGGCGTGGCTTCCGGAGCTAACGCGTTAAGTCGACCGCCTGGGGAGTACGGCCGCAAGGTTAAAACTCAAATGAATTGACGGGGGCCCGCACAAGCGGTGGAGCATGTGGTTTAATTCGATGCAACGCGAAGAACCTTACCTACTCTTGACATCCAGAGAACTTTCCAGAGATGGATTGGTGCCTTCGGGAACTCTGAGACAGGTGCTGCATGGCTGTCGTCAGCTCGTGTTGTGAAATGTTGGGTTAAGTCCCGCAACGAGCGCAACCCTTATCCTTTGTTGCCAGCGGTTAGGCCGGGAACTCAAAGGAGACTGCCAGTGATAAACTGGAGGAAGGTGGGGATGACGTCAAGTCATCATGGCCCTTACGAGTAGGGCTACACACGTGCTACAATGGCGCATACAAAGAGAAGCGACCTCGCGAGAGCAAGCGGACCTCATAAAGTGCGTCGTAGTCCGGATTGGAGTCTGCAACTCGACTCCATGAAGTCGGAATCGCTAGTAATCGTAGATCAGAATGCTACGGTGAATACGTTCCCGGGCCTTGTACACACCGCCCGTCACACCATGGGAGTGGGTTGCAAAAGAAGTAGGTAGCTTAACCTTCGGGAGGGCGCTTACCACTTTGTGATTCATGACTGGGGTGAAGTCGTAACAAGGTAACCGTAGGGGAACCTGCGGTTGGATCACCTCCTTACCTTAAAGAACCTGCCTTTGTAGTGTCCACACAGATTGTCTGATGAAAA
>NZ_JADBRP010000024.1:0-5805 GCF_014930695.1 Enterobacter cloacae complex sp. P40C2 | reverse complement strand
GAACCCTTCCCAGACAAACCGGGTGGTGACCGGCTTGCCGACTGGCTGACCGCCCAGCATCTGCTGGCGCGTTTTGCTGATGCGGCGTCCGAGCGGGTCGTAGCGGAAGCTGACCCGCGTCTGCGGCCTGTTGCGATCCCGCGGCTGGCTGATCGCCTCCGTCAGGCGATGTTCGCCGTCATAGCGGAAGTGCCAGCGAGTCTGACCGTTATCTTTCTCCACGGTGCGCCCGTGGATGTCATAACGCCAGCGAATACCGTTCAGCTGCGTCAGGCGGTTGTGCGTGACCTTCTCAGCAGATCCGTCGAGCGGGTTACCGGCCGCATCCCAGCGCCACTGCTCCTGCCCGGGCAGCGTGCCGTCCTGAACCAGCAGACGACCGGCGCTGTCGTACTGCCAGCGGTACCAGCTGAACGGGTTATCGTCCCGTTCTTCCCGCACCAGGTTATTGCGGTAGTCGTAATCCCAGCGGCGGGACCAGCGGCGCGGCGAAGGGCGCTGGGCGTTACCGGTGAAGACGTCCCGGCGATGCAGGCGGCCGAGACGGTCGTATTCGCTGCGGGTGGTCAGCAGCCCCTGCGTGCGGCTTGTTTCACGGTGGAGTTCGTCGCGGGTAAAGTCGGAGACCGACAGCTTATCGAGAGCAATGCTGAGCAGATGCCCGCTGCCGTAGTAGAACTGTTTTAGCTCGCGGCCATCCGGCAGCGTAACGGAGGTGCGGTTGCCAAGGGCGTCGTACTGCCACGCCAGCTCGCCGTGCTCTCCCGCTTCGCGCGTGACGCGACCGAGCGCATCATATTCAAAGGCGAGTTCCTGCTCTGCCTCGGTGCTCCACGCGTCGGCTGAAAGCGCCGGGTGCAGCCCAATCCGGGTCAGCAGCCCTGACGGAGTGTAGTGGTAGCGGGTCTGTCCTTCCGGCGTGCTGCGGGCGACCAGCTGGCCGCTCGCGCTCCATGCAAAAGTATGGGTGATGGCTTCCGGATGCCCGGCGGCAAAGGTACGCGTTATGGTGCGCCCACAGGCGTCGTAGCGATACTGCGAGGTAACACCGTCCAGCCCCACCTCTTCGAGCAGCAGCGAGTCAGGCCCCCAGCGGAACTGATACGCTTCGCCGTTTTCGTTTTCAAGAGCAATCAGACGCCCCCGGCTGTCCCAGCGGCGGTGGACCTCTTCACCCTGAGTATTACGCGTGGCGGTTAACCGCCCTGCCTCATCGTATTTGAACTCACTTTCTTTACCGTCAGCGCCGGCATGCTTCACCGGCAGGCCGCGTTCGTTCCATTTAAGCGACTCCGTCCAGCCTTCCGGGCGATCGAGCTGCACCGGGCGCCCGGCAGCGTCGTAGCGATAGCGCGTCTCTTCACCGTCGGCGCCCGTCTCGGTCATCAGCCAGCCCAGCGGATGATAGCTATAGCGGGTGGTGCGGCCAGAGCAGTCCGTCGCCCGCACCACCTGTCCCGCCTCGCTGTACTCCTGATGGCGGCTGTTTCCGGCGGCATCCACCTCTTCAACGACCTGACCAAACTCGTCCCGGCGCAGCAGCGTGGTCTGCCCCATCGGGTCCACCACGAGCTTCAGGCCGTGATGTTCGTCGTACCAGAAACGGGTAGCGCTACCGTCGGCTTCAATAATCGCAGACGGCAGCGCGCGGTGCTCAAGCCAGGTGGTGGTGCGGGCATTGCCGTCGGCGTCGATCTCCTGCACCCGGTTGCCCATCTCGTCATAAACGAAGGTAACGGCGTTCCCGAGCGGATCGATGCGGCGGGTCAGGAGCTCGTTGTCATCCCACTCGTAGCGCCAGTTCTCGCCGCGCTCGTCGACGTAGCGGACAATCAGATTTTGCGCGTTCCAGTAGTGCTGACGTTTCTGACCATCGTAGTGTTCGACGGTGGTCAAGCCAGCGTCCAGATCGTAGGTGAAGCGACAGCCGTCGCCCGTGCTGGTGCGGTTCTCCACTACGCGCCAGTGGTCAAATTTTTTCCAGCGGTATTCGCTCTCCAGACCGCCCGGCAGGCGGTGCCAGACCATCAGGCCGTGGTCGTTATAGCGGTATTCGCGGGTGACAACGCCAGAGGCATCCGTCGCGTTCGCCAGCTGGCCGCGCGCATCGTAGGCCCACTGCATCAGCGGCCAGGTACGGCTGCCGTCAAACTGGCTGGCAGCGGTCACGCGCTGCGGGAACCGTTCGTCCTCATAGCGAAGGGTGACGTCTATCGCCCGCGGCTCATCGTGAAGACCAACCAGCCTGCCGTGCTCGTCCCACTCCGTCAGCAGCGCGTTGCCGTATTCGTCGCTAAGGGAGGCCAGACGCAGAACGGATGGATTCATGCGTGTCGGTTTATACAGACGCCACACCGCGCCGTCATCGTCGGCAATCGCCACGTCGCCGCTCTGGTTGCGGCGGACAATAATGCCTTCGCTGATGCTGTAAAACGCGCGGTCCACTGGCGGCAGTTCAAAGCTCAGCTCACGTCCGGTTTCGTCGAACCAGGTCGCGCTGTTCTCTTCAAGCGTCAGATAGCTGTCAAAAGCGGTAGCCCAGCCCAGGCCAAACAGCCCTTCGCGGGTGGTCAGGCTGTTGTAGCTACGCTGCCAGCGAAGCGGGAAGCGGCCCGGAAGCGAGAAATCAAGCTCATCGTCGTCATTCAGCACCTTTACGCCGGTGGCCGCGTGAACCGGGTGCGAGGAGCCAAACACGGCGTTAACGGCCATATCGGCCAGCATACCGCCCCCGGCCGCTGCCAGCGCGCAGGGCATGTTTTTCAAAATCTTGCCCGGACGCCCGCGCAGCAGGGAGAGCGCAATCATCCCCAGCGCCAGTCCCGGCGTTTTGCCGCTTTTGATATCGCGGACCGTCAGCGTCTCGCCGCCGATGATCACGTTCGGGGAGACGTCATCGGAAACGGTCCCTTCGCAGGTGGTGCGATCTTTCGCACGCACCGCGGGCTGGCCGTTGATGAAGACGCTTTTCGAGCCTTCCGCCAGATACTGCGGTCCGGAGTGCTTT
Organism: Enterobacter cloacae complex sp. P40C2; assembly: GCF_014930695.1. Taxonomy (NCBI): domain Bacteria; kingdom Pseudomonadati; phylum Pseudomonadota; class Gammaproteobacteria; order Enterobacterales; family Enterobacteriaceae; genus Enterobacter; species Enterobacter cloacae complex sp. P40C2. The sequence continues at coordinate 2,798 of NZ_JADBRP010000024.1, read as the reverse complement.
TCACACGCCACCTTGTCTTCTTCCAGCGGTGAGGTTCCCGCGGCGGCAGACGCCACGCTCGGCTGCCACATTTCGCTGCCAAACTGTCCGGCAGCGGAGAGCAGCATGCCCGCGTAATCGGCAAAGCTGCCCGGCGACTGCGGTTCAGGTGAAGGCGTATCTGCTGGCGTCAGCGTTCCGGCCGCGCGCGCGGCGGGGATGGCATTCGTCAGAACGTTGTCGGAGCCGGTAGTGATTTTACCCGCAGGCGACGGAGGGAAAATCGCATTGCCTAACCCCTCGGCAGCGCTGCTGATATCGTCTGTGATCCCCGCCACGTTTGCCAGCACGCCGCCAATGATGCCGCTTAACAGACAGCTGGAGCCAATCGCCGCCACGCCTGCGGCTGCCGCCCCTGCCCCCAGCAATGGCGCCGCCACGGTAGCGGCTGCCCCCACAGCCGCGCCGATCACCGCATAAGCGGCACCTTCCGCCACAATGCTGGTAATATCCGCGAAAATGCTGGAATGAATAATTTCGTCACCCTTACGGGCCGCGTTATTATCGCTCATGCGTTACACATTCCGGTTGTCGTTCAGCGTCAGGCTCTGCTTAAGCGCGCTCCAGCGCCCCTCGTCTTCTTCAGTGAATGCTCTGAGCGCTGAGAGGGTAAAAATCATCAACACCGGTTTGCCCGGCGTCTGCACGGCCAGCTGTTTTTGCCACAGGCGCTGGCCGTTATGGTCAAAGTTGGTTTCAACTTCCAGCCCGTTGATTTTGCCGTCAGGCCCGGCTTTCACGCGCTGGAATTCGCTCTGGACGATCTCGCCCATCTGAGGGCGCATAACGTCCCACTGGCGGTGGAACTCTTTCTCATAATCGCAGCCATCCGGGATAACGCCGCGGCTGACCACGACCGACAGCCCGCTTTCGTCATCGCGAATAATGTTCATGCTGTTATCCTGCCAGGCCGCAGGAAAAAGGGAAAACGAACCTTCCTGGAGGGTATATGTCATAAGTGAACTCGGGATGATTAATATTGAGAAAGATGAAGAGCGGTATACGTAGATCTTTTATCTGCACTTCTTGCAGATGCGAAAAAACCGGTACCGAAATAACCGTACCGGCTGGAATGTGTAATGCTTATTAACTATCGTAACGTGACACAACGACGCGCTTAAGGCACTCTTGATCCATTACCGGAAAACTAAATGACCATGCCAGCCCTCGCTCATCTGTAGCGGTTCGGTATCCAACCGATTGCCCGGAGGTTTTCCCGCGAGGAATATTAGACAGTTTAACATCGGGGAAATGGGTTTTGACCTGGTCGAGGGTGATGCAAGGATGCTCAATGACAAACGAAACAAGTGAAACACTATTATCTTCATTCCCCCACAAACGAACATCTACATCGCTGATTCGTGTCCCATCCGATAATGTAAATGGAGCCGATGTATAACGATCGTTTATTTCTGGATTTTTTTTGATTAGCGGTTGATTGAGCAGTTTACTCACATCCTCGGCTTGTTTACCCCAAACTGTTTTAAGCTCTTTGACTACTTGCCATAAGGAATCTTGATTCATATCCGTTTGTCCTGCATAAGAAAATGTTGAAAATAGTGGGAGCAAAAAGAGGATAGTATTTTTTGTCATTCTACTTACCATAGAAACCCCCATAATAATCGTTGTAATTGAGATCGGTTCCTGAAGCTATTTCGCCCTTACCGTAGACTTTACCTATAGCTTTAGCAGCATCAACGCGCGACAACTCGCCACTTATCATTTTATCATAGGCTGCATTATAAGCCTTTAAATTTTCAGGGCTTCCCGCAATGTCAATATCGATGCCGCCATTTCCCAGAATTTCTCGCTGTATTTTTATATTATTTAATGTTGCACCACCTTCATCCATAAGCTGGCTGTTAATGAAGTTTTCTTTACTCGAATAATCAGCAGTTACAGGATACGTGGCATGTCCTGCTTCATGGGCCAGCGTTTGTACCGTCGTGGCTGTGTCTTCCATATGTTCGGGATCCATAACGATCAATTTATTATCCGAATCAGCATAACTCCCCCCTCCGGTAGCGCCAGGTTGAATGGCCCATCCCTTGTCTTTCAAATCTTTTAGCTGGGTTTGAAGAGTCGGCGACTTGTTAATCTCCTTCACCACGTCGTCATTGAAAGGCATAACATCTGAGCCATTCGGATTATTTTTGTAAACATAATTCCCTTTCAAAGGTGGGGCTGTTGTTGATGCTGAAGCTGGAGCGGATTTCGACTGACCAGCTACTGCAGCTGCAACGGGAGCAGGACGCTTAGCGCTCTCTGGCGGCGCAAATTTCTCCTGCACTGCAGCATCAATATCTCCTTTGTGCCCTGCGCCCGGTGCCGTTGTGCCCGGCTTGGTACCAGAGGTATTCAGGTGCAGCTTACCGCCCGTGGTGATATGACCATCCCCTTCAACGAAGAAGTTAAACTCTTTGCCGATCAGGCTAATTTTACCGTTCGCGTTGAGCTCAATGGCGCTCTCGCCGGATACCAGCCTCAGCTTCGTCCCGGAAGCGATGACGTACTGCTCCACCGCGGCATCCAGCTTGCCTTTGCCCGTCAGGATCTCGGTGCCGCCTTTCACCGCATGGATCTGATTAGCCTCCACGCGATGCAGCTCGTTTTTCTTCACGTAGTGGCTGCGCTCGCCGCCGACGCTGTGCGTTTCATCATTCTTAACGCTGGTGTCCATATTCCGCTCGGCCTGGATCCACACCTGCTCCGCACCCGCCTTGTCCTCAAAGCGCAGGGCGTTGGCGTTATCGACCGAT
>NZ_JADBRP010000023.1:0-9811 GCF_014930695.1 Enterobacter cloacae complex sp. P40C2 | reverse complement strand
GTCGTTCCCGCAGTGGCGCTTCAACCTGCGCTCCTCAAACACCGAGCCGGTGGTGCGCCTGAACGTCGAATCCCGTGCCGATACCGCGCTGATGGAAGCGCGAACGAAGGACATTCTGGCGCTGTTGAATCAGTAATACGAAAAGCTGAGCCTGGCCCATTACCCCTCACCCCGGCCCTCTCCCCAGAGGGGAGAGGGTGTTCAAGTTCCCTCTCCCCCCTGGGGAGAGGGTTAGGGTGAGGGGCCCAGGTTTTGGTTGAATAAAGGAACAACGATGACGAATCTAAAAAAGCGCGAACGAGCGAGAACGAATGCATCGTTAATCTCTATGGTGCAGCGTTTTTCTGATATCACCATCATGGTAGGCGGACTGTGGGCGGTGTGTTGGGTCAGCGGGCAGTCGTTCTTCTACATGCATTTGCTGATGGCGTTAATTGCGCTGGTGGTGTTTCAGATGATTGGCGGCATGACCGATTTCTATCGCTCATGGCGCGGCGTAAAAATGACCACCGAACTGATGCTGCTGCTACAGAACTGGACCTTAAGCCTGATTTTCAGCGCGGGCCTGGTGGCGTTCAGCCACGATTTTGATAACCGCCTTGTGACCTATCTCTGCTGGTATCTGCTGACCAGCGTTGGCATGGTGGTTTGCCGCTCGCTGATCCGCTTTGGCGCGGGCTGGCTGCGCAACCGCGGCTATAACCGCCGCTTCGTTGCCGTGGCGGGCGATCTGCCGGTCGGCCGGGTGTTGCTCGACGGCTTCCGCAAAGAGCCGTGGTTAGGCTTTGAAGTGGTCGGTATTTATCACGACGCGAAGCCCGGCGGCGTGCCGTCCGACTGGGCGGGCAACTACGAACAGCTTATTGACGACGCGAAGGCCGGCAAAATTCATAACGTCTACATCGCCATGCAGATGAGGGATGAATCCCGCATCAAGAAGCTGATGCGCGAGCTTGCCGATACCACCTGCTCGGTGATCCTCATCCCGGACGTTTTCACCTTCAACATTCTTCACTCCCGTATTGAAGAGGTCAACGGGGTGCCGGTTGTTCCGCTGTACGACACGCCGCTGTCGGGCATTAACCGCGTGCTGAAGCGCGCGGAGGACATCGTGCTTTCGTCGCTGATCCTGCTGCTGATCTCCCCGGTGCTGTGCTGCATTGCGCTGGCGGTGAAGCTCAGCTCGCCGGGACCGATCATCTTCCGTCAGACCCGCTACGGCATGGACGGTAAGCCGATCATGGTGTGGAAATTCCGCTCCATGAAGGTGATGGAGAACGACAAGGTGGTGACCCAGGCGACGCAGAACGATCCGCGCGTCACCCGCGTGGGCAACTTCCTGCGCCGCACCTCGCTGGACGAGCTGCCGCAGTTCATTAACGTGTTCACCGGGGGGATGTCCATCGTCGGGCCGCGTCCTCACGCTGTTGCCCACAACGAGCAGTACCGCACCCTGATTGAAGGCTACATGCTGCGCCATAAGGTGAAGCCTGGCATCACCGGCTGGGCGCAGATTAACGGCTGGCGCGGCGAGACCGACACGCTGGAAAAAATGGAAAAACGCATCGAGTTCGACCTGGAGTACATCCGCGAGTGGAGCCTCTGGTTCGATATCAAGATTGTTTTTCTGACCATTTTCAAAGGCTTCGTGAACAAAGCGGCGTACTAAGATGAGCTTACGTGAAAAAACCATCAGCGGCGCGAAATGGTCAGCCATGGCCACCATCGTCATCATCGGCCTCGGGCTGGTGCAGATGACGGTGCTGGCACGCATTATCGATAACCACCAGTTCGGCCTGCTGACGGTCTCGCTGGTGATTATCGCGCTGGCCGATACGCTGTCTGACTTTGGTATCGCCAACTCGATTATCCAGCGCAAAGAGATTAGCCACCTGGAGCTGACCACGCTCTACTGGCTGAACGTCGGGCTGGGCATTTTCGTCTTTGTGCTGGTGTTCCTGCTGAGCGACGTGATTGCCGGCGTGCTGCACAACCCGGACCTGGCCCCGCTGATGCGCACGCTGTCGTTTGCTTTTGTGGTGATCCCGCACGGGCAGCAGTTTCGCGCGCTGATGCAAAAAGAGCTGGAGTTCAACAAAATCGGCATGATTGAGACCAGCGCCGTGCTGGCGGGCTTTACCTTCACCGTGGTGAGCGCCCATTTCTGGCCGCTGGCGATGACCGCCATTCTCGGCTACCTCGTTAACTCTGCCGTGCGCACGCTGCTGTTTGGCTTCTTTGGCCGCAAGATTTACCGCCCGGGGCTGCACTTCTCGCTGGCGTCCGTCTCCTCCAACCTGCGTTTCGGCGCGTGGCTGACGGCAGACAGCATTATTAACTATGTGAATACCAACGTCTCCACGCTGGTGCTGGCGCGCATTCTGGGCGCGAGCGTCGCGGGTGGCTATAACCTGGCGTATAACGTCGCGGTCGTGCCGCCGATGAAGCTCAACCCGATCATCACCCGCGTCCTGTTCCCGGCGTTCGCCAAGATTCAGGACGATACCGAGAAGCTGCGCGTCAACTTCTACAAGCTGCTGTCCGTGGTGGGGATTATCAACTTCCCGGTGCTGCTGGGGCTGATGGTGGTGTCCAGCAACTTCGTGCCGCTGGTGTTTGGCGAGAAGTGGAACAGCATCATCCCGATCCTCCAGCTGCTCTGCGTGGTGGGGCTGCTGCGCTCCGTGGGAAACCCGATTGGCTCCCTGCTGATGGCGAAGGCGCGCGTGGATATCAGCTTCAAGTTCAACGTGTTTAAAACCTTCCTGTTTATTCCGGCGATTATCGTGGGTGGACACGTGGCGGGCGCCATTGGCGTGACGCTCGGGTTCCTGCTGGTGCAGATCGTCAATACCGTGCTGAGCTACTTCGTGATGATCAAACCGGTGCTGGGCTCCAGCTACCGTCAGTACATCCTCAGCCTGTGGCTGCCGCTCTACCTCTCGCTGCCAACGCTTGCCGTCAGCTACGGCCTGGGCGTGGTGCTCGGCGGCCATCTGCCGCTGGCGGCGCTGCTTGCGGTGCAGGTCGCGGCAGGCGCGCTGGCCTTCGGCGTGATGATTGTGCTGTCACGCAACGCGCTGGTGGTTGAGATGAAGCGCCAGTTTTGCCGTAACGAAAAAATGAAAACGCTGCTTCGCGCAGGCTAGATATTTAAGAGGCCATTATGAAATTACTTATTCTTGGCAACCATACCTGCGGCAACCGTGGCGACAGCGCCATCCTGCGCGGTTTACTGGATGCAATTAACACCCTTAAGCCTGAGACCGAAGTGGACGTAATGAGCCGTTATCCGGTCAGCTCGTCCTGGTTACTGAACCGTCCGGTAATGGGCGACCCGCTCTACGGCCAGATGAAACAGCACAACAACGCCGCGGGCGTGATGGGGCGCGTGAAGAAGGTGCTGCGTCGCCGCTACCAGCATCAGGTGCTGCTCTCCCGCGTGACCGATACCGGCAGGCTGCGCAACATCGCCATCGCGCAGGGCTTTACCGATTTCGTGCGCCTGCTGTCCGGCTATGACGCCATTATTCAGGTCGGCGGCTCGTTCTTTGTCGATCTCTACGGCGTGCCGCAGTTTGAGCATGCGCTCTGCACCTTTATGGCGAAAAAGCCGCTGTTTATGATCGGCCACAGCGTCGGGCCGTTCCAGGATCCGCAGTTTAACCAGCTGGCAAACTATGTCTTCGGCCACTGCGACGCGCTGATCCTGCGCGAATCGGTCAGCCTCGACATGATGAAGCGCAGCGAGATCGACACGTCAAAAGTGGAGCACGGCGTGGATACCGCCTGGCTGGTGGATCATCAGGTCGACAGCTTCCAGCCGAGCTACGCGGTCCGGCACTGGCTGGACGTGGCGGCGAAACAGAAAACCGTCGCGATTACCCTGCGTGAACTCGCTCCGTTCGATAAACGTCTCGGCACCACCCAGGCGGCGTACGAGAAAGCGTTTGCCGACGTGGTAAACCGCGTGCTCGACAGCGGCTACCAGGTGCTGGCGCTCTCCACCTGCACCGGTATCGACAGCTATAACAAGGATGACCGCATGGTGGCGCTTAACCTGCGCAACCTGGTGAACGATCCGTCCCGCTACCACGTGGTGATGGACGAGCTGAACGATCTGGAGATGGGCAAGCTGCTCTCCGCCTGCGACCTGACCGTGGGCACGCGTCTGCACTCGGCGATTATCTCGATGAACTTCGGCACGCCGGCAATTGCCATTAACTACGAACACAAGTCAGCGGGCATTATGCAGCAGCTCGGCATGCCGGAAATGGCCGTCGATATTCGTCATCTGCTGGACGGTTCGCTTGGTGCGATGGTGGGCGACACGCTCGGCCAGCTGCCTGCAATCAACGAACGTCTGGCGGTGGCGGTGAAAGCCGAACGCGAAAAAGGCATTGGGATGGTGAAATCCGTACTCGATCGCGTCCGGGAGGGGAAATGAAGGTTGGTTTCTTCTTGCTGAAATTCCCGCTGTCGTCTGAGACCTTTGTGCTGAACCAAATCACCGCGTTTATCGATATGGGATATGACGTGGAGATTATCGCCCTGCAAAAGGGCGATACGCAGAACACCCATGCGGCGTATAGCCAGTATGGGCTGGAGGCGAAAACCCGCTGGCTGCAGGATGAGCCGGGCGGGCGGATGAACAAACTGCGCTATCGCGCCAGCCAGACGCTGCGCGGGCTGCATCGCGCGTCGACGTGGCGGGCGCTGAACATGACGCGCTATGGGGCGGAGGCGCGCAACCTGATCCTCTCCGCCATCTGCGGGCAAACGGCGCGGCCGTACCGTGCGGATGTGTTTATCGCCCACTTCGGCCCGGCGGGCGTCACCGCCGCGAAGCTGCGCGAGCTTGGGGTGATTGAGGGCAAAATTGCGACCATTTTCCACGGTATCGACATCTCCAGCCGCGAGGTGCTGAACCACTATACCCCGGAGTATCAGCAGCTGTTTCGCCGCGGCGACATGATGCTGCCGATAAGCGACCTGTGGGCCGGACGCCTGAAAACCATGGGGTGCCCGAGCGAGAAAATTACCGTCTCGCGCATGGGCGTGGACATGGAGCGCTTCACCCAGCGCCCGGTCAAGGTGCCGGGCAAGCCGCTGCAGATTATCTCCGTGGCCCGCCTCACCGAAAAGAAAGGGCTGCACGTGGCCATCGAGGCCTGTCGCCAGCTGAAGGCTCGCGGCGTCGATTTCCACTACCGCATCCTGGGGATCGGGCCGTGGGAGCGTCGCCTGCGCACGCTGATAGAGCAGTACCAGCTGGAAGACGTGGTCGAGATGCCCGGCTTCAAGCCGAGCCACGAGGTGAAGGCCATGCTCGACGAGGCGGATGTGTTCCTGCTGCCGTCCGTGACGGGCGCCGATGGCGATATGGAAGGCATTCCCGTGGCGCTGATGGAGGCGATGGCGGTCGGTATTCCGGTTGTTTCGACGTTACACAGCGGCATCCCGGAGCTGATCACCTCTGAGCATTCCGGCTGGCTGGTGCCTGAAAACAATGCGCTGGCGCTGGCGGACCGCCTGGCGGCGTTCAGTGATATCGATAGCCAGACGCTGGTACCCGTGCTGCAAAACGCCCGACAAAAAGTCGAAGCAGAATTTAACCAGCAGGTAATTAATCGCCAGTTAGCGAGCCTGCTGCAAACGCTGTAACGCTGAGGTTGTATGCTGAAAAAGATTACCCGACGCCGATTTGTCTCTTCTTTATCCGTCCTGGCAGCCATGCCGCTGCTGTCGCCCCGCGCCGCGCGGGCGGCCACCGGAAAGACGGTTTCTGTAGATCGCTATAACCATAACGACTGGATCGCCGCCTTTAAGCAGGCCTTTAGCGAAGGGGATACCGTGGTGGTTCCTGCCGGGTTAACCTGCGAAAACATCAACACCGGCATTTTTATCCCTGATGGCAAAACGCTGCTCGTCCGCGGCGCGCTTAAGGGCAACGGGCGCGGGCGCTTTGTGCTCCAGGAAGGCTGTAAGGTGATCGGCGAGGGGGAAGGGCGCACGCACAACATCACGCTGGACGTCCGTGGCTCCGACTGTGCCATCAAAGGGCTGGCGATGAGCGGCTTCGGCCCCGTCACCCAGATCTACATCGGCGGTAAAAAGCGGCGAGTGATGCGCAACCTGCTCATCGATAATATCACCGTGACGCAGGCCAACTACGCGATCCTGCGTCAGGGGTTCCACAATCAGGTGGACGGCGCGCGCATCACCAACAGCAAATTCAGCCACTTACAGGGTGATGCGATAGAGTGGAACGTGGCGATCAACGATCGCAATATCCTGATCTCGGACCACGTAATCGATAACATCAACTGCACGAACGGCAAGATCAACTGGGGCATTGGCATCGGGCTTGCCGGCAGTACCTACGACAATGATTACCCGGAAAAGCAGACCGTTAAAAACTTCGTGGTAGCAAATATCACGGGCAGCAACTGTCGACAGCTGGTGCATGTCGAAAACGGTAAGCACTTTGTTATTCGTAATATTAAGGCCAAAAATATTACGCCTGACTTCAGCAAAAAAGCGGGAATTGATAACGCGACGGTAGCTATTTATGGCTGTGATAATTTCGTTATTGATAATGTCGATATGGTCAACAGCGCTGGCATGCTAATTGGCTATGGCGTGATCAAGGGCGATTATCTGTCAATCCCGCAGAACTTCAAACTCAACGATATCCGGCTGGATAACCGACAGCTGGCGTATAAGCTGCGCGGAATACAGATTTCATCCGGCAACGCCACGTCGTTTGTTGCCATCACCAACGTTGAGATGCAGCGCGCGACGCTTGAGCTGCATAACAAACCCCAGCACCTTTTCTTGCGCAATATCAACGTGATGCAGGAGTCAACGACGGGGCCAGCCCTGAAGATGAACTTCGACCTGCGTAAAGACGTGCGCGGGAAGTTTATGGCTAAAAACGAGACGCTGCTGTCGCTCGCGAACATAAAAGCGGTGAATGAAAAGGGGCAGAGTTCGGTGGATATCGATCGGGTGGATCAACACATTGTGAATACGGAACGGCTGAATTTTGCGCTACCGCACCGCTAACCGGGACGCAATTTTGCGACTTTTCCTGGCACAGAATCGCGATCTATTCAGATTACAACTACTGTAATTTGTGGTGGGGTAGCTTAGGATTACTTCATATTTACGGCAAATCATGCTGGCGAAAACAGGTTTAAAAGCTATAATTCGTCAACCATTTTAAGGTGGAAGATATAATGATTAATTTGAAAGCAGTCATTCCGGTAGCAGGTCTGGGCATGCACATGTTGCCAGCCACAAAGGCCATTCCTAAAGAGATGCTTCCGATCGTTGACAAGCCGATGATTCAGTACATCGTCGACGAGATTGTTGCTGCAGGGATCAAAGAAATCGTTCTGGTGACGCACTCATCCAAAAATGCGGTAGAGAACCACTTCGACACCTCTTACGAACTCGAAGCGCTGCTTGAGCAGCGCGTTAAGCGCCAGCTGCTGGCAGAAGTGCAGTCTATCTGTCCTCCTGGCGTAACCATCATGAACGTGCGTCAGGCGCAGCCGCTGGGGTTGGGCCACTCCATCCTGTGTGCTCGCCCCGTTGTAGGCGACAACCCGTTTATCGTTGTACTGCCAGATATCATCATTGATACCGCTTCTGCTGACCCGCTGCGTTATAACCTGGCGGCAATGGTGGCGCGTTTCAACGAAACGGGCCGCAGCCAGGTGCTGGCTAAGCGCATGAAAGGCGATCTGTCCGAATACTCTGTTATCCAGACTAAAGAAGCGCTGGAGACGGAAGGGCAGGTGAGTCGTATCGTTGAATTTATCGAAAAACCGGATCAGCCGCAGACGCTGGACTCAGACCTGATGGCGGTAGGCCGCTACGTGCTGAATGCAGATATTTGGGCCGAGCTGGAGAAAACCGCGCCGGGCGCCTGGGACCGTATCCAGCTGACCGATGCGATTGCCGAGCTGGCGAAAAAGCAGTCCGTTGATGCGATGCTGATGACCGGCGACAGCTACGACTGCGGGAAGAAAATGGGGTATATGCAGGCGTTTGTGAACTACGGCCTGCGTAACCTGAAGGAAGGGGCGAAGTTCAGAAGCCGCATTGAGAAGCTGCTGGCTAACGACTGATAGCTCATCACAGGCATAATCGGTTTACGAGCGACAGCCATCATTTTGTTATGTGGTTACATAACTAAAATGATGGCTGTCGCTTTTTTGTTATTAATTCCTATGATAACAGAGAGTTATCTGCTTTAAATCTGGACTGATTTGTAACGATTTGTACTTGTTTCTGATGCGATTTAGGACGACAATTAACGCCAGTTTTTGCAGTTGTCCAGCGCCAGTAAGAGTTCGGTGTCGGACTTCAACAAATGGAACATTTAACCATCGATCAGTGCACTGGTAGCTGTTAAGCCAGGGGCGGTAGCGTGCCTGATGAAGAAATCGCTTTATACATTATAGCCTGCAAGAATAAGTTTTTTCAGCCATAATTACCGATATTCTTTTTTATAAGAAAATTTAGTAATCACTAGTTAAAGTAACTATTGCGATTTTTTTCAATGTAACATTTATATATTTTTTCCTATTATAATTCATGCCGTATTGAGTGTTATGTAATTCAATTAAATTATTATCATATTATAAAATGACTTTTACTAGTCTAATATTATATTTAACCTTATCTTTCAGGGTAAACGTTATAACTCTGAACCTTAGAATGAGTTTACAAAATGAATCACAGTAAAATTTTCCCAGTAATTATGGCTGGTGGAACAGGCAGTCGTCTGTGGCCACTGTCCCGCGTTCTTTATCCCAAACAATTTCTGCGCCTGAAAGGCGATCTCACCATGTTGCAAGCGACAGTTAACCGTTTGCACAATTTGGCATGTAATGATCCGATTATTATATGCAATGAGCAGCACCGTTTTATCGTTGCCGAGCAGTTGCGCCAGCTGAACAAACGCACAGAAAACATCATTCTGGAGCCTGCCGGCCGTAACACCGCACCCGCTATCGCCCTGGCGGCGCTGGCGGCGAAACGCAGCAGCCCGGACTGCGATCCGCTGATGCTTGTGCTGGCGGCTGACCACGTTATCCAGCAGGAAGAGGCGTTCCGCGACGCGGTACGTGCGGCCATTCCTTACGCCGAGCGCGGCAAGCTGGTGACCTTCGGTATCGTGCCGGATATGCCGGAAACCGGATATGGCTACATTCGTCGTGGTGAGGTTCTTCTTGGCGCCGATGAGATAAAAGCTTTTGCAGTAAGAACATTTGTAGAAAAGCCTAATATTGAAACTGCTAACGATTACGTTTCAAGTGGTGAATATTACTGGAACAGCGGTATGTTCCTGTTCCGCGCCGGACGATATCTTGAAGAGCTGGAAAAATACCGTCCGGATATTTTAAGCGCCTGCGAAAAAGCGATGGCGGTGGTGGATCCGGATCTCGATTTCATCCGCGTGGACGAAGAAGCATTCCTAGCCTGTCCGGAAGAGTCCATTGACTATGCGGTCATGGAACGTACGGCGGACGCTGTGGTGGTGCCGATGGATGCGGGCTGGAGTGATGTCGGTTCATGGTCTTCTTTATGGGATGTTAGCGACAAAACTCATGAGGGAAATGTTTGCAGTGGAGATGTGATTGCATTGAACTCTGGCAATAACCTTATTTTGTCAGATACGAGTTTAATAGCCACAGTTGGTGTGCATAATCTAGTTATAGTTCAGACCAAAGACGCGGTGCTGATTGCCGACCGTAATGCCGTGCAGGACGTCAAAAAAGTGGTGGAGAAGATCAAG
>NZ_JADBRP010000022.1:0-14970 GCF_014930695.1 Enterobacter cloacae complex sp. P40C2 | reverse complement strand
CGGACGGTTGTCGTCGGTTTCCCCGCCGGAAGCCACCACGCCTGCGGTTTTCACGTCGTCATAGACTTCGGTGATAGCCACTTTGCTCGCGTCAGGCGCGGTGTAGTCGGTGATCAGCACAAAGTCGTCTGATTCCGGACTGGTGTTACCGGCCTTATCGGTTGCGGTAGTGGTGATATGGTGCTCGCCTTCCGGCAGCGCCGTGGTTGGCGTGAACTGCCAGCCGCCGTTCTCATCGACCACGGTGGAGCCAATCAGCTCCCCGTTATCATAGATATCAACACGGCTGCCCGGCTCTGCGGAACCTTTGAAGGTTGGGTTCGCATCGTCGGTGGTGCTGCCGCTGCTCAGATCGCCACGGCTGGAACCCACGTCATCTGTCGCAAGGCCGACAACCGGTTTTTCCGGTGCGGTGGTGTCTACAGAGATATCAAAGGACGGAGAGGTCACGTCGTTTCCGGCCGGGTCTTTGGAAATCACGGTCAGGCTGTGATCGCCATCGGCCAGATCCTGCTCTGGGGTGAACGTCCAGTTGCCGTCCGGATCCACCACGGTGGAGCCCAGTACATCGTCGCCATCCATGATGGTTACGGTGCTGCCCGGCTTACCTTTACCGCTCAGTTCAGGACGTGCGTCATCGGTCACGGTGCCCGGCTTCAGGTTGCCCACGATCGGACCCTGATCGTCCACTACTTCGCCCACGGTCACCTGGTTTGGATCCGGATCGACGGTGAAGGAGATCCCCGGAGACGGTTCACTGGTGTTGCCAGACGGATCGGTCACGGTGGTGGTGATCTCATGATCGCCTTTAGCCAGAGGCTTGTCTGGCGTATAGGACCATTTACCTTCGTCATCAACGATGACGGAACCGATCTTCTCGTCGTTGTCGTAGATGTCCACCACGCTGCCCGGCTCGGCTTCGCCGCTCAGGGTTGGAGACTGGTCGTCGGTGGTGTCACCGTCGCCTACCGGTCCCTGCTTGTCGCCCACGTTATCATTGATAACGATATTTTCTGCCGGAGATGGTGCCGCAGTGTCAATCACGATCGGGAAGGTACCGCTGGTGCGCGCGTTGCCCGCTGCGTCAGTTGCAGTGACGGTGAAGGTGTGCTGACCATCCGCCAGCGCGGTATCCGGGGTGAACGACCACTTACCGCTGCCGTCCGCCTTGACGGTGCCAATCACTTTCCCGTTGTCGAGGATAGACACAACGTCGCCCGGTGCAGCGCTGCCGCTCAGGGTTGGGGTGGTATCGTTGGTGGTTTCGCCTTTCTGCAACGGGCCGACGTGCGGTTCTGAGTTGTCCACCACGCTGTTGATGGACGGCTCGGCGCTGACCGGGATCAGAACGGTAATATCGTAAGACGGTGCTTCACCCGCCACGCGGTTGCCGACGGCATCCTGCGTTTCGAGCGTCAGCTGATTCAGCCCTTCCACCAGCGGTGTATCCAGCGCCAGCGTCCACTTGCCTTCGCTATCCACCACGGCCGATCCCAGCAGGTGCTTGCCGTTCGCATCCGTGCTGTAGACGAATACGGTGCTGCCCGCTTCACCAATACCGTTAATCACCGGCTTGCTGTCGTCGGTGACGTCGCCGCTGGCGATATTGCCCTGACGGCCGCCCACGTCATCCATCACGGAGGTAATGTTCAGCACATCGCCGGTTGCCGCAGGCGGCGTATAGTCAGTCACCAGCACAAAGTCATCGGATTCAGGGCTGGTGTTGCCCGCCTCATCCGTTGCGGTGGTGGTGATATGGTGTTCACCCTCTGGCAGAGGCGTGGTTGGCGTGAACTGCCAGGCGCCGTTGTCGTCCGCAATCGTCGAACCAATATGCTCGCCGTTGTCGTAAATATCGACACGGCTGCCCGGCTCTGCAGAGCCGTTGAAGGTTGGGTTTGCGTCGTCGGTGGTGCCGCCGTTGCTCAGATCGCCACGAATTGTTCCCACATCATCCGTTGCGGATCCCAGCACAGGTTTTTCCGGCGCGGTCGCATCGACGGTGATATCGAAGGACGGTGAGGTCACCTCGTTACCCGCCGGATCTTTGGACACCACGGTCAGGCTGTGATTGCCGTCAGCCAGATCCTGCTCTGGCGTGAAGGTCCAGTTGCCGTCCGGATCCACCACGGTGGAGCCCAGCACGTCGTCGCCATCTTTAATGGTCACGGTGCTGCCCGGCTTGCCTTTACCGCTCAGTTCAGGGCGAACATCATCGGTCACGTTGCCCGGCTTCAGGTTACCCACGATCGGGCCCTGATCGTCCACCACTTCACCCACGGTAACCTGGTTTGGATCAGGGTCGACGGTGAAGGAGATGCCCGGCGACGGTTCGCTGGTATTGCCAGACGGATCGGTTACGGTAGTGGTGATCTCATGATCGCCTTTAGCCAGAGGCGTGTCTGGCGTATAGGACCATTTACCTTCGTCATCAACGATGACGGAACCGATCTTCTCGTCGTTATCATAGATGTCCACCACGCTGCCCGGCTCGGCTTCGCCACTCAGGGTCGGGGACTGATCGTCTGTGGTGTCGCCTGGACCTACCGGTCCCTGCTTGTCGCCCACGTTATCATCAAGGATGATATTTTCCGCCGGAGCCGGCGCCGTGGTGTCGATAACGATCGGGAAGCTGCCGCTGGTGCGCGCGTTACCTGCCGCGTCGGTGGCGGTGACGGTGAAGGTATGCTTGCCATCAGCCAGCGCGGCGTCCGGAGTGAACGTCCACTTGCCGTTGCTGTCCGCCGTGACGGAGCCAATCACCTTACCGTTGTCGAGGATCGACACGATGTCACCCGGCGCAGCGCTGCCGCTCAGGGTTGGCGTGGTATCGTTGGTGGCGTCGCCTTTCTGCAGCGGGCCAACGTGTGGTTCCGAATTGTCCACCACGCTGTTGATGGATGGCTGAGTGCTGATCGGGATCAGGAGGTTGATGTCGTAAGACGGTGCATCGCCCGCAACGCGGTTACCCGCCGGATCCTGTGTCTCCAGCGTCAGCTTGTTCAAACCTTCCGTCAGTGGGGTTTCAGGCGTCAGGCTCCAGGTGCCATCGCTGCCCACAACCGCTGAACCAATCAGGTGTTTACCGGAGGCGTCGGTGGTATAGACATAGACGGTATTGCCCGCTTCGCCGATACCGCTAATGAGCGGCTTGCTGTCATCGGTGATTTCACCGCTGGCAACGTTGCCCTGACGATCGCCTACGTCATCCGCTACGGCGGTAATTTTCAGAACATCTGCTGAAGCATCAGGCGCGGTAGTGTCAACTTCAAACTCCAGCGCTTCCGAGGGGTCGCTGGTATTGCCCGCCTTATCCGTTTGCGTAACGGTGATGCTGTGATCGCCTTCGCCCAGCGGTTTCTCCGGTTTCAGCGACCAGTTGCCTTCGTCATCAATGACGGTAGAGCCCAGAACTTCGTCACCATCATAAATGGTCACGGTGTCGCCCGGTTCCCCTTTACCGCTGAATACCGGACGCGTTTCGTCAGTGACGTCGCCGCCCTTCAGCTGGCCGGTAATCGGACCGGTATTATCTTCAGCATCGACCCTGTCCGGTCTTGCCGGCGGCGTGGTATCGACAATGATCTGGATCGGATCGGAAGGTTGGCCGACATTACCCAGCGGATCTTCTTCAATCACCTCAACGTTATGCTCACCCTCGCTGAGATCTTTCTCAGGCGTGTAGGTCCACTTCCCTTCGTCATCGACGATAACGGAGCCGATCTCTTTGTCGTTATCCTTGATAACGATGGTATTGCCCGGCGTGCCTTCACCGCTGAATGAAGGTTTAGTGTCATCCGTCACGTCACCCGGCTTAAGCGGACCCGTTACCGGACCGTTGTCGTCAATAACTGACGGCGTTTCTGCTTTCCCCGGAGGTTCCGTCAGAACAATAAAATCACGTTCATCAGAAGGCTCGCTGACGTTACCCGCTTTATCCGTCTGGCTAACCGTGATGCTGTGGTTGCCGTCAGTCAGGTTTTCGGAAGGTTTGAAATACCAACGACCGTCGTCGTTAACGGTGGTTTCGCCGATCTTTTTACCGTTATCGTAAATGGTAATCGTCGCGCCCGCTTCACCGGTACCGCTCATCTCCGGTTTTGGATCGTCGGTGTAAGCGTCTTCAAGGATCTCGCCGGTGACTTTACCCACTTTATCCATGATGTGCTCAATCGTTGGCGCATCTGGCGCAACGGTATCAACGACGATGGTAATGGGGTCAGACGGCGGGCTCATGTTGCCGTCCGGATCTTCAACCACAACGGAGAGGTCATGTTCACCGTCGCCCAGCGGCTTATCCGGCGTATAGCTCCATTCGCCTTCGTCGTCGACGATGACGGAGCCAATTTCCTTATCATTATCGATGATATGGATGGTATCGCCCGGCTTGCCTTTACCGATTAATGAAGGCGTTGAGTCATCAGTCACGTCTCCGGACTTAAGCGGTCCTTTAATCGAGCCTTCATCATCCACAGCCTTGCCAATGCTCGGTTTTTCGGGGGCGGGCTGGCTATCGCTTTCATCTTTGTCCAGTTCGGACAGAGCAAACGCAGCGCCCACACCTGCCGCCGCAAGCGCAAACCACCCTAACATGCCAAACAGCATGTCATTTTCGTCGTCCGGGGCAGACAAAAGAGGCCCACCGGCGCCTAACGGTTCACCGCCCAGGGCAACCGGAGCCAGACCACCTTCAGCCATGAGATAGCCATTATCGTAGCTTTCACCAGACAAAGGGATATAGGCATAAAGCAATCCATCTTCGGCCATACCCATCAGGGTTGGGTTTTTCGAATCGCCGTCAAAATAATTTTCAATAATAATGCTGGGCTGTGTGTCGCCTTCCTGAATAATATGTAACGCTTTGCCAACGCGTTGAAGCGTAATATTTTCTGGCGCAAAGTCGTCATTCACATTTTTCAGCAAATATTTATTGCCGGGGATAAGCTTTACCTTAACCGTTCGGCCTGCATCTGCTGTCAACAACCGCGTTTTACCGTCTCCGTTGTTGACCGCTAAAATGACTTTATTTTCAGTCATACTTAAAGTCCTTGGTGAAATTCAATGCTAAATTAAGGACATATGCACATCGGCGTGAATACATCCTTTAGTGCCATGCTCTTATGCCTTCCTTACATAATTCACGCCCATAGAGTCTATTGACATGATGCTCAAAAATAGCATGACTGGTTTCTTTATAGAGGTAGGAAAAAACCACGAGAGAATCTACGCAGGATTAAGAATAGTTAACACCAGAGGGTTATTAAGAATGACGTGAAAACAGAATAATAAGAGGAGGGAAATGATGTAATTAACCTACACTATTTTTAAGTGGATTAGAATTGATTAAATACAAAAAACAGAATGGTATAAATATGATTTTCAGCAGATGTGCCGTAGCAGAAATTATGGAACGTATGAGAAAGAGGAAAAACAAAAAGGCCCACGTTACAAGTAACGTGGGCCTGAATAGTGGCGGAACGGACGGGACTCGAACCCGCGACCCCCTGCGTGACAGGCAGGTATTCTAACCGACTGAACTACCGCTCCACTGTTCCCGTGTGGGGAACGAGGCGAATATTACGGTTTGCCTCTGAACTCGTCAACGCTTTTTCTTAACTTTTGAATCGTTTGCTGCAAAAATCACCCAAACGATGAATTAACAAACGTTTCGGCACCTTTTCAGGCGCGCCACAGACAGCTCCCGCCCTTCTTCTGCACCAAATCAAGACGAGACTCGTGATTCATCAACTCTTCATCACTGGCTAAAACGACCCGTAAGCGGTTCGCCTGACGCACAATGCGCTGAATGCCTCCTTCGTCACGCGCCTGCTGAGATTCGTTTTCCATGCTGAATTTCATCGACGTCTGACCGCCGGTCATGGTCAGGTAAACATCGGCCAGGATCTGGGCATCGAGCAATGCGCCGTGCAGCGTTCGCTTAGTGTTGTCTATCTCATAGCGCGAACACAGGGCATCAAGGCTGTTACGCTTGCCGGGGAACATCTTCCTTGCCAGCGCCAGGCTATCGGTGACTTTACAGAACGTATTGGTCTTTGGAATATCACGGTTCAGCTTGCTGAACTCATAGTCCATAAAGCCGATATCGAACGATGCGTTATGAATGACAAGCTCCGCGCCTCTGATGTAGTCGAGAAATTCATCCGCGACGTCGGCAAAGGTTGGCTTATCGAGCAAAAACTCATCGGCAATACCGTGCACGCCGAACGCTTCGGGGTCCACCAGCCGGTCGGGTTTCAGGTAAACGTGGAAGTTATTGCCCGTCAGACGGCGGTTCACCACTTCAACAGCACCAATCTCAATGATCTTGTGCCCTTCATAGTGTGCGCCAATCTGGTTCATACCGGTGGTTTCGGTATCGAGAACGATCTGGCGAGTAATTGCAGTGCTCATAGCGGTCATTTATGTCAGACTTATCGTTTTACTGAACGTTTCAAATACAGGAAGTCTACCAGAGATGCGTAAACAGGTAGAAATTTTCACCGATGGATCTTGTCTCGGTAACCCAGGGCCGGGCGGCTATGGCGCCATTATGCGCTACCGTCAGCATGAAAAAACTTTTAGTGAAGGCTATTTTCTCACCACCAACAACCGCATGGAGCTGATGGCGGCCATCGTGGCGCTGGAAGCCTTAAAAGAACATTGCGACGTGGTGCTGAGTACCGACAGCCAGTATGTCCGCCAGGGCATTACCCAGTGGATCCACAACTGGAAAAAACGCGGCTGGAAAACGGCGGATAAAAAGCCGGTTAAGAATGTCGATCTCTGGAAGCGCCTTGATGCCGCCCTGGGCCAGCACGAGATCAAATGGGAGTGGGTAAAGGGGCACGCCGGGCACCCCGAGAACGAACGCTGTGACGAGCTGGCTCGCGCGGCGGCATCAAACCCGACCCATGAGGACGCAGGTTATCAACCTGAATCCTGATCACGGTTTTTTGTACTGCCGCGTGGCCCCGACGGCCTGGCGGATCCGGGTTTTCGATTTGCTTTGCTTCATTGGGTTAAGCGTAAGGGGGATTGTCCTCTTACGTGCCACAATAAATTGCATGCAGCCCAGCGCGGGTAAATGGGTGCTGAGTAAAACGCCGCCTTTTCGCGTCCAGGGTATGACCTGAAAACCGCCGTAGCTCAGCACCTCAAAGTTCAGCAGTGAAAGCCAGTCCAGCTGGCGCATCATGGTAAACATCCGGCTGTTATACGGGGGCCTGCGGCGCAGCACGGGCGTCAGTTTGCGTAGCCCCATCAGACTCAGCGGATTAAAACCGCTCAGGATCAGCCAGCCGTCGTCAATCAAAACGCGGTCAGCCTCCCTCAGCAGGCGATGAGGATCGCTGCACCAGGGCAGAGTGTGGGCAAGCAGACAGGCATCAATGGATTTTTCAGCAAACGGTAAATGCAGTGGATTCGCTTTAACCTGAACCGGGGAGCCACTCAGCGACACGTTAACCTGATGCGAGATAGCGCAGCTTTCGGTATTGATTTCCGCGCTGAGATTGCCAATCTTAAGCAGGTGAAAACCATACATTTTCGCGAGCCAGGGTTTAAGCTGTTGTTCTAGCGCCTCGCGATAGTATTCACCCCAGGGCAACTCTGCCCAACGTTCCGGTGGTGCGACAGTCTGAGGTATCCTTGCCGGTTTCATCAAAACACCCGCCACGCAATAAGAGGTAATGCATGAATCTTATCAGTATTTCCGCCTTTCAGGACAATTACATCTGGGTTTTAGTCGACGACGATCGCAGATGCATCATTGTTGATCCAGGCGAATCCGCACCGATCCTGCACGCTATAAAAGAAAACGGCTGGCAACCGGAAGCGATTCTTCTCACCCATCACCATAACGATCACGTGGGCGGTGTTCCCAATCTGCTTGCTCGCTTTCCCAATCTTGCCGTATACGGGCCGGCAGAGACACAGGATAAGGGTACAACGCAAGTAGTCGAAGAAGGCGAAAGTGTCCTCATTCTCGGGTGGGAGTTTTCCGTATTTGCCACACCAGGTCACACTTCTGGACATCTCTGTTTCTACAGTAAACCTTATCTGTTTTGCGGTGACACGCTGTTTTCCGGCGGCTGCGGAAGGCTTTTTGAAGGCACTCCAGAACAAATGTATCAATCTTTACAAAAAATTAATGCACTGCCTGCTGATACCGTCATTTGTTGCGCACATGAGTATACATTAGGAAATATGAAGTTTGCCGTGAGCATCTTACCCGAGGATCGCATGATTCAGGATTATTACCTGAAAGTGAAGGAGTTACGTGCAAAAAACCAAAGCACACTACCCGTAATTCTGAAAAATGAGCGGCAAATAAATTTATTTTTAAGAACTGATGATTTTGATTTAATTAATAAAATTAACCAAGAAACAAATTTGTTACAACCAGAAGCGCGTTTTGCATGGTTAAGGTCAAAGAAAGATAACTTCAGATAATTGCGGGTTGCCTTTTCAAAATTTCGCCGTTATCATCGCTCGTCTTTTAAGCAACTATTGACACACACATGAAGGCAAAAGCGATATTACTCGCCTCTGTCCTGCTTGTAGGTTGCCAGTCACAAAACGGCAGCAACGTACAACAGCACGCACAGAGCCTTTCTGCAGCTGGTCAAGGGGAAGCAGGGAAGTTTACGAGTCAGGCGCGATGGTTGGACGATGGGACAACTTTCGCGCAGGAACAAGACTTGTGGGCCTCCATTGGCGACGAGCTAAAGATGGGAATTCCGGAAAACAGCCGGATTCGCGAACAGAAACAGAAGTATTTGAGAAATAAGAGCTATCTCCACGATGTAACATTACGGGCAGAGCCGTATATGTACTGGATAGCCGGGCAAGTTAAGAAACGTAACATGCCTATGGAACTGGTACTACTACCCATAGTGGAGAGCGCTTTTGACCCGCACGCGACGTCTGGCGCCAATGCAGCTGGCATTTGGCAGATCATTCCGAGCACAGGGCGCAATTATGGTTTAAAGCAGACCCGCAACTACGATGCGCGTCGTGATGTTGTCGCTTCAACGACAGCCGCTCTCGACATGATGCAACGTCTGAACAAGATGTTTGATGGCGACTGGTTATTAACTGTCGCAGCGTATAATAGTGGTGAAGGTCGCGTACTGAAGGCAATGAAAGCGAATAAAGCGCGTGGTAAATCCACAGACTTCTGGTCGCTCTCACTGCCACGGGAAACAAAGATTTACGTACCGAAAATGCTGGCATTGAGCGACATTCTCAAGAACAGCAAACGTTACGGTGTACAACTGCCAACACCAGACGAAAGTCGTGCACTGGCGCGTGTCCGCCTCAGCAGCCCGGTTGATATTCAACAGGTTGCCGATATGACGGGTATGTCGGTAAGTAAGCTTAAAACCTTTAATGCAGGCGTTAAAGGCTCTACGCTGGGCGCAAGCGGCCCACGTTATGTGATGGTTCCGCAGAAACATGCAGAGCAGTTACGTGAGTCTTTAGCTTCGGGTGAAATTGCAGCCGTTCAGTCCACGCTGATCGCTGACACGTCGCCGGTAAGCAGCCGCAGCTATAAGGTTCGGTCAGGCGATACGCTTTCAGGGATTGCTTCACGTCTTGGCGTGAATACGAAAGATCTGCAGCAGTGGAATAATTTGCGCGGGTCCGGTCTGAAAGTGGGTCAAACGCTGACCGTAGGTGCAGGTACCAGCGCACAGCGTCTCGCTAAAAACAGCGATAGCATTACCTATCGCGTGCGTAAAGGCGACTCGCTGTCCAGTATCGCTAAACGTCACGGCGTAAACATCAAAGATGTGATGCGCTGGAACAACGGTACTGACAACCTGCAGCCTGGCGACCAGCTGACGCTGTTTGTGAAAAACAGCGCCACGCCAGATTCCTGACAGTACGATAATTTAGATAAAAGGCACCGATTCCCCTCGGTGCCTTTTTTGCTTATCCCGCCTTTTGCGCCTCGGCCATAATGGTGTCGCTGGTGAACGAACCATCATCCTTCAGCTCAAAATATGCCTTCACGTCAGCAGAAGCGCTCTCCTGATACAAACGGATCGCCTGACACAGCGCTTCCGGTGTCCGCATGCGCGCGATCCACGATCCATACTCCAGCGGCAAACGGTCTGTAATCAACGATCGTGAAAGTAAACCGGCTTCGGTAATGAACGTCAGCCACTCGCCGCTGGAGTAATTTTGCACGTGCGACGTATCGCGCAGCGCTTCAACCGTCTGGAGCCAGATGTTCCTTACCGGATGACCCGGCGACATCACGTCCATGATAATGAAAATCCCGCCAGGCTTGAGCACCCGCTTCACTTCCCGCAACGCCTGGCCGACATCATGCCAGTGGTGTGCAGAGTAACGGCTGATCGCAACCTCAAACGATGCATCCCCGAAGGGCAAAGATTCAGCATAGCCCTGCCGCGTCGTAACGTTATTCAGCCCTTTCGCTTTCGCCGCCTCAGCAACAACGTCCAGCATCTGGCTCGATAAGTCATAGGCCGTTACCCGCGCAACGTGCTGTGCGGCGGTAAAACTGGCGTGCCCCGCTCCGCAGCCTAAGTCCAGCACGTGCGCGTCAGGGAAAGCGGCGAGACGTTCGCCGAGGCGCAGCAGATCGCGGCCAGAAGCATGCACAGTGCTGCTCAGATACGCTTTTGCCTGAGAGCCGAACTGTTTTTCGACGTTGTCATGATGGGAGTGTGTTGTTGTCATTGTGCTGTCCTTTTGGGTTAAAAAAATTAAGGGCAGCACCCGCGCAGGTCTGCCCCACGGCAGACCTGACGCACCATTATTTATCAGGTTTGCCGGGACTGAATTCTACTAGTAGCGGATTATGATCGGAGGCACGCGTCACCAGAACGGACGCATCGTGTACGCTCAAACCACGATAGAAGACGAAATCAAGAGGACGGCCAAACGCTTTCTTGCGCTGGTCATCGCTAAAACGCACTTCACGCAGCGACATTTCACGCGCAAAGCGGTACAGCGCGTTCATACGCGGCCTGCTCCAGGCATTGAAGTCACCGGCCATAATGATCGGCCCACTGTGGTGGGCTATCTGATCGCCAATAGGAAGTAACTGCTTACTATATACATCAACACCCAGGCTGAAGTTCACCGCATGGATGTTAACCACCATCAGCAGACGGGTATCCGGCAACGGATAGACCGTGACCAGCGCCGATTTTGCCAGGCGAAGGATGGGCTCACGCTCACGCAACGGGCAGCAGTAGACCGGATGCGCGGCTGAAAGGGTCATCACGCCAGAGGGATGCTGTGGAAGGACAAAAGCAGGCACCTGATCGGCTGCAAGATAGTTAGTTGTTGCAAACCTTACCAGTTCAGGCGTGGTTTGCGCCTCCTGCAACAAAACAAGATGCGCATCTTTGCCAAAATTCTTGAGTACGGATAACCACTCCGCGCGCTGTTGTTTGAAAATATTCCACACCAGCACGCGAATTTTATCGTCACTGCTTAAGGGTGTCCCCGCCGGCAATGCCTGGCCAAGGCTCGCAAACGACCCCGGAGGTAAGATCCTCTCCGCTGGCATTCCGGCAACATAACGCATGGCATAGGTATTTTTTCGCACTTTTGGAAACGACCTCTATAACTTGAACCAGCCCGGAAAACGGACTGGTTCTAATGTTATAGGGATTTTAGTTCATACTTTCAACGCAATTACTGAGAAACCGCTTTCCAGTTTTGTAAGCAAGCACTTACTGCCGCTTATCCAAGTGCAACCCGGGCGGGCTTATCAAGCCGTCCGCTCAAACCAATCAGCAGAAACGCCACAAGCACAATCACTGCGCCAATCCACGGCGTTTGGGTTAACCCGAAGTGCTGGACGGTCTGCCCACCAATTACCGATCCGAGCGCGATACCGATATTGAATGCGGCGATATTCAGGCCGGAAGCGACATCCACCGCACCTGGCGTATAACGTTCGGCTTTCTGTACAACATACACCTGAAGCCCAGGCACGTTACCGAAAGCAAATATTCCCATCACCAGAACCGTGACCAGCGAGGCGTATTGCATCGATGCGGTGAACTGGAAAACCATCAGCAGGACAACCAGAGCCGCGAAAATAAACTTCAGCGCCGGTACCGCACCATATTTATCCGCAAGCTTACCGCCCCATATATTGCCGATTGCAACGGAGATCCCGTAGCCCAACAAAATCCAGCTCACGGCGCCCGGCGAGAAACCGGCCAGTTCCTGCATCATCGGTGCAAGGAAGGTAAAAGCAGTGAACACGCCGCCATACCCCAGAGCCGTAATGGCGTAGATAAGCAGCAGACGCGGATGGGTAAGTACCTTAATCTGCTCGCTAAGGCTCGCGCTGGCGCGGCCCGGAATATTCGACGGTATCAGCAGCAGGCTGGCCACCAGAGCGATAACGCCCAGCAGCGATACGGCAAGGAAGGTTTCACGCCATCCAAAATGTTGTCCGATAAACGTGCCTAACGGTACACCGGTGACCAGCGCGACGGTTAATCCACCAAACATAATGGCAATAGCTGACGCCGCCTTTTCTTTTGGTACCAGGCTGGTTGCAATAGTGGAACCGATGGAGAAGAAAACACCGTGCGCGAGACCCGTCAGCAGGCGAGCAATGACCAGAGTGGTGTAGTCCGGCGCCTGCCACGCCAGAATATTTCCGGCGGTGAAAAGCACCATCAGGGCAACCAGCAGCTGCTTACGCGGAAAACGCCCCGTCAGCGCGGTCAGTACAGGCGCGCCGACAGCAACGCCTAACGCATAGATTGAAACCAGCAGCCCGGCAGTGGGCAATGAAATGGCAAGCTGATCGGCAATGGTAGGAACCAGTCCTACAATAACAAATTCGGTCGTGCCAATTGCAAAGGCACTGATCGTCAGGGCAAGTAGCGCCAGTGGCATAAAATACTCCGTCTCTTCAGGATTAAGATGACAGGCAGTATGCGCCAGTGTTTAAATAACAAAAATGGTTAGAATCTCAATAGAATTTTGCAGGTGATGCAATAATGAAAGCCACATCGGAAGAACTTACTATCTTCGTTGCCGTTGTTGAAAGCGGCAGCTTCAGCCGTGCGGCCGAACAGCTCGGGCAGGCAAACTCAGCCATTAGCCGCTCGGTGAAAAAGCTGGAGATGAAGCTCGGAGTGAGTCTGCTTAACAGAACAACGCGGCAGCTCAGCCTGACGGAAGAAGGTGAACGTTATTTTCGACGCGTGCAGTCCGTTTTGCAGGAGATGGCGGCGGCAGAAACGGAAATAATGGAATCGCGCAGCACCCCGCGCGGATTGCTGCGCATCGATGCGGCTACGCCGGTCGTGCTTCATTTTTTGATGCCGCTGATTAAGCCCTTCCGTGAGCGATACCCGGAGATGACCCTGTCTCTGGTCTCCTCGGAAACGTTTATCAATCTTATTGAGCGTAAAGTGGATGTGGCGATCCGCGCCGGAACCCTGACGGATTCAAGCTTACGCGCTCGCCCTCTGTTCACCAGCTACCGCAAAATTATCGCGTCACCGCAATATATTGCAGAGCATGGTAAACCGGAGACGGTTGAGGAGTTAAGGCAGCATCTGTGTCTGGGCTTTACGGAACCCGTCTCGCTGAACACCTGGCCCGTGGCCTGTCATGATGGACAGCTTCATGAAATTACCTGCGGGATTTCGTCCAATAGCGGTGAAACGCTAAAGCAGCTGTGCCTTGAGGGAAACGGAATCGCGTGTTTATCAGACTATATGATTGATAAGGAAATTGCCGATGGTCGGCTTGTTGAGCTGATGGCTGACAAACGCTTGCCCGTAGAGATGCCTTTCAGTGCCGTGTATTACAGCGACAGAGCGGTAAGCACGCGCATACGCGCCTTTATCGACTTTCTTAGTGAACATATA
This sequence comes from Enterobacter cloacae complex sp. P40C2, assembly GCF_014930695.1. NCBI lineage: Bacteria > Pseudomonadati > Pseudomonadota > Gammaproteobacteria > Enterobacterales > Enterobacteriaceae > Enterobacter > Enterobacter cloacae complex sp. P40C2. Next base: position 1,087 of record NZ_JADBRP010000022.1, on the reverse strand, counting down.
AAAACAGCTCCCGAAGGAGCTGTGTAAGGGTTGAGGGTACAGAGGGAGGGTTTTTATTAATCCCAGTCTGGCGCTAAACCTTCCGGGCTTACCAGACGATCGTTGCATTCCAGCGCGGCGATCGCTTTTTTATCTTCATCATCAAGCTGGAGATCCAGCGCCAGCAGGTTGCTTGCCAGGTTTTCACGTTTGGTTGACGACGGGATCACGGCATAGCCTTCGCCCATCGCCCATGCCAGGATAACCTGCGCTGCGGTCGCATTGTGTTTCTCAGCGATGCGTGCAATCACTTCATCCTTCAGCGCTTTGCCATAAGCCAGCGTCATATAAGAGGTGATGTGAATACCGTGCTGTTTTGCCCACTCCACTACGTTGCGGTTTTGCAGGTATGGTGAGAGTTCAATCTGGTTGGTGGCAATATTCTCTTTCCCCACTGCGGCAATCGCTTTTTCCATCAATGGGATAGTGAAGTTAGAAATACCTATTTCACGCGTTAAGCCCTGCTTCTTTGCTTCCAGCAGCGCCTGCATGAACTCTTCCACTGTGACTTCATCGTTAGGTGATGGCCAGTGGATCAGCGTCAGATCGACATAATCAGTACGCAGCTTTTTCAGGCTTTCTTTCAGGCTTGGGATCAGCTTGTCTTTGCTGAGATTCTCAATCCAGATTTTCGTTGTGATGAAAAGCTCGTTGCGCGGAACGCCGCTCTCTTCAATAGCCTGACCGACAGCAGCTTCGTTGTCATAAATTTGTGCCGTATCAACAGCGCGATAGCCCAGTTCAAGTGCGGTTTTAACAGAGCCGATAACAACGTCGTCTTTCAGACGGAAAGTGCCCAGACCCAGTGCAGGGATAGTCATATGATTCCTCAATCGTTATGTTCGTAAACTGAGGAGAATTATCGTTGACGTTGTTATGTTGAAAAAGATCGTGAAACGCAGAGGATTTTTGCTAATTTCGCAATAATTAAACGACAGATAAGAAAAAAGCCCTGAGCGAACGCTCAGGGCTTTTAATAAGTGGCGGAACGGACGGGACTCGAACCCGCGACCCCCTGCGTGACAGGCAGGTATTCTAACCGACTGAA
>NZ_JADBRP010000021.1:0-26133 GCF_014930695.1 Enterobacter cloacae complex sp. P40C2 | reverse complement strand
TTTTTCTCTTCAACCGACCGGGTTGTTTGTGAAGTGATTCACATCCGCCGTGTCGATGGAGGCGCATTATAGGGATCCCAGTTTTTAGCACAAGTACTTTTTAGATCTTTTTTTCCAACTGATGATTTTCCGTGCTTTTCGCTGAAATCCCGCCCGATCCGCTTAAAAATTGACGCATTTTGCCTTGCCTCGATCCCCGAATACGATCAAAGTCTTCTTTATAGCGTTCATCTGTATCGAGGTAGATATGTCTTCAGTATTACGTCCCTATAAAGATCTGTTCCCACAGAAAGGCGATCGCGTGATGATCGATGCCAGCAGCGTGGTCATTGGTGATGTTCGCATGGCCGATGATGTCAGCATTTGGCCGCTCGTGGCGATCCGCGGCGATGTTAACTATGTAGCTATCGGTGCACGCACCAATATTCAGGACGGCAGCGTACTGCACGTCACGCATAAATCGTCCTACAACCCGGAAGGCAATCCGCTCATCATCGGGGAAGACGTCACCGTCGGCCATAAAGTGATGCTCCACGGCTGCACGATCGGTAACAGAGTTCTCGTTGGGATGGGATCGATTTTGCTGGATGGCGTGACGGTAGAAGATGACGTCATGATTGGTGCTGGAAGCCTTGTTCCGCAAAACAAACGCCTGGAAAGTGGCTATCTCTATTTAGGCAGCCCGGTAAAACAGATCCGCCCCTTAAAAGAGGCGGAAATCGAAGGTTTGAAATATTCAGCGAACAATTACGTAAAATGGAAGAATGACTATCTGGATCAGGATAACCAGACCCAGCCCTGATCGTCTTCCTGCCCATCGCGGATTAAATCGCTGGCTTCCTCTTCAAGATCCCAGCGATTTTCGCAAAACACCGCCAACGGATCTGAACCATCAAAGCGCTGGAGCAGCGCGTCCCTTTTAATTGCACAGGTCAGCTGCATTCCATGCACCAGCACCGGGAAGCAGACCGCTTGCCTGCTCTCATCCCAGATTTCTCTGTCGGGAAAATGAATCGCCTGATTCACGCTGTCAGTTCCTGTTTCAGCTTTTCGATAACCGGTTCTACGGCTGGCAACACGCCGTGCCACAGCAGCACCGCATGTGCCGCCTGCCCCACCAGCATACCGAGGCCATCAGCCAGATGTTTTGCACCCTGTTGCTCACACCAGGTCAGAAAAGGCGTCTTTCCTGATTGATAAAACATGTCATAGGCGTAGATATGGGAATGTATCAGGCTCGCGGGAATTGCCGGGATCTCTCCATTTATGCCGCTGGAAGTGGCATTGATGACCAAATCGAATTCGTGCCCCGCGAGATCATCCAGCGCTACCGCGGTTACGCTGCCCGTATGTTCGAACAATGTCGCCAGCGCTTCTGCTCTGGAGAAGGTACGGTTGGTTATTGTTACCGCGCAGCCCAGTGAAAGGAGAGGAAGCAATACACCGCGCGACGCTCCCCCCGCGCCGATCAGCAGGATCCGAAAGCCTGGTTTGATAAACGACAATCTTTGCAGATCGCTAAGTAAACCTATGCCATCGGTGTTATCACCCAGAAGGCGACCATCTTCAAGCCGCTTAAGCGTATTGACGGCGCCTGCGAGCGACGCCCGCTCGGTCAGTTCATCCGCACGCCCGAAAGCCTCTTCTTTAAAAGGCACCGTAACGTTCGCACCTTTACCGCCAGCATCAAAAAAAGCGTTCAGCGTCGGTATAAATGCATCAACGGGCGCAAGGACCCTGCCATACGGATGATCTATCTGCAACTGCCCGGCGAACAGCTGATGAATCAGAGGCGACTTGCTGTGTGCAATCGGATTACCAAAAACAGCATAGGTTTCCATCATATTACCCCTGGCGAAAACGTTCGCCGGTTAAGGCGTCGCGAATTTCCGACGGGTTAAGACGACCACCGGTTTCACCCACGGCGACCGGGAAATCATTCCCGAACTGCGCCAGAACGTCTTCCGTAGTACGGCAAGGAGGAAGACCGGTCAGGTTGGCGCTGGTTGAAACCAACGGTTTGCCAAACGCCTGACATAACTCCACCACCAGCGGATGGTCGGTTACACGCACCGCGAGCGAATCGAAACGGCCCGTTAACCAGCGCGGCGTAGTCGGTTGCGCAGGAAAAACAAACGTCACGGGACCAGGCCACGCAGAGAAAATGGTTTCCCGCTGTGCAGGCGTCAGCATGGAATCATCAATATAAGGCTTAAGCTGCTCGTAATTCGCAGCGATCAAAATCAATCCTTTTTCCACAGGCCGCTGTTTAAGTGCCAGCAACCGGCTTACGGCGACTTCGCTGTCAGGATCGCACCCGACCCCAAAAACGGCTTCTGTTGGATAGGCGATGACTTCTTCTTTTTTCAGAACTTCCACCGCCTGCGCGATGGAGCCTGATGGCAGGTTATTATTCACTGATTTGATCCGCCGAAACCGGCTTTCCACATTGTTTACTGGCGCAAAAGCGTTTCATGCCTTGCGCCGTTTTCTTCTCTATAAGTAACGGATAATCGCAATGAGCGCAGACACCCGCTACTGGTTTGAAATTGATAACGAACTGGCATTCAGGATAGCGATCGCATGAATGGAAGGTCTTACCATAACGGGAGCGGCGCTGCACCAGTTGCCCACGCTGGCACTGAGGGCAGGCAATTGCCGTCTCATCTGGCTTATCAATTTGTTCCGTATGTTCACATTCCGGGTAACGACTGCATCCGATAAACATCCCGAAACGTCCCTGCCGCAGCGCAAGTTCCCCTCCACAGAGCGGACAGAGTTGCCCCTCCAGAATTTTAACAATATGTCCGTCCGCCTGGCTTTTCAGGGGACGAACATAATCACATTCCGGATAGTGTGAACAACCGAGAAACGGACCGTGTTTCCCGGACCGAATAACAAGTTCAGCCCCACACTGTGGGCAGGGCTCGTTTTTATGCACCGTGAAGAGTGCTGATTTGGCCATAACAACTCTTGTTGCTGCACATTGAATTAATGCAGCATACCTTCATTCACTTCAAAGAGTAATTCTTCCATTTGCTGATAGGCGTTTTCACAGCCTGGAATGTTGAACAGAACCATCAGGATCACCCATTTCAGATCTTCCAGTTCAAATTCTGCTGTATCCAGCGCCATAACGCGCTCTATCACCATTTCTCTCGTTTCGAGGTTTAGCACCTGAATCTGCTCAAGGAATAAAATAAATCCCCGGCAGCTGGCATCCAGCCTTTCACACTCTTCAGCTGTATAGATGCGCACAGACAATGGGTCAGAAGCAAGCTGCATCGGTTCGGCGAGGCCGTCCTGATAATCAGCCAGCTTATCCAGCCACATCAACGCATTATAAATATCTTCCCGCTCAAAACCTGCGTCGGTCAGATCCCGTGTTAATTTGTCCTGATCCACGTGCATTTCTGCTTCGTTGTGGATGTAAGTCTCAAACAAATACATCAGTACGTCGAACATGGCATGCCCTCCTTAATCGGACATAGCCGCCGGGTACAGCTGCGATCCACCCTGCTAACTCCAGTTCGAGTAGCTGTGCTACCGTTACTGGCACAGGTTGGCCGGCACGTTCAGCGACAACGTCAACAGGTGTTACCTCATCTCCTACGTTAGCCAGGAGCTTGGGAAATGGCAATGCTACTGCCTCCTGATCTGATGAAATATGTCGCTTTTGAGGTTCATCCTGCAGCCAATGCAATCCGTACTGCAAATTTTCCAGGATATCCTCTTTACAGGTAACCAGCGTCGCCCCCTGCTTTATCAGCCAGTGCGGGCCTTCGCAGCCGGGGTTGCCAATCGGGCCGGGTAACGCAAAGACCTCACGCCCCTGCTCCAGCGCGCACCTTGCGGTAACCAGCGATCCGCTGCGAATTGCAGCCTCTACCACCAGCACGCCCAGGCTTAACCCACTGATGATCCGGTTACGCCGGGGAAAATTGCCCGGCCAGGGAGAGGTTGAGAGCGAAAATTCAGAGACGATTGCCCCCTCTGCGGCAATAAGTTGCTCAGCCAGCATTTGATGACGATGCGGGTAGAGACTGAACAGACCATTCCCCAGCACGGCAATACTTCGCCCTTTTGCCGACAGCGCCGCGTGATGCGCCACGCCATCGATGCCGCAAGCCAGGCCGCTGGTGATGGTAAATCCACATTGAGCGAGTTGTTCACTGAGAATTTTCCCCCACCGCTCGCCGTACCACGAGGGCGCACGGCTACCCACAACTGCAAGCTGCACGCTATTGAGCGCATCGACGCTGCCTCGCACAAATAGCGCCCCCGGAAAGTCGGGGATAGTTCGCAACAAAGGCGGAAAGCGAGGATCATCAGCCGTCAGCAGGTGATTCTCCGCCTGGTCCAGCCATTTCAGGCTACGTTCAAGTTCACCCTCACTAAATGAAAAAAACTTTCCGGCCTGTTTGGCCGACAGCCCTGCGTCTCTGACAGCGTCGGCATCAACACACGTCTGGCGAAGCAGCCGCTGGGCGGTTTCCAGCATCGCATCACCACATAACGATCCGATGTTTATAAGCCTTAACCATATCTCTGTGGGCGTCATCCTTTTCCCTGCCATAAGCAGCCTCAGCAATCTTTGCGATTGGTCACTGATGCTGTCAATCGACCGGGGATTTGTCTAGAATAGAAGTAATATTCTTATCAACTCCTGAACACGACTCTGGAAATTTATGGCAGTTTTGCAAGTGTTACATATTCCTGACGAGCGCCTTCGCATCGTCGCGGAACCGGTTAAAGAAGTGAATGCAGAAATTCAGCGTATCGTCGATGATATGTTCGATACCATGTACGCTGAAGAAGGCATTGGCCTTGCGGCGACCCAGGTAGACATTCACAAGCGTATTATCGTGATCGACGTTTCTGAAAACCGCGATGAGCGTCTGGTGCTGATCAACCCTGAGCTGCTCGAAAAAAGCGGCGAAACGGGCATTGAGGAAGGCTGCCTGTCTATTCCTGAACAGCGCGCTTTAGTGCCGCGTGCCGAAAAAGTGAAAATCCGCGCACTGGACCGCGACGGCAACCCCTTTGAACTGGAAGCCGACGATCTGCTGGCGATTTGCATTCAGCATGAGATGGACCACCTGGTCGGTAAGCTGTTTATCGATTACCTCTCGCCACTGAAGCAACAGCGCATTCGTCAGAAAGTAGAGAAACTGGACCGTTTGCGCTCTCGCGCATGACGTCCCCCCGGATACAAGGAATAACGTGTCTACATCACTACGTATAATCTTCGCGGGTACCCCTGATTTTGCAGCGCGTCATCTTGACGCGCTGTTATCGTCTGGACACCAGATAGTTGGCGTATTTACGCAACCAGACCGTCCGGCTGGCCGCGGTAAGAAGCTGATGCCAGGACCGGTAAAAGCCCTGGCAGAGGCGCATGGATTACCGGTGTTTCAGCCAGCCTCATTACGTCCTCAGGAAAACCAGCAGCTGGTGGCTGACCTGAATGCAGATGTGATGGTGGTTGTGGCTTACGGCCTCATTCTGCCAAAAGCGGTACTTGATATGCCGCGCCTGGGCTGCATTAACGTCCATGGTTCCCTGCTACCGCGCTGGCGCGGCGCGGCGCCAATTCAACGCTCTCTGTGGGCGGGTGATGCTGAAACTGGCGTCACCATTATGAAGATGGACGTAGGTTTAGACACTGGCGACATGCTGCTTAAACTGGCGTGTCCAATTACTACCGAAGATACCAGCGCCACGCTGTATGACAAGCTGGCGGAACTCGGCCCGCAGGGGCTGATTGAGACGTTACAGCAGCTTGCTGACAATACGGCTAAGCCTGAAGTTCAGGACGACGCGCTGGTGACCTATGCTGAAAAGCTGAGTAAAGAAGAAGCCCGGATCGACTGGTCCTTGTCAGCGGCCCAGCTTGAACGCTGCATCCGCGCCTTCAATCCATGGCCGATGAGCTGGATGGTGATTGATGAGCAGCCGGTAAAAATCTGGAAGGCTTCAGTGATAAGCGGCAATACGACGGCTGAACCCGGTACGATTATCGATGCCAGCAAGAACGGTATTCAGGTTGCAACCGCGGAAGGGATTTTGAATCTGGAATCGCTACAGCCGGCCGGTAAAAAGGCAATGAGCGCTCAGGATCTCTTAAACTCTCGTCGTGAATGGTTTATTCCTGGCAATCGCCTTGCCTGAACAACTTTCTTCTTAAGGCCCGGTGTTTCCGGGCATTTTTATTTTTACGGTTATGAAAAGACAAAATCTACGCACTATGGCGGCTCAGGCCGTTGAGCAGGTTATCGAGCAGGGCCAGTCATTGAGTAATGTTCTGCCGCCACTGCAACAGAAAGTCTCCGATAAAGACAAAGCCCTGCTTCAGGAGCTTTGCTTTGGCGTTTTGCGCACCCTCTCTCAGCTTGAGTGGTTAATCAATAAGCTGATGTCACGCCCGATGAGCGGCAAGCAACGTACCGTACATTATTTAATCATGGTCGGTTTCTACCAGCTTCTTCACACCCGCATTCCACCTCATGCTGCGCTGGCTGAGACAGTGGAAGGCGCCGTTGCGATTAAGAGTCCCCAGCTCAAAGGACTGATCAACGGCGTGCTGCGTCAGTTCCAGCGTCAGCAGGACGAACTGCTGGCAGAGTTTGCCCAAAGTGAAGCGCGTTTCCTGCATCCGGAATGGCTGCTCAAACGCCTTAAAAAGGCCTATCCGCAGAAGTGGCAAGAGATTGCTGAAGCCAATAATCAACGTCCGCCGATGTGGTTGCGCGTCAATCGTAACCATCATACTCGCGACGCGTGGCTGGCCCTGCTGGAGGAAGCAGGAATGAGCGGCTTCACGCACGATGCTTATCCTGATGCTGTACGTTTAGCCTCTCCCGCGCCAGTACATGCTTTACCCGGTTTTGAAGAGGGCTGGGTAACGGTACAGGACGCTTCCGCACAGGGCTGCATGACCTGGCTTGAACCGAAGGATGGAGAACAGATCCTCGACCTGTGCGCTGCGCCAGGCGGTAAAACAACGCATATCCTCGAAGTGGCGCCACAGGCCAGCGTAATGGCCGTGGACGTTGATGAGCAGCGCCTTTCACGCGTCTACGACAACCTTAAGCGTCTGGGGATGAAGGCGCAGGTTAAGCAAGGCGATGGGCGCAAACCCGCAGAGTGGTGTGGTGAAACCCGGTTCGATCGCATTTTGCTGGACGCCCCCTGCTCTGCAACCGGCGTCATCCGTCGTCATCCGGATATCAAGTGGCTGCGTCGCGATGGCGATATTAACGAACTGGCACAGCTGCAATCCGATATCCTGGATGCCATCTGGCCACATCTCAAACCCGGCGGAACGCTGGTGTATGCAACCTGCTCTGTACTCCCCGAGGAGAACAGCCAGCAAATTGCAGCCTTCCTGAAACGTACCCCTGACGCTGCCCTGCACGATACGGGCACGCCTGAACGTCCGGGCCTGCAAAACCTGCCGGGTGCAGAAGAGGGTGATGGCTTCTTTTACGCTAAGCTAATCAAAGAGTGATGTTGAGAACAGGTCACGAAAGATGAAAATTATCATTCTGGGCGCGGGTCAGGTTGGTGGAACGCTGGCCGAAAACCTCGTTGGTGAAAACAACGATATCACCATTGTGGATACCAACGGCGATCGGCTGCGCGTTTTGCAGGACAAGTTTGACCTTCGCGTTGTGCAAGGGCACGGTTCCCATCCGCGCGTCCTTCGCGAAGCGGGTGCGGACGATGCCGATATGCTGGTAGCAGTAACCAGTTCTGATGAAACCAATATGGTTGCGTGTCAGGTGGCCTACTCCCTTTTCAACACTCCGAACCGTATCGCTCGTATTCGCTCCCCGGACTATGTCCGCGATGCGGAAAAGCTGTTTAACTCAGAAGCGGTACCTATCGATCATCTTATTGCGCCAGAACAGCTGGTTATCGACAGCATTTATCGTCTGATTGAATACCCGGGTGCACTGCAGGTGGTGAACTTTGCTGAAGGGAAAGTGAGCCTGGCGGTCGTGAAGGCATATTATGGCGGCCCGCTGATTGGTAATGCCCTGTCCACCATGCGCGAGCATATGCCCCATATCGATACGCGCGTTGCGGCCATATTCCGTCACGACCGACCCATTCGTCCGCAGGGTTCCACCATTGTTGAAGCCGGCGATGAGGTCTTCTTTATTGCAGCTTCCCAGCACATCCGCGCAGTGATGAGTGAACTACAGCGTCTCGAAAAACCGTATAAGCGTATTATGCTGGTAGGCGGCGGTAACATTGGCGCAGGCCTGGCGAGACGGCTGGAAAAAGACTACAGCGTGAAGCTGATCGAGCGAGATCAGCAGCGTGCGGCGGAGCTGGCTGAAAAGCTTCAAAATACGATCGTGTTTTATGGCGATGCCTCGGATCAGGAACTGCTGGCCGAGGAGCATATCGATCAGGTCGATCTTTTTATTGCCGTCACCAACGACGACGAAGCGAATATTATGTCCGCGATGCTCGCTAAACGCATGGGGGCAAAAAAAGTGATGGTGCTTATCCAGCGTAAGGCTTATGTCGACCTGGTACAGGGAAGCGTGATTGATATTGCCATATCACCGCAGCAGGCCACCATCTCCGCCCTGCTAAGCCATGTTCGTAAAGCAGATATTGTTGGCGTTTCGTCACTTCGCCGCGGCGTAGCGGAGGCCATTGAAGCCGTCGCCCACGGGGATGAAACGACGTCGCGGGTCGTTGGTCGCGCTATCGACGAAATTAAACTGCCGCCAGGCACTATTATTGGTGCCGTAGTCCGCGGTAATGATGTCATGATCGCCAATGATAATTTACGTATTGAACAGGGCGATCACGTTATTATGTTCCTTACGGATAAAAAGTTTATTACCGACGTCGAGCGTTTATTCCAGCCAAGCCCATTCTTCCTGTAATGAATCGGGTGCTCGTACGAGAGCACCCTTTTATTAACCTTTTAATTCCCATGCCTTTTATTTTTCGTGGCGATTATTATCCCCAATGGCATTTGGCTAATCATTTGTTAAACTTATAGGCGTCAGCTGGCACAAGGAGAACATAATGAGTTTTATTAAAGAATTTCGCGAATTTGCGATGCGCGGGAATGTGGTGGATTTGGCAGTGGGTGTCATTATTGGTGCAGCGTTCGGTAAGATCGTTTCATCCTTAGTAGCAGATATTATTATGCCGCCGCTGGGACTGTTGATTGGAGGTATTGATTTTAAACAATTTGCCTTCACGCTTCGGGAAGCACAGGGCGACATCCCTGCGGTTGTAATGCACTATGGCGTATTCATTCAGAACGTATTTGATTTCGTTATCGTAGCGTTTGCCATTTTCATGGCCATCAAACTCATCAACAGACTCAACCGTAAAAAAGAAGAACCGGCTGCTGCTCCGCCAGCACCATCTAAAGAAGAAGTCTTGCTGACTGAAATTCGCGATCTGTTAAAAGAGCAGAACAACCGCGTTTAATCAGAAGACCGAAACAGGAAGGCCAGTGGTAAAAAAGCGATTCGCTTGCTTGCCACTGGCCTCCCAGTTACCCCGTTGTGCATGTTTTCCCTTACGCAGATAACTTCCTTTTCCTTTTTTATTCTTTTCAACACGCTGTCTGAAGAGCGGGTCGTGAAGCAGTGCCTCTATGGCGTTATCCTTAATTTGTCCCTTAGTGTGCTGATAGCGGCTCATAATTTCTCCTGAGCAAGTTAATGACGGCGGGAGTCTAGACCCTGGCTGATAAAAAATCAACAACCCTGAGTTTCACTACTGGCGCCCTGTTCAAGCGCTTCCAGTATAGAGCAATAAACGCTGCTGTGAGCGGTGCCGCAGCACGCATCATTTAACCTTTGCAGAGAACGCTGCATAGTCTGCAATTCCTGAATACGAGCTTCAACTTCTTCCAGACGTGCCTGAACGATGCTTTTGGATTCCTGACAGGTATGATGTTCAGGATCGATACGGATCGACAGCAGCTCGCGGATCGATTCCAGCGTGAAGCCGAGCTGACGCGCATAGCGAATAAAACGAAGGCGCTGGAGATCGTGATCCGTATAAAGGCGAAACCCACCTTCTGTTCTGATCTCATGGTCAATCATCTGCTGCTTCTCGTAATAGCGGATGGTATCCGGCGTTACGTTAGCGAGTTTCGCGAGTTCACCTATGCGGTACATCATCACTCCTCATTCATCTTCTGCATCAATCTTTCACTATACTCACCGTGTAAGAAGTCAGTATTCATGCCCGCCTGGCGAAGCTTTAGCTCAATGAGCGCCAGCCGGCGGCTGAGTTCTGCATATCGTGGGTCGTTCTTATGAATGCCTTTAAGCAAATCTGAAAGCTCAACCGCTTCATTACGTTGCTGAAGTTCAGGCGGTAAGCAGCCGGCATTCTTCAGCAAGCGATAACCGGCCCGTAATTCGGGCGCAATGTGCGAATCATCATCCAGTACTAAGGGCTCCCCACAGCCTGGGAGATTATCGAATTCGCCTTTGTGTTGGGCATCGCGAATATGGCGTTCTGCCCACTGATCAAGCAACCACATTATGTGCTCCAGGGGATGAACAAAATTGATACAGGTATTGTAGATAAGTGGGTATTCGACAGATATAAAAAAACCCGCCGGAGCGGGTTTTTTTACGTTACTGCAGATTACTCTGCAGCAGCTTCTGCTTTCTCTGAACGATCAACCAGCTCGATGTAAGCCATCGGCGCGTTGTCGCCTGCACGGAAGCCACACTTCAGAATGCGAGTGTAACCACCGGCACGGCTCGCGAAACGCGGGCCCAGTTCGTTAAACAGTTTTGCCACGATCTCGTTATCACGAGTACGGGCGAATGCCAGACGACGATTAGCAACGCTGTCAGTCTTGGCAAGAGTAATCAGCGGCTCAACTACGCGACGCAGCTCTTTCGCTTTAGGCAGGGTCGTCTTGATGATTTCATGACGAACCAGTGAACCTGCCATGTTGCGGAACATAGCCTGGCGATGGCTGCTGTTGCGGTTCAGTTGACGACCACTCTTACGATGGCGCATGACCTTATCCTTCTCAGTAAAACCTTAACCTGTGATCCGGTTACTCGTCAGCAATGCTTGCTGGTGGCCAGTTTTCCAGGCGCATGCCCAGAGACAAACCACGTGAAGCCAGCACGTCTTTAATCTCAGTAAGAGATTTTTTACCCAGGTTCGGCGTTTTCAGCAACTCAACCTCGGTACGCTGTACCAGATCACCGATATAGTGGATAGCTTCTGCCTTGAGGCAGTTAGCAGAGCGGACAGTCAATTCGAGATCGTCAACAGGGCGCAGCAGGATCGGATCGAATTCTGGTTTCTCTTCTTTCACTTCCGGCTGACGTACATCACGTAAGTCAACGAAAGCTTCCAGTTGTTCTGCCAGGATGGTTGCCGCACGACGAATCGCCTCTTCAGGATCGATTGTGCCATTGGTTTCCATTTCGATGACCAGCTTGTCCAGGTCGGTACGCTGTTCTACACGCGCTGCTTCAACATTGTAGGCAATACGCTCTACAGGGCTGTAGCATGCGTCGACCAGCAGACGGCCGATTGGGCGCTCATCTTCTTCCGAATGAATTCGGGCAGAAGCCGGCACATAACCACGACCGCGCTGAACTTTGATACGCATGCTAATAGCTGCGTTCTCATCGGTCAGGTGGCAGATCACGTGCTGCGGCTTGACGATTTCAACATCACCGTCGTGGGTGATGTCGGCTGCAGTCACAGGGCCAATGCCAGATTTATTCAGAGTAAGAATAACTTCATCTTTACCCTGAACTCTCACCGCCAGCCCTTTCAGGTTGAGCAGGATTTCAAGGATATCTTCCTGAACGCCTTCTTTGGTGCTGTACTCATGAAGTACACCATCAATCTCAACCTCGGTCACCGCGCAACCCGGCATCGATGAGAGCAGAATACGGCGCAGTGCGTTACCCAGAGTATGGCCAAAGCCACGCTCTAAAGGCTCAAGGGTCACCTTGGCGTGCGTCGAACTCACTTGCTCGATATCTACCAGGCGCGGTTTTAGAAACTCTGTCACAGAACCCTGCATTGTGTCCTCTCTTTGGTACTAAGCTTTACTTGGAGTAAAGCTCGACGATCAGGTGTTCGTTAATGTCCGCAGACAGATCAGAACGTTCTGGCTGACGCTTGAACGTACCTTCCATCTTGCCAGCATCAACTTCCAGCCAGGTTGGCTTTTCACGCTGCTCAGCCAGCTCCAGAGCGGCTTTCACGCGAGATTGCTTTTTCGCTTTCTCACGAATGCTAACAACGTCATTCGCTTTAACCTGATAAGAAGCGATGTTAACAACACGACCGTTTACCATGATTGCTTTATGGCTAACCAGCTGGCGTGATTCAGCACGAGTCGCGCCGAAGCCCATACGGTATACAACGTTGTCCAGACGACCTTCCAGCAGAGCCAGCAGGTTTTCACCTGTGTTGCCTTTCAGACGTGCTGCTTCTTTATAGTAGTTACGGAACTGACGCTCCAGCACACCGTAGATACGGCGAACTTTTTGCTTTTCACGCAACTGCACACCATAGTCAGACAGACGCGGTTTACGCGCACCGTGCTGGCCAGGAGCTTGTTCAATTTTACACTTGGTATCGATCGCGCGAACGCCAGACTTAAGGAATAAGTCGGTGCCCTCACGACGGCTCAGCTTGAGCTTAGGACCCAAATATCTTGCCATTTTCTATCTCCAACTAACCTAAAAAACGAGCGTTATACGCGACGTTTTTTCGGCGGACGACAACCGTTATGAGGGATCGGAGTCACATCAGTAATATTAGTGATGCGGAAACCAGCGGCGTTCAGAGCGCGAACAGTAGATTCACGACCCGGACCCGGACCTTTAACCATAACTTCCAGATTCTTGATGCCGTATTCTTTTACGGCTTCAGCGCAACGCTCTGCTGCAACCTGAGCTGCGAACGGAGTGGATTTGCGAGAACCACGGAAACCGGAACCACCGGCTGTTGCCCAACCCAATGCGTTACCCTGACGATCAGTAATAGTAACGATGGTGTTGTTGAAAGAAGCATGGATATGAGCCACGCCGTCAGAGACTTGTTTTCTTACACGTTTACGTGCACGAACTGGTGCCTTTGCCATTATTCAATCACCCCGATTATTTCTTGATCGGTTTGCGCGGACCCTTACGGGTACGTGCGTTGGTCTTAGTACGCTGACCGCGCACTGGCAGACCACGACGATGACGCAAACCGCGATAGCAACCAAGATCCATCAGGCGCTTGATGCTCATGCTGATTTCACGGCGCAGATCACCTTCAACGACAAATTTGGCAACTTCGTCACGCAGCGTGTCGATTTGTTCTTCAGACAGCTCACTGATCTTAACATCTTCAGCGATACCCGCTGCAGCCAGAATGGCTTTGGAACGGGTCTTGCCGACGCCGTAGATCGAAGTTAATGCGATCACAGCATGTTTCTGATCAGGAATGTTAATGCCTGCTATACGGGCCACTATGCACTCCTACTATTTAATATGTACGCACCATGCTGAAAAGCCCGTTTTCAGGATACTCAAATGGAAACGTACAGACATACAAAAGATTGGCTGGCTAATCTAGCCAGCTCAACCCAACTTTGCAAGAAAAATATGCGAAATAATCAGCCTTGGCGCTGTTTATGCTTCGGCTCGGCACTGCAAATCACACGGATGACACCATCACGCTTAACGATTTTGCAGTTACGGCATAATTTCTTGACGGAAGCACGAACTTTCATTTTTACTCTCCGTAACTTCTCAGGCGACCAGTTAGCGGCCGTAGCCTTTCAGGTTCGCCTTCTTCAATGCAGACTCATACTGACTGGACATCATCAGAGTTTGCACTTGAGCCATAAAGTCCATAATCACGACCACAACGATAAGCAGTGAGGTCCCACCGAAGTAGAACGGTACTTTCATTGCATCACGCATGAACTCCGGGATCAGGCAGATAAAAGTAATATAAAGCGCACCAACCAAAGTCAGGCGAGTCATTACTTTATCGATATACTTCGCCGTTTGCTCTCCCGGACGAATTCCTGGTACAAATGCACCGGACTTCTTCAGGTTATCTGCTGTTTCACGCGGGTTGAAGACCAACGCCGTGTAGAAGAAACAGAAGAAGATGATCGCAGACGCATAGAGTAACACATAAAGTGGTTGCCCAGGCTGCAAATACAGCGAAATTGTTGTCAGCCAGTTCCAACCAGTACCGCCCCCGAACCATGACGCGATGGTTGCCGGGAACAGAATAATACTGGAAGCGAAGATAGCCGGGATAACCCCCGCCATATTCACTTTCAGCGGTAAATGTGTGCTCTGTGCAGCATAGACACGACGACCTTGCTGACGCTTAGCGTAGTTCACCACGATGCGGCGTTGACCACGTTCAACGAAGACAACAAAGAACGTCACTGCAAATACTAATACTGCAACCAACAGCAACAGGAGGAAGTGCAGGTCGCCTTGACGCGCTTGCTCGATAGTATGGGCGATGGCCGGCGGGAGACCCGCAACGATACCGGCGAAGATAATGATTGAGATACCGTTACCGATACCACGCTCAGTAATCTGTTCGCCGAGCCACATCAGGAACATAGTCCCTGTGACCAGACTTACAACAGCGGTGAAGTAGAATGCAAAGCCTGGGTTTAACACCAGGCCCTGCATACCAGGCATATTCGGTAAACCGGTAGCAATACCGATCGACTGGAATATTGCCAGCACCAGAGTGCCGTAACGGGTGTACTGGCTAATCTTACGACGTCCAGACTCCCCTTCTTTCTTCAGTTCTGCGAGGGCCGGATGAACGACCGTCAGCAACTGGATAATAATCGATGCCGAAATGTACGGCATGATACCCAATGCGAAGATAGAAGCACGGCTGAGAGCACCACCAGAGAACATGTTAAACATTTCAATGATGGTGCCTCGCTGTTGCTCAAGCAGTTTGGCAAGTACAGCGGCATCAATACCAGGGATCGGAATAAAAGAGCCAATACGGAACACAATCAGCGCGCCGATTACAAACAGCAGTCTGCGTTTCAGCTCGCCAAATCCACCTTTGGCACTTTGAAAATCTAATCCCGGTTGCTTAGCCATCTGCTACTTATTCCTCAATTTTACCGCCAGCAGCTTCGATAGCAGCACGAGCACCTTTAGTAACACGCAGGCCACGAACAGTTACCGGAGTAGAAACTTCACCAGCCAGGATCACTTTCGCGAACTCGATCTGGATACCGATAATGTTTGCTGCTTTCAGCGTGTTCAGGTCTACAACGCCGCCTTCAACTTTCGCCAGGTCAGACAGACGGATTTCCGCTGTGATCGCTGCTTTGCGAGAGGTGAAGCCGAACTTCGGCAGACGACGGTACAGTGGCATCTGGCCACCCTCGAAACCGCGACGTACGCCACCGCCAGAACGAGAGTTCTGACCTTTGTGACCACGACCACCGGTTTTGCCGAGGCCAGAACCGATACCACGACCCAGGCGTTTACCCGCCTTTTTAGAGCCTTCGGCCGGAGACAGAGTATTTAAACGCATCTCTTACTCCTCAACTTTAACCATGAAGTAAACCGCGTTGACCATACCACGAACAGCAGGAGTATCCTCGCGCTCAACGGTATGACCAATACGACGCAGACCCAGGCCAAGCAGCGTTGCCTTGTGTTTCGGCAGACGACCGATTGCACTGCGGGTTTGAGTGATTTTAATAGTCTTTGCCATGGTCAATTACCCCAGAATTTCTTCAACGGATTTACCACGCTTGGCAGCGACCATTTCTGGAGAATTCATATTTTCCAGGCCATCAATAGTTGCACGAACCACGTTGATCGGGTTGGTGGAACCATATGCTTTAGCCAGAACGTTATGAACTCCAGCAACTTCCAGAACGGCGCGCATTGCACCACCGGCGATGATACCGGTACCTTCGGAAGCTGGCTGCATGAATACACGAGAACCCGTGTGAACACCCTTAACTGGGTGCTGCAGGGTACCGTTGTTCAGCGCGACGTTAATCATATTGCGACGGGCTTTTTCCATCGCTTTCTGGATCGCTGCTGGAACTTCACGCGCTTTACCGTAACCAAAACCAACGCGACCGTTACCATCGCCAACTACAGTCAGAGCTGTGAAGGAGAAAATACGACCACCTTTAACGGTTTTAGATACGCGGTTTACCGCGATCAGCTTTTCCTGCAGTTCGCCAGCCTGTTTTTCGATGTGAGCCATCTTACACCTCTACCTTAGAACTGAAGGCCAGCTTCACGGGCAGCATCTGCCAGTGCCTGGACACGACCATGATATTGGAACCCGGAACGGTCAAAGGAAACATTGCTGATGCCTTTTTCCAGAGCGCGTTCAGCAACAGCTTTACCTACAGCTGCAGCGGCGTCTTTGTTACCGGTATACTTCAATTGTTCTGAGATAGCTTTTTCTACAGTAGAAGCAGCTACCAGAACTTCAGAACCGTTCGGTGCAATTACCTGTGCGTAAATATGACGCGGGGTACGATGTACCACCAGGCGAGTTGCACCCAGCTCTTTGAGCTTGCGGCGTGCGCGGGTCGCACGACGGATACGAGCAGATTTCTTATCCATAGTGTTACCTTACTTCTTCTTAGCCTCTTTGGTACGCACGACTTCGTCGGCGTAACGAACACCCTTGCCTTTGTAAGGCTCAGGACGACGGTAGGCGCGCAGATCTGCTGCAACCTGACCGATCAGCTGCTTATCAGCGCCTTTCAGCACGATTTCAGTTTGAGTCGGACATTCTGCAGTGATACCGGCCGGCAGCGGATGCTCAACAGGGTGTGAGAAGCCCAGAGACAGGCCTACTGCATTCCCTTTGATAGCTGCACGATAACCTACACCAACCAGCTGAAGCTTTTTAGTGAAGCCTTCGGTAACACCAACAACCATTGAGTTCAGCAGGGCACGCGCGGTACCAGCCTGAGCCCATCCATCCACGAAACCATCACGTGGACCGAAGGTCAGAGCGTTATCTGCATGTTTAACTTCAACAGCTTTGTTGAGGGTACGAGTCAGCTCGCCGTTTTTACCTTTGATCGTAATAACCTGACCGTCGATTTTTACATCAACGCCGGCAGGAATAACGACCGGTGCTTTAGCAACACGAGACATTCTTTCCTCCGATTAGGCTACGTAGCAGATAATTTCGCCACCAAGACCAGCCTGGCGCGCTGCACGATCAGTCATAACACCTTTAGAGGTAGAAACAACTGCGATACCAAGACCAGCCATAACTTTTGGCAGCTCATCTTTTTTCTTATAGATGCGCAGGCCTGGGCGGCTGACACGCTGAATGCTTTCTACAACAGCTTTACCCTGGAAATACTTGAGAGTAAGTTCCAGTTCCGGCTTGGTGTCGCCTTCAACTTTAAAATCTTCGATAAAACCTTCTTCCTTCAGCACGTTGGCAATTGCCACTTTCAGCTTGGCGGAAGGCATGGTGACCGCAACTTTGTTCGCGGCCTGACCGTTACGGATACGGGTCAGCATATCCGCGATCGGATCTTGCATGCTCATCTGTCTTTACTCCCGTGATTCAATTGGTAATTACCAGCTAGCCTTTTTCAAGCCTGGTACTTCACCGCGCATGGCGGCTTCACGCAGTTTGATACGGCTCAACCCAAACTTGCCCACATAACCATGTGGACGACCTGTTTGACGACAGCGGTTACGCTGACGAGACGGGCTGGAATCACGCGGCAGAGACTGCAGCTTGAGAACCGCATTCCAACGATCTTCGTCGGAAGCGTTCACATCAGAAATGATCGCTTTCAGTTCAGCGCGTTTAGCGAAGAATTTATCAGCTAAAGCTACGCGCTTTACTTCGCGTGCTTTCATTGATTGCTTAGCCATTCAGTAACCCTACCTTACTTGCGGAACGGGAAGTCAAAGGCAGCCAGCAGAGCACGGCCTTCTTCATCAGATTTCGCAGTAGTGGTAATGGTAATATCCAAACCACGCACGCGGTCGACTTTATCGTAGTCGATTTCTGGGAAGATGATCTGCTCACGGACACCCATGCTGTAGTTACCACGACCGTCGAAAGACTTAGCGGACAAGCCACGGAAGTCACGGATACGTGGAACAGCAATAGTGATCAGGCGCTCAAGGAACTCCCACATGCGTTCGCCACGCAGAGTTACTTTACAGCCGATCGGATAGCCCTGACGGATTTTGAAGCCTGCAACAGATTTGCGTGCTTTGGTGATCAGCGGTTTTTGACCGGAGATTGCTGTCAGGTCAGCTGCTGCGTTATCCAGCAGTTTCTTGTCAGCGATCGCTTCACCAACACCCATGTTCAGGGTGATCTTCTCGACCCGAGGGACTTGCATGACAGAATTGTAGTTAAACTCAGTCATGAGTTTGTTAACTACTTCGTCTTTGTAGTAATCATGCAGTTTCGCCATCGTACTACTCCAAATTACTTGATAGTTTCGCTGTTAGACTTGAAGAAACGGACTTTTTTACCGTCTTCGAATCTAAAGCCTACACGGTCAGCCTTACCGGTAGCCGCATTGAAGATTGCAACGTTAGAAACCTGAATAGCAGCTTCTTTTTCAACGATGCCGCCTGGTTGGTTCAGGGCCGGAACCGGCTTCTGATGTTTCTTAACCAGGTTGATACCTTCAACGACGAGTTTGCCGGAAGACAGAACATTTTTTACTTTACCGCGTTTACCTTTATCTTTACCGGTTAACACGATAACTTCGTCATCACGACGGATTTTCGCTGCCATGATTCGCTCCTTAGAGTACTTCTGGTGCCAGAGAGATAATTTTCATGAACTTCTCAGTACGAAGTTCACGAGTTACCGGCCCAAAGATACGCGTGCCGATAGGCTGCTCGCTGTTATTGTTTAAAATAACGCATGCATTACCATCGAAGCGAATGACAGAACCGTCAGGGCGACGAACACCCTTCTTGGTGCGCACCACTACCGCCTTCAGCACATCACCTTTTTTGACCTTACCACGTGGAATTGCTTCCTTGATGGTGATCTTGATGATGTCGCCTACGCCTGCGTAGCGACGGTGCGAGCCACCCAGAACCTTGATACACATTACGCGACGTGCACCGGAGTTGTCGGCGACGTTCAGCATAGTCTGTTCTTGGATCATTTTAGTGCTCCGCTAATGTCAACTACTACCTGAGACTCTAAAATCAGAGCCGTTAAAAAGCCCCATATCGAGGGCGCGGCATTATAACACCGCTTCTGCAATATGGGTAGAAAAAATAAACGGCTCATCGCTGAGCCGTTTATTCGTATTGAGAATGCGTACTCTATTACAGAACCGCTTTCTCTACAACGCGAACCAGCGTCCAGGACTTAGTCTTGGACAGTGGACGGCATTCACGGATTTCAACCTTGTCGCCGATACCACATTCGTTGTTCTCGTCATGTACGTGCAGTTTGGTCGTACGCTTGATGAATTTACCGTAGATCGGGTGTTTCACAAAACGTTCGATAGCTACAACAATGGATTTCTCCATTTTATCGCTAACAACACGACCTTGCAGAGTACGGATTTTATCGGTCATTACGCACCCGCCTTCTGAGTCAGTAAAGTCTTAACGCGCGCAACATTGCGACGCACTTGCTTCAGCAGGTGAGTCTGTTGCAGCTGGCCACTTGCAGCCTGCATACGCAGGTTGAACTGCTCACGCAGCAGGTTCAGCAGCTCAGCGTTCAGCTCTTCAACGCTTTTTTCACGCAGCTCTTTTGCTTTCATTACATCACCGTCTTAGTTACAAAGGTGGTTTTGATAGGCAGTTTCGCTGCTGCCAGGCCGAAGGCTTCACGGGCCAGCTCTTCCGGAACACCGTCCATTTCATAAAGGACTTTGCCCGGTTGGATCAAGGCAACCCAGTACTCCACGTTACCTTTACCTTTACCCATACGAACTTCCAGTGGCTTCTCGGTGATCGGTTTGTCCGGGAATACACGGATCCAGATCTTACCTTGACGCTTAACTGCACGGGTCATTGCACGACGTGCTGCTTCGATCTGACGTGCAGTCAGACGACCACGGCCAACAGCTTTCAGACCGAAAGTGCCGAAGCTAACATCCGTACCCTGCGCCAGACCACGGTTGCGGCCTTTGTGCACTTTACGGAATTTTGTACGCTTTGGTTGTAACATCAGCGACGCTCCTTATTTACGGCCTTTACGCTGCTGCTTTTTAGGTTGAGCAGCCGGTTTTTCCGGTTGTTCAACAGCAGCCATACCACCCAGGATCTCACCTTTGAAGATCCATACCTTAACGCCGATTACACCGTAAGTGGTGTGCGCTTCAGAGGTGTTGTAGTCGATGTCAGCACGCAGAGTGTGCAGCGGTACGCGACCTTCGCGGTACCATTCGGTACGTGCGATTTCCGCGCCGCCCAGACGGCCGCTAACTTCAACTTTGATACCTTTAGCGCCCAGACGCATTGCGTTCTGTACAGCACGCTTCATAGCACGACGGAACATAACACGACGTTCCAGCTGAGAAGTGATGCTGTCAGCAACCAATTTAGCGTCCAGTTCAGGCTTACGAACTTCAGCGATATTGATCTGTGCAGGAACGCCAGCGATATCCGCTACGACCTTGCGCAGTTTTTCTACGTCTTCGCCTTTCTTACCGATAACGATGCCAGGGCGAGCAGTGTGAATAGTCACACGGATGCTCTTAGCTGGACGCTCGATAACGATACGAGATACAGACGCTTTAGCCAGTTCCTTAGTCAGGTACTGACGTACTTTAAAATCGCTGTCCAGGTTGTCAGCGAATTCTTTGGTGTTCGCAAACCAGGTAGAGTTCCATGGTTTTACAATACCCAGGCGAATACCATTAGGATGTACTTTCTGACCCATTGCTAGTCTCCAGAGTCTCAGCGATCGGACACAACCACAGTAATGTGGCTGGTGCGCTTCAGGATGCGATCTGCACGACCTTTCGCACGCGGCATAATGCGCTTCATGCTTGGGCCTTCATCTACGAAAATTTTCGCGACTTTCAGATCGTCGATGTCAGCGCCATCGTTGTGTTCAGCGTTAGCAATGGCAGATTCCAGTACTTTCTTGACCAATACCGCAGCTTTCTTGTTGGTATAGGTCAGGATGTCCAGGGCCTGCGACACTTTCTTACCGCGAATCAGGTCAGCAACAAGGCGAACCTTCTGTGCAGAAGAACGAGCATGGCGATGTTGAGCTAAAGTTTCCATCTCTTCCTCCTACCTTATTTCTTCTTCGCTTTTTTATCAGCAGCGTGGCCGCGATAAGTACGAGTCGGTGCGAATTCACCCAGTTTGTGACCAACCATTTCGTCGGTAACAAAGACTGGAACGTGCTGACGACCATTATGGACAGCGATGGTCAAACCGATCATGTTAGGAAAGATCGTTGAACGACGGGACCAAGTGCGCAGGGGCTTCTTGTCTCCGCTTTCCACCGCTTTCTCTACCTTCTTCAGCAAGTGCAGGTCAATAAAAGGACCTTTCTTGAGAGAACGTGGCATGGCTTATCCTCTAAAATTATTTGCTACGGCGACGTACGATAAATTTATCAGTACGCTTGTTGCTGCGGGTCTTCTTACCTTTGGTCTGAACGCCCCACGGAGTTACCGGGTGCTTACCAAAGTTACGACCTTCACCACCACCATGTGGGTGATCGACTGGGTTCATCGCAGTACCGCGAACGGTAGGACGAACACCACGCCAGCGTGCAGCACCAGCTTTACCCAGAACGCGCAGCATATGCTCAGCATTGCCAACTTCGCCCAGAGTAGCGCGGCAGTCTGCTTCGACTTTACGCATTTCACCAGAACGCAGACGCAGGGTGACATAAGCACCATCACGCGCAACGATCTGAACGTAAGTACCAGCGGAACGCGCCAGCTGACCGCCTTTACCTGGTTTCATTTCTACGTTATGAACGGTAGAACCAACCGGGATATTGCGCATCGGCAGGGTGTTGCCTGCTTTGATTGCAGCATCAACGCCAGACTGAATCTGGTCGCCAGCTTTCAGGCCTTTAGGGGCCAGGATGTAACGGCGTTCGCCATCTTTGTACAGAACCAGCGCGATGTTCGCGGAACGGTTCGGATCGTACTCAAGACGCTCAACAACTGCTGGGATACCGTCTTTGTTGCGTTTGAAGTCAACAATACGATAAGCCTGCTTGTGGCCACCACCGATGTGACGAGTGGTGATACGGCCATTGTTGTTACGACCACCGGATTTGCTGTTTTTTTCCAGCAACGGAGCAAAAGGTTTGCCCTTGTGCAGCTCAGGGTTAACCACTTTAACTACGTGGCGACGACCCGGAGATGTCGGTTTACATTTAACAACTGCCATTGTATTACTCCTCCGACTTACTCAGCGCCGCCAACGAAGTCCAGGTTCTGGCCTTCTTTCAGGGTGACGTAAGCTTTTTTCCAGTCGCTACGACGACCGATACGCTGTCCGTGACGTTTAACTTTCCCTTTAACTACCAGGGTGTTAACGACTTCGACTTCGACTTCAAACAGTTTCTGCACAGCAGCTTTGATCTCTGCTTTGGTCGCGTCTTTAGCAACTTTGAGAACGATGGTGTTTGTTTTTTCCATCGCAGTAGACGCTTTTTCAGAAACGTGCGGTGCGCGCAGCACCTTCAGCAGACGTTCTTCACGAATCATGCCAGCATCTCCTCAACTTGCTTAACAGCATCAGCAGTCATTACGACTTTGTCGAAGGCGATCAGGCTAACCGGGTCGATACCAGTCGCGTCGCGTACGTCAACCTTGTGCAGGTTACGCGCGGCCAGGAACAGGTTCTCGTCCAGCTCACCGGTGATGATCAGCACATCTTCCAGAGCCATGTCTTTCAGTTTCTGTGCCAGCAGCTTAGTTTTAGGCGCTTCAACAGAGAACTTCTCGACAACGATCAGACGATCCTGACGTACCAGTTCGGACAGAATGCTTTTCAGCGCGCCGCGGTACATCTTTTTGTTAACTTTTTGACTGTGGTCCTGTGGACGCGCAGCGAAGGTCACGCCACCTGAACGCCAGATCGGGCTCTTGATAGAACCTGAACGCGCACGGCCGGTACCTTTCTGGCGCCATGGCTTTTTGCCAGAACCAGTTACTTCAGCACGAGTCTTCTGAGCACGAGTACCCTGACGAGCACCAGCTGCATAAGCAACAACAACCTGGTGAACCAGCGCTTCGTTGAAATCACGACCGAAGGTAGTTTCGGAAACAGTCAGCGCGCTCTGCGCGTCTTTCAATACTAATTCCATTGCTATCCCCTTACGCCTTCACAGCTGGTTTAACGATCAGGTCGCTACCGGTTGCACCCGGGACCGCACCTTTAACCAGCAGCAGGTTGCGCTCAGCGTCAACACGTACTACGTCCAGGCTCTGAACGGTTACACGTTCGTTACCCAGCTGACCTGCCATTTTCTTGCCTTTGAACACTTTGCCCGGAGTCTGGTTCTGACCGATAGAACCCGGAACACGGTGAGACAAGGAGTTACCGTGGGTAGCGTCCTGGGTACGGAAGTTCCAGCGCTTAACGGTACCAGCAAAACCTTTACCTTTAGAGGTACCGGTTACGTCAACTTTTTTAACGTCAGCAAACAGCTCAACGCTAATGTCCTGACCTACGGTGAACTCTTCGCCTTCAGCAAGACGGAATTCCCACAGACCACGGCCAGCTTCAACGCCAGCTTTAGCGAAGTGACCCGCTTCTGGTTTGGTTACACGGTTAGCTTTTTTAGCACCAGTGGTAACCTGAATAGCGCGGTAGCCATCGTTAGCCAGATCTTTAACCTGAGTAACGCGGTTTGCTTCAACTTCGATTACGGTTACTGGGATAGAAACGCCATCTTCAGTGAAGATGCGGGTCATACCCACTTTTTTACCGACTAAACCAATCATTGTTTCAACCTCTCAATCGCTCGATGACCTGATTAACCCAGGCTGATCTGCACGTCTACACCGGCAGCCAGATCCAGACGCATCAGAGCATCAACGGTTTTCTCAGTTGGCTCAACGATGTCAACCAGACGCTTGTGAGTGCGGATTTCGTACTGATCACGCGCATCTTTGTTAACGTGCGGAGAGATCAGAACGGTAAAGCGCTCTTTGCGGGTCGGCAGCGGGATCGGACCACGGACTTGCGCACCAGTGCGCTTAGCAGTCTCGACGATTTCCGCGGTTGATTGATCGATCAGACGATGATCAAACGCTTTAAGGCGGATACGGATTCTTTGGTTCTGCATGAGACCAGAGCTCCAATTATTTTATAAACGAAAATGATTACTCCTCAAACCCATTACGATTGATGGGAGAGTGTAACCGTTCTTACGTAGCTCCCCAATTGGGAGCATTGTTGAGTAACAAAGTGAGCTACTCTGGTTCAGATTGAACCCGCCGTCAATTACGACAAGCCCGCGCATTATACGTAAATCTGGACAAGACGCAAGTGCCGTTTAGAAATTAAGCGCTAAAGACGCACGATGCGTAAGGTCACGCACTTTTTTATGTAATCGATCCCTTCTCAAGGCTTTATCGGAAGCCGCTACGCAATTGCGGTTTTTGTAAATTGTCGGACATGCAGATTATGGCGAGTATGCGTGCAAACCCTTTTGAGGCCTTTTCCATGGTTATGACCCTCCCCTTTCTGCTGATCTATTTTTCACTGACGGCTGTCCTTATACGTGCAGACATTCGCACCGGGCTTCTTCCTGATAAATTTCTCTGCCCGCTGCTTTGGGCGGGCTTGCTCTATCAGCTCTGTCTCCACCCTGATTTTCTGCCGAGTGCTGTGGTGGGTGCGATGGCGGGATATGCCGGGTTTGCCGCTGTCTATTGGGGCTATCGGCTACTCTGCCGGCGTGAAGGGATGGGCTACGGCGATATTAAATATCTGGCGGCGCTCGGCGCATGGCATGGCTGGTGCGTACTGCCGATGCTGGCATTGGTAGCTGCACTGTTAGCGCTACTTTCCTTTCTGTGTCTCTCGTTGCTTACCCCTGACAAGCAGACATTAAAAAACCCGCTGCCTTTTGGGCCATTTCTGGCGGCAGCGGGTATATGCGTCGGTTGGGAAAACCTGATTAATTTTCCACTTTGATCTGAGACTGAAGATAGTTCTGTAGGCCAATTTTGCTGATGAGATCCAGTTCTGTTTCAAGCCAGTCGATGTGACCTTCTTCATCGGCCAGGATCTGGATCATCATGTCGCGGCTGACATAGTCATGGACGCTGTCCGCATAGGCGATAGCTTCACGCAGATCTTTCGCGCCTTCCAGTTCAAGCCGGAGATCAGAACGCAGCATCTCTTCGACATCTTCTCCGATGCCAAGCTTTCCGAGATCCTGCAGGTTAGGAATGCCTTCAAGGAAGAGAATACGCTCGATGTATTTATCGGCGTGTTTCATCTCATCAATGGACTCATGGTATTCAACATCGTTGAGGCGAGTCAGTCCCCAGTTTTTGAACATTCTTGCATGGAGAAAATACTGGTTGATTGCGACAAGCTCATTTCCCAATAATTTATTGAGATAACTTATGATTTTAACATCACCTTTCATTATATAGTCCCTCCGCTTCCACTCATTGAAGCGTAGAACGGGCTACAGGGATGTCAAAAAAAAGATGGTAGCTTACGCGATCTCTTTGAATTCCGGGATCTGCATCAATTCGTCCTGCATAATCTCACGCGCCGCGCGCACGCATTTACCGCATTGATTTCCCACCGGAACGAACTTGCGAAGCTGCTGAAAAGACTGTGGCTGAAACTGGCGAACGGCCTGACGAATTTTTTTGTCGCTTACACCATTACATAAACAAACGTACATAAAGACTCCCGTTCAAAATATGCGCAAAGTGTAAGTGAGAATGCTTATGATTACAATAGCACATACGCCTGTATGCGGCGCGGGAGGAGACAAAAAATGCGACATGCTGTGACAAGAAAAAGGGCACAAAAAAAAGGACGCCGAAGCGTCCTTTTTATTTCAGGGATAATTAATTAGCCCAGAACTTTAGCAACAACGCCCGCGCCAACGGTACGGCCGCCTTCACGGATTGCGAAACGCAGACCGTCGTCCATC
>NZ_JADBRP010000020.1:0-29058 GCF_014930695.1 Enterobacter cloacae complex sp. P40C2 | reverse complement strand
AGGTGGCGTATATTACGCTTTCCTCTTTCAGAGTCAACCCGTTATTTCAGGATTTTTTCTCTTCAACCGACCGGGCTGTTTGTGAAGTGATTCACATCCGCCGTGTCGATGGAGGCGCATTATAGGGAGTTCTCCGCAGGCCGCAACCGCTAAATGACAGAAAAATGACTGACTGCTGCATTCCCCAGCAAAACCCCGCCTTATACCCTTTTACACACAGAGTTATCCACAGCGCTTCGAAAAAGTGAAAATATGCGAGCGTTGCGCAAACGTTTTCGTTAAAATGCTCGCGCCTAACAAGGATGCCCCGTCAGGTGTGTTAGATGAGTTTTTCGCGGGAAAATTCATCTAACGCTCTCTGTAATCGTGAAATCCAGGGGATTTACCATGCAACAACGTCGTCCAGTCCGCCGCGCTCTGCTCAGTGTTTCTGATAAAGCCGGTATCGTCGAATTCGCTCAGGCACTTTCCGCACGTGGTGTGGAGCTGCTTTCTACAGGTGGCACCGCGCGCCTGTTAGCAGATAAAGGTCTGCCGGTAACCGAAGTGTCCGACTACACCGGTTTCCCGGAAATGATGGATGGACGCGTCAAAACCCTGCACCCGAAAGTGCACGGCGGTATTCTTGGCCGTCGCGGTCAGGACGACGGCATTATGGAACAGCATGACATCGCGCCAATCGACATGGTTGTCGTTAACCTCTATCCGTTTGCCCAGACCGTAGCCCGCGAAGGCTGCTCCCTGGAAGATGCGGTTGAGAATATCGACATCGGCGGTCCGACCATGGTGCGCTCTGCCGCCAAGAACCATAAAGATGTGGCCATTGTGGTGAAGAGCAGCGACTACAACACCATTATTAATGAGATGGACGCCAACGAAGGGTCGCTGACCCTGGAAACGCGTTTCGACCTCGCCATCAAAGCCTTTGAACACACCGCCGCGTACGACAGCATGATTGCCAACTACTTCGGTAGCCTGGTGCCGGCTTACCACGGTGAAAGCAAAGATCCTTCCGGCCGCTTCCCGCGCACGCTGAACCTGAACTTCATTAAGAAACAGGATATGCGTTACGGTGAGAACAGCCACCAGCAGGCTGCCTTCTATATAGAAGAAGAGGTAAAAGAAGCTTCTGTCGCAACCGCTCAGCAGGTTCAGGGCAAAGCGCTCTCCTATAACAACATTGCCGACACCGACGCCGCGCTGGAATGCGTGAAAGAATTCAGCGAGCCGGCCTGCGTTATCGTCAAGCACGCCAACCCATGCGGCGTTGCCGTGAGCACCTCTATCCTTGACGCTTACGATCGCGCCTACAAAACCGACCCGACCTCCGCGTTTGGCGGCATTATCGCCTTCAACCGCGAGCTGGATGCCGAAACCGCACAGGCCATCATCTCCCGCCAGTTTGTTGAAGTGATCATCGCGCCATCGGCCTCTGAAGAAGCGCTGAAAATCACCGCTGCGAAACAGAACGTGCGCGTGCTGGTTTGCGGCCAGTGGGCAGCACGCGTGCCGGGCCTGGACTTCAAGCGCGTGAACGGTGGCCTGCTGGTTCAGGATCGCGATCTGGGTATGGTGACGGAAGCCGACCTGCGCGTGGTGACCAAACGCCAGCCGACCGAACAGGAGCTGCGTGACGCGCTGTTCTGCTGGAAGGTGGCGAAGTTCGTGAAATCCAACGCCATTGTCTACGCCAAAGAGAACATGACCATCGGGATAGGTGCAGGCCAGATGAGCCGCGTTTATTCTGCGAAAATTGCCGGTATCAAAGCAGGTGACGAAGGTCTGGAAGTGAAAGGCTCCGCCATGGCCTCTGACGCCTTCTTCCCGTTCCGCGACGGCATCGATGCGGCCGCTGCGGTGGGCATCACCTGCGTGATCCAGCCTGGCGGCTCAATCCGCGACGACGAAGTGATTGCCGCCGCCGACGAACACGGCATCGCGATGATCTTCACCGACATGCGTCACTTTCGCCATTAATTCCCGGAGCAGAAAATGAAAGTATTAGTGATTGGCAACGGCGGGCGCGAGCACGCGCTGGCGTGGAAAGCGGCACAGTCCCCGCAGGTTGAAACCGTCTTTGTGGCACCGGGTAACGCCGGTACCGCGCTTGAGCCCGCGCTGCAGAACGTCGCCATCGGCGTCACCGATATCCCCGCGCTGCTGAGTTTTGCTCAGCGCGAAAACATCGATCTGACTATTGTTGGTCCGGAAGCGCCGCTGGTGATCGGCGTGGTAGACGCCTTCCGCGCCGCTGGCCTGAAAATCTTCGGCCCAACGGAGGGTGCTGCCCAACTGGAGGGTTCGAAAGCCTTTACCAAAGATTTCCTGGCTCGCCATAACATCCCGACGGCGGAATACCAGAACTTCACAGAGGTGGAGCCCGCTCTGGCTTACCTGCGCGAAAAAGGCGCACCGATTGTCATTAAGGCCGACGGCCTGGCCGCCGGAAAAGGCGTGATCGTGGCGATGACGCTCGAAGAAGCCGAAGCCGCCGTTCACGATATGCTGGCCGGCAACGCCTTTGGCGATGCGGGTCACCGCATCGTGATTGAAGAGTTCCTCGACGGTGAAGAGGCGAGCTTTATCGTGATGGTCGACGGCGAGCACGTTCTGCCGATGGCCACCAGCCAGGATCACAAGCGCGTGGGTAATGGCGATACCGGCCCGAATACCGGCGGAATGGGAGCTTACTCCCCTGCTCCGGTAGTCACTGATGAAGTGCATCAGCGCACCATGGATCGCATCATCTGGCCAACCGTGAAAGGAATGGCGGCAGAAGGCAACACCTATACCGGTTTCCTCTATGCGGGCCTGATGATCGACAAGCAGGGCAATCCGAAGGTTATCGAATTCAACTGCCGCTTCGGCGATCCGGAAACGCAGCCGATCATGCTGCGCATGAAATCCGACCTGGTTGATCTGTGCCTGGCGGCCTGCGATGGCAAGCTGGACGAGAAAACCTCAGAGTGGGACGAGCGCGCATCGCTGGGCGTGGTGATTGCTGCGGGTGGATATCCTGGCAACTACAACACCGGAGATGAGATCCACGGCCTGCCGCTGGAGGAAATTGACGGTGCGAAGGTGTTCCACGCCGGTACGACGCTGGCTGACGACGATCGCGTCCTGACCAACGGTGGCCGCGTGCTGTGCGCCACCGCGCTGGGCGATACCGTTGCCGAAGCGCAGAAGCGCGCCTATGCGCTGATGGCGGATATTCGCTGGAACGGCAGCTTCAGCCGTCAGGATATCGGCTATCGGGCGATTGCGCGGGAGCAGGGCGAGTAATTTCCCCCTCACCCTAACCCTCTCCCCTCAGGGGAGAGGGAAATCAAATCAGAAACTCTTTTCTGTCGGCTGCCAGGTGCAGAAATCTTCGTTCGCCACCAGCAGCAGCTGTGAACCTTCCGGCGCTTCAAGCCACGCCACGCTCACTTCCATCGATGAATGCCGCTGACGGCGCTGAATATGTTCGGTTGCCCAGGATTCAAGGTCAGGCTTTACCGTCTGCCCTTCGCAGGTGGTCACCGTCCCATCGGTATGCCAGCGCCCCTGGCGCAGCACCACGCGGCCCTGACGCAGCGCATCGCTGGTCTGGCGGATTTGTTCAGCTCGGTAACGGTAGAGGGCGATCTGATCGCTGGAAAGCTGCTGTTTCTGACCGCTGGCTTCATGCTGCATAAAGCTCAGCTCGCCGTGGTCATCGAAACGCACTTTCACGTGTTCGGGGGTCTTGCTGTAGATGTTCAGCTCAATCAGCGTTAGCGCCTCGCCCTGCCAGCGATATTCTGCGGTCGAGGTATTGCCGCTATGCCACGGGCTGAATGCGGAAAGCAGATGAACTTCATTGCTGGAGTCTTTACGCCAGATCCTTACCGCCCCCTGGTTGTCAGCGTAACCGCTGGCGGTAAACGGAGGGAGTGAGGCATCGTGGCTACAGGCGGACAGCAACAGCGCGCCTGCCAGCGCGAGCGCGCCACGCCAGAATGACAAAAGGGGCGTTGCCGCCCCTTCGTTAAAACTGTTCACTGCCACGCGTCTTACTTAACTGCGTCTTTCAGTGCTTTACCAGAAACAAATGCCGGCACGTTAGCTGCGGCGATTTTGATTTCTTTACCGGTCTGCGGGTTGCGGCCAGTACGCTCAGCGCGGTGGTTCACTTTGAAGGTACCGAAACCAACCAGTTGTACAGCATCACCTTCTTTCAGAGACTCAGTAATAGCAGCCAGGGTAGATTCCAGAGCAGCTTTAGCCTGCACTTTAGACAGATCAGCCTTGTCCGCAATTACATCAATCAGTTGAGTCTTGTTCATAAGTTATCCTTTCAATGTGTTTATCGCTTGCTAAGCATCGAGTGCGACGAAAATGCCAAAAAAGCACTCTCCTGCATACACGCACCGATAGCCACTTTTTTTCGCCCCCCAAATGTAGACCAGACGGGGGGCGAAAGGGAAGAGTCGAGGAGTGACAAAACAGGCGTTAAATCACGTTTTGTTGTCTCATTGGTTAAAAATTATACCAATATTGCTCTCACCGGCCTCGCGCAGGTCCGCGCGCAGCCCTTTGATCAGCTCAATATCACGCTCTTCACACTCTGCCAGCAGGCGGAAAATCTCCCACTGAATGTCCCATTCTTGTTCCACCGCCGGGTTAGCACGCAGCTCATCGTCGGTCATTTCGCGGCCTTCCTGGGTCATTTCCAGCATCGCGACGGTAGTGATAGATGCCTTACTGACTTCAATGGCGTGTTCCAGGGTTTCACCGCTCAGACGGGAGTGGATTAGCTCGCTCAATGCCACACAGGCATCGATGGCCGGGTAAACACCATACAGGTCGTAATCATCCGCTGCCGGGATCGCCTCCTCCAGCTTTTCGAGCTGAGAGTCAAAATTCACCTTCGCGTCTTTGACCGTCAGCGTCTCCCAGATCAAATCCAGGATACGACGATAAATCTGGCCTTCGCCAAACTCCGTTTGCTTACAGAACGCGGCGTAGTTGGGATACATGCGCTCGCACAGGCAAGCCATAAAAGTCACGTGCTGCCAGCTTTCCAGCTTCTCAAGGCGCAGATGAATCGGGTTTTGTAACATGATGATGTCTCGAATCGAAAATTAGCCGCAGTTTACCTGAATCACGGCTGAATTGCCTGCCATCGAACAAAAGCCGGACGCGAGGAAGCGACGGCATCAGCCCAGCGCGTCGGCTCCGGTAAGCGGTAGCCCTTCATGCAGCGTTGTACCCACGCCAGCGCGCTGTCCATGCTCACACGGTGCCCGGTCGCGATAAACAGCGGATTGCAGCGCGCCTTACTGCGCCAGACCCACGCCAGCTGCTCGCCTTTATGGATAAGCGGCGCCAGCGCGCCCGGTTCAGCAGAGAGCGGCTCAAACGCGCCGCACAGGCGTTTTTTCGCCACGCCAATGGTAGGAACATCCACCAGCAGACCAAAGTGGCTGGCGACGCCCAGGCGGCGCGGGTGCGAAATACCGTGTCCGTCCACAAACAGCAGGTCAGGTTTTTGCGAGAGTTGCTCCCACGCGGCCAGCAGCGCCGGATATTCGCGGAAGGAGAGAAAGCCGGGGATGTAGGGCATTGTGGTGGCGATACGCGCCACCTTGTATTCCACCAGCTCCAGCGAAGGGTATTTCAGCACCACCATCGCCGCCCGCGTGACTTCACCGCCCTGCTCAAACCCGACGTCCGCCCCGCCAATGTACTGCGGGGGATCCTTATCCAGACGATCCTCGCGGATCACTGATGAAGCCAGTTCGATTTGCTGAGCGCGTAGCGACGCGAGATCCATACCTACTCCTTACCTGTGATACTGGGCTGAAAGCCGATGCACCGCCTCCACAAATACGCCCGCGTGTTCTGGCGGCACATCCTGATGAATGCCGTGGCCGAGGTTGAATACGTGGCCTTCACCCTGGCCGAAACCAGACAGTATAGTCGACACTTCCTCTTCAATGCGGGCTGGCTGAGCATAGAGCATGGAGGGATCCATGTTGCCCTGAAGCGCGACTTTGTCGCCCACGCGACGGCGCGCATCCGCGATATCGGTGGTCCAGTCGAGGCCCAGCGCGTCGCAGCCGGTTGCCGCCATGGCTTCCAGCCACTGGCCGCCGCCTTTCGTGAACAGCGTCACCGGCACGCGGCGGCCTTCGTTTTCACGCAGCAGGCCATCGACGATTTTGTGCATGTAATACAGCGAGAACTGCTGATAATCACGCCCGGTCAGCACGCCGCCCCAGGTGTCGAAAATCATCACTGACTGCGCGCCCGCTTTGATCTGCGCGTTGAGATAGAGCGTGACGCTCTTCGCCAGCTTGTCGAGCAGCGTATGCAGCGCCTGCGGCTCGGCGTACATCATCTTTTTAATAACGGTAAAGGCTTTGCTGCTGCCGCCTTCCACCATGTAGGTTGCCAGCGTCCACGGGCTACCGGAGAAGCCAATCAGCGGCACTTCACCTTTCAGCTCGCGGCGAATGGTGCGCACGGCGTTCATCACGTAGCCCAGCTCGCCTTCCGGATCGGGGATCGGCAGCTTATCGACGTCGGCTTTGCTTTTAATCGGAGAGGTGAAGCGCGGACCTTCGCCGGTTTCAAAATAGAGCCCAAGGCCCATCGCGTCCGGAATGGTAAGGATGTCCGAAAAGAGAATGGCGGCATCGAGCGGGAAGCGGCGCAGCGGCTGGAGCGTCACTTCGCAGGCCAGCTCGGCGTTTTTGCATAGCGACATAAAATCGCCCGCCTGCGCGCGCGTGGCTTTATATTCTGGCAGATAGCGTCCCGCCTGGCGCATCATCCACACCGGGGTGACATCAACGGGCTGGCGCAGCAGCGCACGCAGATAACGATCGTTCTTCAGTTCGGTCATTTTGCAGTTCCTTATTGCGTCAGTCCGTCAGTGTAACACTACTCATACTCGGCCCGACACATTGCCACGGTATCTTCTATCAGGCGGCGCGCCACGGTTCCCGGCGGGGGCAGCAGGGGTAAATCGTCGTAGCGATACCAGTTCGCCTCAAGCAGCTCTTTCTGGTCGATAACAATCTCGCCGCTGTCGTAGTCCGCCATAAACGCCGTCATCAGCGACATCGGGAACGGCCACGGCTGGGAGGTCACGTAGCGCAGGTTCTTCACCTTGATGCCGCTCTCCTCCATCACCTCCCGCGCCACCGCCTGCTCCAGCGTTTCACCCACTTCGACGAAGCCGGCGAGGACGGTATGAATGCCGTTACGATGACGAGTATGCTGCGCCAGCAGAATGGAATCGTCACGCCGGATGGCGACGATGATGCACGGTGCGATTTGCGGGTAGTAGCGTTCACGGCAGTGGCCGCAGAGCATCGCCCACTCGGTTTTGCTCGGGTGCATGGTGTGGCCGCAGTAGCCGCAGAATTTGTGCGAGCGGTAGAACTCCGCCAGCTGCACGCCGCGCCCCGCCAGCTGGAACAGGCCAACATCCAGATCCAGAACCTGGCGAACGGATCCCATATCCTGACGGCGCGCCTGTTGGATCAACCACACGGATTCGCCCTGCCACTCGCCGATCTTCAGCGCGGGTTGCCCCACAAGATCGAACTTTTCCGCCGTACCGTAGGGTAATTCTCCACCGGGCAGCCATAATTTCTGTTCGTGGCTGACGATCCACCAACCCAGATCTGATTTTTCAATAATACGATCCATATCTATTGCACTACCTTCGCTTCACTGACATGTTGTTAGCATTGTGGTTACATTTTGGATAAGTAGATCCCATTCTAAACCTTGTGGAGTCGACCATGTTAAACCAGCTGGAAAGCCTGACTGAGCGCGTTGGAGGAAGTAACAACCTGGTGGATCGCTGGCTACATGTGCGCAAGCATCTACTCGTGGCGTATTACAATCTGGTCGGTCTTAAGCCTGGCAAAGAATCCTTTATGCGGCTGAATGAAAAGGCGCTGGATGACTTTTGTCAGCGCCTGGTCGACTACCTCTCCGACGGCCATTTCAACATTTATGAACGCATTATCCGCGAAATGGAAGGCACAAGCCCGTTTTTAGCCGCAACAAAACTCTATCCACAGCTGGAGGCCAATACCCAGCAGATAATGGAGTACTACGATTCAACGCTCGAAAACGCTATCGATCACGATAATTATCTTGAGTTTCAGCAGGCGCTGTCCGACCTTGGCGAAGCGCTGGAAGAGCGGTTCACGCTGGAAGACAAGCTCATTGCCCTCGTGCTGGATAACAACCTGTTTGTCAGCAGCGACGATAACGTCGTGCGTCCCGCTTGAGTTATTAATCGTTAACGAGTAATTTACAACCAGTCGCCCCTCTGCGGAGGGGGATTTTTCTTGTCGGAGTGCCCAGTGTGAAAGCACGGGCTGAGACCGTTAATTCGGGATCCGCGGAACCTGATCAGGTTAATACCTGCGAAGGGAACAAGAGTCATGCTGCTGTTGTATCGCCCCAGAGGCGATCTTCTCTTGCTTCATCCGTCGTCTGACAAGCCATGTCCTTCACTTTTGGAATGAGCTATGTCTACAACAAAACTGACCCGCCGCGAACAGCGCGAACACGCCCAACGCTTTATCGACACCCTGGAAGGCACCGCTTTCCCGAACTCTAAACGCATCTACATTTCCGGCTCGCAGGCCGATATCCGCGTGCCGATGCGCGAAATCCAGCTTAGCCCGACGCTTATCGGCGGCAGCAAAGAGAACCCGCAGTTTGAAGACAACGAAGCCGTGCCGGTGTACGACACCTCCGGCCCGTACGGCGATCCTTCTGTTGCTATCAACGTGCAGCAGGGTCTGGCGAAGCTGCGACAGCCGTGGATTGACGCGCGTAACGACTGCGAGGAACTGAGCGTGCGCAGCTCAGCGTACACTAACGAGCGCCTGGCCGACGACGGCCTGGACGAGCTGCGCTTCACCGGCCTGCTGACGCCAAAACGCGCCAAAGCGGGCAAATGCGTGACCCAGCTGCACTACGCGCGCCAGGGGATCGTCACGCCGGAGATGGAGTTCATCGCCATTCGCGAAAATATGGGGCGCGAGCGCATCCGCAGCGAAGTCCTGCGCCACCAGCACCCGGGCGAAGGGTTTGGCGCACGCCTGCCGGAGAACATCACACCGGAGTTTGTGCGTGACGAAGTGGCCGCAGGCCGCGCGATAATCCCCGCCAACATTAACCACCCGGAATCCGAGCCGATGATTATCGGCCGCAACTTCCTGGTGAAGGTCAACGCCAACATCGGCAACTCGGCGGTAACGTCCTCCATCGAAGAAGAGGTGGAAAAGCTGGTCTGGTCGACGCGCTGGGGAGCGGACACGGTGATGGACCTTTCCACCGGCCGCTACATTCACGAAACCCGCGAGTGGATCCTGCGCAACAGCCCGGTGCCGATTGGCACCGTCCCGATTTATCAGGCGCTGGAAAAAGTGAACGGCATTGCGGAAAACCTTACCTGGGAAGCGTTCCGCGATACGCTGCTGGAGCAGGCGGAACAGGGCGTGGACTATTTCACCATCCACGCCGGCGTGCTGCTGCGCTACGTGCCGATGACGGCCAAACGTCTGACCGGCATCGTCTCGCGCGGCGGTTCGATTATGGCGAAGTGGTGCCTGTCCCATCATCAGGAAAACTTCCTCTACGAACATTTCCGCGAGATCTGCGAAATCTGCGCCGCCTATGACGTTTCGCTTTCGCTGGGCGACGGCCTGCGTCCGGGCTCCATCCGAGATGCCAACGACGAAGCGCAGTTTGCCGAGCTGCATACGCTGGGCGAGCTGACCAAAATCGCCTGGGAATATGACGTGCAGGTGATGATTGAAGGCCCGGGACACGTGCCGATGCAGATGATCCGCCGCAACATGACCGAAGAGCTGGAGCACTGCCACGAAGCGCCGTTCTACACCCTGGGGCCGCTGACTACCGATATTGCGCCGGGCTATGACCACTTCACTTCAGGGATTGGCGCGGCGATGATCGGCTGGTTCGGCTGCGCCATGCTCTGCTACGTTACGCCGAAAGAGCACCTCGGCCTGCCCAACAAAGAGGACGTAAAGCAGGGGCTGATTACCTACAAAATCGCCGCCCACGCCGCGGACCTGGCGAAAGGCCATCCGGGCGCGCAAATCCGCGACAACGCCATGTCCAAAGCGCGCTTTGAATTCCGCTGGGAAGACCAGTTTAATCTGGCGCTCGATCCCTTCACCGCCCGCGCCTATCACGACGAAACCCTGCCGCAGGAATCCGGCAAAGTGGCTCACTTCTGCTCCATGTGCGGACCAAAATTCTGCTCAATGAAAATCAGCCAGGAGGTTCGCGACTACGCCGCCGCGCAGACCATTGAAGTGGGTATGGCGGACATGTCAGAAACCTTCCGCGCGAAAGGCGGCGAAATCTACCTCAAAAAAGAGGAGGCATAATGTACAAGCCCGATTTCCCCCCCGTCCCCTTCCGCTTAGGGCTTTACCCGGTGGTGGACAGCGTGGCGTGGATTGCCCGTCTGCTTGAGGCAGGCGTACGCACCATCCAGCTGCGCATCAAGGATAAGCGCGATGAAGAGGTAGAGGCTGACGTGGCTGCCGCCGTTGCGCTGGGGCGTCGCTACGATGCCCGCCTGTTTATCAACGACTACTGGCGGCTGGCCGTTAAGCACGGGGCCTACGGCGTGCATCTGGGTCAGGAAGATCTGGAGACGACCGACCTGCATGCCATCCGCGAAGCCGGCTTGCGTCTTGGCGTTTCCACTCATGACGATATGGAGATTGACGTGGCGCTCGCGGCCCGCCCCTCCTACATCGCCCTCGGCCACGTTTTCCCGACGCAAACCAAACAGATGCCGTCGGCCCCGCAGGGCTTGACGCAGCTGGCGGCACACGTTAAACGCCTCGCCGATTATCCCACCGTCGCCATCGGCGGGATCGGCCTTGAGCGCGCGCCTGCCGTGCTGGAAACCGGCGTCGGCAGCATCGCCGTGGTCAGCGCGATCACCCACGCGACCGACTGGCAGGCCGCCACCGCGCAGCTTTTACAACTGGCAGGAGCTGGCGATGAGAGATCGTGATTTTATGCGCTACAGCCGCCAGATCCTGCTGGAAGATATCGCCATCGACGGGCAGCAAAAGCTGCTCGCCAGCCGGGTATTGATTGTCGGCCTGGGCGGATTAGGCGCCCCCGCCGCGCTCTATCTGGCCGGCGCGGGCGTGGGCACGCTGGTACTGGCGGACGACGACGAGGTGCACCTCAGCAACCTGCAGCGGCAAATCCTCTTCACAACGGAAGACGTCAGCCAGCCTAAAGCGCACGTCACGCGCCAGCGGCTGAACCAGCTCAACCCGGACATTGAGCTGGTTGCGCTCCGGACGCGGCTTAGCGGCGAAGATCTGCAGCGCGAAGTTGCCCTTGCCGACGTGGTGCTGGACTGCACCGACAACATGGCAACGCGCCAGGCGATCAACGCCGCCTGCGTGGCCCGGAATACGCCGCTGATCACCGCCAGCGCGGTCGGTTTTGGCGGGCAGATAATGGTGCTTACGCCGCCGTGGGCTCAGGGCTGTTACCGCTGCCTGTGGCCGGACGAGGCTGAACCGGAGCGCAACTGCCGTACGGCAGGTATTCTTGGCCCGGTTGTGGGCGTGATGGGCACGCTGCAGGCGCTGGAGGCCATCAAGCTGCTCAGCGGCATGGAGACGGAACGCAACACGCTGCGGCTGTTCGATGCCCGCTCCGGCGGCTGGCGCCATCTGGCGTTACATCGCGCCAGCCGCTGCCCGGTATGCGGAGGCCGCGATGCGCATTCTGCTTAACGATGAGCCGGTGACGTGCGACGACGGGCTCACCGTTGCCGCACTGCTCGACACGCTGCGCCAGTTAAAGCCGGGAACGGCGCTGGCGCTCAATCAACAGATCCTGCCGCGCGAGCGGTGGGAACACCAGCAGGTCAATGAAGGCGACCAGATCCTGCTGTTTCAGGTTATCGCAGGGGGCTGAGATGTTACGTATTGCCGATAAGGTCTTTGATTCACATCTGTTTACCGGAACCGGGAAGTTTGCCTCTCCGCAGCTGATGGTTGATGCCATCCGTGAAAGCGGCAGCCAGCTGGTGACGCTGGCCATGAAGCGCGTGGACCTGCGCCAGCACAACGATGCCATTCTTGCGCCCTTGCTGGAGGCTGGCGTGACGCTTTTACCGAACACCTCCGGGGCGAAAACGGCCGAGGAGGCGATTTTCGCCGCCCGGCTGGCTCGCGAGGCGCTCGGCACCCGCTGGCTGAAGCTGGAAATTCACCCGGATGCCCGCTGGCTGCTGCCCGACCCGATTGAAACCCTGAAAGCCGCGGAAAAGCTGGTGCAGCAGGGGTTTATCGTGCTGCCCTACTGCGGCGCCGACCCCGTTCTCTGCAAGCGCCTGGAGGAGGTCGGCTGCGCCGCCGTGATGCCGCTGGGCGCGCCCATCGGCTCTAACCAGGGGCTCGAAACCCGCGCGATGCTGGAGATCGTCATTGAGCAGGCTACCGTGCCCGTGGTGGTGGACGCGGGGATAGGTGTACCCAGCCACGCCGCGCAGGCGCTGGAGCTAGGGGCCGATGCGGTACTGGTGAATACCGCGATTGCGGTCGCCGACGATCCGGTGATGATGGCGCGCGCGTTCCGTCTGGCCGTGGAGGCTGGCGTGCTGGCGAGAGAGTCCGGCCCCGGCTCGCGCAGCTTTCAGGCGCAGGCCACCAGCCCGCTCACCGGTTTTCTGGAGGCGCTCTGATGGCTACCTTTACCGATCGCTGGCGTGAGCTTGGCTGGGACGATATTGCCCTGCGCATCAACAGCAAAACCGCGGCTGACGTTGAGCGCGCGCTGCATGCCCGCCACCTTACCCGTGAGGATCTGATGGCCCTTCTCTCCCCCGCGGCCAGCGCGTATCTCGAGCCAATGGCGCAGCGCGCGCAGCGCCTCACCCGCCAGCGCTTCGGCAACACGGTGAGCTTTTACGTGCCGCTCTACCTCTCTAACCTGTGCGCCAACGACTGTACCTACTGTGGTTTCTCCATGAGCAACCGCATTAAGCGTAAAACGCTGGACAAGCATGAGATCGCCCGCGAGTGTGCGGCTATACGTGAAATGGGGTTTGAGCACCTTCTGCTGGTGACGGGTGAACATCAGAGCAAAGTGGGAATGGACTACTTCCGCCAGCACCTTCCGGCCATTCGTCGGGAATTTTCCTCGTTGCAGATGGAAGTGCAGCCTTTGTCGCAGGAGGAATACGCAGAGCTAAAAACCCTCGGGCTGGACGGCGTTATGGTTTACCAGGAAACCTACCACGAAGCGACGTATGCACGGCACCACCTGAAGGGGAAGAAACAAGATTTCTTCTTCCGGCTGGAGACGCCGGACAGGCTGGGACGGGCCGGGATCGACAAAATCGGTCTGGGGGCGCTGATTGGGCTTTCCGATAGCTGGCGGGTGGATTGCTACATGGTGGCGGAACATTTGCTGTGGTTGCAGCAACGCTACTGGCAGAGCCGCTATTCCATCTCGTTCCCGCGGCTGCGTCCCTGCGCGGGCGGCATTGAGCCGGCCTCGCTAATGGATGAACGCCAGCTGGTGCAAACCATCTGCGCATTTCGCCTGTTCGCGCCGGAGGTGGAACTGTCGCTCTCCACCCGCGAGTCCCCGGCGTTCCGCGATCGCGCCATCCCGCTGGCCATCAACAACGTCAGCGCCTTTTCCAAAACGCAGCCTGGCGGCTATGCCGACGAGCGTCCGGAGCTGGAGCAGTTTGCGCCTCACGACGGGCGGCGGCCAGAGGCGGTCGCGGAAGCGCTGGTCGCACAGGGGCTACAGCCCGTGTGGAAAGACTGGGACAGCTGGCTGGGAAGAGCCTCGCATTTGCGCTGAAACAGACTGTAAAAACGCGGAAAGGTTACGAGGCGTCTCGTAGGATTGAAACCGGGCGATTGTTATCCTCAGCCCGGTTTCCTTATGCTTGGCACGTCAGCAACGGATGCTGACCAGGGCGAAAATGCTTCTTCCTCGTTTCGCCCTGCCCCCCGCCTCTTAATCAGAATCTTAACCGATAAAATAAATAGGACGCTTCTTATCTGTTCTTAAGATAAATCATCTCGTCGGTAATCACCTTCTGTATAATTTACTACCAGCAACCGGACAGCGACTATGCTGAGGATAACGACAGACGCAACGCGTCCACCTTCTGGACTGATGTACAACTCATGGCACTCCACAGTAAAAAGCTCTCTTTTACGCGGCCGATTATGGTCAGCTTCGCCGGGATCCTGTTCAGCTTCGTGCTGATCGCCGTGCTGGTAACCCTTTCACAGCGAAAAGATTTTCTCGAGGATTATCATAAAATTAATGGTAATTTCACCCATAACCTGGCGGTGAACTACACCGAGTCTATCCTGCGAGAAAATGACTATATTCTCGGGCGCGCCGCGATGTACTTCGCGCGTAACGACAGAGTGAATCAGACCATTAATATCGATCCGACACACGGCCTGCAGATGTTAATGCATTTACAGAACCTGATGCCGACCGTGTCGTCTATCTCTCTCGCGGACACCGGGGGGCATCATCTGCGCGCGCCGGAAGTGCTGCCTACGGAGAAGAGCCGGTCGTTCGACGCGCGAACCCGTCCATGGTTTATCGGGCAGGCGGAGGCCAGCAACTTCCCCCACTATACCCGCCCCTATCTGGACTATTTCACCGGGCATCCTACCGTCACCCTTTTTAAGCCGGTCATTTCACCCGAAGGCCGCCTCAAGGGCACGCTCGCTTTCCATCTTGATTTGACCTCCATGGGATATACCCTGCGCCAGATGGTGGCGCCGGTGCAGGGTGAGTTTTTTGTCGTTGAGCGCGACGGCGCCGTTGTGCTTCATCCGGACACGGGCGCGCTCTTTAAGCAGTACGTAAGCGAAGCGCTGATGGACAAAATGACCAGCGGCGAAGGCCATATTTTCGATCCCAAAAGTAAGACCTGGTACTACTACTACTCCTTCACCAACCCGGACTGGTTTGTAATTTATTGGGTTTCCGATACCACCCTCACCGTCATTACCCGGCATGAAACCACTATCGTCGGCTGGGGATTTGCGCTGGCGGCCATCATCATCATCCTGTTCGGGCTGTACCTGCGTCACGCCTCACGTTCCGTGCTGATGAACATTATCAACGCCATCAAAACCGGGGACGTCAACCAGGCTCCGCGCCTGGAGGCGATGCTCAGCCATACCATACAGTCGAACAAGGAACGCGAGATGGCGTATGTCCGTCAGGCCACGCATGATGCGCTGACGGGCTGTAAAAACCGCCGGGCGTTCGACAGCGACGTGGATGAGCTGCTGAACGCCCATCAGCCGTTCGCCCTGGCGCTGGTCGACATTGATAACTTCAAATCCATCAATGACACCTGGGGCCACCTGAGCGGGGATATCGTGCTGCGCAACGTGGCGCGCGAA
Organism: Enterobacter cloacae complex sp. P40C2; assembly: GCF_014930695.1. Lineage (NCBI taxonomy): Bacteria > Pseudomonadati > Pseudomonadota > Gammaproteobacteria > Enterobacterales > Enterobacteriaceae > Enterobacter > Enterobacter cloacae complex sp. P40C2. Next base: position 13,591 of record NZ_JADBRP010000020.1, on the reverse strand, counting down.
GGCATTCAGATCATGCAGCCGCATCACCTCTCCGTTTACCGCTACGGAGGTGAAGAGTTCGCGGTGATTTTCCCTGCCGAGCTGATTCACTCCGCTCATGCACTTCTGGAAGCCTGGCGCACCGCCGTCCAGCAGCGTGCCTGGCGGGAAGAGAACCTGCAGGTGACCTTCAGCGCCGGGCTGGGAGAATGGCATTTCGAACCGCTGGAGCAATTTGTCGGTAGCGTTGATGAAGCGCTTTACCGCGCCAAACAGCAGGGCAAAAATCGTGTTTTAAGCACGTCCAGCCGTTAATTTCCCGCCTGACATTTCGCCCGTTCCGACGGGCAGAACGCACGCCTGTGAAAAATTGTAACCGGTTTCAGGAAAATGCCGATTTCTTTGTGATGCCTGACACACAATCGCGGTAAAGCGGTTGTTGAAGCGGTCTGCACGGGATAATTATCAATAAACACATGTAGATCGAGGCTGACTATGAAGAACATCGTTTTATGCTGTGCAGCGGGAATGTCAACCAGCATGCTGGTTCAACGTATGAAAGATGCCGCGCAGAAAAAAGGAGTCGAAGTAACCATTAAAGCCGTTCCGGTCGCGGAGTTTAAAGACAACATCGCGACGGCTGACATCGTATTACTGGGGCCACAGGTTAAATACGAGCAGGCAAAACTGCAGGCTCAGGCCGATCCGCTGGGCAAGAAGGTCGCGGTGATCGACATGATGGATTACGGCATGATGAAAGGCGATGCCGTACTGGAAAAAGCGCTCAAGCTGCTGGAGTCATAATGGAAGACTTAGAAACCACCATCATGGAACTGCTGGTTAACGCGGGCGCGGCGCGCAGTGCGGCGCTGACGGCGCTGCAGATGGCGCGTAAGGGTGAGTTTGACGAAGCTGAAAAAGCGATGGAAGAATCGCGCGAGTATGTGAAGCATGCGCACACGATCCAGACGCAGCTTATCGGCCTTGACGAAGGGACCGGGAAACTTCCGGTTAACCTGATCACCGTTCACTCGCAGGACCATCTGATGAACGCGATGGTTATTCAGGATCTGGCAGGCGATATGATTGAGCTTTATCGGCGGATCCCGCTGGTAAACTGATAAAAAGCCCGGTGGCGCTACGCGTTTCGGGCCTGAAAAAACACAATAAAAAAACCCGCCGAAGCGGGTTTTTTATTAACGGCATCAACGATTATTCGTTGTCGGAACCGCCCAGACCTGCGTTCAGCAGTTCTGCAAGGCTCGCGGATGCATCTTCGGCAGTAACCTGCGGAGCAGCCGGCAGTTCGCCCGCTGCGCGACGACGCATACGATCCTGGTGGTACGCATAACCGGTACCGGCCGGGATCAGACGACCCACGATAACGTTCTCTTTCAGACCGCGCAGTTCATCACGTTTACCAGCAACAGCCGCTTCGGTCAGGACACGAGTAGTTTCCTGGAACGACGCTGCGGAGATGAAGGACTCGGTTGCCAGAGACGCTTTGGTGATACCCAGCAGATCGCGTGCGAAGGTCGCACCGATTTTGCCATTCGCTTCCAGATCGCGGTTAGCGATCTTAACGCGTGAGTATTCAACCTGCTCGCCTTCCAGGAAGTCGGAGCTGCCCGCGTTTTCGATGGTTGCTTTACGCAGCATCTGACGAACGATAACTTCGATGTGTTTATCGTTAATCTTAACGCCCTGCAGACGGTATACGTCCTGTACTTCGTTAACAATGTAACGAGTAACAGCATGCACACCACGCAGACGCAGGATGTCGTGCGGCGCTTCTGGACCGTCGGAAACCACGTCACCACGTTCCACGCGTTCACCTTCGAACACGTTGAGCTGACGCCACTTAGGAATCATCTCTTCGTACGGCTCGCTGCCATCTACTGGAGTGATAACCAGACGGCGTTTACCTTTGGTCTCTTTACCGAAGGAGATGATACCGCTGATTTCAGCCAGGATTGCAGGCTCTTTCGGACGACGTGCTTCGAACAGGTCCGCAACGCGTGGCAGACCACCGGTGATGTCCTTGGTACCGCCGGATTCCTGAGGAATACGCGCCAGGGTGTCACCAGAGCTGATCTGTACGCCATCTTCCAGCTGTACAATCGCTTTACCCGGCAGGAAGTACTGCGCAGGCATATCGGTACCAGGGATCAGAACGTCGTTACCCTGAGCATCAACGATTTTCAGTGCAGGACGCAGATCTTTACCGCCGGTAGTACGTTCAGCAGAATCCAGAACCACCAGAGAAGACAGACCGGTCAGCTCGTCGGTCTGACGAGTAATGGTCTGGCCGTCAATCATGTCAGTAAAGCGGATGAAACCACTTACTTCGGTGATAACCGGCATGGTGTGTGGATCCCAGTTTGCAACGGTTTCACCGCCGGCAACCTGCTCGCCATCACCTTTCGCCATAACCGCACCGTAAGGCACTTTATAGCTCTCTTTGGTACGACCGAATTCGTCGATCAGCTTCAGCTCGGTGTTACGAGAGGTCACAACCAGCTTGCCTGCGGAGTTAACAACAGACTTCGCGTTGCTGAGCTTGATGCTACCTTTGTTTTTCACCTGGATGCTGGATTCAGCAGCCGCACGAGATGCCGCACCACCGATGTGGAACGTACGCATCGTCAGCTGTGTACCCGGCTCACCGATGGACTGTGCCGCGATAACGCCGATGGCTTCACCTTTGTTGATGATGTGGCCACGCGCCAGGTCACGACCATAGCAGTGTGCACACACGCCAAAGTCGGTGTCACAAGATACAACGGAACGCACCTTCACGGAGTCAACAGAGTTCGCTTCCAGCAGGTCACACCACTGTTCGTGCAGCAGCGTGTTGCGTGGAACCAGAATGTCTGCGGTGCCCGGCTTCAGAATGTCTTCCGCGGTCACACGACCCAGTACGCGATCGCGCAGTGGCTCTTTAACATCACCACCCTCGATAACCGGGGTCATGGTGATACCTTCAAGGGTGCCACAGTCGTCTTCGGTTACGACCAGATCCTGCGCAACGTCAACCAGACGACGCGTCAGATAACCGGAGTTCGCCGTTTTAAGTGCGGTATCCGCCAGACCTTTACGCGCACCGTGCGTGGAGATGAAGTACTGGAGTACGTTCAGACCTTCACGGAAGTTCGCGGTGATTGGCGTTTCGATGATGGAGCCATCCGGCTTCGCCATCAGACCACGCATACCTGCCAGCTGACGAATCTGTGCCGCAGAACCACGCGCACCGGAGTCGGCCATCATGTAGATGCTGTTGAAGGAAACCTGCTGCTCTTCTACGCCGTCACGGTTAATCACGGTTTCGGTTTGCAGGTTATCCATCATCGCTTTGGATACACGATCGTTCGCCGCAGCCCAGATATCGATAACTTTGTTATAGCGTTCGCCTGCGGTTACCAGACCAGACTGGAACTGCTCCTGGATCTCAGCAACTTCAGCTTCCGCTTCAGAGATGATCTCGTGTTTCTTCTCCGGGATGACCATGTCATCGATACCAACAGATGCACCTGAACGCGCTGCATAAGCAAAGCCGGTGTACATTGTCTGGTCAGCGAAGATAACGGTCGGCTTCAGACCCAGAATGCGGTAACAGGTGTTCAGCATTTTGGAGATCGCTTTCTTGCCCAGCGCCTGGTTGACGATGGAGAAAGGCAGACCTTTCGGTACGATCATCCACAGAATCGCACGGCCAATGGTCGTGTCTTTCAGGCTGGTTTTCGCAACGAATTCGCCGTTTTCATCTTTTTCGTACTCGGTGATACGCACTTTAACGCGCGCATGCAGAGAGGCCAGGCCAGCGCGATAAATACGCTCAGCTTCTTTAGGGCCAGTCAGCACCATGCCTTCGCCTTTGGCGTTAACACAGTCACGGGTCATGTAGTACAGACCCAATACAACGTCCTGAGAAGGAACGATGATTGGTTCACCGTTCGCTGGAGACAGGATGTTGTTGGTAGACATCATCAGCGCACGCGCTTCGAGCTGGGCTTCCAGCGTCAGCGGTACGTGAACAGCCATCTGGTCACCATCGAAGTCGGCGTTATATGCCGCACAAACCAGCGGGTGCAGCTGGATAGCTTTACCTTCGATCAGTACTGGCTCAAATGCCTGGATACCCAGACGGTGCAGGGTTGGTGCACGGTTCAGCAGTACCGGGTGTTCGCGGATAACTTCGTCCAGGATATCCCAAACGACAGCTTCTTCACGCTCAACCATTTTCTTAGCGGCTTTGATGGTGGTGGCCAGGCCACGCAGTTCCAGCTTGCCGTAGATGAACGGTTTAAACAGCTCCAGTGCCATTTTCTTCGGCAGACCGCACTGATGCAGACGCAGGTATGGACCTACGGTGATTACAGAACGACCGGAGTAGTCAACACGCTTACCGAGCAGGTTCTGACGGAAACGACCCTGTTTACCTTTGATCATGTCGGCCAAAGATTTCAGAGGACGTTTGTTAGAACCGGTGATCGCACGACCGCGACGACCGTTATCCAGCAGGGCATCTACCGCTTCCTGCAGCATACGTTTTTCGTTGCGTACGATGATGTCCGGCGCAGCCAGATCCAGCAGACGTTTCAGACGGTTGTTACGGTTGATAACGCGACGGTACAGATCGTTCAGATCGGACGTTGCGAAACGACCACCATCCAGCGGAACCAGCGGACGCAGATCTGGCGGCAGAACCGGCAGAACGGTCAGGATCATCCACTCTGGTTTGTTACCAGACTGAACGAACGCTTCCAGCAGTTTGATACGCTTGGTCAGCTTTTTACGCTTGGTTTCGGAGTTGGTTTCGTTCAGCTCTTCGCGCAGAGTTTCACACTCTTGCTCCAGATCCATGCTCTTCAGCAGGGCCTGAATAGCTTCCGCACCCATCTTCGCGTCGAATTCGTCACCGAACTCTTCCAGCGCGTCCAGATACTGTTCTTCGGTCAGAATCTGGTTACGTTCCAGATTCGTCATACCGCCTTCGATAACCACATAAGATTCGAAGTACAGAACACGTTCGATATCACGCAGCGGCATATCCAGCAGCAGGCCGATACGGGACGGCAGGGATTTCAGGAACCAGATGTGAGCAGTTGGAGACGCCAGCTCGATGTGGCCCATACGCTCACGGCGTACTTTGGTCTGGGTCACTTCAACGCCGCACTTCTCACAGATCACACCGCGGTGTTTCAGGCGCTTGTACTTACCGCACAGGCACTCGTAGTCTTTTACTGGCCCGAAAATACGCGCACAGAAAAGGCCGTCACGCTCAGGTTTGAACGTACGGTAGTTGATGGTTTCCGGCTTTTTAACTTCACCAAAAGACCATGAACGGATCATGTCTGGCGAAGCCAGAGCAATTTTGATCGCATCAAACTCTTCGGTTTTAGTCTGCGCTTTCAGAAACTTTAATAAATCTTTCACGGATTTGCTCCCGTCGGAGTTAGCACAATCTGGTGTCGGGGGTTAACCCGACACCAGTGACCTGTTTGAGCGAGAATTACTCGTCTTCCAGTTCGATGTTGATACCCAGCGAACGAATCTCTTTCAACAGTACGTTGAAGGATTCCGGCATGCCTGGTTCCATCTGATGGTTGCCGTCTACGATGTTTTTATACATCTTAGTACGACCGTTCACGTCATCAGACTTAACGGTAAGCATTTCCTGCAGGGTGTATGCTGCGCCGTATGCTTCCAGCGCCCACACTTCCATCTCCCCGAAGCGCTGACCACCGAACTGAGCCTTACCACCCAGCGGCTGCTGAGTAACCAGGCTGTAAGAACCGGTAGAACGAGCGTGCATTTTGTCGTCGACCAGGTGGTTCAGTTTCAGCATGTACATGTAACCTACGGTTACCGGACGCTCGAACTGTTCCCCGGTACGGCCGTCAAACAGCGTAATCTGACCAGACGTTGGCAGACCACCCAGTTGCAGCAGCTCTTTGATTTCAGCTTCTTTTGCACCGTCGAATACCGGCGTTGCAATTGGCATACCTTTGCGCAGGTTCTCTGCCAGACGCAGCACTTCTTCATCGCTGAAGGTGTTCAGGTCGACTTTCTGACGCACGTCGGTACCCAGATCGTAGGCACGCTGGATGAATTCGCGCAGTTTCGCGACTTCCTGCTGCTGTTTCAGCATGGCGTTGATCTTGTCGCCGATACCTTTCGCAGCCATACCCAGGTGGGTTTCCAGAATCTGACCGATGTTCATACGAGACGGTACGCCCAGCGGGTTCAGTACGATATCTACCGGCGTACCGTTAGCATCGTGCGGCATATCTTCGATCGGGTTGATCTTAGAGATAACACCCTTGTTACCGTGACGACCTGCCATCTTATCACCAGGCTGGATCTGACGTTTAACAGCCAGATATACCTTAACAATCTTCAGCACGCCTGGTGCCAGATCGTCGCCCTGAGTGATTTTGCGGCGTTTCGCTTCGAGTTTTTTCTCGAACTCGTGTTTCAGTTCGTCATACTGCTCAGCCAGCTGTTCCAGCTGATTTTGTTTCTCTTCGTCGGTCAGGCCAAGTTCCAGCCAGCGATCGCGTGGCAGTTTGTCGAGCTTCTCAGCTTCAACGCCACCGGCAACCAGCACCGCGTAGATACGGCTGAACAGACCCGCTTCGAGAATCTGCAGTTCTTCAGACAGGTCTTTCTTAGCCTGCTTGAGCTGCATCTCTTCGATTTCCAGCGCACGCTTATCTTTCTCAACGCCATCACGCGTGAAGACCTGAACGTCGATAACCGTACCGGAAACACCGTTTGGTACGCGCAGAGAAGAGTCTTTAACGTCAGACGCTTTCTCACCGAAGATTGCACGCAGCAGTTTCTCTTCTGGCGTCAGCTGGGTTTCACCTTTCGGCGTTACCTTACCAACCAGAATATCGCCGCCGGTCACTTCCGCACCGATGTAAACAATACCGGATTCATCCAGTTTGGAGAGCGCAGCTTCACCCACGTTAGGGATGTCAGCGGTGATCTCTTCTGGCCCCAGCTTGGTGTCACGGGACACACATGCCAGTTCCTGAATGTGGATGGTGGTGAAACGATCTTCCTGAACCACACGCTCGGAGACGAGGATGGAGTCTTCGAAGTTGTAACCGTTCCACGGCATGAACGCTACGCGCATGTTCTGACCGAGCGCCAGTTCACCGAGGTCGGTGGACGGACCGTCTGCCAGCACGTCGCCGCGCTCAACTGGCTCACCCAGAGATACGCAAGGCATCTGGTTGATACAGGTGTTCTGGTTAGAACGGGTGTATTTGGTCAGGTTGTAGATGTCGATACCCGCTTCGCCCGGATACATCTCGTCTTCGTTAACTTTGATAACGATACGGGATGCGTCAACGTACTGAACGGTACCGCCACGCTTAGCAACTGCAGTAACACCGGAGTCAACGGCAACAGCACGTTCCATACCGGTACCAACCAGCGGCTTATCAGCGCGCAGAGTTGGAACGGCCTGACGTTGCATGTTCGCACCCATCAATGCACGGTTGGCGTCATCGTGTTCCAGGAACGGGATCAGGGACGCACCGACGGATACCACCTGCTGGGTGGATACGTCCATGTAGTCAACCTGGTCGCGGCTGAACAAGCTGGATTCGCCTTTGCTACGGCAGGTAACCAGATCTTCTACAAAGTGGCCTTCGTCATCCAGGTTGGAGTTCGCCTGAGCGATAACGTAGTTGCCTTCTTCGATAGCAGACAGGTAATGAATTTCGTCGGTAACAACACCGTCAGTCACTTTACGGTACGGCGTCTCAAGGAAACCGTATTCGTTTGTCTGTGCGTACACGGACAGGGAGTTGATCAGACCGATGTTTGGACCTTCAGGCGTTTCGATAGGACATACGCGACCGTAGTGCGTCGGGTGTACGTCTCGAACTTCAAAGCCTGCACGTTCACGGGTCAGACCGCCTGGGCCGAGTGCAGAGATACGACGTTTGTGCGTAATCTCAGACAGCGGGTTGTTCTGGTCCATAAACTGAGACAGCTGGCTGGAACCGAAGAACTCTTTCACTGCCGCAGAAATCGGCTTGGCGTTGATCATATCCTGAGGCATCAGGGTATCCAGATCGCCCAGAGACAGACGCTCTTTCACCGCACGCTCTACACGTACCAGGCCAACGCGGAACTGGTTTTCCGCCATTTCGCCTACGGAACGGATACGACGGTTGCCGAGGTGGTCGATATCATCCACTTCGCCTTTACCGTTACGGATATCGATGAGCTTCTTCATCACTTCAATGATGTCGTCTTTGCTCAGGATACCGGAACCTTCGATTTCGTCGCGCAGCAGAGAACGGTTGAACTTCATACGACCAACCGCGGACAGATCGTAGCGGTCTTCGGAGAAGAACAGGTTCTCAAACAGGCTTTCAGCCGCTTCGCGAGTTGGTGGCTCACCAGGACGCATCATGCGGTAGATTTCTACCAGCGCGCTCAGACGATCGTTGGTTGGATCGACGCGTACAGTCTCAGAGATGTACGGACCGTGGTCCAGATCGTTAGTGAACAGCGTTTCGATACGTTTGTGGCCAGACTGGCTCAGCTTAGCCAGCAGATCCAGGCTCAGCTCCATGTTAGCCGGGCAGATCAGCTCGCCAGTTGATTCATCAACGTAATCTTTCGCGGCTACTTTTCCTGCAATGTACTCAACCGGAACTTCGATGTGTTTGATATCATCTTTTTCCAGCTGGCGGATGTGGCGCGCGGTGATACGGCGACCTTTTTCCACATACACTTTGCCGTCGGCTTCGATGTCGAACGACGCGGTCTCACCACGCAGACGTTCCGGCACCAGCTCCATCTGCAGCTTGTTGTCGCGGATTTCAAAGATCACTTTCTCAAAGAACAGGTCAAGGATCTGCTCAGTGGTATAGTTCAGTGCACGCAGAATGATGGTTGCAGGCAGTTTACGACGACGGTCGATACGGACAAACAGGTTGTCTTTCGGATCGAACTCGAAGTCCAGCCATGAACCACGGTAAGGAATGATGCGTGCGTTATACAGTACTTTACCGGAAGAGTGTGTTTTACCTTTATCGCTGTCGAAGAAGACGCCCGGGCTACGATGCAGCTGGGAAACGATAACACGCTCAGTACCGTTGATAACGAAAGTACCGTTGTCCGTCATGAGTGGAATTTCACCCATGTAGACTTCTTGTTCTTTAATGTCTTTTACGGTGCCTTCCGGCGCTTCGCGCTCGTAGATCACCAGACGCAGTTTTACGCGCAGCGGTGCGGAATAGGTCACGCCACGGATCTGACATTCCTGAACGTCAAACACCGGTTCGCCAAGGCGGTAGCTGACGTACTGCAGCTCGGAATTACCGCTGTAGCTCTGAATCGGGAACACGGAACGGAAGGCTGCTTCCAGGCCGTACTGCCCTTCAGGATCTTGCTCGATAAACTTCTGGAACGAGTCAAGCTGGATAGAAAGGAGATATGGAATGTCCAGAACTTGTGGACGTTTACCAAAATCCTTACGAATACGTTTTTTCTCGGTATAGGAGTAAACCATAGGGTTCCTCAGCTCGCTGACAAGTCGACCCATCTGTCCGACGAAGGGACAGTTTGTGCAACACCATTTTGTGGACCGGAAAATTGAATACTTTCCGCAATACCTGTTGCTATCACGCTTAAACCATTTCATTGCGATTTACACAGAGCGAGCACCCTGTCGCAGTATATTAAGTCGTCGATAGAAACAAGCATTGTCAGGACAACCAGCAGTCAAACAGTGTGAAATGCTGCTGATGCCTTACAGCGCAAAAAGGCTGGTGACTAAAAAGTCACCAGCCATCAGCCTAATGACTTAGGCTGCAACCAGAAAAGTTGGCTTATTTAACTTCAACTTCAGCGCCAGCTTCTTCCAGAGATTTTTTCAGTGCTTCTGCGTCGTCTTTGCTCACGCCTTCTTTCAGCGCAGCTGGAGCAGATTCTACCAGGTCTTTAGCTTCTTTCAGACCCAGGCCAGTTGCGCCACGTACTGCTTTGATTACAGCAACTTTGTTCGCGCCAGCAGCTTTCAGAATTACGTCGAATTCAGTTTTTTCTTCAGCAGCTTCAGCCGGGCCAGCAGCTACAGCTACAGCAGCAGCAGCAGAAACACCGAATTTTTCTTCCATTGCAGAAACCAGCTCTACAACGTCCATTACGGACATAGCTGCTACTGCTTCAATGATTTGATCTTTAGTGATAGACATTTAAATTGTTCCTGAAAATCAGAATAAGTTTATACGTAAGCAAATGCTTTATAAAGATAACTGCGATTAAGCAGCTTCTTTCGCATCGCGTACAGCAGCCAGAGTGCGAACCAGTTTGCCAGCCGCAGCTTCTTTCATGGTTGCCATCAGGCGTGCAATTGCTTCTTCGTAGGTCGGCAGGGTTGCCAGGCGATCGATTTGCGATGCCGGGATCAACTCACCTTCAAAGGCTGCAGCTTTGACCTCAAATTTTGCATTCGCTTTCGCGAACTCTTTGAACAGACGAGCAGCAGCGCCCGGGTGTTCCATAGAGTATGCAATCAGGGTCGGACCAACAAACGTGTCTTTCAGGCACTCGAACTGAGTACCTTCAACTACGCGACGCAGCAGGGTGTTACGAACAACACGCATGTATACGCCAGCTTCACGACCTGCTTTACGCAGTTCAGTCATTTTGTCTACAGTAACGCCACGGGAATCCGCAACTACTGCAGACAGCGCGCCTTTGGCTACTTCGCTGACTTCAGCAACAATCGCTTGTTTGTCTTGAAGATTTAAAGCCATTAGCTTTGCTCCTGGATGTTTGCCGGAACTCATGTTCCGGAACTCACTTCACTCAACCCAACGGGAAGAGCGTCTTAATACGGTGAGCAGAAACAAGCCAGAGTATTTAAAATAATCTTAGCGTTCTGTCACCGTCTACGCAGGGGATTAAGTTTCTTGCGAAACACCTGCGGTCTTCGACGGAGGCCTGGATAGGCCAGGCTCCAACGAACAATTCTTTTAGCCGCTAACTTTTGTTAGCAAACGTGGGGGTAAGATTGTAGACAAAATCACCGCCCACGTAAAGGCATTAGTTTGCAGCAGCGCTCAGGCCAGCCTGGTCAACTGCAACACCTGCACCCATGGTGGTGGAGATGCTAACTTTCTTGATGTACACGCCTTTAGCCTGAGTTGGTTTTGCTTTTTTCAGCGCAACCAGCAGAGCTTCCAGGTTTTCTTTCAGTTTGTCAGCGTCAAAGTCCACTTTACCGATGGTGGTGTGGATGATGCCGTTTTTGTCGTTACGATAACGAACCTGACCTGCTTTAGCGTTCTTAACCGCTTCAGCAACGTTAGGCGTTACAGTACCGACTTTCGGGTTTGGCATCAGGCCGCGTGGACCCAGAACCTGGCCCAGCTGGCCAACAACGCGCATTGCATCTGGAGATGCAATAACAACGTCAAAGTTCATTTCGCCTTTCTTGATCTGATCAGCCAGATCTTCCATACCTACCAGTTCAGCGCCGGCAGCTTTTGCAGCTTCAGCGTTTGCACCCTGAGCAAATACAGCTACGCGTACGGAACGGCCAGTACCGTGTGGCAGTACAGTTGCGCCACGAACGTTCTGATCGGATTTACGAGCGTCGATGCCCAGGTTAACGGCAACGTCAACGCTTTCAACGAACTTAGCGGTAGCCAGTTCTTTCAGCAGAGCGATAGCTTCGTTGATGTCGTACTGTTTGGTCGCATCAACTTTGTCACGGATCACGGACATGCGCTTGGTCAGTTTAGCCATTTCTTAGTCCTCCACTACCAGGCCCATGGAACGTGCAGTACCTTCGATGGAGCGAGTCATCGCTTCAATGTCGGAACCAGTCATGTCGGCAGCTTTGGTCTGCGCGATTTCCTGCAGCTGAGCGCGGGAAATTTTACCCACTTTGTCTTTGTTCGGCTTACCGGAACCAGACTTGATACCAGCCGCTTTCTTCAGCAGAACTGCTGCTGGAGGGGTCTTGGTAACGAAAGTGAAAGAACGGTCAGCGTAAACAGTGATAACAACTGGAATTGGCAGACCTTTTTCCATGGATTCAGTTTTCGCGTTGAACGCTTTACAGAATTCCATGATGTTCACACCCTGCTGACCCAGAGCTGGACCAACTGGTGGACTTGGGTTCGCCATACCTGCTGCAACCTGCAGCTTGACGTAGGCTTGTACTTTCTTAGCCATTCTAAAATCCTCTGATTGGGTAATAACGCCTCAGAGAGGCTCCCCGTGAATAAAATTCGTTTTACGGGCCGGGACCCATAAAAACAAAAGGCGCGAAATTGTATTCCAATCTCGCGCCCTGTGCAACGATTAAATCGTCGCTTTTTTGATCGCTGCTTAGGCTTTTTCTACCTGGGCAAAGTCCAGCTCTACCGGGGTCGCACGACCGAAGATAGAAACAGAAACTTTCAGGCGGGACTTCTCGTAGTCCACTTCTTCCACAACGCCATTAAAGTCAGCAAACGGACCGTCATTAACACGAACCATTTCACCCGGTTCAAACAGCGTTTTCGGACGCGGCTTATCACCAACCTGCTGGAGGCGGTTCATAATCGCATCAACTTCTTTGTCGCTGATTGGCGCCGGACGGTCAGACGTGCCGCCGATAAAGCCCATCACGCGCGGTACGCTGCGCACCAGGTGCCAGCTCGCGTCGTTCATAACCATCTGAACCAGCACGTAACCCGGGAAGAATTTACGCTCGCTTTTGCGACGTTGGCCGCCACGGATCTCGACCACTTCTTCGGTCGGAACCATAACTTCGCCAAATAATTCTTCCATGTTGTGTAATTTGATATGCTCACGCAGCGACGTTGCTACGCGGCCTTCAAAACCGGAAAACGCCTGAACGACGTACCAGCGCTTTTTAGGGGCTTCAGACATCTCAGAACCTCAGGCCAGTGATAAAGGATACCAGGCGAACCAGAATACCATCCAGTCCCCACAGGATCAGTGACATTACAGCGGTAACCGCCGCTACAATCAGCGTGGTGTGCAATGTTTCCTGGCGAGTCGGCCAAATGACCTTGCGGACTTCGGTACGCGCTTCGCGGGCAAACGCAACGGTCGCTTTGCCTTTTGTCGTCAACAGCGCGACACCACCCGCTGCAGCAATCAGAATTACCACTGCAAGCGCACGTAGCGGCAGCATCATGTCACGATAAAGATAGTTGCCGACAATCGCCACAATCAGCAGCACGGCTACAACTATCCATTTCATCGCTTCCAGGCCGCGCCCGCTCCCTTGAGCTTCGGTATTCGCACTCATAAACCAACCTGTCAGAAGTATTCTACAAACATTTTCACCCCGCGAGCGCGAGGCAAACCAATCGAAATGCTATTCGCTTTTCGTATTATACGCTCTCTGCAGAGCCTGTCTCAGCAATGATTATGACAAAATTAATCACTGATGAGCCAGGTTCTGATGTGAAAGCGTGCAAAAAGGGCATCAAATGATGCCCTTTTATTGCGCATTGCGTCAAATGTTATCAGCGATTAGCCGAGAACTTTAGCAACAACGCCCGCGCCAACGGTACGGCCGCCTTCACGGATTGCGAAACGCAGACCGTCGTCCATC
>NZ_JADBRP010000019.1:0-32108 GCF_014930695.1 Enterobacter cloacae complex sp. P40C2 | reverse complement strand
GTGTGCAGTTCCGTCTGGCTGGCGCGGCTGTTACCCAAAACCCCTCGCAACACTCCAGCCACGCCTGCGCGCTGTGCGACAGATACACCCCTTCCCGCCAGATCATCCCCAGCTGCCAGTGGAGATCGCTTTCGAGTGGGATCCAGCGCAGCGTGCTTTTATCCAGACGCTCGCAGATGGGCTGCGGCAGAATGGCAATCCCCACGCCCGCCTGCACCATGGCAGCCAGAAAATCCCACTGGCCGCTGCGCACCGCAATGCGCGGCTTCACGCTGTGATGATTAAACAGCGCCATCAGCTGGCGGCTTAAGGCGAAATCTTCGTTATAGATCAGCAAAGGGTGTTCGCCGAGCAGCTCGGGCTTCACCGAGTCAGTTTTCAGCCAGTCGCCGGAGCGCGGCACCAGAACGCACAGCGGATGGCTGAACAGCGGCAGCGTCGCCAGGCCGCTCTCTTCCTCCACGGGAAGGGCCGTCATGGCAACGTCCAGCTCGCCGTTCATCACCGCCTGCTGCACGGTCAGGCCGCCAAACTCGGAAATTTTTAGCTCAACGCCGGGGTAGCGCTGGCGGAACAGGCTTATCGGTCCGGCCATCATCATGCCGACCATCGGCGGAATGCCGAGCCGCAGCAGCCCCTTCGTCAGGTGGTTGATGTCGCCAAGCTCGGCCTCCAGCTGGCGGAACTCTGCGAGGATCGCCAGCCCGCGTTCGAACACCACGCGTCCGGTATCGGTCAGCAGCAGCTTGCGTCCGTCGCGGATCAGCAGGGTACAGTTCAGCTCATCCTCAAGGTTTTTCAGCATCTTGCTGATGGTGGGCTGGGTAACGAACAACTTCTCCGCTGCGCGGGTAAAACTTTGCTGGCGAACCACCTCGACAAAATAGCGCAGCGTTCTTATGTCCATGATTATTCCTCGAAACTATACCTTCGATGATTTTAATTCATTTCAGTCGATTACGTACGCTCACTATACTGGCGCCTCGTCTCATTTCTGAGGAAAACCCCCATGGCCGTGGCGTTAAGCCGTGTTACGCCTGCCGTTGTGCAACGACTCCAGGTACCGGTTCAGGTACTGCTCTACGCGGGACTGTTTGTTTTTGCGGAATATCTTGTCGACTGGCTGCATCTGCCTTTACCCGCCAACCTGGTGGGGATGGTGCTGATGCTGACGCTGATCCTCTCGCGCGCCTTGCCCCTTAGCTGGGTGCGGGCCGGCGCGCGCTGGCTGCTGGCGGAGATGCTGCTGTTCTTCGTGCCGGCCGTGGTGGCGGTAGTGAACTATGCGCAGCTGCTGATGGTCGACGGCTGGCGCATCTTCGCGGTTATCGCCCTGAGCACGCTGATGGTGCTGGGCGCCACCGCCTGGGTGGTGGATAAGGTGTATCGGTTTGAAATCAGCAGGCACAAGCATGACTAACTTTCAGATAAGCGTGCTGTGCCTGATTGCGACGGTGGCGATCTACTATGCCAACAAGCGCCTGTATCGCCGCTTTCGCGCGCTGCCGCTGATGCCGCTGGTCTTTACGCCGATCCTGCTGGTGCTGATGCTGGTCTTCGGCCATATCTCCTGGCAGAACTACATCGGCGAATCCCACTGGCTGCTGTGGCTGCTCGGACCGGCTACCGTCGCCTTTGCGGTGCCGGTGTATGACAATCTGCGCGTTATCAAACGTCACTGGATGTCCCTCAGCGCGGGCGTTATCACCGCGACGGTGGTGGCGGTGTGCAGTTCCGTCTGGCTGGCGCGGCTGTTTACCCTGTCCGATGAAATTCAGCGCAGCCTGGCCGTGCGTTCGGTGACCACGCCGTTTGCGCTGGCGGCCGCGAAGCCGCTCGGCGGACAGCCGGATCTGGTGGCGCTGTTTGTGGTGGTCACGGGCGTCTTTGGTATGGCGGTGGGGGATGTGCTGTTCCTGCGGCTTTCTATCCGCGAAGGGATGGCGAAAGGGGCGGGGTTTGGCGCGGCGTCGCACGGTGCGGGGACGGCGCGTTCGTACGAGCTCGGCCAGCAGGAAGGAGTCGTGGCAAGCCTGGTGATGATGCTTTCGGGCGTTCTGATGGTGCTGATTGCACCGCTGGTGGCGTGGGTGATGTTTTAAAACCCCGACCGGAGCGGCCGGGGAGTAAGGCTTAGTGCGCGCGGCCCTGCTCAACGCCCAGGCCGGTTTGCGAGCGGATAAACTGGGCGCGGAATTTCTCACGCTCCAGGTTACCCTCCGGCGAATTATCGGTAGCCGAGAAGAACCAGATCCCGATAAACGCCACGGCAATGGAAAACAGCGCCGGGTATTCATACGGGAAGATCGCGCTTTCGTGACCGAGGATCTGCACCCAGATGGTCGGGCCGAGGATCATCAAAATCACCGCCGTCAGCAGCCCCAGCCAGCCGCCAATCATTGCCCCTCGGGTGGTCAGTTTTGACCAGTACATGGAGAGCAGAATGATCGGGAAGTTACAGCTTGCGGCAATCGAGAAGGCCAGCCCCACCATAAAGGCGATGTTCTGCTTCTCAAACAGAATGCCCAGCAGGATCGCCACCACGCCCAGCACCAGCACGGTAATTTTGGAGACCTTCAGCTCATCGCGCTCGCTTGCGCCTTTACGGAAGACGTTGGCGTAAAGATCGTGGGATACCGCAGACGCGCCAGCCAGCGTCAGCCCTGCAACCACCGCGAGGATGGTGGCGAAGGCTACGGCAGAGATAAAGCCGAGGAACAGGTTACCGCCCACCGCGTCGGCCAGATGCACCGCCGCCATGTTGTTACCGCCGATCAGCGCGCCCGCCGCGTCCTTAAACGCCGGGTTTGCACCCACCAGCATGATCGCGCCGAAGCCGATGATAAAGGTCAGGATGTAGAAATAACCCATAAAGCCGGTGGCGTAGAACACGCTCTTACGCGCCTCACGCGCGTCTGATACCGTGAAGAAGCGCATCAGGATATGCGGCAGGCCTGCGGTACCGAACATCAGGCCGAGACCGAGAGAGAGCGCGGATATCGGATCTTTCACCAGCCCGCCCGGGCTCATGATCGCTTCCCCTTTCGGGTGCACCGCCATCGCTTCGGTAAACAGATTATTGAAGCTGAAGCCGACGTGCTTCATCACCATAAAGGCCATGAAGCTCGCGCCGAACAGCAGCAGCACGGCTTTGATGATCTGCACCCAGGTTGTGGCGAGCATGCCGCCGAACAGGACGTACATCACCATCAGCACGCCAACCAGCACCACCGCGACGTGGTAGTTCAGGCCGAACAGCAGCTCGATCAGCTTGCCTGCACCCACCATCTGAGCGATCAGATACAGGGCCACCACCACCAGCGAACCGCAGGCGGAGAGCATGCGGATAGGGCCTTGCTTCAGACGATAGGAGGCTACGTCCGCAAAGGTATAGCGGCCAAGGTTACGCAGGCGCTCGGCAATCAGGAACAGAATGATCGGCCAGCCGACGAGGAACCCGAGGGAGTAGATCAGGCCGTCATAGCCGGAGGTATAGACCAGCGCGGAAATCCCGAGGAAGGAGGCGGCAGACATAAAATCACCCGCAATCGCCAGGCCGTTCTGGAAGCCGGTAATATTGCCGCCCGCGGTGTAGTAATCGTTACGGGAGCGCACGCGCTTTGACGCCCAGTAGGTGATGTACAGCGTCAGCACGACGAAAATCAGGAACATAACAATCGCCTGCCAGTTGGTAGGCTGGCGCTGGACCTCGCCGGTAAGGGCATCTGCCGCGTGGGCGGCAAAGGGAAGTGTGGCGGCAAGCGCCGTCAGGACTCGCTTCATGATGCTTTTACCTCTTGCAGTACCGCTTTATTGAGGCGATCGAATTCGCCGTTCGCGCGCCAGACGTAGACGCCGGTCAGCAGGAATGAAATCACAATAACGCCAATGCCAATCGGGATACCGCGCGTGACGCTGGTTCCGGCGTGCAGCGGCGTGCCGAGCCACTGGGGGGCAAAGGCGATCAGCAGAATAAAGCCGACGTAGATAATCAGCATGATGATGGAAAGCAAGAAGGCAAACCGTTGCCGTTTTTCGACCAGCTCCCTGTAGTGCGCACTATTCTCTATCTGCTGACAAATATCGTTATTCATCACAGAAATCTCCAGAAGTAAGGTTGGTTTGTTTTTAGTCCCCTCTCCCCTTTGGGGAGAGGGTTAGGGTGAGGGGAGGAAGGTGCGGTCTGATGCCCTCACCCCGGCCCTCTCCCACAGGGAGAGGGAGAAAAGATTATGAAGGCATTGCGATGGCCTGCTTCTCTTCGAGCAGTTTGTCCACCACGCCAGGATCGGCAAGCGTCGAGGTGTCGCCGAGGTTACTGGTGTCACCTGCCGCGATTTTGCGCAGGATTCGGCGCATAATTTTGCCGGAACGGGTTTTTGGTAAGGAGTCCGTCCAGTGCAGTACGTCCGGCGTGGCAAGCGGGCCGATCTCCTTACGCACCCAGTTACGCACCTCGGTATACAGCTCTGGCGACGGCTCTTCGCCGTGGTTGAGGGTAACGTAGGCGTAAATCGCCTGGCCCTTAATGTTGTGCGGAATGCCAACAACCGCCGCTTCGGCGATTTTCGGATGCGACACCAGCGCCGATTCAATCTCTGCCGTGCCGAGACGGTGGCCGGAGACGTTAAGCACGTCGTCCACGCGCCCGGTGATCCAGTAATATCCGTCTTCATCACGGCGCGCGCCGTCGCCGCTGAAGTACATGTTTTTAAAGGTGGAGAAGTAGGTCTGTTCGAAGCGCTCATGATCGCCGAACAGGGTACGCGCCTGTCCCGGCCAGGAGTCGACGATCACCAGGTTGCCTTCGGTAGCGCCTTCCTGCGGGTTGCCTTCGTTATCCACCAGCGCAGGCTGCACGCCAAAAAACGGCTGAGTTGCGGAGCCGGCTTTCAGCCGCGTAGCGCCGGGCATTGGGGCGATCATAAAGCCGCCGGTTTCGGTCTGCCACCAGGTGTCCATCACCGGGCACTTCTCGTTGCCGATTTTCTTCCAGTACCACTCCCAGGCTTCAGGGTTGATAGGCTCGCCTACGGATCCGAGAATACGCAGGGATGAGCGATCGGTGCCTTCGATGGCCTTGTCGCCTTCCGCCATCAGCGCACGGATGGCCGTCGGCGCGGTGTAGAGAATGTTGACCTGGTGCTTATCCACCACCTGGCACATACGCGCCGGGGTCGGCCAGTTCGGTACGCCTTCAAACATCAGCGTCGTTGCGCCGCAGGCCAGCGGACCGTACAGCAGGTAGCTGTGACCGGTGACCCAGCCCACGTCGGCGGTGCACCAGTAGATGTCGCCCGGATGGTAGTCGAAAACGTATTTAAAGGTCGTGGCCGCGTAAACCAGATAGCCGCCGGTGGTATGGAGGACGCCTTTTGGCTTGCCGGTGGAGCCGGAGGTATAAAGGATAAACAGCGGATCTTCCGCGTTCATCTCTTCCGGCTGGTGCTGGTCGCTGGCGTTTTCAATCAGGTCGCTCCACCACAGGTCGCGCCCCTCGTTCCAGTCGATTTTGCCGCCGGTGCGCTTAAGCACAATGACGTTCGTGACGGATTTTACGCTCGGGTTTTTCAGCGCGTCGTCGACGTTTTTCTTCAGTGGGATACCGCGTCCGGCGCGCACGCCCTCGTCAGCGGTGATCACCAGCTTCGAGTTCGAGTCAACGATGCGTCCGGCAACCGCTTCCGGTGAAAAGCCGCCGAAGATAACGGAGTGGATGGCGCCAATGCGCGCGCAGGCCAGCATCGCCACTGCGGCTTCCGGCACCATTGGCATATAGATAGCCACCACGTCGCCCTTTTTAATGCCCTGGGCCAGCAGGACGTTGGCGAAGCGGCACACGTCGCGGTGCAGCTCTTTATAGGAGATATGTTTGCTCTGAGAGGCATCGTCGCCTTCCCAGATAATAGCCGTTTCGTTGCCGCGTTCCGCCAGGTGGCGGTCCAGGCAGTTCGCCGCCAGGTTCAGCGTGCCGTCTTCATACCATTTAATGGAGACGTTGCCCGGCGCGAAGGAGGTGTTCTTTACCTTCTGATAAGGTTTGATCCAGTCGAGGATATGGCCCTGCTCACCCCAGAATGCGTCAGGGCTGGATATGGATTGCTGATATTTCTCGTGGTACTGCTCCGGGTTGATCAGGCAACGGTCCGCAATGTTTGCGGGAATGTCGTGTTTGTGTATTTGGCTCATGGCTTTTTTTCTCCTTGTAAGATGTTAATAATATGTCGCAAAAACGTTAATAGTAGGGGCTTTACAAGCTTTGTTTAGTATTTGGGCGACAGATCACGCAATGTTTGAATAGTATGAAAATTGAGCGAATGAAACTTTGAAGGGAAATAATTCAACTGAAGAATTATTCACTTTTTTGAAGTGAAAATAGTTTGTATAACAAACGGTTATTTATGCGTATTGTTATAAATTACCGTCATTGACCCTTTTTGCAGTGAAATGCCTTGTTCTTTAAGGCTTGCGCAGCATGCCGTGCAAATGATACTCATACGCCGCGTTAAAAAATCCCATAAACCAACGCAACACAATTCATACCCTTTCAGTATGTCTCCATATTCATGCAGTTTTGATGGTGCGGAGATTTCATTGAGGAAGTCAGTTTCTATGAAAAATTTGAAAGTCAGCCTGGCCTGGCAGATCCTGCTGGCCCTTGTGCTGGGCATCTTGCTGGGCAGTTATCTCCATTATCATAGTGACAGCCGCGAGTGGCTGATTGCGAACCTTCTCTCGCCGGCGGGCGATATCTTTATTCATCTGATCAAGATGATCGTTGTACCGATTGTGATCTCGACGCTGGTGGTCGGTATCGCCGGAGTGGGTGATGCGAAACAGCTGGGCCGCATCGGTGCAAAAACAATTATCTATTTCGAAGTGATCACTACGGTTGCCATCATTCTCGGCATTACCCTGGCGAACGTGTTCCAGCCAGGTTCCGGGATCGATATGTCGCAGCTGGCGACGGTGGATATTTCGAAATATCAAAGCACCACCGCCGACGTGCAGAGCCATGCGCACGGACTGATGGGCACGATCCTGTCGCTGGTTCCGACCAACATCGTGGCATCGATGGCGAAGGGCGAGATGCTGCCGATCATCTTCTTCTCGGTTCTCTTCGGTCTGGGGCTCTCTTCACTCCCGGCGACGCACCGTGAACCGCTGGTAACCGTGTTCCGCTCTATCTCTGAAACCATGTTCAAAGTGACCCACATGGTGATGCGCTATGCACCGGTCGGCGTCTTTGCGCTGATCGCCGTGACCGTGGCGAACTTCGGCTTTGCTTCCCTGTGGCCGCTGGCGAAGCTGGTGATTCTGGTGCACTTCGCGATCCTGTTCTTCGCGCTGGTGGTGCTGGGGATTGTGGCGCGTCTGTGCGGGCTCAGTATCTGGATCCTGATCCGCATTCTGAAAGATGAGCTGATTCTGGCGTACTCCACGGCAAGCTCCGAGAGCGTGCTGCCGCGTATCATTGAGAAGATGGAGGCCTACGGTGCGCCGGCCTCCATTACCAGCTTCGTTGTACCGACCGGTTACTCCTTCAACCTGGATGGTTCAACGCTGTATCAGAGTATTGCGGCAATCTTTATCGCTCAGCTGTATGGCATTGACCTGTCGCTGTGGCAGGAAATCGTGCTGGTGTTGACCCTGATGGTGACCTCAAAGGGCATCGCAGGCGTGCCGGGCGTCTCGTTCGTGGTGCTGCTGGCAACGCTGGGCAGCGTCGGTATTCCGCTGGAAGGCCTGGCGTTTATCGCCGGTGTGGACCGTATCCTCGATATGGCGCGTACCGCGCTGAACGTGGTGGGCAATGCGCTCGCCGTGCTGGTTATCTCCAAGTGGGAACACAAGTTCGACCGTAAAAAAGCGCTCGCGTATGAACGCGACGTGCTGGGCCGTTTTGATAAAACGGCTGACCAGTAATGTAACGTATCCTTCCCTCTCCCCTGTGGGGAGAGGGTCAGGGTGAGGGGGTTCTACTCCCCGCTCAGCGCATCAAACTCCTCGCACCCCGTATCAAACCCCTCGGTACAGCTCAGGTTCAACCAGTAGAGCGCTTTCTGTTTATTCGGCGTGATAAAGCCTTTCTCACCCTGCCTGAACAGCATTCCTGCCCAGTACTCCGCATAGCCCGTGCGTGACAGGGCTGAACTCCGCTTGAACCACGACGCGGCCTGCACGTCATCCTGCGCCACTTCTACACCGTTGGCATAAATCAGCCCCAGCAGCAGCTGCGCGTCTACCGCCGAGTCGCTATCAATGTCTTCGGTAGCCGTTTGCAGCAGCCTGATGGCCTGTGGGTAATCGGTACTGCCCGCCTGCGTGTTCACCAGCAACCGCGCCAGCATGATTGCGCCGCGTTTGCTGCCGGCAATGTTCGCCTGCTGGGCCAGGGCTTTAGCCTGCGCATAGTCGCCCTGCGTAAAGAGGATTTGCGACAGCAGCGCCATAGCGTCGACGTCGCCGCCCTTTGCCGCTTTTTCTGCCCACCGTGCCGCCTGCGCGCTATCGCCGGAGCTGAACCAGGTGTCAGCGAGATAATACTGCGCGCGCGCATCGCCGGCTTCAGCCTGCTTTTTATACTGGCTGCCAATCTCGTCGGCGTGGGCAAAAGCGGTAAAAAATAACAACAACAAAAAAATGGATTTCATGGATTCTTATCATCTGGGTACATGCCGCGCAGTATAGTCGCGGTGACAGAAGAAAAAAACGGGTGCGTTAAGACCTCAGCATCCTACAAGCCGGGCGGAACCGTCGCTCCGCCCGAAGAGGTTAGCCTGCGTTGCAGGCTAATTTCGCCGCCACCTCCCGATGTTCACCCTTAATTGAAAACTCGCATAGCTTGCCGCGAGTAATAAAGGTAAATACCACTATCATCAGGCAAATAATAAAGACGATGCCTAACGCAGTTTTTAATGGCGTCATGCCTTTTACTCCTTGTGAAAAATAGAATAAGAGGCTACTCTCAACCTGTTGGTAGTTGAGGGGTAGCCTCGGGTAAATGACGATTTCCCGGGGCTTTCCACCTTCTGTCCCTCAACCATGCTCAAGACAGAAAGCCTTAAGCACCCGCCGCATATCTTATCTGCCTGAATCAAAATGCAAAGATGTCATTCATTTTCTTGTGAATTACATTTTTCTGCGAGACGCCTTCAGAGATATTTATAGATATTATTAATGGTTATGCCAGAAATAATAATGGGGTGAATATTTCACCCCATTTATTCATTGAATAATTAACAGCTTCATCCCATTGCGCTTTCACGCAGGCGGGCTTTCAGCTTGTTATATTCGTCGATCACATACTGTTCCGCAGCGCGCTGATCCGCTATGGGTTCCACGTTTACGGCGCAGTACTTATACTCCGGCGTTTTGGTTATCGGGCTTAAGTTCTCCGTCACCAGCTCGTTACAGGCGCCAATCCACCACTGGTAGGTCATATACACCGCGCCTTTGTTCGGACGGTCACTGACCTGCGCGCGGGTAATGATGCGGCCCTTACGGGAGTTCACCCACACCAGCGCTTCATCCTCAATACCGAGCCGCTCGGCGTCGGCGGTGTTGATTTGCGCGTAGCCCGGTTCGTCCGCCAGCGCCGCCAGCGCGGCACAGTTACCGGTCATCGAACGACAGGAGTAGTGGCCCACTTCGCGCACGGTGGAGAGCACCATCGGATACTCATCGGTGAGTTTATCGATCGGCGCGACCCAGTCGCAGGTGAAGAACTGCGCCAGCCCGTTCGGGGTATCGAATTTCTCCTCAAAGAGATAAGACGTTCCCCGATCGTCCTCCGACTCGTCCCGGCACGGCCACTGGATGTAGCCCAGCTCACCCATTTTTTCATAGGTAGCACCGTAGAAGTCCGGGCACAGATGACGCAGTTCGTCCCAGATCTCCTGGGTATTGTTGTAGTGCATCGGGTAGCCCATGCGGGTGGCGATTTCGCTGATGATTTGCCAGTCGGTTTTCAGATCCCATTTCGGCTCAACCGCCTTAAAGAAGCGCTGGAAGCCGCGGTCTGCCGCCGTATAGACACCTTCATGCTCGCCCCAGGAGGTCGACGGTAAAATCACATCCGCCGCCGCCGCGGTTTTGGTCATAAAGATATCCTGGACGATGACCAGCTCCAGATCCTCAAAGCCTTTGCGCACCGCGGACAGCTCGGCGTCGGTCTGGAGCGGATCTTCACCCATGATGTACGCCGCACGCACTTCACCATGCGCCGCACGGTGCGGCAGCTCGCTGATGCGATATCCGGTATGTTCCGGCAGGCTCTCCACGCCCCAGGCCTTCGCAAACTTCTCGCGGTTTTCCGGGAATTTTACGTACTGATAGCCTGGATAGGTATCCGGCAGCGCACCCATATCGCACGCACCCTGCACGTTATTCTGGCCACGCACCGGGTTCACGCCCGTATGCGCTTTACCCAGATTGCCGGTCAGCATGGCGAGGCTGGTCAGCGAGCGCACGGTTTCCACGCCCTGATAGAACTGGGTCACGCCCATACCCCAGAGGATGGCGGCGGTTTTGGCCCCGGCATACATGCGTGCCGCCTGGCGGATCTCCTGCGCGCTCACGCCGGTTATCGCTTCCACCGACTCCGGCGTATAGCCTTCGACGATTTTCCGGTACTCCTCAAACCCTTCCGTACGGCTTGCAACAAACGCCTGGTCGTACAGGTTCTCCTCAATAATGACGTGCCCCATCGCATTCAGCAGCGCGATATTCGAGCCGTTTTTCAGTGCGATGTGCATATCGGCAATGCGCGCGGTTTCGATTTTGCGCGGATCGCAGACGATAATTTTCGCCCCGTTCTGTTTGGCGCGAATCACGTGGTTCGCAACGATGGGGTGAGAATCCGCCGGGTTATAGCCGAAGATAAACACCAGATCGGTGTTATCAATCTCATTAATGGCATTACTCATTGCGCCGTTACCGACCGACTGGTGCAGACCTGCAACCGATGGGCCGTGTCAGACGCGAGCGCAGCAGTCAACGTTATTGGTACCAATAACGGCGCGCGCGAATTTTTGCATTACATAGTTGGTTTCATTCCCGGTTCCGCGGGAGGAGCCGGTAGTCTGAATCGCATCGGGTCCATACTTGGCCTTAATAGCGCTGAGGCGCGAGGCGACGTAATCCAGCGCCTCATCCCAGGAGACGGCTTCCAGCTTGCCGCCGCGCTCGCGGCGGATCATAGGGGTTTTCAGGCGTGGCGTGAGGATTTGGGTATCGTTAATAAAATCCCAGCCGTAGTATCCTTTCAGGCACAGCGTGCCCTGATTGGTTTTACCCTGCGCCGCTTCCGCCCGGACGATTTTGCCGTTATCGACCACCAGGTGGATCTTGCAACCTGAGGCACAATAAGGGCAAACCGTGACGACTTTTTTCATCACTTTGCTCCAGTTAAACAGTTCTTACCTGCCCATTATGCAGCTTCTATGCCATGTTTTTGTTGTGGGTATTCCCTGACTTTACGACCCTTTGTCGGGCAAAACCCTGACGAAAAACAGGCAATCGTCAAAATTGACGTGTCGAAAGGGCAGGGGGAGGTGACGGGGATTGAATAAACCTTCGGCAAGCCTGAGCGGCGATGCTCAGGTGATGATAATTTGAGATTCCTCCGCTACACCGGCCAGTAGCCAGTCATTACCTTAAGGCCAGTTCACCTGCGAGTCTGGCCTTATGAAACGTTACTCTACCGCCCTGCTATGGGGTCTGCTGGCTTTAACCAGCCAGCTGGCGCATGCCGATGTGATTGATGATGCCATTGGCAATATTCAGCAGGCGATCAACGACGCCTATAACCCCGGCAGCAGCCGTAATGACGATGATGACGATCGTTACGATCGCAGCCGTCAAACCGACAGCCGGCAGTACGACGATCGCCGCCGACAGCTCGAAGACAGGCGCCGCCGCCTGGACGAACGCCAGCGCCAGCTGGATGATGACCGACGTCGGCTAGAAGAGGATGAACGCAGGCTGGAAGAGGATTACGAACGGTGGTAAGGACAGCCTGTTGCCCTCTCCCGCGGGAGAGGGAGATAACCTAATCCAGCACCAGTACCATCCCGTCATATCCCGCTTCGATGCCGTCCGGCAGCGGGTTATCCATCATCCACACGTCAAACTGATGGCTGATATGCGTCAGGATCACCTGCGGACAGCCAATCACCTCGTTCAGCGCAATCACGGTGTTTAAATCGCAATGGTTGCGCGGCGTCTCCGGGCGCGGTTCATGGCTGCAGTCGATAATCATCGCCTGCGGCTGGTTGTTGAGCAGGAACTTCACCGTTTTATCCGGCAGGCCGGCGGTATCCGAAAGCCACGCCACCCGGCTGTGGGCAGACTCCAGCAGATAACCAAAGGTAAGCTTTGAATGGTTGAGCGGCAGCGGCGTGACCCGCAGACCCTGTAGCTCAAACGTTACAAACGGCTCGACCGTGTGGCTGAAATCCAGCAGGCCAGGATGTTTAAACAGGTCGTCGCAGCCTGCGTCGTCAGGCGGCCCGTAGACCGGGATCGTCGCGCCCACGCCCCAGCGCAGGGGGAACAGCCCCTGAACGTGATCCATATGATAATGGGTAAGCAAAAACTGCTGGAAGCTGCCCGCAGGCCAGTCGTCCATCAGGTGCGGGATCCCCGCGTCAAGCAAGGTGACCGCATCGTTGAACTTAACGGCCGCGCTGCAGGGGCGACGACGATAATTCTCCTGCAAACGCGCCCGGCGGCACGCCGCGCAGTCGCAGCCAAAAACCGGCACCAGCTGCGCGCCTCCGGTACCCGTTAACGCGATCGTCAGACTCATGGCGCACCTCTACAGCGGTTTGGTGAATCGGAAATGGCTTTGCGTGTACCCTTCACGAACGTAAAAACGATGCGCGTCCACGCGCTTCACGCTGGTGGAGAGCTCGGTCAGCTCGGCGCCGGCCTGTCGCGCGAAATCTTCTGCCCAGGCGAGCAGCTGACTGCCCACCTTCAGCCCGCGCGCCTGCGGCATCACGACCAGCTCCTGGATCTCGCCGATCCAGCGGGCGTGGTGCAGGTGAAACTGCATGTGCAGGCCGATCATGCCGATGACCTGTCCGTCCAGCTCGGCAAGCTGGTAGCGCATATTGTGATCCTGAAGGTTGGCAAGAAATCCGGCGTGAAACGCCTGGCGATCGAATTCACACTGCTTAAGCTCGCAGATAAGGGCGTAAACGCTCTGTGCATCCTCGGCCGAGGCGGGGCGAAGCTGGCAGTCAGGCATGCTGTCTCTCCTTCTGGCGGATAAGGGATAGAAAGGTCTCGACTGACTGTAGCAAACTTCCGTCGTTATTGAGGACGTGGCACCCGGACGGGGCGTAGCGCGCCGCACGCGCCAGCCGCTCGTCTATCTCGCGCGCGTTCTCGCGTCCCCGGTTTTGCAGCCTGCTGCGCAAAACGTCCGGAGAAACCTGTAAACAGATCGGCAGCAGCGCCGTTTCGTAACGGGCGCGAGCCTGCGGGAGATGCGCCCGCGAGCCGTTAACCAGCACGTCGAACCCCGCGTGCAGCCAGAGATCGATCTCAATGCCCACGCCATAGTAAAAGCCGTTGGCGTGCCAGCTGAGCGCCAGCAGGTTTTGCCCGGCGCGGGTAAAAAACTCCTGCTCGCTCAGGGCGATATGGTTCTCGCTTCCGGCGTTAGCGGCGCGCGTAATGTAGCGGTGCGCCACCAGCAGCTGTGAATATTCCCGCTGCCGTAGCGCCGACAGCAGGCTGTCTTTACCGGAGCCGGACGGGCCCATTAGCCAGATTAATCTTCCCATCAAAACACCCTTTTTCCCTGACGCCAGACGTGGTCGATATGAACGTGTTCGCCCTTACGGTGGGCCAGCACCAGATCGGCCCGCTTGCCTTCGGCGATTTCCCCGCGATCGTGAAGGTGAAGCGCGGTGGCCGGGTTTTTCGTCACCAGGCGAATCGCCTGCGGCAGGGTGAAGCTGTTCTCCTCGTCCTCCGCCACGCGGAAGGCCGCATCCAGCAGGCTGGCGGGGTAGTAATCGGAAGAGAGGATATCCAGCAGGTCGAGGGAGGCGAGCGAACTTGCCGCCACGTTGCCGGAGTGCGAACCGCCGCGCACGACGTTCGGCGCGCCCATCAGCACGTTCATACCGTGCTTACGCGAGGCTTCTGCCGCCTCGAAGGTGGTGGGAAATTCGGCTATGACGCTGCCAAGCTGGTGGGATTCACGCACGTGGTCGTGCGTGGCGTCGTCATGGCTGGCCAGCGCGATGTTGCGGTCACGGCACATTGCGGCAATCGAAAGTCGGTTCGGCTGCGACCACCGCGCCGCAAGCTGAAGCTGCTCCTCTTCGTAGCGCGCCATCTCCGCATCGCTGAGGGCGTATTTGCCCTGATAGTATTCCCGATATTTCTCTATGTTGGCGAACTGGCGCTGCCCCGGCGAGTGATCCATCAGGGAGACCAGCGAGACCGGATCGCGGCCAACCAGTTTTTCAAACAGCGGCAGGGTGGTGTGGTGCGGCAATTCGCAGCGCAGGTGCAGACGGTGCTCGGCGCGGTTGAGGCCGCGTTTTTGCGTCTCTTCCACGGCGTTAATCATCTTCTCCAGATTCTCCAGTCGATCGCCGCCGTCGCGCACGTCGCCAATCGCTACCGCATCCAGTACGGTAGTGATGCCGCTGGCGACCATCAGCGCGTCGTGGCTGCTCATCGCCGAATGGGCGGGCCAGTCCACCTTCGGGCGTGGAGTGAAGAATTTATCGAGATTATCGGTATGCAGTTCGATCAGCCCCGGCAGCAGCCAGCCGCCTTCGCCGTTCATCGCCTCGGGGGAGCGGCTCTGGGTTTCGGCAAACGAGCGGATGACGCCGTCCCGGACGTCGACCGAACCCTCCACAACCTCGTTTTCCAGCACCAGCCTGACGTTATTGATAATCATGCGTTTTCCCCCATCGGATGCAGCCTGTCCGCCACGCGGTTGCGTACGGCGTCGTCGTGGAAGATCCCGACGATCGCCGCCCCGCGCGCTTTGGCCTGTTCGATCAGCTCCATCACCGCTGCGCTGTTTTTACCGTCGAGTGAGGCGGTAGGTTCATCCAGCAGTAAAATCGGGTAGTCGACGACAAAGCCGCGCGCGATGTTCACGCGCTGCTGCTCGCCGCCGGAAAAGGTTGACGGGGCGAGGTGCCACAGGCGCTCCGGCACGTTGAGACGCGCGAGCAGGCTGGACGCTTTGGCGACGCAGGTTTCCCGCGGCACGCCGAGGTCAAGCAGGGGCTGCATCACCACGTCCAGGGCGGAGATCCGCGGGATCACCCGCAGAAACTGGCTGACCCAGCCGATCGTCGAGCGGCGCACTTCCAGCACCTTGCGCGCCGGGGCCTGCACCAGATCGACCCACTCTTCGTTATGGCGTATGCGGATATGGCCTTCGTCCGGCAGATAGTTGGCGTACAGGGAGCGCAGCAGGGTGGATTTGCCGCTGCCGGAGTGGCCGTGCAGCACCACGCATTCGCCCTTGCTGACGTCCAGAGAGGCGTTTTGCAGCACCGGCAGGCGCACGCCGTTTTGCTGATGGAGCACAAAGGTCTTACTGACATTTTCAACGTGAATCATTTTGGCCTCGCGAATCGACTTGCCGGGTAAGCGCAGCGCCACCCGGCGAATGAGCATCAGTTCTGCAAAACAGATGACACCAGCAGCTGGGTATACGGATGATGAGGATCGTCGAGCACGCGGTCGGTTAGCCCACTTTCCACCACCTGGCCCTGCTTCATCACCAGCAGGCGGTCCGCCAGCAGGCGCGCAACGCCCAGATCGTGGGTGACAATCACCACGGCAAGGTTCAGCTCCACCACCAGACCGCGCAGCAGGTCGAGCAGGCGCGCCTGCACCGAGACGTCCAGCCCACCGGTGGGCTCATCCATAAACACCAGCTTCGGATGAGTGACCAGGTTGCGGGCAATCTGTAAACGCTGCTGCATGCCGCCGGAGAAGGTGGTGGGCAGGTCGTCGATGCGCGAGGCGGGGATCTCAACCTCTTCAAGCCAGCGCTGCGCCGTAGCGCGGATGCTGCCGTAGTGGCGCGCGCCGGTGGCCATCAGCCGTTCGCCGATGTTGCCTCCCGCCGATACCTGACGGCGCAGGCCGTCCATCGGGTGCTGGTGTACCACGCCCCACTCGGTGCGCAGCAGGCGGCGGCGCTCGGCTTCGCTCATGCCGTACAGCGACCTGCCTTCATACAAAATGTCGCCGTTCTGCGGCGTCAGGCGCGCGGAGATAGACTTCAGCAGGGTGGTTTTGCCGGAGCCGGACTCGCCGACAATGCCCAGCACCTCGCCCGGCCACAGCTCAAACGACACGTCGCTGAAGCCTTTTCCCGGCGCATAAAGATGGGTCAGGTTATTAACCGAAAGCAGCGGTTTCATTGGGCGTTCGCCTCGCTCTGTTGGCGGCAGTAATCGGTGTCGGAGCAGACAAACATCCGTTTGCCCGTGTCGTCCAGCACCACTTCATCCAGATAGCTGTGCGTCGAGCCGCAGATGGCGCACGGCTCGTCCCACTCCTGCACCGTAAACGGGTGATCGTCAAAATCCAGGCTTTCGACGCGCGTCCAGGGCGGGACGGCGTAGATGCGTTTTTCGCGCCCGGCGCCAAAGAGCTGCAGGGCGGGCATCATGTCCATCTTCGGGTTATCGAATTTCGGGATCGGCGACGGGTCCATCACGTAGCGACCGTTCACCTTCACCGGATAGGCGTAGGTGGTGGCGATATGGCCGAAGCGGGCGATATCTTCATAGAGCTTGACCTGCATGATCCCGTACTCCTCCAGCGCGTGCATGGTGCGGGTTTCGGTTTCGCGCGGCTCGATAAAGCGCAGCGGCTCCGGGATCGGCACCTGGAAAATCAAAATCTGATCTTCCGTCAGCGGGGTCTCCGGGATGCGGTGCCGGGTCTGGATCAGCGTCGCGTCTTCGGTTTTTTCGGTGGTGTTCACCCCCGTTACGCGCTTAAAGAAGTTGCGGATCGATACGGCGTTGGTGGTGTCGTCCGCGCCCTGGTCGATGACCTTCAGCACGTCCGCCTCGCCAATGACGCTGGCGGTAAGCTGGATGCCGCCCGTCCCCCAGCCGTAGGGCATCGGCATTTCACGGCCGCCGAACGGCACCTGATAGCCGGGGATCGCGACCGCTTTTAAGATGGCGCGGCGGATCATGCGTTTGGTTTGCTCATCCAGATAGGCAAAGTTGTAGCCGCTTAAGTTAGCCATTGGCGCGCTCCCGTTGCAGGCGTTTCAGCAGTTCCAGTTCGGCCTGGAAATCGACGTAGTGCGGCAGCTTGAGGTGCGAGACAAAGCCCGCGGCCTCGACGTTATCCGCGTGGGCCAGCACGAACTCCTCGTCCTGCGCCGGGCCGGAGACATGTTCGCCGTAGTCCGGCGCCTGCAGGGCGCGGTCAACCAGCGCCATTGCCATCGCCTTGCGTTCGCCGAGGCCAAACACCAGGCCGTAGCCGCGGGTAAAATGCGGATCTTCATTTTCTGGCGCGACAAAGCCGTTGACCATTTCGCACTCGGTCATCAGCAGTTCGCCGACGTTCACCGCAAAACCCAGCTCTTCCGGCACGATTTCAACGTCGATATAGCCGCTGCGGATCTCCGCCGCGAACGGGTGGTTGCGCCCGTAGCCGCGCTGGGTAGAGTAGGCGAGCGCCAGCAGGTAGCCTTCGTCGCCGCGCATCAGCTGCTGCAGGCGGGACGAGCGCGAGCAGGGGTAAACCGGCGGCGTGCGGGTGATGTCGTCGGGCTGTGCGCCCGTATCTTCTTCCGCCTTCGCCAGCCCCTGGTTTGCCAGCAGGCTGAAGACGTGCGGAGACGGTTCCTGCCCGGCGTCTGACGTGCTGAGCGTTGGGGCTTCGCCGTTCGCTAGCAGGGTGAAGTCCAGCAGGCGGTGGGTATAGTCATAAGTGGGGCCAAGCAGCTGGCCGCCGGGAATATCTTTATAAACGGCAGAAATGCGGCGCTCCAGGCGCATCTCCGCCGTGTTCACCGGCTCGCTGACGGCAAGGCGGGGAACGGTAGTGCGCCAGGCGCGCAGCAGAAAGATGGCTTCGACGTTATCGCCGCTGGCCTGCTTCAGCGCCAGCGCTGCAAGCTCGCGGTCGGCCACGCCGCCTTCGGTCATCACCCGGTCGACGGCCAGGTTAAGCTGCTGCTCAATCTGGGCGACGCTGAGCTCGGGAAGCTGTTCATCACCCCGTCGTCTGTGCTCCTGCAACGCATGGGCGGCGGCGATCGCCTTCTCGCCCCCTTTGACGGCTACGTACATCAGCACACCTCCACGTGTGTGGTCCGCGGGATCGCCAGCAGGCGCTCGCCGCAGGTCAGGATCAGGTCAATGCCCAGCGGGAACGGATGCGGGCGCTCGGTCAGCTCGTGAATAATGCACTCCGGCAGACGTGGCGCGACCATGCGTTCGTCGGCAATACCTGCACCGGTCAGGCGCAGCATGCGCCCGCCGCTCAGGCTGGAGACCTGCAAAATCAGCGTGGCGCTGGTTTCAGGGGCGACGGCACTGCCTTCGCTCAGGGCATTCAACTGCTCATGGCTGATTTGCTCGTCGGCCACGGCAAAGACCGCCTGCTGGGGCCGATCGACCAGCGGTGCGCTGGTGTGAAAACGCAGGTTCTGGCTGGCGATATCGTTCAGTAACGCGCCCGACAGCCACACCGGGGTGTCGTTGTCGGCCAGGGTCAGCAGCACGCTGGTGGAGGCGAGGTTCAGCGGCAGCCAGCCCTGCGAAAGCTGGTGCAGCGAAACGATCACCCCGGGCTCGCTCATGGCCTTCAGCAGACGACGGAAACTCTGTTGGGCATCCTGGACGGCAAGGGTAAAAGCAGGTTGAAGCGTCATGCGTTATCTCCGCGAACGAGCGTAAAGAAGTCGACCCGGCTGGTGTTCACCTCGGCCTGACGCGCGGCAATGCGTGCGGCGCGGTCGGCTTCCAGCGGGGCAATAAGGGTTTCCATTAACGTCTGAAAATGCGGCTGTTCCTGTAAAAGCGCGTCGATTACCGCGCAGCGCTCGGCGTGCGGTTTATCGCGGCCGAGCACATAGCTGTAACCCAGCGTGCCGCTGTGCAGGCGGATTGCCGCGCGGGTAAGGGTGGCGTCACCGGCGAAGAAGCGCTCGCCGGTGCCGCCCATGCGCGCCTGAATTTGTACCAGGCCAATTTCCGGCGCGCGAATGGTGTCGTAGTCCGGCGTCAGGCCGAGCGCTTTCATGCGGCTGTGCAGCGCGGCAGGCTGGCTGTGGGCCAGCACGCGCATCCAGCGCTGACGGGTGGCGGTGTCGAAGTGCATTCAGTGCTCCATGGTAAATTCAATCATGTCGGCGCGGGTCAGGCTGACGGAGTATTCCGTTGCGTTGATGTCGCCGTCACGGTGGTTGAGGGTGCGCACGCAGAGCAGCGGGGCCATGTTGGGAATTTCCAGCACCTTGCTCTCTTTCGCCTGCGCGCGGCGGGCGCTGATGCGCGTCTGGGTGCGTTTGAGGGCAATGCCGGTGGCGTCCTGAAGGAAGTCGTGCAGGGAACCGCTGGCAAAATGTTGCAGCACCGGCCAGAGGGTAAGATCCGCGAAGTAGTGGTCGATCTGGCACACCGCCACGCCGTTTACCCGGCGCAACGTGCGCAGATGAACGACGTTGTCGCCCTCCTGGATCCCCAGCGCGTCGGCTACGTGGCTGGAGGCCGGGCGCAGTACCGAGAGCAGCTTTTCGCTGGTGGGATGGCTGCCCTGGTCCAGCAGGTTCTGGCTAAAGCGCGCCTGCGCATTGAGCGGATAGTCGAACGGGCGCATCAGCACCAGCACGCCCACGCCCTGGCGACGCTGCACCCATCCGCGCTCCACCAGCTGGTCGATGGCGCGGCGCAGGGTATGGCGATTGACCTCGTAGCGGTCGGCAAGCTGCTGCTCGGCGGGCAGGTAGTCACCGCAGCGGTAGTGCGTGCGCAGCTCCACTTCGAGCTTTGCCGCAATCTCTTGCCAGCGGGTGGGGTAACTGGTCGGATGTCTGGATAAGTGCATATAAAACAAAGCCTCGCTTCTCAGATGAAGTGCTTACGCAAACGTTGAGAAAGGAAATCCAGCAGGCTGACGGTGACGATGATAAGCACCATCAGCGCACAGGTTTGCTGGAACTGGAAACCGCGAATCGCTTCCCACAGGGTGACGCCAATCCCGCCTGCGCCGACCATGCCGACAACGGTGGCGGAGCGGACGTTGGACTCAAAGCGGTACAGAGAGTAGGAGATGAGCAGCGGCATGACCTGCGGCAGCACGCCGTAGAGGATCTCTTCGATTTTGTTCGCTCCGGTCGCGCGGATGCCTTCCACCGGGCCAGGCTCGATGGCTTCGACCGCTTCCGAGAGCAGCTTGGAAAGCACGCCGGTGGTGTGGATGAACAGCGCCATCACGCCCGCGAACGGACCTAGGCCGACGGCCACCACGAACAGCATCGCAAAGACCATTTCATTGATGGCGCGGCAGGCGTCCATCAGGCGGCGCATGGGCTGGTATACCCACCACGGCACGATGTTTTCGGCGCTCATCAGGCCAAACGGAATGGAGAGGATCACGGCGAGGGCGGTGCCCCAGACGGCGATTTGCAGCGTGATCGCCATTTCACCGAGGTAGTCCTGCCACTGGCTGAAGTCCGGCGGGAAGAAGTCGGCGGCGAAGGTGGCCATGTTGCCAGAATCCTTGAAGAGCAGCAGCGGATCCATCTCCGCGCCCTTCCAGGAGATAACGAGCACCGCCAGCAGAATGGCCCAGCTTATGAGCGAGAACCAGCTGCGTTTTGGCGGTGGGAGAGTGATGGTTTGCATGTTGACTCCTTTGGGTTTAGTCCCCTCTCCCTTGAGGGAGAGGGTTAGGGTGAGGGGGAAATGTGCGCGCTGATGCCCTCACCCCGGCCCTCTCCCACAGGGAGAGGGAGAAAAGCATTACTGCACCGCTTTATTCACGCTGGTCATGGCGCTCAGCGCGGCGGTCAGACGGTCGAGATCTTCCAGCTGCGCCTTAATTTCCGACACTTTGCTGGTCTTCTCCTCTTCCTTCAGACCCGCGTTATCCTTCACGCCCTGCATCTGTTTAAACAGCGCCAGCTGGCGAATCGGGACCAGCTGCAGATCGCTTGAGGCACGGAACGGTGCCCAGCCCAGACGCTCAAGAACCCCTTTCTCTTCCGGCGTTTTGCCGTAGTTCATGAAGAAGTCGTAGACCTTGTCCTTGGTGCTTTCGGAGAGATTTTTGCGCCACACGATCGGGTCGCCGGGGATCAGCGGTGATTTCCAGATGACCTTCAGCGCCTTCAGCTTGTCCGGCGCGGAGGTCTTCAGCTTGTCGAGGTTTTCGGTGTTGTTGGTGGCGACGTCCACCTGCCCGTTCGCCACGGCCAGCGCGTTGGTTTCGTGCCCGGCGTTCACCGTGCGTTTGAAATCGCTGGCGGAGATGTTGTTTTTCGCGAAGACATAGTAGCCCGGCACGAGGAAGCCAGACGTCGAGTTCGGGTCGCCGTTACCAAACGTCAGCGCTTTGCGTTTGGCGATCATGTCGCTGAGGTTGTTGATCGGGCTGTCTTTGTTAACGATCAGCACGCTCCAGTAGCCCGGGGAGCCATCTGCCGCAACGGTCTGGGCAAAAACCTGACCGTTGGCGCGGTCCACCGCTTCCATGGCGGAGAGGTTGCCGTACCAGGCGATATCCACTTTATTGAAGCGCATCCCCTGGATGATGCCCGCGTAGTCCGGGGCGAAGAAGGCATTCACTTTGATCCCCAGTTTGGTTTCCATGTCCTTCAGGAACGGTTCCCACTGCGGCTTCAGGTTTTGCTGTGATTCCGTCGAAATGATGCCGAAGTTCAGCGCTTTTTCCTGTTCCTCGGCGTACGCCGGGCTTAGCAGGGTGCTGATGCTGAACATGCTGGTGAAGGCCAGCGCGGCAACGGCTTTGTAGTTCATTTCCATTCCTCGTTATGCGGACGTTAAGCAGCCTGCGCGCGCTCTTCGACGCGGTTTACGCTGCGGTAGAGACGATCAAAACGTTCGTTATCAAACTGGTGGCTGGCGCCATCGAAGAAGACATGCCCCTGACGCAGGGCAACGATCCGCTCGCAGTAGCGCAGGGCGTAATCCACCTGATGCAGCGTTACCACCACGGTGATGCCGTCGTGCTTGTTGATGTCGCTCAGGGTCTCCATCACGATGCGGGCCGATTCCGGATCCAGCGAGGCGATAGGCTCATCGGCCAGAATGATTTTCGCTTTCTGCATCAGGGCGCGGGCAATGGCCACACGCTGCTGTTGCCCACCGGACAGGGTAGAAACACGCTGGTGGGCGAAATGGGCCATGCCGACGCGGGTCAGCGCCCGTAAGGCGTCTTGCTTCTGGGACGGGGAGAACCAGCGCAGGCAGGTGCGCCAGAACGGGGTGCTGCCGAGCGCGCCAATCAGCACGTTCTCCAGCACCGTCAGGCGGTTTACCAGGTTGAACTGCTGGAAGATGCAGCCCGTGCGGGCGCGGCTTTTACGGATATCGCTCGCCAGGCGGCCCGCGCGCTGTACGGTGTTACCCAGCAGCTCAACGTGGCTTTCCGGCGTTTTATCACCGGTGATGAGGCCGCTTAAGTGGCGCAGAAGGGTGGATTTACCTGAACCAGACGGCCCCAGCAGCGCTACCATTTCGCCCTGCTGGACGGTCAGATCAACGGCATGCAGCGCCCTGTTGTGATTGAAGGTCTTGCTCAGTTTCTCGACGCGGATGACAGTTTGCATGTGCTGGGCCTCACGATAAATGTGGCCTCATGCTGGCGCATCAATGTGACATTTGGGTTAAGTGTTGGTTGCGGGAATTTGAAGAGTTGTGCGGAGTTTGATGACAGCCACGCCAGGCCCGGTGAGCCAGGCGTCACCGGGCGCGGTTGCCGGATGCGCAGCGCTTATCCGGCCTGGGACGGTTGCTGTTGCTTAACGACGTTAATCATCCACGGTACGCCGTATTTGTCGGTCACTGTGCCGAATCCGTGCGCCCAGAAGGTTTCCTGCCAGGCCATTTCGATAGTGCCGCCATCGGCGAGGTTGTCGAACCAGCGCTTGCCTTCCGACACGTCCTGGGTGTCGAGCACCAGCGTGAATCCGGCATACTGCGCGCTGCTGCCCGGCGGCAGCCCGTCGCTCATCATGATATCGCTGCCGGCAATGCGAACGTTAGAGTGGGCGATGGCGGAGTCCGGGAAGTTCATGCCCGACGGACAGCCTTCATCGCTGTTTTCGTCTTTTGGCATTTCGCCGAAGGTGATTTTATAGAGAAGCTCTGCGCCGACGGCCTGCTGGTAGAAGGCGGTGGCTTCTGCACAGTTGCCGGCGAAGGAGACGTAGGGACTTAAGGGCATAATCATTACCTCAGGTAAGAGAAGCCCGTTAAGTGTAGTACCCGTCAGCCCGGTGAGCGAAGCGCGACCGGGCGGGTAAATCAGTTCTTTTTCACAAATTCAGATTTCAGCTTCATTGGTCCAAAGCCGTCAATTTTGCAGTCGATATTATGATCGCCTTCCACCAGACGGATGTTTTTCACCTTGGTACCAATCTTCAGCATGGAAGAACTGCCTTTAACCTTCAGATCTTTTACTACGGTAACGCTGTCGCCGTCTGCCAGCAGGTTGCCGTTTGCGTCTTTCACAATCAGCGTATCGCTGTCCGGTGCAGGCTCCGCATCATTCCATTCATGGGCGCATTCCGGGCAAATGAACATGCCATTGTCTTCATAGGTGTATTCAGAATTGCATTTCGGGCAGTGTGGAAGTTGCATGTTGGTATCCTCAAAAGTGTTAACACGCTGGAAAATGCCAGCAAATGACGGCAGGATGCCGAAAAAGGCAGCGAGTATAGCGCAAATCCCCACTTTTGTCGGTGATATTATCTTATAAAAATAGCGTATCAATGCTGCCGGGTGAGAGGTATCGTCAGTCATTTAAGGGACGCTTAAGTCCCTAACGGCAGCGATGGTAATGATGCTAACGATATCGAATATTTTATTACAGCAAATTGCTACGCTGTGTCATTTCGGATAAGGTGAAGCCACAAGCCGTTATTTATCCATCTTCTCTTAGCCTATACATCTTTTGGTGACGGGGAATACCTCTCTTTTTTAGGGGGGGGGAATAACGGTGATATATCCTGAAGTTTTCTGAAAATGAGCTCTGTCTATTCGCTTTTGGCTTTCTGGCCAGGGGATGCTTTACACGCGTTACAACAATGGGAATTAAATTTCCATTGCCTTCAGTACGTTGTATTAAATGAACATGTTTTCCATACATGGTCATATAAGCCTGAAAAGCATAATTAAAAAAAGTGGCTTAATAAAAGTAATAAATTTGCGTTAAGGAAAGGCTTTTATCATGCACACACAGACCATATTTGAATTAAGCCAGGAAGCCGAACGTTTGTTGCAGCTCGCGCTGAACAATCTTGCTTCATTAAAATCAATACCGATAGCTAAGCTGGATAGTACAGCCGCTGCGATGAGCGGCATTAATAACAACGTTTTGCCATTACATTTCAGCGCGCGTGGCGTCGATGCGCAGCAGGCGATGCTGAATAATGAATTACGCAAAATAACCCGCCTCGAAATGGTGCTGGCGATTGTTGGCACCATGAAAGCGGGGAAATCGACCACCATCAATGCCATTGTGGGCACCGAGGTGCTGCCCAATCGCAATCGTCCGATGACGGCGCTTCCCACGCTAATCCGCCATACGCCGGGCCAGAAGGAGCCGGTTCTCCATTTTTTGCACGTTGCGCCCATTGATATCCTGATTTCTCAGCTGCAGAAAAAATTGTCCGATAAAGATCGCGGCAAGCTGGCGCGGCGTCTGGAAATAGACAAGGACATGAACACGCTGCTGGCGCGCATCGAAAAAGGCGAGGCGTTTGAAAAACATCATCTGGGCGCAGAGCCTATCTTTCACTGCCTGAAAAGCCTGAACGATCTGGTACGCCTTTCCCAGGCGCTGGGCGTGGAGTTTCCGTTTTCCGAGTATGCGGCGATTGAAAATATTCCGGTGATTGAGGTGGAGTTTGTGCACCTCGCCGGACTGGATGCGCACCTTGGCCAGCTGACG
Organism: Enterobacter cloacae complex sp. P40C2; assembly: GCF_014930695.1. Classification (NCBI taxonomy): domain Bacteria; kingdom Pseudomonadati; phylum Pseudomonadota; class Gammaproteobacteria; order Enterobacterales; family Enterobacteriaceae; genus Enterobacter; species Enterobacter cloacae complex sp. P40C2. The sequence continues at coordinate 6,938 of NZ_JADBRP010000019.1, read as the reverse complement.
CTGCTCGACACGCCGGGGCCGAACGAGGCCGGTCAGCCGCATCTGCAAAAAATGCTCAGTGAGCAGTTGGCGCGCGCCTCCGCCGTGCTGGCGGTAATGGACTATACCCAGCTCAAATCCATTTCGGATGCAGAGGTTCGTCAGGCGGTTTCGGCGGCGGGAAAATCCGTGCCGCTTTATGCCCTGGTTAATAAGTTCGATCAGAAAGATCGTAACAGCGATGATGCTGAGCAGGTGCGGGCGATGATCTCCGGCACGCTGATGAAGGGGAATATTTCGCCTGGGCAGATTTACCCCGTTTCATCCATGTGGGCCTATCTGGCGAACCGCGCCCGCTATGAGATAAACGCCCACGGGCGGCTTCCCGATCATCAGGATCAGCGCTGGGTACAGGATTTTGCCGAGGCCGCGCTGGGCCGACGCTGGCGAACGGCGGATCTGGACGATATCGACCATATTCGCCACGCGGCAGATCTGCTGTGGGAAGATTCGCTGTTTGAGCAACCGATCCGCAGGCTGATTTACGCGGCTTACGCCAACGCCTCGCTGTTCGCGCTGCGTTCGGCTTCGCATAAGCTGCTTAATTACGCGCAAAACGCCCGAGAGTACCTGGACTTTCGCCATCAGGGGCTGACCGTCGCCTTTGACGAACTGGAGCTGAATATTGCCCGTCTGGAAGAGGATATGGCGATGCTCAGGCAGCGGCAGAGCGCGGTAAGCGATGAGGTGCAGCATGAAGTCGAAGAAGCCCTCAACGCAGCGGATGCGTTCCTGCTTCGCCAGAAAGAAGCGCTTCGGCAGGCGCTAGGCGACATTTTTAGCCGTCCTTATCTTCTTGATTTAGCAGGACGTGAGTCAGCCTGCGCGCATGCTGACGACGTGGACGGGATCCAGCAGCTGGTGCTTGAAGATGAAGGACAGGCGCAGATTTTGCTGAATAAGATCAGATCGTCATGCGAACCGATCGTGCTGGATGCGCAGAGCAGGATTAGCCGGGAGCTGGCGCTACGCTTCGATCAGCTGGAGTCCACGCTGGCCCGCTCGCTGAACGAGGCCATACGCCCCATCGAGACGCGAATTAAAGAACAGCTCAGCCATGCCGGTTTTCGGGCGCGGATCAGCTTTCCGGCGTTTCAGGCGAACCAGCTTAATTTCAATACGCGCGGGCTGTTTAATGATGCCATTGTGCGGGACACCCCTCCAGCCGATCGGCCTTCAGGGACGGGCAGCATGCGGGAGACCGTCTCGCGCTGGCTCAATAATCCGTCCTGGGGCTGGGAGGAATATGTGGTGACCCGCACACGATACGTCATCAACATCGCTCAGCTCCGTGACAACTTTACGCAGCATACCGATCGGTTTTGCGATCAAATCCGTAAAGCTTTGGCTGCGCAGGTCGATGTTTCTGTTACGGCGGGTATGGCAACGTTCTTTGCGGAATTTTCGTTATGCCTGACCGGTTTACAGGAAAGCTTGCGTGATAGCCTTGCCGTGCGGCAGCAAAATGAGCGTTCAACCCGGGCGCTTAGCCAGCAGCTGAAGCAAAGTATGACCACAGCGGCGTGGATTCAGGAAGATACCCGACTGTTACGCGATGATATTCAAACCTTATTCGCGGCAGAGCAACCATGACAACACGGCTACTGGACGGTCCCGGGCGGACGCTGGAGTGTATTCATCCCAAATTTATGGTCGATCTGGTGCAGGGGGTGGATGCTGCGCGTCATTCCCTCTCCGGGCCACAGCAGCTGCAGTTTCGTGAGCGTTTGACGCAGGAAATCATTATGCACGCCCGGCTGCGGGCGTGGGCCATGGCGGGAATGCTCAACGAAAATGCAGCATTACGGATGGGGCTGGCGGAGAAGCTGGCCGGTATGCTCGATCCCGGGCACCTGGCGCTGACCCGTATGACCGACAGGCTGGTAGCCCTGCGCCAGCAGGTTAATCCACGCCTTCCTCAGTCTCCCGGAGTGTTACAGCAGTACGAGGCGCTCTCCGCTCATTTCAGCCAGCGTGCCGCCTATAAAGAGAAAGCGCTTGCCCAGCGCGGCCTGATGGTTCAGGCAGGGGAGCACAGCGAGCAAATCTTTACCCGCTGGCGGGCCGGGCAGTATGACGGCTGGTCGCTGGCTGGCCGCTGCTATATTGTCCTGGAGGAGCTGCGCTGGGGGGCCTTTGGCGATGCCTGCCGCCTGGCAAATCACGATGTGGCGGCAATGCTTAAGGATAACCTGCGCAGCATGGCGGCTAACTATCTGGCGCAGGGGATCAATGCCTCTCCCACGACCCGCCATTTTTATCATCAATGGCTGACGACGCCCGCTTCTCCCGATCTGACGGATTATAAAGATATGCTGGGCTGGCTGGGGGACTGGTGTCAGGCGGATAACCACCCGCTGTGCTGGTCGGTGACGCAGAGCTGGCAGACGGTTGCGTTGGGGATGCCGAGGCTCTGTTCGGCAAAACGGCTGGTAGATGGCATGGTGGAGGAGATTTTTGGCGCGTGAGATGCCCCCTCGTTGGGAAGAGGGGGCGACAGGATCAGTGGTGCATTTCTACCGCTTTTGGTTCTGCCTGAGTCTCCGGAACCTGTCCAAAGCGTCTGGCGTACAGCGCCGTGATGATCGGCACCAGAATTGCGGTCACTATCACGCTGGCGGCAACCAGAGCTGTGGCGGAGGCCGCAACCGGTTCGAAGGCCGGGTTAATCTGGGCAATAATCACCGGGTTGGCTACCGCAGCGCCCGCTGCTGACGAGGCGGCCACGCCTGCCGTTCCGTTGCCTCCCCCGATTACGCGGTCTGCAATAATCAGCGGAATACCCGTGATGATGATAACTGCCACACCCAGCACAATGCCCAGCAGGCCGGTTTCCAGGATCACGTTCAGGTTGATGGTATTGCCCAGCGCGAAACCGAAGAATGGGATCAGCACCGGCGTAGCTTTGCTGAAGAAATCGCGCAGATCGTGATCGAGGTTACCCAGCGCGAAGCCGATCAGGAATGGCAGAATTGCGCCGACAAAGTGGTGAGGTTCAAAGGAGGCGAGGCCCGCAGAGCCCAGGATCAGCATGGTCATCAACGGACCCGACTCCAGGGACATCAGCACGAACGCGCCGGACTCTTCTTTAGTGCCGTATTGATTCATCAGGCTGGCATACAGGCCACCGTTGGTCATATCCATCGCTGAGACAATCGCCAGAACGGATAACCCGGCGAAGAATCCGGTCTGGATCCCATTCTCCGGAATGAACATCGCGCAGACCATGGCAACAACCCAGGCGACCGCTATTTTAGTAATAACCAGCGTCCCCGATTTACGTAATACCGTACCTGTTGCACGTAAGTTAATAGACGCGCCGATGCAAAAGAACCAGACGGCCAGAATCGGTACCGTTCCGGTAATCATTCCTTTTGTAAAACCACCAAAATAAGCGCCGGTATTCGGAGCCAGCGTATTTAATATCGCACCAAGTACCAGCGGGACCAGCATCATCCCACCAGGGATGCGTTCTATTGTTGCTTTAATCTTCATCATTAACCCTCACATCTCGCCCGCTTGGCTGGCGGAAAGCTTTAAAAAAATAGCTCAATAAATTCAACTAATTGGCTTATGGACAGGCCAGTTAATTGGTCACTTATGCTGTAAAGCGAAATACTGGCTTTCATGCAGACTTCGCTTGAAAGCCGTTGAGAAATCGTGTTCGGATTTATGATGCGATCTTTGGAATTGTGATTCAATGAAAATAAAACAGTGTTTTAGTTATCTTCGTCACATATTCAATGTAAACCGCGTTTCCCGCTGTTAATTATTAAATTTTGTGTAAATTCGATGTGAAGAAATGTGATTTTTTTTGGTTTTGAAAGGAATAATAACGCCCGTGAAGATCTCTTCGTGAAGGAGATTGCGAATGACCTTAATTCTCGGGAATTGACAAAAGCTGAAGCCACTTTACGAAGGCGAAAAATATATGTGAAGTTGATCACATATATAAACGCTGGTAGGGTAAAAAGGTCATTAACTGCCCAGACAGGCGTCAACAGGTTCGGTTGTATCGACGTAAAACGTCAATGTAAGTAAACCTGCTACGCTTGAATAAGGAGATTCGCATGGAGCGGATCCCTGGTTCACAGAGTGCTAAATACGCTGTGAAACGGACGGGGCTGAGTCTACGAGGAAAGCTATGCTTAGAAGGAAAAAGGTTAAACCCATCACGCTGCGCGATGTCACCATTATTGATGACGCTAAGCTGCGCAAAGCGATTACGGCGGCCTCGCTCGGTAATGCGATGGAGTGGTTCGATTTTGGCGTCTACGGCTTTGTTGCCTACGCGCTTGGTAAAGTGTTCTTCCCTGGTGCCGATCCCAGCCTGCAGATGATTGCCGCGCTGGGTACGTTCTCTGTTCCCTTCCTTATTCGCCCTCTCGGTGGCCTTTTCTTCGGCATGCTGGGTGATAAATATGGTCGCCAGAAGATCCTGGCTATTACCATCGTCATTATGTCGATAAGTACATTCTGTATCGGCCTTATTCCCTCCTACGCCACCATTGGCATATGGGCGCCGATTCTGCTGTTGATCTGTAAGATGGCACAGGGCTTCTCCGTTGGCGGCGAATATACCGGCGCGTCGATTTTTGTCGCCGAGTATTCTCCGGACCGTAAACGCGGCTTTATGGGCAGCTGGCTGGACTTTGGCTCGATTGCCGGGTTCGTCATGGGCGCGGGGGTCGTGGTGCTGATCTCAACCGTGGTCGGGGAAGAGAACTTCCTCAGCTGGGGCTGGCGTATCCCGTTCTTCCTGGCGCTGCCGCTGGGCATCATCGGTCTTTACCTGCGCCACGCGCTGGAAGAGACGCCTGCATTCCAGCAGCACGTAGAAAAACTGGAGCAGGGCGACCGCGAAGGGTTGCAGGATGGCCCTAAAGTGTCGTTCAAGGAGATTGCAACCAAACACTGGCGCAGCCTGCTGACCTGTATTGGCCTGGTGATCTCCACCAACGTCACCTATTACATGCTGCTGACCTACATGCCGAGCTATCTGTCGCATAACCTGCACTACTCGGAAGACCACGGTGTGCTGATTATTATCGCCATCATGGTGGGTATGCTGTTTGTGCAGCCGATTATGGGTCTGCTGAGCGACCGCTTTGGCCGTAAACCATTCATCATTCTCGGCAGCGTCGCGTTGTTCGCGCTGGCTATTCCGGCCTTTATCCTGATTAACAGTAATGTGCTGGGGCTGATTTTCGCCGGTCTGCTGATGCTGGCGGTGATCCTTAACTGCTTTATCGGGGTGATGGCTTCTACGTTGCCGGCAATGTTCCCGACGCATATTCGCTACAGTGCGCTGGCGGCAGCCTTCAACATCTCCGTTCTGATTGCGGGCCTGACGCCGACGCTTGCCGCTTCACTGGTGGAGAGCACGCAGAATCTGATGATGCCTGCCTATTACCTGATGGTCATTGCGGTGGTCGGCCTGATTACCGGTATTACCATGAAGGAGACGGCGAACCGTCCGCTGAAAGGGGCAACGCCCGCGGCGTCCGATATTCAGGAAGCGAAAGAGATCCTGCGTGAGCACTACGATAATGTAGAGCAGAAGATTGAAGATATTGACGCAGAGATTGAAGAGCTTCAGAAAAAACGCTCTCGCCTCGTTGACCAGCATCCGCGAATCAACGAGTAATAAAAAAACCCGCCGCTGGCGGGTTTTCTTTTATTAGCATCCTGCGGCAATGTAGTCGCCGCCGGCGCTGACGGGGATCACCGTCAGGAACAGGACGGTCGCGAAGAGGATAAGAACTATCCCGCCGGCAATTTTGACCAGCGGAACCATCCCGCTCAGGGAAGATCCGCCGCCAAACCAGGCCACTGTGCGTTCACGGGCGTAACGTACCGCCAGCGACAGGCCCATAATCGACAGCGCCGTGCCCAGCGACATCGTCATCACCGCAGCAATGCCCCAGCTGATGATGCCAAGCGCATTCGAAAACATCAGAATCATGATTGCGCCACTGCACGGGCGCGCGCCAATTGCCAGCACTACTCCCAGACGGGTTTTCCAGTCGCTTTTTGCGAGATCTAACCCCACGCCGTGATGGCCGCAGCCGCAATGCTCATCGTGCTGGTGAAGCGGCGTGAGCGTGTTAATCGTCAATTTGCGCGGGCGCAGGCTTTTCAAGGCCTGATAAATGATAAACGCCCCGAAGGCGGCAATCAGTACGGCGCTGATTTTCTCGACGTACCACCGGCTGGTGCTGATATCCCCGGATGCGAGGTTTAAGCCCACCGCCAGGATAAAGACAAAGAGGATCGCGCTGACGCCCTGCATCAGGCTACCGATAAACGGTACGACGCGCGCCGCGAGCTGGCTCTCTTTATTGGTGGTGAGATACGTGGCGACGATAAATTTGCCGTGCCCTGGCCCAATGGCATGGAGTACGCCATAAAAGAAAGCGCCGGTTACCAGCCATAGCCCACCGCTGTACTGGTGGTTATTAAGCTGCAACAGATACATCACCAGATAACGGTGCAGGGCGATCTGGGCAGCCAGGCACCACTGGAGAAAAGCATTCCAGTGCGCGTGAAGGGCAAAACCTGCAATGAGTAACACCAGCACGATGAGTCCGGCTGCAGGGATGCGCCAGTCACGATGAAGACGTTGTGTCGTCATAAGGTTGACCTGCGAGGGAATTATTTGCCGCTAGTATAGTGGATCTTCGCTTTCAATTCGTTGGATCGCACAGGGATCGTCGATGAATTGTGGATAACTCTGTGCGTAAAAGGGTATAAGGCGGGGTTTTGCTGGGGAATACAGCAGTCAGTCATTTTTTTGCAACTTTTCTGTTGCGGTCGCTCGGGAACTCCCTATAATGCGCCTCCATCGACACGGCGGATGTGAATCACTTCACAAACAACCCGGTCGGTTGAAGAGAAAA
>NZ_JADBRP010000018.1:0-65680 GCF_014930695.1 Enterobacter cloacae complex sp. P40C2 | reverse complement strand
CGGTAGTTCAGTCGGTTAGAATACCTGCCTGTCACGCAGGGGGTCGCGGGTTCGAGTCCCGTCCGTTCCGCCACTTATTAAGACATTAAGCCTGCCTTATCGGCAGGCTTAATGGCAAAAAACTTTAGGGGCGTAGCTCAGTTGGTAGAGCACCGGTCTCCAAAACCGGGTGTCGCGAGTTCGAGTCTCTCCGCCCCTGCCATATAGAATCCTTTGCTTCGGCAAAGGATTTTTTTTGCCCGTAAAACAGGCGAAAACCTTCCTGAAATTTGTGCAGCCTGCGTCTCCGCAGGCTTTTGCGTTAATCCAGTATGCTGATTTTCAAAAGATCTTTAATCTGCGACTGCTTATCGCTGTTTTGCAGCCAAATGGCATACAGCGGTCTGGAGAGCGTCGTCGAATCGGTGACAACATGGAGCTCAGGTTTATTATCTGCCCAGCGAACGGGTAGCCAGGTACACCCCTTCAGCGAGGGAAGCTGCTGGCAGGCGATCTCCGCAGAGCTTGTCGTGAGCTGCGGGATATCATCACTGGCAATTAACCCAGCCTCATGCTGCTGAAAGTCCGGGCCCCATTCCAGGCGTAAATAATTGAGGTCGGCCTTCATCATTGAAGGCTCTGTTGCATACAGCGCCAGGCTAAACTGCCCCACAATCTGGCTGCTAAATTCGTCCATCTTGGGCGCTTCGGTAGTGATCAGAAGATCCAGCTGGCGCTCGTGGAGTTGCTTTACCAGCGACTGACGTTGCGCAATTCGGGCCTCGAACTGTAGATGATTATGCGAGCGATACAGTCGCGTAAGCCACTGGCTGAGCATGCATTCCCACAGAGACGCGCTGGCTCCTATGGAGAATTCATTATGTCGGGAAGTGTGCGCAACCTCCTTTCGCGCCGCCTGCCAGGTATTCATCAAGGTTTCTGCATACGGCAGCAGTTTTTCCCCGGCCGGCGTTAAGCGGATATTGTTGCGATGACGGGTGAAAAGATTTACACCCAGTTGATTTTCCAGCTGTCGAATACGAAAACTGACTGCTGACTGCGTCAGGTAAAGGGCTTCAGCGGCTCGCCCAAAGTGTCGCGTTCTGCTCACTTCGAGGAAAGTTTTTAGCAATTCCGTATCCACATCTTTCTCCACAAAATTATTTGTCGTTATGATTTAAATGTTTTGTTTTACACTCTGTCAAGCGTAACTAATACTCCGCGCCATAAATAGCTCGGCCAAAGAATTAGGAGCGTGTAGGATGGCGGAAAGCTTTACGACGACTAATCGTTTTTTCGACAATAAACATTATCCGCGCGGGTTCTCTCGTCACGGCGATTTCACTATCAAAGAAGCTCAACTTCTTGAGCGCCATGGTTATGCCTTTAACGAGCTGGATCTGGGTAAACGTGAACCAGCAACCGAAGACGAAAAACAGTTTGTCTCTGTTTGCCGTGGTGAGCGTGAGCCGCAGTCTGATGCAGAACGTGTATGGATCAAGTATATGGCTCGCATCAAGCGTCCTAAGCGTTTCCATACGCTGTCCGGCGGTAAGCCGCAGATGGAAGGTGCTGAAGACTACACCGAGTCTGACGACTAAGAAGAGAAGGGGCTACGGCCCCTTTTTTTATGCCAGCATTTTTTGCAGATGCAGCAGCAACCGATCTATCGCCCGATAGCTAAGTGCCTCCTGCAAATGTCGCCTCTCAATTCCTGTGCAACCCTCCACGTCGGCGATAGTACGCGCTACTTTCAACAAACGCTGCCATGCGCGAATGGATAGCCCAAAACGCGTCAGCGTTTCTTCCAGCCAGCCTGCATCCTCCGCGGTGAGAGAACAGAATTGTCGGATCCCGGCGTTATCCAGCCGGGCATTCAGCGTGTTCTGACGAGCATACTGCCGCGCCTGCGCCGTAATGACGCGTTCCCGCACGACTGCCGAACTTTCGCCTTTCAAACCGGTTTGCCTCAGCAGGCCGGGAGGAGGCAGAGGGATCTCCAGCGATAAATCAAAACGGTCAAGAAAGGGCCCGGACAGCTTACTCAGGTAACGCAGCGTCTGCTCCGGCGTGCAGCGGTTATGGTTACCCTGATAATGGCCCGTTGGGCTGGGGTTCATCGCGGCCACCAGCTGAAACCGCGCAGGATAGCTTATTTTGGCTCGCGTACGAGAGAGATGGATCTCGCCAGATTCAATCGGTTCCCGCAGCGCATCCAGCACGCGGCGTTCAAACTCGGGTAATTCATCCAGAAACAGGATACCGTTGTGCGCCAGTGAGATTTCACCCGGTCCTGGAATTGACCCTCCGCCCACCATGGCGGTGAGAGACGCGCTGTGATGGGGAGAGCGAAAAGGGCGGCGGCGCCACTGCTTATGCAGCGACGTTGCGCTGACCAGGCTGAAAATCGCGGCGCTTTCGAGCGCTTCGTGATTATTGAGGGGCGGCAGCAGGCCGCTTAACCTGCTCGCCAGCATCGTTTTACCCGTGCCTGGCGGACCGATAAGCAGCAGATTATGCCCACCCGCGGCGGTTATCTCTAACGCCCGCTTACCCTGATCCTGACCCATAATATCGCTGAGGTCATCGGGCGAATCTGGCACCGCCTCGTCACTCTCCTGCGGTTCGGCAAGTTCGTGTCGGCCTTCCAGCCAGGCGCAAACCTCCTGTAAATGTCCCGCTACCAGACACCCCTTTTCGGCGATAAGGCTGACTTCAGAGGCATTTTCATTGGCTACAATGATTTGTCTCCCTGCGCGTATGGCTTCAAGCGCACTCGAGATAGCGCCGGGAACGCCTCTTAACGCGCCTGTAAGCGCTAATTCACCTACGAACTCGCAGGAGCTTAACGTCGGGGTGTTGAGCTGTTCAGAAGCCGCGAGAAGCGCTATAGCAATAGGTAAATCATATCGCCCGCCCTCCTTTGGTAAATCAGCAGGCGCGAGATTAATGGTGATCTTCTTCGCGGGAAAAGCATAACCGCTATTGATGATTGCACTGCGTACGCGATCCCTCGCCTCTTTGACGGTCGTTTCGGGTAAGCCGACAAGCGTCAGTCCGGGCAGTCCATTACTTAAATGGACCTCCACAGAAATAAGCGGTGCCTTCACTCCGATAGCCGCGCGTGTATAAACAACAGACAGTGACATAAGCACCTCCCTGGCGATGACTATGCCAGCGAGGTTGCGCGCTGTTTAGCGTTGAATGGCCGAATTACGGCGCGCGTTCCTGCTTTTTCGCGACAAACTGCAATCATTGCACGATTGCGGAACTGGCCTCGCAGAAAAGAAATGACGCGCGTTTTGCCTGCGGGAACCAGGCGAAAAAATGAAAAAACTTCATTTCCATTTTTTCCCTATATAAAACAAAGGTTTTAATGGAAATAGTTTGCCTGCTACAGAAATTCGCCATAAAAAAATCTTGTGCCATATGAAATATCTGTGGTAACTCTTTAGGTATTCCTTCGAACAAGATGCAAAAAGAACTGAAAATGACAGCCCTTCTACTAGTGATTAGCCTGGTCGTGATTAGCGTGGTGGTGATTATTATCCCACCGTGCGGGGCTGCACTTGGACGAGGAAAGGCTTAAGAATCAAGCCTTAACGAACTAAGACCCCCGCACCGAAAGGTCCGGGGGTTTTTTTATGACTAAAAAACTTAAATGAGGAGCAGAGAATGACCACTAGCACAAAATTCTGTTTCTCCAGATTTATGACGGGGAACTAACTATGAATGGGGCACAATGGGTAGTACATGCGTTGCGCGCGCAGGGAGTCGAAACCGTATTCGGTTATCCGGGTGGCGCAATTATGCCGATTTACGATGCACTGTATGACGGCGGCGTGGAGCACCTCTTGTGCCGACATGAGCAGGGCGCAGCAATGGCAGCTATCGGCTATGCCCGCGCGACCGGGAAAACCGGCGTGTGTATGGCGACCTCCGGTCCGGGTGCGACTAACCTGATTACCGGCCTGGCTGACGCACTGCTCGACTCCGTTCCCGTGGTGGCGATCACTGGCCAGGTGGCCTCTCCGTTCATCGGTACCGATGCCTTCCAGGAAGTTGACGTGCTTGGCTTATCCCTGGCCTGCACCAAACACAGCTTCCTCGTTCAGTCCCTCGAAGAGCTGCCGCGCGTGATGGCCGAAGCGTTCGAGGTTGCCAGCTCTGGCCGCCCGGGCCCGGTTCTGGTTGATATCCCGAAAGATATCCAGGTTGCGCTCGGCGATCTGGAGCCGCACTTCTCCACCGTGGAAAGCGACGATGCGTTTCCGCACGCAGAGGTTGAAGAGGCGCGTCAGATGATGGCGCAGGCGAAGCAGCCGATGCTGTACGTGGGCGGCGGTGTGGGCATGGCCCAGGCCGTTCCGGCGCTTCGCGCGTTTATCGCCACCACGCAAATTCCTGCCACCTGCACGCTGAAAGGTCTGGGTGCGGTAGAGGCGGATTACCCGTACTACCTCGGCATGCTGGGAATGCACGGCACCAAAGCGGCTAACCTGGCGGTGCAGGAGTGCGACGTGCTTATCGCTGTCGGAGCGCGTTTTGACGACCGCGTTACCGGCAAGCTGAATACCTTCGCGCCGAATGCCAAAGTCATCCATATGGATATCGATCCGGCGGAAATGAACAAGCTGCGTCAGGCGCACGTCGCGCTGCAGGGCGATCTCAACGCGCTGTTACCGGCGCTGGCACAGCCGCTGGAGATCGGCGCATGGCGCCAGCACACCGCAGACATGCGTGCTGAACATGCCTGGCGTTACGACCATCCCGGCGAGGCCATCTACGCGCCGCTGCTGTTGAAGCAGTTGTCCGACCGTAAACCGGCAGACAGCGTGGTGACAACGGACGTGGGCCAGCACCAGATGTGGTCAGCCCAGCACATGACCTACACCCGCCCGGAAAACTTCATCACCTCCAGCGGCCTGGGCACGATGGGCTTCGGCCTGCCTGCTGCCGTGGGTGCACAGGTTGCCCGCCCGAACGATACCGTTATCTGTATCTCCGGTGACGGCTCCTTCATGATGAACGTCCAGGAGCTCGGCACCGTTAAGCGCAAGCAGTTGCCGCTGAAGATCGTATTGCTCGATAACCAGCGTTTAGGAATGGTGCGTCAGTGGCAGCAGCTGTTCTTCCAGGAGCGTTACAGCGAAACGACCCTGACCGATAACCCCGATTTCCTCACTCTGGCCAGCGCCTTCGGTATCCCTGGCCAGCACATCACCCGTAAAGACCAGGTTGAAGCGGCACTCGACACCATGCTGTCAAGCGAAGGGCCTTACCTGCTTCATGTCTCAATCGACGAGCTTGAGAACGTCTGGCCGTTGGTACCGCCCGGTGCCAGTAACTCACAAATGCTGGAGAAATTATCATGATGCAACATCAGGTCGCCGTGCAGGCTCGCTTCAACCCGGAAACCTTAGAACGCGTTTTGCGCGTGGTCCGTCATCGCGGTTTTCAAATTTGCGCAATGAATATGGAAACGGCCACCGACGCGCAAAACATCAGTATCGAATTAACCGTTGCCAGCCCGCGGCCGGTCGACTTACTGTTTAGTCAGTTATCAAAGCTGGTAGACGTTGCCCATGTTGCCATCTGCCAGAGCACAACCACATCACAACAAATCCGCGCTTAAGCGTGACAGGACGAAAAAATGACGACAAAAAAAGCTGATTACATTTGGTTCAATGGTGAGATGGTTCGCTGGGAGGACGCGAAGGTCCACGTGATGTCCCACGCGCTGCACTACGGTACTTCCGTTTTTGAAGGCATCCGTTGCTACGATTCTCACAAAGGGCCAGTGGTGTTCCGCCATCGCGAACACATGCAGCGTCTGCATGACTCAGCCAAAATTTATCGTTTCCCGGTCTCTCAAAGCGTGGATGAGCTGATGGAAGCCTGCCGCGAGGTGATTCGCAAGAACAACCTCACCAGCGCCTATATTCGTCCGCTGGTCTTCGTGGGCGACGTCGGCATGGGCGTAAACCCGCCAGCCGGTTACAGCACCGATGTGATCATTGCCGCGTTCCCGTGGGGCGCCTATCTGGGTGCGGAAGCGCTGGATCAGGGGATCGACGCCATGGTGTCTTCCTGGAACCGCGTTGCGCCTAACACCATTCCAACCGCCGCTAAAGCGGGCGGTAACTACCTCTCCTCACTGCTGGTCGGCAGCGAAGCGCGCCGCCACGGCTATCAGGAAGGTATCGCACTCGACGTCAATGGCTACATCTCCGAAGGCGCGGGCGAAAACCTGTTCGAAGTGAAAGACGGCATTCTGTTTACCCCGCCGTTTACCTCCTCCGCGCTGCCGGGCATCACCCGTGACGCGATCATCAGGCTGGCGAAAGATCTCGGTATCGAAGTGCGCGAGCAGGTGCTGTCCCGCGAATCCCTGTATCTGGCCGATGAAGTCTTTATGTCCGGTACCGCCGCTGAAATCACGCCGGTGCGCAGCGTAGACGGGATCCAGGTGGGCGAAGGCCGCTGTGGTCCGGTCACCAAACGCATTCAGCAGGCGTTCTTCGGCCTCTTCACCGGCGAAACAGAAGACAAATACGGCTGGTTGGATCAGGTTAATCACTAAATATAAATTTGGGACGGCACGCACCGTCCCACTGCATAGTCAGACGGGAGTAAATAAAGCATGCCTAAGTATCGTTCAGCCACCACCACCCACGGTCGTAACATGGCGGGTGCCCGCGCGCTCTGGCGCGCCACCGGAATGACCGACGCCGATTTCGGCAAGCCGATTATCGCCGTGGTGAACTCCTTCACCCAGTTTGTACCCGGCCACGTACACCTGCGCGACCTCGGTAAACTGGTAGCCGAACAAATCGAAGCCTCCGGCGGCGTGGCGAAAGAGTTCAACACCATTGCGGTGGATGACGGTATCGCGATGGGGCACGGGGGCATGCTCTATTCACTGCCATCGCGCGAGCTGATTGCCGACTCGGTGGAGTACATGGTCAACGCCCACTGCGCCGATGCGATGGTCTGTATCTCCAACTGCGACAAAATCACCCCGGGGATGCTGATGGCCTCCCTGCGCCTGAACATTCCGGTGATCTTCGTCTCCGGCGGCCCGATGGAAGCGGGGAAAACCAAGCTTTCAGACAAAATCATCAAGCTCGACCTGGTCGACGCGATGATCCAGGGCGCGGACCCGAAAGTGTCTGACGAGCAGAGCGATCAGGTGGAACGCTCCGCGTGTCCGACCTGCGGCTCCTGTTCCGGTATGTTCACGGCTAACTCCATGAACTGCCTGACCGAAGCGCTGGGCCTCTCTCAGCCGGGCAACGGTTCGCTGCTGGCAACCCACGCCGACCGCAAGCAGCTGTTCCTTAACGCCGGTAAACGCATCGTTGAGCTGACGAAACGCTACTATGAGCAGGACGACGCCAGCGCGCTGCCGCGCAACATCGCCAGTAAGGCCGCGTTTGAGAACGCCATGACGCTGGATATCGCCATGGGCGGTTCCACCAACACCGTGCTGCACCTGCTGGCCGCCGCGCAGGAAGCCGAAATCGACTTCACCATGAGTGATATCGACAAGCTCTCCCGCAAAGTACCGCAGCTGTGTAAGGTCGCGCCGAGTACCCAGAAGTACCACATGGAAGACGTGCACCGCGCGGGCGGCGTCATCGGCATTCTCGGCGAGCTGGATCGCGCCGGGCTGCTGAACCGTGACGTGAAAAACGTGCTTGGCCTGACGCTGCCGGAGTCGCTGAACCAGTACGACGTGATGCTGACCAAAGACGACGCGGTTAAAAACATGTTCCGCGCCGGTCCGGCCGGTATTCGCACCACGCAGGCGTTCTCGCAGGATTGCCGCTGGGACACGCTGGATAACGATCGCGCCGAAGGCTGCATCCGCTCGCTGGAACACGCCTACAGCAAAGACGGCGGTCTGGCCGTGCTGTACGGCAACTTCGCGGAAAACGGCTGCATCGTGAAAACCGCAGGCGTGGACGACAGCATCCTGAAGTTCACCGGTCCGGCAAAAGTGTACGAAAGCCAGGACGAGGCGGTAGAGGCCATCCTCGGCGGCAAAGTGGTGGAAGGCGACGTGGTGGTCATCCGCTACGAAGGGCCGAAAGGCGGTCCGGGCATGCAGGAGATGCTCTACCCAACCACCTTCCTGAAATCCATGGGCCTCGGTAAAGCGTGTGCGCTGATCACCGACGGTCGTTTCTCCGGCGGCACGTCTGGCCTCTCCATTGGCCACGTTTCCCCGGAAGCGGCAAGCGGCGGCAACATCGCGATCATCGAAGATGGCGACCTCATTGAAATCGACATTCCGAATCGCGGCATTCAGCTCAAGCTGAGCGACCAGGAAATTGCGGCCCGTCGTGAAGCGCAGGAAGCGCGCGGCGACAAAGCCTGGACGCCGAAAGATCGCCAGCGTGAGGTCTCCTTTGCCCTGCGCGCTTACGCGAGCCTGGCCACCAGTGCAGATAAAGGCGCGGTGCGCGATAAATCTAAACTTGGGGGCTAATGATGGCCGAGTCACAACCCTTATCCGCCGCCCCCGAGGGGGCGGAATATTTAAGAGCGGTGCTGCGCGCGCCGGTCTATGAAGCCGTGCAGGTCACGCCCCTGCAAAAAATGGAAAAACTCTCCTCGCGCCTCGACAACGTGATCCTGGTGAAGCGCGAAGACCGCCAGCCGGTGCACAGCTTCAAGCTGCGCGGCGCCTACGCGATGATGGCCGGGCTGACGGACGAGCAAAAAGCGCGCGGCGTGATTACCGCCTCGGCGGGCAACCACGCGCAGGGCGTGGCGTTCTCCTCTGCCCGTTTAGGGCTGAAGGCGCTGATCGTGATGCCGGTCGCTACCGCGGATATCAAGGTTGACGCGGTGCGCGGGTTCGGCGGCGAAGTGCTGCTCCACGGCGCCAACTTCGACGAAGCGAAAGCCAAAGCGATCGAGCTGGCGCAGCAGCAGGGCTTTACCTGGGTGCCGCCGTTCGACCACCCGATGGTGATTGCCGGGCAGGGCACGCTGGCGCTTGAGCTGCTGCAGCAGGACGCCCATCTCGACCGCGTCTTCGTCCCGGTAGGCGGGGGCGGCTTAGCCGCGGGCGTGGCGGTGCTGATCAAACAGCTGATGCCGCAGATCAAGGTCATCGCCGTTGAAGCGGAAGATTCTGCCTGCCTGAAGGCGGCGCTGGATGCCGGACATCCGGTGGATCTCCCGCGCGTCGGGCTGTTTGCCGAGGGCGTGGCGGTGAAACGCATTGGCGATGAAACGTTCCGTCTGTGCCAGGAGTATCTCGACGATATCGTCACCGTCGACAGCGACGCAATCTGTGCGGCGATGAAAGATCTCTTCGAGGACGTGCGTGCGGTGGCGGAACCGTCCGGCGCGCTGGCGCTGGCGGGCATGAAAAAGTACGTTGCCCGGCACAACATTCGCGGCGAACGCCTGGCGCACGTGCTGTCTGGTGCCAACGTGAACTTCCACGGCCTGCGCTACGTTTCCGAGCGCTGCGAACTGGGTGAACAGCGTGAAGCGCTGCTGGCGGTGACCATCCCGGAAGAGAAGGGCAGCTTCCTGAAGTTCTGCCAGCTGCTGGGCGGCCGCTCGGTGACGGAGTTTAACTACCGCTTCGCCGATGCCAAAGACGCCTGCATTTTTGTCGGCGTGCGTCTGAGCCGCGGCGTGGAGGAGCGCAAAGAGATCCTCAGCCTGCTGCATGAAGGCGGCTACAGCGTGGTCGATCTTTCTGACGATGAAATGGCGAAGCTGCATGTGCGTTATATGGTCGGCGGTCGTCCGTCGAAGCCGCTAAAGGAGCGCCTGTTCAGCTTTGAGTTCCCGGAATCGCCGGGCGCGCTGCTCAGGTTCCTGCACACGCTGGGCACGCACTGGAACATCTCGCTGTTCCACTACCGCAGCCACGGCACCGACTACGGCCGCGTGCTGGCGGCGTTCGAGCTGGGCGATCACGAGCCGGATTTCGAAACGCGCCTGAACGAGCTGGGCTATGAGTGTCACGACGAAACCCACAACCCGGCGTTCCGCTTCTTCCTGGCGGGCTAGTGGTTCGGCAGAATGTTCCAGAACGCATCGATAAGCGGCTCATGCAGCCGCTTTTTTTGTGCGCATACGCCAAGCTCGAACGGCGTCTTCTCGTCGCTGCGCTCCAGAATCATCACGCGGTTGCGCACCGGCTCCGGGCTGTTTTCCAGCACCACTTCCGGCAGCAGCGCCACGCCGCAGCCGAGCGCCACCATTGACACCATCGCCTCATGGCCGCTGACCGTGGCGTAAATTGACGGGTTGCTGATCTTCTGACGGCGGAACCACAGCTCAATGCGGCGGCGCACCGGGCCCTGATCGGCCATGATAAACGGCACCGTCGACCAGTCCGGTTTCTCCACCGAAACCTGATTACGCACCGGGCAGGGCAGCGCCGGGGCAATCAGCACCACCGCCAGATTCTCCAGCATCGAGAATGCCACCGCGCCCGGCAGCGTTTCGGGCTTCCCGGCGATGGCGAGATCCGCTTCGCCCGTCACCACTTTTTCCATCGCGTCGGCGGCGTCGCCCGTGGTGAGCTTAATTTCAACCGACGGATGCGCCGCGCGGAAGCGGTCAAGGATGGGGGGAAGATGGCTGTAGGCGGCGGTCACGGAGCAGAAAATATGCAGCTCGCCGGAGAGCGACGGCCCCTGCTGGTCGATGGTGTGCCGCAGCTGCTGATACTGCAGCAACGTCTGCTGGGCAAAGATGCGCAGCTCCTCACCGGCCTCCGTGAGCGTGACGGTGCGGTTATCGCGCACGAACAGCGGCTGGCCAAGGTCTTCCTCAAGGCGCTGGATCTGGCGCGAAAGCGTGGAGGGGCTAACGTGCATCGCCCGGGCGCTGCGGCCAAAGTGACGGCTTTCCGCCAGATGCAGGAACATTTTCAAATCGCGTAAATCCACCGATTCCACTCCCTCTTTTTATATTGCAAAAATTGCAACATGACGTTGTGAATATATCAATTTCCGCAATAAATTTCCTGTTGTAATGTGGGTACATTCTCGCTGAAACGCGAACCGAACAATAAGACACACAACATCACGAGGTATCACCCATGGCTAACTACTTTAATACACTGAACCTGCGCCAGCAGCTGGCGCAGCTGGGCAAATGCCGCTTCATGGCGCGCGATGAATTTGCCGATGGCGCGAGCTACCTTCAGGGTAAAAAAGTGGTCATCGTCGGCTGTGGCGCGCAGGGTCTGAACCAGGGCCTGAACATGCGTGACTCCGGGCTGGATATCGCCTACGCCCTGCGCAAAGAAGCGATTGCTGAGAAGCGCGCCTCCTGGCGTAAAGCGACCGAAAACGGCTTTAAGGTGGGTACCTACGAAGAGCTGATCCCGCAGGCAGATTTGGTGGTAAACCTGACGCCAGACAAGCAGCACTCTGACGTTGTGCGTTCCGTACAGCCGCTGATGAAAGACGGCGCCGCGCTGGGTTACTCCCACGGCTTTAACATCGTTGAAGTGGGCGAGCAGATCCGTAAGGACATCACCGTGGTGATGGTGGCACCAAAATGCCCGGGTACGGAAGTACGCGAAGAGTACAAGCGTGGCTTCGGCGTGCCGACGCTGATCGCGGTTCACCCGGAAAACGATCCAAAAGGCGAAGGTATGGCCATTGCCAAAGCATGGGCAGCGGCCACCGGCGGCCACCGTGCGGGCGTGCTGGAATCCTCCTTCGTTGCTGAAGTGAAGTCTGACCTGATGGGCGAGCAGACCATTCTGTGCGGCATGCTCCAGGCCGGCTCTCTGCTGTGCTTCGACAAGCTGGTGGAAGAGGGCACCGACCCGGCATACGCGGAAAAACTGATTCAGTTCGGCTGGGAAACCATCACCGAAGCGCTGAAGCAGGGCGGCATTACGCTGATGATGGACCGCCTGTCCAACCCGGCAAAACTGCGCGCGTTCGCACTCTCTGAACAGCTGAAAACCATCATGGCGCCGCTGTTCCAGAAACACATGGACGACATCATCTCCGGTGAGTTCTCCTCCGGCATGATGGCGGACTGGGCGAACGACGATAAGAAACTGCTGACCTGGCGTGAAGAAACCGGTAAAACCGCGTTCGAAACCGCACCTCAGTTCGACGGTAAAATCAGCGAGCAGGAGTACTTCGATAAAGGCGTACTGATGATCGCGATGGTGAAAGCGGGCGTTGAGCTGGCGTTCGAAACCATGGTGGATTCCGGCATCATCGAGGAGTCTGCGTACTACGAATCACTGCACGAGCTGCCGCTGATCGCGAACACCATCGCCCGCAAGCGTCTGTACGAAATGAACGTGGTTATCTCTGATACCGCAGAATACGGCAACTACCTGTTCTCTTACGCCTGCGTACCGCTGCTGAAAGAGTTCATGACTACCCTGCAGGCAGGCGATCTGGGCAAGGCAATTGCGGAAGGTGCGGTAGACAACGCGCAGCTGCGTGACGTAAACGAAGCCATTCGCAGCCACGAAATCGAGAAAGTGGGCCAGAAACTGCGCGGCTACATGACCGACATGAAGCGTATCGCGGTAGCAGGCTAACAACGACGAATCGGGTGGCGCAAGCCACCCGACTTGCTTTTAGCTACGCAGTATCGCGCCGGGATATCCCAGCTGGCGCCACGCCTCATACACCACCACCGACACCGCATTCGACAGGTTCATGCTGCGGCTGTCCGGCATCATCGGAATACGAATTTTTTGTTCAGTCGGTAAAGCATCAAGAATAGTGGCCGGCAGGCCGCGGGTTTCCGGGCCAAACATCAGATAATCCCCGTCCTGATAGCTTACCGCGCTGTGCGCAGGCGTGCCTTTTGTGGTCAGGGCGAACATGCGCTGCGGCTTCTCTGCTTCCAGAAACGCGGCGTAATCGTGATGGCGAACCACGGCGGTAAATTCATGATAATCCAGCCCCGCGCGGCGCAGGCGTTTGTCGTCCCACGTAAAGCCCATCGGCTCAATAATGTGCAGACGAAAACCGGTGTTGGCGCACAGGCGGATGATATTGCCGGTATTGGGTGGAATTTCTGGTTCGAATAAAACGATGTTAAGCATGCTGCCCCCTTAATTGCGGGGGCAGAATAGCAGAAAAGAGAGCGACTAGGCGACGCCGGGTTCATGCGCGCGGCAGCGCAGCATTTTGTAGCAGGTAGCCGCCGCGGCCACCAGGGCGGGCACGCTGAGGATCATTAAAATACTGTCCGCCTGCCACTGCATGGAAAGCAGCTGGGCGCTGGTCATGGTTCCCGCCACGCCGCCAAAGCGGCCGATCCCCTGCATCCAGGCGATGCCCGTCGCGCGGCATTCGGTAGGGTAAAAGGTGGCGGCCAGGGTTTGCATTCCCGACTGTGCGCCGTTCATCGCGATCCCCATCAGGAAAATCAGGCCGCCAAACAGGGCGATATGGTTCTGCTCAAGGCCAAGCAAAAGAATGAGGCACATCGTCAGCATGAATCCTCCCGCGACCACCTTGTGCGCCTCCCAGCGGTCCATCATCCAGCCCGCAAGCAGAATGCCTGCGGTACCGCCGAAGGTGAACAGCGAGGTGAGCCAGGCGGATTCCGCCAGCGCATAGCCCATCCCCTGCATCAGCGTCGGCATCCAGCTAAGCAGGACGTAGTAAATGACCAGCCCCATAAAGTAGGTGACCCACAGCATCAGCGTGCCGGGAAGCCAGGGCATGGAAAAAAGCTGTGCCACGCTCCCCTTTTTAGCGGCAACCTTTTCCTCCGCCAGGAAAAAGCCCGTGACGCCGTCAAGCGTGCTGCGGGCAAACCGGCCGGCGATGCGGCGAACCTGCGCGACGTCTTTCCCGCGCTGCACCAGAAACTTCACGGACTCCGGCAACAGCAGCGCCAGCAGCAGCGTTAAAACCAGCGGAGCAATCGCGCCGGTCAGCAGCACGCTTCGCCAGCCGTGATGAGGGATCAGCCAGGAAGAGATCGCGCCGCCGCCTGCCGCACCCAGAGGGAAGCCGCAGTACATGGTATTAATCGCCATGGCGCGGCAGCGCCTGGGGGCAAACTCTGAGATCAGCGTGATGGCGTTAGGCATCGCGGCGCCGAGCCCCAGGCCCGTCAGGAACCGCCACAGCGTCAGAGTATTCAGACTTTGCGCCCAGGCCGTGCCCAGGCTCGCAAGGCCGAAGAACAGGCACGAAAAGATCAGCACGCGCTTGCGCCCCATCCGGTCCGATACCGGACCTGCTATAAGCGCCCCGAGCGACAGCCCCAGCAGCGCCGCGCTCAGCACCGGCCCCAGGTCCTGTTTTTGTATACCCCACTCCGCCGACAGCGTCGGCGCGATGTAACCCATCGCTGCGGTATCGAAGCCGTCGATCGCCAGAACCAGGAAGCCCAGCACAATAAGAAGCCAGTGAAACCCTGAAAAGCGACTTTCATCGATCACCTGCTGAATATCCACCCGACCTGAATACGTCATACGCTCCCTCCGATGTAATGTTGTTTTTGTGTTCTTGTATTTGCTTGTCTATACAATTGCGGAGAGGCGTGGCGTGTCAAATTTTCTTATCCAGAATGTTACGTAGGTGTTATTTTCGACAAAAAAAAGCGCCCGAGGGGGAGTCGGGCGCCTGAGAAACGTATATCAACTAAAAACGATCAGGCCGCGTTCTCCTGGGAAAGGGGAGCCAGCGCCGCCGGCAGCTTGCTGAGTTCCTGCACCAGCGAATCCTTGCTGATTTCTTTTATCGTCTTCGCGCCGGTCAGGGTCATCGCCACCTTCATCTCTTTCTCAATGAGGTTCAGCAGGTTCGCCACGCCCGCCTGGCCGCTGGTGGCCAGCGCGTACAGGTAGGCCCGGCCCAGCAGCACGCTGTCGGCGCCGAGGGCAATCATGCGCACCACGTCCAGCCCGTTGCGGATGCCGCTGTCGGCCAGGATCGCGATATCGCCCTTCACCGCATCGGCAATGGCGGGCAGCGCGCGGGCGGAAGAGAGCACGCCGTCGAGCTGGCGTCCGCCGTGGTTAGAGACCACGATCCCGTCCGCGCCGAAGCGCACCGCGTCGCGCGCATCTTCCGGATCGAGGATCCCTTTGATCACCATTGGGCCGTCCCAGAATTCGCGGATCCACTCCAGGTCCTTCCACGAGATCGACGGATCGAAGTTATTCGCCAGCCAGCCGATGTAATCCTCAAGCCCGGTCGGCTTACCGAGGTAGGCCGAAATATTGCCCAGATCGTGCGGACGACCGTTCATGCCTACATCCCACGCCCACTGCGGATGCGTAACCGCCTGCCAGTAGCGGCGCAGGGCGGCGTTCGGGCCGCTCATGCCGGAGTGCGCGTCGCGGTATCGCGCGCCGGGCGTTGGCATATCGACGGTAAAGACCAGCGTTGAGCAGCCCGCCGCTTTGGCGCGCTCGAGCGCGTTACGCATAAAGCCGCGATCGCGCAGGACGTACAGCTGGAACCACATCGGGCGCTTGATGGTCGGCGCGACCTCTTCAATCGGGCAGACGGACACGGTGGAAAGGGTAAACGGAATGCCTTTGGCATCCGCCGCGGCGGCAGCCTGCACCTCGCCACGACGGGCGTACATACCGCACAGGCCAACGGGCGCAAGGGCCACCGGCATGGAGAGCGTCTCGTTAAACAGTTTTGTCTCAAGGCTCAGGTCAGACATATTCTTCAGCACGCGCTGGCGCAGAGCCACTTCCGAGAGATCTTCCACGTTGCGGCGCAGGGTGTATTCGGCATACGCCCCGCCGTCGATGTAGTGAAAGAGGAACGGCGGCAAAATGCGCTGCGCCGCGGCGCGGTAGTCACTGGCTGCTGAAATAATCATGCTTTGTTCTCCCTGGAAATATCACTGTCGCCGGGCAGACGGGTAATACGCGCCTGTCGGGCCTGATCTTCATCGAATCGTTTAATGGTGGTGTGCACGAAGCCCAGGTGCGCCATCATCGCCTTACGCGCAGCTTCGGCATCGCCGGCCAGAATGGCGTTGAGCACCGCTTCGTGCTGTTCGGTCAGCTGAGCAAACACGGGCGGAACCAGATACATGCGCTGGCGGCTCTGCTTCACGGAGGATTGCAGCAGGTCGAAGAACCCGCGCATGGTTTGCAGCAGCACCACGTTGTGCGACGCCTCGGCAATCGCCAGATGAAAACGCACGTCGGCCTGGGAGGCGATATCGGGGTCGCTGCTTTGCGTGGCCTCAAAGCAGGCTTTGAGCTTCTCTTTGTCGGCCTCGGTTGCCCGCATCGCCGCATGCCAGGCGGTACTGGTTTCGATGGCGTGGCGCGCTTCGAGGATATCGAAGCTGTAGTCCGGATCGTTTTCCATCAGCGTTTTCAGCGGCTGAACGATGTTTTGCTCGGACCAGTCATCATGCTGCCAGCGCACGAAGGTGCCGCCGCCGCGACGGCTCAGCAACACCCCTTCGCTGACCAGCGTCGCCAGCGCTTCGCGCAGCGAATTACGCGATACGCCAAGCTGGGCGGCAAGCTGGCGCTCGGCGGGCAATCTCATGCCCGCCTCCAGCTGTTGTTCTTCAATCAGCGCCCGCACGCGAGTGGCAATCTCGTCGGACAGGCGTCTGGGCATCACTATCATGGGATCATCCAGGTTAAGACATAGGCCTGCAGGGTGGTAATAACGCCCACCATGCAGGTAAATATCAGGCTGTGCTTAACGGTAAAGCGGAACAGATCCGACTCTTTACCCACCAGTCCCACCGCGGCACAGGCAATGGCGATGGACTGCGGGGAGATCATTTTGCCGGTCACGCCGCCGGTGGTGTTCGCCGCGACCAGCAGCACATCCGAGACGCCAATCTGCTGCGCGGCCGTTGCCTGCAGGGCGGCAAACAGGGCGTTTGAGGACGTATCTGAACCGGTCAGGAACACCCCCAGCCAGCCGAGGAACGGCGAGAAGAAGGTAAACGCGTGACCGGTATGGGCTAATGCCAGCGCCAGCGTTGACGACAGGCCGGAGTAGTTCGAGATAAACGCGAACGCCAGCACCATGCCGATGGAGTAAATCGGCAGCATCAGCTCTTTAATCGTCGCCGCAAAGGTCTGCACGGCGGCGGCCGGCTTCATGCGCAGCCACACCACGGAAAGGATAGCCGCAAACAGAATGGCCGTACCGGTTGCCGAGAACCAGTCAAACTTAAACACCGCCGCATACGGCGTGGCGTCGTGCACCACCGGCGGCATGCGGGCGACCATTTTGTCGAGGAACGGCACGGAGATGTTAATCACCATGTCGTACAGCGCGCCGCCCGGGGCGAACAGGGCCTTAAACGGCGGGATGCTCCACAGCGTTACGGTGGCGGTCAGGAACAGGAACGGTGACCACGCGCGGACGATCTGCCCGGCGGTATAACCCGTGCGGGCGAGCGTCTGATCCACGTGCGACGCGCCCATATCGGCAAAGCGGAAGATGCGCACCGGCTGCCAGCGTTTCAGGAACAGCGTCAGACAGACCAGCGACACCAGGGAAGAGATGATGTCCGGCAGCTCAGGCCCAAGGAAGTTGGAGCTGAGATACTGGGCAATCGCGAACGAACCGCCCGCCACCATTACCGCAGGCCAGGTCTCCTTCACGCCGCGCCAGCCGTCCATAATCGCCATGATCCAGAACAGCACGATAATGGTCAGGAACGGCAGCTGGCGGCCAACCATCTGGCCAATCTCAAAGCTGTCCAGCCCGGTCACCTGTCCGGCCACCAGAATCGGAATACCCATCGCGCCAAACGCCACCGGCGCGGTGTTCACGATCAGGCACAGGCCAGCGGCATACAGCGGATTAAAGCCCAGCCCGACCAGCAGCGCGGCGGTGATCGCCACCGGCGCGCCAAACCCTGCCGCCCCTTCAAGGAACGCCCCGAAGGAGAAGCCGACTATCAGCATCTGTAAACGCTGGTCCGGCGTAATGGAGAGAATCGACGAGCGAATGATGTCGAACTGCCCCGTTTTCACCGAAATTTTGTAGACAAAGACCGCGGCGATGATGATCCACGCAATCGGCCACAGGCCGTAGAAGAAGCCATACACCACGGAGGCCAGCGCGCGATCGACCGGCATTTTGTAGAAAAACAGCGCCACCAGCAGGGCGATGGCAACGGTATACGTCGCGGCGAGGTAGCCCTTCAGCTTGAGCTTAATCAGCGCAAAGAAGAAGAACAGGATCGGAAGCGATGCGATCAGGCTGGAAAGCCAGATATTCCCGGCCGGATCGTAGTTTTGTTGCCAGAGGCTCATGCAGGTCTCCTGAGGACCACACGGCTTGCGCTGCGGGTGAGTCTCCGCTCATCTCTGCGTCACACGCTGTGTAAAAGTGGTCCATCCAATATTGTGATGTAGGGGTAATGACAATGAATGGTTAATCAAGTGTTGCCATTCAGCAATGCTTTTGTGAAGTGAAGCAGTAAAACTGTGAAGGATGGTTCGCTTTGGAGTCGATTGGTAGGACCAAAAGGCCTGCGCAGATCGTTCATTTATGACGCAGACGTAGGCTGCGGGTTGAGCAGCGTTCCGCCACCGTGGGCGGGCACGGCGGGTAAAATATGATGATGAAAATGCCTGTTTGCGCTATTTACGTTAATCGCCTAAGGTGTTTTTGTTTTATTCGAGTTTACGATAAAGGTCTAATTTGTAAACGGCATGATTTATTTAAGAGAAATATAAATTTTTTTTAGGTAAAAATGCGAAATATAATATGTAGCAAAAAATTTTAATTAAGATAAATTTCACATATAGATTTTAACAGCGTATTACAAACGATCAATTGCTGATCAATAATGAAAAATTCTGCGTTTAATTGTTTTTGCAGAATAATCGCAAAGATGTCTCTCCTGCTTTAACTTTTCATCCTAATAATGATCTGAAAAAAATTGATCAAACATTGATCAGTCAACTGTTTTTTTAATTTCATAACGGAACTAGAAGGGCGGGAATAGTTTTGTGGGTAAGCAAAACAGGTAAAAATTGTTACATTGCTGTTAATTCCAAAAGGTTTATAAAACATGCTGCACCCTTTTCGATACGTAGACGTTATTAGGTATTTGATTTACTATTTATGTCGATGCTGCGTTACGGAAGAAAATAAATTCCTTTTTTAACCTTAAAGTATTCATTGTTATTTTCTGCCTAGGGTATTTCTCTCCTGTGGGATATACATTTATGGCTTAAGGAAAATATATGGATTATCACATCGGGATGGACCCCATGCTTTACTAAGAGGTCGCATCACCAACTCTATTAGTACCCTTTGGTGACGTTTCTAAGTTCTTATAGCGATTATTCGATCAGGTACGACAAATCTATATCTGTTTTATTTACAGAGGGTTTTACTTTCAAATGAAAATCAAAAATGTGGCGCTGGCATTTGCCGCGGCGGGGCTTCTGTTATCTTCTCAGGCGGTGCTGGCAAGCAATGATTCAGGTGTCAATACTAACCTGGATACAGGCGCAGGTACGCAGGGCACAGGCGGGGTAATCAACTTCACCGGTAAGATAACCCTTATTTCCTGTGATATTACTCCAGCGTCAAAAAACAAAACCGTAGACCTTGGGGCGTGGGCGAAGAGCTACTTCGATGAGCACGTCGAAACAACGCCGCGTGAGTTCAAAATCAACGTCGAAAAATGCCCGGAAACGGTTGAATCCGTTGCGGTGCTGTTTGACGGAAATAAAGATGCGGAAGATGACTCGCTGCTGCAGGTTACGCCTGGCACGGGCATGGCGACGGGCGTCGGGGTGAAGCTTTATAACAGCGACCGCAGCACGGCTATTAAGCCGGGCACGGTTTCAAAAACCACCGCACCAGATGAAAAAGGCAATGCAGAATTAACGTTCTATGCCGCACTGGACAAAGATGGAGCGGAAATCAAAGCGGGTGATGTCAACGCCGTTTCCAACTTCCTGATGGTTTATAACTGATTTTTTTCAGCCACCTCCAGAGATAATAGAGATGAAACGTTTATCGTATATTATGCTCACTGCATTAATGGTTAGCTCTGCGTCAGTTTCCGCAGGCGTAGTAATGGGCGGGACACGGATCGTATACCCGCAAAACAGCAAGGAGGTGGCATTTTCTGTTTCTAATATGGAAAGTGCAGTTCCCTATCTGATTCAGTCGTGGGTTGAGAATGACGCCGAAGGGAAAAATCACGCCGCGCCATTTATCGTCACGCCGCCGCTGTTCAGGCTTGATCCGGATCAGACCAATACGCTGCGTATTCAATATACCGGCGCGCCGCTGCCCGCAGATCGCGAATCCGTATTTTGGCTCGATATAAAAGCCATTGCGCCAAAGCCAAAAGAGAGCAGCAACGAATTACAAATTAACGTTAAATCGAAATTTAAAATATTCTACCGCCCTGAAAACCTGAAAGGCGATGCCGCAACGGCCTGGCAAAAGGTGAGGTTTTCACATACGCCAAAAGGGCTTAAGGCCACCAACCCGACGCCGTATTTCGTCTCTTTTTATCGCCTCAGCGTCTCGGGGCATAAAATTGAGCAACCGGGCATGATCGGCCCAGGCGAAACCCGCGAATGGCCTGTGCCAGCCTCCGGCAGCGTTACCTGGTCGGCTATAAATGATTTTGGCGCGATTACCGCTACCCGGTCGCAGCCTCTTTAAACCATGCCTTCTCGCCTGTTTCGTTATGCGCCACTGTCGGTGCTGCTGCTCAGCTTCAGCCGCACAGGATGGGCCGAGGATTATTTCGATCCCGCCGCGCTGGAGCTCTCCTCTGCCGAACAGAAAACGGCGGATCTGCACTATTTCTCCGAAAAGGGCGGGCAGATGCCCGGCACGTGGCTCGTAACGATTGAGGTTAACGGACGCGAGGAACGGCATCAGGAGCTTACCTTCGTCAATGAGAAAGGCAGCCTGCAGCCCGTGCTTAGCGTGCCGCTGCTGGAGGCGCTCGGGGTGAATGTGGGGGCGATCCCGGCGCTTTCCCGGTTGCACGAGGGAGAAACCTTCACGCATATCGCCGATTTTATCCCGGCGGCGCGAACCTCCTATGATTTTAACCAGCAGCGCCTGTTTATCAGCCTGCCGCAGGCGGCGATGACGCACCGCAGCCGTGGCTATGTGCCCCCCTCGCAGTGGGATGACGGTATTCCGGCGGCATTTGTTGATTACAGCCTCACGGGCGGGCAGGCCCATCATCAAAACGGCGACACGACGTCAAGCTACCTCAGCCTGCGTAACGGCGTAAATCTGGGACCGTGGCGTCTGCGTAATACGTCGGCCTGGAGCTACAGCAACGCGGGCGGCAATCGTTTTCAGTCACAAAGCAGCTGGCTGAGCAGGGATATTCGCAGCCTGAACAGCCAGCTGCGGATCGGCGATGCCTGGACTGCCGGCGATCTGTTCGATAGCGTGGCGTTTCGCGGGGTTCAGCTCTCGTCCAGCGAGAGCATGTTACCCGACAGCCAGCGCGGCTTCGCGCCGACAATCCGCGGCGTCGCGCACAGCTATGCCAGGGTTTCCGTTTCGCAAAATGGCTATGTGATATATGAAACCTGGGTTGCCGCCGGGCCGTTTGTTATTAACGATCTGTTTCCCGGCGCGCAAAGCGGCGATTTGCAGGTGACTATCACCGAAAGCGACGGCTCGAAACGCGTATTTACCCAGCCTTATTCTGCGGTGCCGTTTATGCGCCGCCAAGGCAGCCTGAAATACAGCCTCAATGCCGGACGCTTTCACTCCGGCGCCAGCGATGCCCGGTCGCCGGACTTTGTTGAAGGCGCTTTTTTCTACGGCCTGTTCTCCAGTATGACGGTGTACGGCGGCTTTCGTACCGCGAATAACTACCAGGCCGGCGCCATTGGCGTGGGCAGAGGGTTTGGCGCGTTCGGCTCGCTGGGCGTTGACGATACGCTGGCAAAAAGCCGTTTACCTGACGGCAAAAGCGTAATGGGGCAGGCGTGGCGCGTTCAGTATCAGAAGGATTTTAATACCACCGGCACCGCCTTCAACCTGGCGAGCTATCGCTATGCCTCGCGCAACTTTTATGAGTTTAGCGAGCTGAATCAGTCTGACAGCCAGCAGCTACGGCTCAATAACCGCCGCAGCCGCTCGCAAATAACCTTCTCCCAGACGCTGGGGGAGTTCGGCAGCCTTAGCGTTTCGGCGTGGATGCAGGATTACTGGCATACCTCCGGGCAGGACAAAACCATACACCTTGGCTGGTACACCAGCTGGCGGGGCATTTCATGGGGAGCGGGGTATGACTACACCGACTCAGCGCGTGAGCAACATCCCGATCGCACCGTGTCGTTTAACATCAACGTCCCGCTCGGTAACTGGCTGCCGGGCAGTTCGGTCAGCTACTTCATCAATAAAAATAACCGTGGGATGTCCACGCAGCAGGTTTCACTCAACGGCAGCGCGCTGGCGAACCGCAACCTCAACTACAGCGTTCAGCAGAGTAAAGCCAGCGGGGGACAAGCCGACAGCACCAGCCTGGCGCTGCAATACAACGGCGGCTACGGCAACGTAAGCCTCGGTTACGACCGCAGCCGAAACGGCGATAATGCCAGTCTCGGCCTCGCCGGGGGCGTTATCGCCACCCGGTATGGCGTCACGCTCAGCCAGCCGCTGGGCGATAGCGTCGCCATCCTGCGCGTGCCGGGCGCGGCGAACGTTGAGCCGGAGGGCTACAGCGGCATCCACACCGACAGCCGCGGCTACGCGGTCATGCCCGCGCTTTCGGCCTATCGTAAGAATACCGTCAATCTTGATACGGCGACGCTTGGCGAAAACGTCGACGTTGAGCAGAGCGGGCTGACGCTCGTTCCCACCAGCGGCGCGGTGGTGCTGGCCAATTACGCAACGCACATTGGCTATCGCGTGCTGTTCTCCCTGCGATACCACGGCGAGCCATTGCCGTTTGGCGCGCAGGCCGAGGTGGTGGAGCAAAACCGCCGTTCAGCCAACCGAAGCATGGTGGCTGACGGCGGCCAGGCTTACCTGAGCGGAGTACCGGAGCGCGGCACGCTGCGCGTAACCTGGTATGAAGACGGGGAGCCGCGTCAGTGCCAGACGCCGTTCAGGCTGGGGGCGGCTCATATGGCCCCCGGCATCGCTACGCTGTCTCTTGAGTGCCACTAGGGGAATATCATGCGTCACTTTATTCAATGGATTTTCTATCTCAGTCTGCTTTCTCTTTTTGGCATGCTGAGTTTTCACGCGCACGCTCAGGCCTCGCCCTGTCGCACCACGCGCAATCAGTGGGTTGTCCAGGTACCTTACGCCATTGGATATGCTCCCGGCACCGCGGACTGGACGCCGGTTTCCGCGCCGATACAGTCTACCGGGGCGGATTTCTACAGCTGCGATGGCGGAAATGACGCCTGGCGAAGTATCGGATTTGTCGAGCAGGATAACCCCGTCGGCACCGTGATGGGGGAAGACGGTGCGTCGCGGCACGTCTACAAAACCCAGATTGACGGCATCGGCTACGCGCTCGGGTTCCGCGAGCAGCAGTACTGTGGTGCGGATGCCGTGCGGTATATTGACGGCACCAGCCCGGTAGACGGCAACGAGTCCCGGCGTATCTGCGATGCCTCACAGAATCCAGCCTTTGCCAGCGCCCCAACGTATAAATTGCAGTTCTGGGTGGTGTTTTACAAAATCCCGACGACCAGCGCCATGCCTGACGATAACGCCAACTCCCAGGAGCAAAACGTCGGATCGCTGATATTGCAGGCGGGAGAAAACAAAGCCAGCGCGACTAACGTCGCGACGCCGGTGCAGATCCGTCTCGCCAGCTTCACGGTCAGGCATACCAGCTGTTCCGTTGGATCCCGCAGCATTCTGGTACCGATGGGAACCGTAAGCCAGCGTGAATTTCACGGCACTGGCTCCCGCGCCGGAGGCGGACGCTTCAGCATTCCGGTGACCTGTGAAAATAACACGACGGTGAAGATGGGCTTCTTCGGCGATACCGCGCCGGGCAACGATCGGGCGCTGGCGTTAACGAAGCAGCAGGACAGCGCCAGCGGCGTCGGAATCGAACTGCTTTACGGCGACAATACCGGTGCGGTTCAGGGGCAGGTGGTGCCGTGGAACACCCCGCAGGTATCGGCGCTTGGGCAGGTGGGCGATAACCAGACGCAGACCTTCTGGTTTGATGCGCATTATATTCAGACGGAAGAGAACGTGACGGCTGGAAAAGCGGATGCGATGGCCACGTTTAACCTGATTTACAACTGAGTTTCCCCTGCCGCTGCGGCAGGGGAAGCGGGATCAGAATGCGGTCTTACTAAAACCCGTCATCTCTTTCAGGCCCATTTCGCGGCCAAGCTCGGTCATCGGGTGCACCACCACCAGGCCACGGACGCTTTTCTTCAGCTTGCCCATATCGGCCTGCTCTTTTTTGGTGATCGCGCGGCGGTGCGGCATGTTCATCAGCTTCTGCGCTTCTTTACTCAGCTTCTGGCCTTTCACTTCGCGCAGGCGCTCGATTTCCGCTTCCAGCTTCACGGACTCTTTTTCCAGCTCGGCATACTTCTCGGCGGCATCGACCAGAGAGAGGTCGGCCATCTGGTGGCGGATCAGATCCAGGCGGTCGCTCAGGCGTTTAATTTCGTTCTTTTCGACTTCTTTCATGACAAATAACTCTGAAAACGGGGGATTTACAGGGAAGGATACACCAATGTGTGCGGGCTTACTTCTGAAACGCTTTTTTTAAGCTGATTTTAGAAATCAGCTCGGTCAGGGAAAGCACCATGGTGGAGCGGACAACCTGCTGATAACGCTGCTTTTGCATCGCGTACAGCTCAGGGTCGCTTTTATCAAACTGAGGTGAGGGGGGAAGCGCGGATACGCAGTGCAGTTCGCCGAAGGGCCCCAGAATCTCGTCATCGGTAAAGGTGTATTCATTACCGTCATGATTCAGCTCTTCGCGCAGCGCCATCAGCAGCTCGGCGTCTTCATACTCTTGTCGGTTCAGCACGCCAAGACCATAGATCAGCTTCAGCCGCACCGACAAATCGCCCAGCGGTCCGTCTCCGTCCAGTAACGGTTCTACAGCATACTTGACCGCGTAGTCGTCTTTGCGAAACACCTGAAGCACCAGAATGTTCACCGCCTCGGTTAACAGCTCGACGGCGGCAATCAGGAAACTTCGTACGGTTTTGCCAGCATTCAGACGCTCAAGCACACGATTTTCAAAGGCCTGGGTTTGTTCCATTATTGCCTGCATATCTGACAATCTGTTATTCGGGCGCAGGCTAACCTGCGCCGGACTCTGCATCATTTGGTTGCGTTATATGCGCTTACCGCCTCCGCAACCACGTCGCTGCTGGCTTCCAGATCGGAGATCTGCGCCAGCGCAGCCTGCGCGCCTTTGCTGTCAATCAGCTGGGCCAGCTCAATCGCCTGCGGATCCTGCTCGCTGCGGTAGTGCATCGCCGCGGCAATGCCCTTCACCAGGTTAGCGTGCGGCAGGCCGTACTCCAGCGTGCCCAACAGCGGTTTAATCAGGCGATCGCCCGCGCTCAGTTTACGCAGCGGCTGACGCCCAACGCGCTCAACGTCATCTTTCAGATACGGGTTTTCAAAACGACCGAGGATTTTCTGGATGTATGCTGCATGTTTGTCAGCATCAAAACCGTAGCGTTTGATCAGCACCGCGCCGCTCTCTTCCATTGCCCCTTTGACCACCGCACGGATGTTCTCATCAAGGATCGCGTCGCGAATAGTCTGGTGACCGGCCAATTTCCCGAGGTACGCGGTTATAGCATGCCCGGTGTTCAGCGTGAAGAGTTTACGTTCGACAAATGCCATCAGGTTATCGGTTAATTCCATTCCCGGAATGGTCGGCAGCGCGCCTTTAAACTGGGTTTTATCGACGATCCACTCGCTGAAGGTTTCCACGGTGACTTCCAGCGGATCGTGAGTGGCGGATTCGGACGGCGGGACGATGCGGTCTACGGCGGAATCCACAAACCCGACGTGCGCTTCAACCCAGGCTTTGTCTTCGTCTGCGACAGCCGCAAGTACATGGCCTTTCAGCTGCGTAGTGCCGCGCACCATGTTTTCACAGGCGATGATGTTCAGCGGCGCGTCGTTACCCTGCGCCTTACGCTTCGCCAGGCCTTTTGCGATCGCCGGGGCGATACGCTCAAGCACCACCGGACCCACTGCCGTGGTGACGAGATCGACGCTCGCGATGAGGTCAATCACGTCGTCGCCAATGCTGCTGACCGCGTTCACGCCGGAGACCGTTTCAACCTGTTCGTTTTCACCCACCACGTGAACCTGATAGCTATGACGGGCATTCAGGGCATCCAGAACCACCTGATTCACATCGGCGAACGTCAGGGTAATGCCCGCATCTGCCAGCAATTTACCGATAAAGCCACGACCAATATTACCTGCGCCAAAATGTAATGCTTTCATAGTGTTAACCTTCATCAATGTTTTTACCCGAGAGGGCTGGGGTGAGAAACGTTATCCCCTCACCCTAGCCCTCTCCCCGGAGGGGAGAGGGAGGAGACGCTGTTATTTGTTAAGCAGTGCCAGTACTTCTTCCACGCTGGTGGTATTGGCCAGACGCTCAATGACGGTTTCGTCGTCCAGGGCGTTGGTCAGGCTGGTAATCACCTGAATGTGCTCGTTGTTGCGAGCGGCGATACCAATCACCAGACGGGCGATGTCGTCCTCTTCTTCACCGAAGCGCACGCCGTCCGGATACTGGCAGAACACCACGCCGGTTTTCAGCACGCGGTCTTTCGCTTCAACCGTACCGTGCGGCACCGCGATGGATTCACCCAGGTAGGTTGGGGTCAGTTTTTCGCGTTCCAGCATGGCGTCAACGTATTCAGGCTGAACGTAGCCGCCTTTCACCAGCTGCTCGCCGGCAAAGCGAATGGCCTCTTCTTTATTGGTCGCGGTGCGGCCAAGGAAGATGTTTTCTGCGCCCAGCCTGAACAGGTGCGCGTTGCTCTCGTCGAAGCTGTCCTGAAGGCTGGTACGCACCTTCACTTCGTTATCTTCATGGCGCTGCGCCGCCACCAGACGTTCGGTCAGGCTGGAGTACAGGCCGCTGTCCAGGAAGTTGGTCAGGGAAATGTGCTGCGCCTGCGGCACCTGACGCATGGCGCGTTCGGTCAGATCGCGGTGCGTGATGACCAGGTCAACGTCCGGCGGCAGGCTGTTAATCGCGCTGTTGGTAACGGAGATGTTGGTCAGACCCGCATCCTGCACTTTCTTACGCAGCACGCCCGCACCCATTGCGCTGGAACCCATACCGGCATCGCAGGCAACGATGATTTTACGCACGTGGCTCAGGTCGTTAGAGACATCACCGGCCGCCAGCGGGGTCGCTCCTTTGGATTCCGCCTTCATGTCATGCATACGACGGGTTGCCGCTTCGATATCGTCGTCTTCTTTCACTTTGCTGGTTTTCAGCAGGATGGCAGAGACAACGAAGGAGACCGCCATGGCCGCACAGATCGCCGCGATATTGGCGAAGTAGGCGCCTTTCGGGGTCATCGCCAGCACCGCCAGGATAGAGCCTGGAGAAGCCGGAGAGACCAGACCGCCGCCCAGCACGCTCAGGGTGAACACGCCGGTCATACCGCCGAGGATAACGGCCAGGATCAGGCGTGGGTTCATCAGCACGTACGGGAAGTAAATTTCGTGAATACCGCCCAGGAAGTGGATGATTGCCGCGCCGCCAGCAGACTGCTTCGCGCTGCCGCGACCGAAGAACATATATGCCAGCAGAACGCCCATGCCCGGACCCGGGTTGGCTTCAATCAGGAAGAAGATGGACTTGCCGAGATCGTGAGACTGCTGAATACCCAGCGGCGAGAAGATACCGTGGTTGATGGCGTTGTTCAGGAACAGGATTTTCGCCGGTTCAACAAAGATAGACGCCAGCGGCAGCATATCGTGCGCCACCATGAAGTTAACGCCCGCCGCCAGCAGCTTGGACAGCACTTCAACGGCCGGACCAATGCCGAGGAACGCCAGAATCGCGAGGATCATCCCGATGATGCCCGCGGAGAAGTTGTTCACCAGCATTTCGAAGCCGGACTTGATTTTGCCATCAACCCAGACGTCGAATTTCTTAATGGCCCAGCCGCCCAGAGGACCGGCAATCATCGCGCCGAGGAACATCGGCATATCCGCACCGACGATAACACCCATGGTTGTGATGGCACCCACTACGCCGCCACGGTCACCGCCTACCAGACGACCACCGGTATAACCGATGAGCAGCGGCAGCAGGTAAGTAATCATTGGGCCAACAAGCTTCGCCAGCGTTTCGTTAGGCAACCACCCTGTCGGAATAAACAATGCGGTGATAATACCCCACGCGATAAACGCGCCGATATTTGGCATCACCATGTTGCTGAGGAAACGACCAAAGCTTTGAACTTTGATCTTGAAATCGGATGACATAAAACACCCCTTCTTATGTTTACGCTTAGGCTTGCGGCCCGAGGTTTATCGTTAATGTGCGGCGGCAGAGGTAGCCGGGCCCTGTTCTGATGCTGTGAAATCTGGCACTGAATCGTTCAACTGTCCAGACAGCGAGATTTTGTGTGATCGTCGTCACGTAAATGTAGGGGGTGAGGATATTAATGAAGTGATCGTGATCACATATCAGGTGTGTAAAAAAAATACATCGCACGAAATTTCATCAGAACAGGCGCTTTTTTGTGATGATTATCACATTGTCAGGTTGGCGCTTTGTTTTCGAGTTGTGACTGAATTCACAAAATATTTTTATGCAGATTTCTCCCGTATCACCTAAGGGCAGGAATGCGATACGCCTGCCTGCCTTTTTTCCCGGCTTGATCCATACTGACCTCTTTGTGGGCATTAAGGATAAGCAATGAAACTCATCGGCAGTTATACCAGTCCTTTCGTGCGTAAAATTTCGATTCTCCTGCTGGAGAAAGGGATCGAATTTGAATTTGTGAATGAACAGCCGTACAGCGCTGAGAACGGCGTTGCGCAGTACAACCCGCTGGGGAAAGTTCCGGCGCTGGTAACGGACGAGGGCGACTACTGGTTTGACTCCCCGATTATTGCGGAGTACGTCGAGCTGCTCGGCGTTGCGCCAGCCATGCTGCCAGCGGATCCCAAAGCGGCGCTGGCGATGAAGCAAATCGAGGCCCTGGCGGATGGTATTATGGATGCGGCGCTAGCCTCCGTGCGCGAGCAGGCAAGGCCTGCCGCACAGCAGTCAGAGAACGAACTGCTGCGCCAGCGTGAAAAAATCAGCCGCAGCCTCGATATGTGCGAACAGCTGATCCGCGACGGCAAAATTCAAAGCGATAGCCTGAATCTGGCGACGATTGCCATCGCCTGCGCCATTGGCTACCTCAATTTCCGCCGCGTCTCTCCCGGTTGGTGCGTGGATCGTCCCCTGCTGGTCAAACTCGCGGAGACGCTCTTCCAGCGCGAAAGTTTTGCCCGTACTGAACCACCAAAGGCTTGACGCGGGTTATAACACTTCCTGGCGGGAGGCGGTACAATCCCCCCACATGTTAACTCCCTCTCCCGTCGGGAGGGGGGAAGATATTTACTCGCCAGGCGCATTCATGACTACTCATCATTCCCTCTACAGCCAGATCCCCGCTACCGATCGTCTGCTTCGAGATCCGAACATTGCCGCGGTGCTGGCGCGGTTCGGCCACGCTGCGACGGTCGACATGCTACGCCAGCTTCAGGGCGACGCGCGTCGCCATATTCAGGCTGAAAACGCGCTTCCCGGCTGGTGCGCGGGGTGGGTGCAGGAGGTTGAACGCAGGCTGAGCGAGCACGCGCAAAGCGCCTTGCGCCCCGTTATTAACCTGACGGGCACGGTACTGCACACCAATCTCGGCCGGGCACAGCAGGCGGAAGACGCCATTGAGGCAGTGGCCCAGGCCATGCGCTCGCCGGTGACGCTGGAGTACGATCTGGACGGCGCCGGGCGCGGGCATCGCGATCGCGCGCTGGCGGATCTTCTCTGCCAGATTA
The DNA here is from genome assembly GCF_014930695.1 of Enterobacter cloacae complex sp. P40C2. Classification (NCBI taxonomy): domain Bacteria; kingdom Pseudomonadati; phylum Pseudomonadota; class Gammaproteobacteria; order Enterobacterales; family Enterobacteriaceae; genus Enterobacter; species Enterobacter cloacae complex sp. P40C2. Next base: position 35,717 of record NZ_JADBRP010000018.1, on the reverse strand, counting down.
CTGGCGCGGAAGATGCCTGCATTGTGAATAACAACGCGGCGGCGGTGCTGCTGATGCTGGCGGCCACCGCGAGCGGGAAAGAGGTTGTAGTATCCCGCGGCGAGCTGGTCGAAATTGGCGGGGCGTTTCGTATTCCGGATGTGATGCGCCAGGCGGGATGCACGCTGCATGAGGTGGGCACGACCAACCGCACCCATGCAAAAGATTATCGCGCCGCGGTAAATGAGAACACCGCGCTGCTGATGAAGGTGCATACCAGCAATTACCACATCGAAGGGTTTACCAAAACGGTGGAAGAAGCCGGGCTGGCCGCCATCGGGCGCGAGCTCGGCGTGCCGGTCATTGTCGATCTGGGCAGCGGTTCGCTGGTGGATATGCGCCAGTACGGTTTGCCGAAAGAGCCAATGGTGCAGGAGGCGATCGCCGCAGGCGTGAGCCTGGTCAGTTTCTCCGGCGACAAGCTGCTGGGCGGGCCACAGGCGGGAATTATTGTCGGCAAGCGCGAGCTGATCGCGCAGCTACAGCAGCACCCGCTGAAGCGCGCCCTGCGTGCCGATAAAATGACGCTGGCCGCGCTGGAAGCGACGCTGCGGCTCTATCTGCATCCGGAAAAACTGGCTGACCGCCTGCCCACGCTGCGGTTGTTAAGCCGTGATGCGGCTTCCATTCGCGCGCAGGCGCAAAGGCTGCTGCCGCAGGTTGCGCCGCATTACCCTGAGTTCGAGGTGCGGAGTGAACCCTGCCTTTCGCAAATTGGCAGCGGCTCGCTGCCCGTGGACCGGCTGCCGAGCGAAGCGCTGACGTTCACCCCGCGCGACGGGCGCGGAAGCCAGCTTGAGGCGCTGTCGGCGCGCTGGCGCACCTTACCGACGCCGGTCATTGGCCGTATCGGTGATGGTCGCCTGTGGCTGGATTTACGCTGTCTTGAAGATGAAGTGCGGTTTCTGGAGATGATGTTGAAATGATTATTGCCACCGCCGGTCACGTTGACCACGGCAAAACCACGTTACTGCAGGCGATTACGGGCGTAAATGCCGACCGTCTGCCGGAAGAGAAAAAGCGCGGCATGACCATTGACCTGGGCTATGCCTACTGGCCGCAGCCCGATGGCCGCGTGCTGGGCTTTATTGACGTGCCCGGCCACGAAAAGTTTCTTTCCAATATGCTCGCGGGCGTGGGCGGTATCGATCACGCTTTGCTGGTGGTTGCGTGCGACGACGGCGTGATGGCGCAAACGCGCGAGCATCTGGCGATCCTCCAGCTGACGGGAAACCCGCAGATAACCGTAGCCCTCACCAAAGCGGACCGCGTGGACGACGCGCGTATCGACGAGGTACGCGCTGAGGTGCAGGCGACGCTACGCGAATATGGTTTTATGGATGCTGCGCTTTTTGTCACCGTGGCGACAGAAGGGCGCGGTATCGACGCCCTTCGCGACCATTTGCAGCAGATCCCGTCTCGTGAGCATGCCGGCCATCACCGCTTCCGCCTGGCCATCGACAGGGCGTTTACCGTTAAGGGGGCGGGGCTGGTGGTAACCGGCACCGCGCTGAGCGGGGAAGTTAACGTGGGCGATACCCTGTGGCTGACGGGCATTAATAAACCCATGCGCGTGCGCGGGCTTCATGCGCAAAACCAGCCGGTAGAGCGGGCCCACGCCGGGCAGCGTATCGCCCTGAACATTGCGGGTGATGCGGAGAAAGAGCAGCTCAGCCGCGGCGACTGGCTGATGTCTGACGCCCCGCCAGAGCCGTCTGAGCGGGCGATCGTCTCTCTTCAGACCCACACGCCGCTGGCCCAGTGGCAGCCGCTGCACATTCACCACGCGGCCAGCCATATCACCGGCCGCGTGTCGCTGCTGGAAAACGATCTCGCCGAGCTGGTGTTCGATTCCCCGCTCTGGCTTGCGGATAACGACCGCCTGGTTCTGCGCGACATCTCCGCCCGCGAAACCCTGGCGGGCGCCCGCGTGGTGATGCTGAATCCGCCCCGTCGCGGCAAGCGTAAGCCCGAGTATTTACAGTGGCTGGCCGCGCTGGCCAGGGCCCATGATGATAAATCCGCGTTAGATGCCCATCTTGAGCGCGGTGCGGTGGATCTGACCGCGTTCGCCTGGGCGCGCCAGCTCAGCGGCGAAGGGCTGCGCCTCCTGACGCAGGAGCCCGGCTTTATTCAGGCCGGTAACAGCCTGCTGAATGCGCCGGTGGCGGCGGGCTGGCAGCGCAAAGTGCTGAGCACGCTGGCGACCTACCACGAACAGCATCAGGATGAGCCAGGCCCGGGCCGTGAACGTCTGCGGCGCATGGCGTTGCCGATGGAAGACGACGCGCTGGTGCTGCTGCTGATTGAAAACATGCGCGCCAGCGGGGCGATCGCAAGCCACCACGGCTGGCTGCACCTGCCCGATCACAAGGCCGGTTTTACCGCCGACCAGGAAGCGGTCTGGCAGAAAGTGGCGGCGCTGTTTGGCGATGAACCCTGGTGGGTGCGCGATCTGGCGCGTGAAACCGGTACCGATGAGCAGCTGATGCGTCAGGTGCTGCGCCATGCGGCGCAGCAGGGCATGATTGTGGCGATCGTGAAAGATCGTTATTACCGCAACGATCGGATCGTGGCGTTCGCGAACCTGATCCGGGAGCTGGATCGGGAGCGCGGATCGACCTGCGCCGCCGACTTCCGCGATCGGCTGAACGTGGGGCGCAAGCTGGCGATTCAGATCCTGGAGTACTTCAACCGCATCGGGTTTACGCGTCGCCGGGGCAATGACCATGTGTTACGCGACGCGCAGCTGTTCCCGTAAGCGCTAAGCGCTGCGCGCCTGCTTCTGTTTAGCCAGCCAGACCGCGCCCAGCCTTCCCGCCTGGTTACCCAGCTCGCAGGGGAGGATGGGCACCCGGAGCGCTTCCCACTCCTCGAATCGCTGTAGATATTTGTCCAGTAGGAGATAGATTTTCTCCTGCTCGCTAATGCCGCCGCCAATCAGCACCGCCTGCGGATCGAACATGGAGATCACGCTGTAAACGCCGCGCGAAAGACAGTGCGCCCACTCTTCAATGGCCTCGCGCAGGTGCACGTCGCTGTCCATGCGCTTAAACAGCTCCTCACCGTCAGGCATTTCGTCCTCCGACACGGCCAGCGCGCGGCGGCAGGCTTTCATCAGGCCGCTGGCAGACGCCACTTCATGCATCGGCTCGCCCTCATTGCCCACGGGCAGCACGCCAAACTCACCCGCCCGGTAGTGCGACCCGCGGTAGAGATCGCCCTCCATGACGATACCGCCGCCGATGCCGGTACCGATGGTGATGCAGACGAAATGCTCATAGTCTTTACCCGCGCCCTGCCAGCGCTCGCCCAGCGCCGCGCAGTTGGCGTCGTTTTCGATTGTCACAGGGAGATCGGTCAGCTCCGCGAACAGTTCGCACAGGTTTTCCCCGTCAAGGTAATCCAGCGCCCCGGCCTTAGCCGCTTCGCCGGTGTGGTGATTGATATGCCCTGGAAAGCTTACGCCGATTCCGACGATGTCATGTTCCCGGCTGTACTCATCCACCACGGCCTTCCACTTCTGTTTGAAGGTGCTTTCATCGTCAGGCGTATCATATTCATCGGATGTCAGTTCTTCGCCGTTTTCGTTAATTACGCCGTGTTTGATATGGGTTCCACCCACGTCAAAGCCGATAAATAGCTGCATTGCATCGTTCCTCATGAGCCCTTGAGCTATTAAGTATGGCTCCGGCGGCAGAAACGAAACGTAAAGTACGGTAATCCGTGATACGGCTCGTAAACCCGTTACCGACTGGCGAGAAAATCACCTGCCGGAACTACCCTTGTTGTACACCAACAGCAAGGAGACGGACATGACAAACAATCCTCCCTCATCGCGCATCCAGCCTGGCGAGTATGGTTTTCCCCTTAAGCTCAAGCCCCGCTATGACAACTTTATCGGCGGCGACTGGGTGGCACCCGTCGACGGTGAATACTATTCCAACCTGACGCCCGTCACCGGCCAGCCGCTGTGTGAAATTGCCAGCTCGGGCAGGCGGGATATCGATCTGGCGCTGGACGCGGCGCATAAGGTGAAAGATAAATGGGCGCACACCTCCGTTCAGGACAGGGCGGCCATATTGTTCAAAATCGCCGATCGCATGGAGCAGAATCTGGAGCTGCTGGCGACCGCGGAAACGTGGGACAACGGTAAGCCGATCCGGGAAACCATGGCGGCGGACGTCCCGCTGGCGATTGACCATTTCCGCTATTTTGCGTCCTGCATTCGCGCCCAGGAGGGCGGGATCAGCGAGGTGGACAGCGACACCGTGGCGTATCACTTCCACGAGCCGCTCGGCGTGGTGGGGCAAATCATTCCCTGGAATTTCCCGCTGCTGATGGCGAGCTGGAAGATGGCCCCGGCGCTGGCGGCGGGGAACTGCGTTGTGCTGAAGCCCGCACGCTTAACGCCGCTTTCGGTGCTGCTGCTGATGGAGGTGATTGGCGACCTGTTGCCGCCGGGAGTCATCAACGTGGTCAACGGGGCCGGGGGAGAGATTGGCGAGTATCTGGCAACCTCAAAACGTATCGCCAAAGTGGCGTTCACCGGCTCAACGGAAGTGGGCCAGCAGATCATGCAGTACGCGACGCAAAACATCATTCCGGTCACGCTGGAGCTGGGCGGGAAATCGCCAAACATCTTCTTTGCCGACGTGATGGATGAAGAAGATGCCTTCTTCGACAAGGCGCTGGAAGGGTTTGCGCTGTTTGCCTTTAACCAGGGCGAAGTCTGTACCTGCCCGAGCCGCGCGCTGGTGCAGGAGTCCATTTATGAGCGCTTTATGGAGCGGGCAATCAGGCGCGTGGAGTCGATTCGCAGCGGTAACCCGCTCGATAACGTCACCCAGATGGGGGCGCAGGTATCGCATGGCCAGCTGGAAACCATCCTCAACTACATCGATATTGGTAAGAATGAGGGCGCCGACGTTCTGACCGGCGGCCGCCGCAAGATGCTGGGCGGCGATTTACAGGAGGGCTATTACCTTGAGCCGACCATCCTGTTCGGTAAAAACAACATGCGTGTTTTCCAGGAGGAAATTTTTGGGCCGGTGCTGGCCGTAACCACCTTCAAAACGATGGAGGAGGCGCTGGAGATCGCCAACGACACGCAGTACGGCCTGGGGGCGGGCGTCTGGAGCCGTAACGGTAATCTGGCCTATAAGATGGGGCGCGGCATTCAGGCCGGACGCGTATGGACCAACTGCTACCACGCCTATCCGGCTCACGCGGCGTTTGGCGGGTACAAGCAGTCGGGCATCGGACGAGAAACCCATAAGATGATGCTGGAACATTACCAGCAGACCAAATGCCTGCTGGTGAGCTACTCCGATAAACCGCTGGGGCTGTTTTAAACTTCCGGCTCAGGCCGTCCGTGAACGGCCTGAGCTGGCCTACTCCTTCTCCCGTGAGAGAGGGTGAGGGCAACAGGCCGCAGCTGTTCAGCCTTCATTAACCCATATGCGCATTTCTCCTTCTCCCCGGTTTGCCCAGCTAAACCAGGGTATAAAGGTCAACGTCTGGGGCTGACGTTGTACCGGTGAGCGGTCGTATTGCCATAGCGCGTCGGTGTCCTTCGCGTGGTAACCGCTCCCTTCTGCCTGTATCAGTATCTTGTGCGCGAAAATGCCTTTCCCTTCAAACACCCGGAACTCGCTGTCCGAAGGCAGAGAAAGATGGTGCAGACCGGCGCCGTTATCGGCTTCCTCAAGGCAGTACACCAGCGGCCCGCGCTGAATGGCGACCTTCCCCGCCTGCTGGCGCACGTGCGGGTTGCCATACACGCGGCGAACCGGCATGGGTAACGTCAGGGTCAGCGTGTCGCCTTCCTGCCAGCGTCGGTTGAGGTAAACGTAACCGTGGGATACCTCGCCTGAAAGGGCTTCTCCGTTCAGCGAAACGGCCGGTTGCGCGCACCAGTCCGGGAGCCTCAGGGCCAGCGTGTGGGTGACCGGAACAGGCGACGTTATCTCGATTTTGACCTGCTCCTGCCACGGATAGTTACCGCTAATTCGCAGCTGCAGGGTCTTATCCCCAACCGGTATGGCGACGTCGTTCCCCACGTACAGGTTGATCAACAGCGCATCCGGGCGAACGGTATAGATATAGTGTCCCAGCGAGGTCAGCACGCGGGCGATATTTGGCGGGCAGCAGGCGCAGCCGAACCAGCGCTGGCGCACCGGTTTTACGTGGTCATAGATATGGTTAAACGCCAGCGTCTTCGGGTGCACTTCCAGCGGATTCACGTAAAAAAAATGCTTCCCGTCCAGCGCCATTCCACCCAGCACCGTATTGTATAGCGCGCGCTCCATGACGTCGGCGTACCGGCTGTCTGCCTCCATTTCCAGCATCCGCCGGGCAAACATCATCAGGCCAATGGAGGCGCAGCTTTCCGCGTACACCGTATCGTTGGGCAGATCGTAATCGCTGCTGAACGCCTCGCCGCTGCTTTGCGAGCCGATGCCGCCGGTAATGTACAGCTGGCGCTGGGCCATATTGTTCCACAGCCGCAGGCAGTCCTGGCGTTTACCCTCGTCGTTGCTCAGGCGCGCCAGGTGCGCCATGCCCGCCATCAGATAGACAAAACGCACGGCGTGGCCGATGGCCGTTTGTTGTTCCGCAAGCGGCTGATGCGCCTGGCTATAGGCTTTGTCGTTAACCATCCACGCCGGTCCATAGGTGTTCCAGTACGACGTTCTGCCGCGCTTCTCGTATTCGATATCGTAGAAGTGAGGCTGCGCGCCGCGTTCCTCAATAAAATATTTCACCAGACTGAGGTAACGAGGTTCCTGCGTGACGTCGTACAGCCGCATCAGCGCCAGCTCGATTTCCGGATGGCCCGGATAGCCGTGCAGCTGGCTTTCACCAGGGCCAAACACGCTGTCGATATGGTCCGCCAGCCTGCACGCCACGTCCAGCAGGTCGCGCTTACCGGTTCCCTGAAACCAGGCCACGCCCGCTTCAATCATATGTCCGGCGCAATACAGTTCATGGCATTCGGCCAGATTGGTCCAGCGTGCCTCGGGGGCTTTCACCGTAAAGTAGGTGTTGAGGTAGCCATCTTCACACTGTGCCGCCGCGACCAGTTTAATTACCTCGTTGGCGGTTTTTTCCAGCTCTGCGTCGGGCTTCTGGCACAGCGACCACGCCACGGCTTCCAGCCATTTCGCCACGTCGCTGTCCTGAAATACCATTCCGTAGAACTCTCCCTGTTCCAGACCGGCCGCTATGCGGAAGTTGGTGATGGCATGGCTGGGCTCGGCCTCCGCCACCCGGTCGTTCAGCGCATCCCACTGGTAGGGGATCACCACATCGCGAACCAGGCGTTGATACTGACCAAGAAACGGGTCGTTGATTTTCAGCTTGTGCAGGTCGGCTTCCATTATGGACATATCGTTCTCCTCAGGACGGTACATGACGCTGGCGCAGGTCGGTAGCAATGCGCGACATCGTGGGATTGTTAAGCCTGCACCGACGGATAGCGAACGCCAGCAGCAGGTGGAAAAGGGCAGGGAGCAGCGTCTCCATGGCGGTTATGCCCTGCAGTGAGGCTGGCGTCTGGTTGCCGGAGCCGGGCTGATAGGCTACGGCGATGAATACCAGGCTGATGATCCCGGCGCTGGACGCCCACGCGAGCTTGATGAAAAACAGGTTGAAGGCGAAGTTCATTCCCGATGAGCGCACGCCGGTTTTCCATTCGCCGTAGTCGTCCGCAAAGGCCATTAGCGAGAAGTGCAGCGGCAGGGTGAAGCCCAGGATCACGCCGTTGCTTAAGATGACGATCAGCCAGAGCGTCTGGTGCGCCGGACCACCCGGCAGGAACCACATACCAGCCGCAAGTGCGGCGAGCACAAGGTTGGTGCGGTAGTAGAGCTTGACGGTATCAATACGGCGCGACAGCGGGTTAACGATCACCGCGCCCAGAATGGCGGCAAACGTCACCATGGTGAAAAACAGCGAGGTATACGCCGTACTGCCCTGGAGAACGTAGGTAATGAAGTACATATACCCGCCGCCTCGAATGTTGAAGACGTTAATCAGCAGGAACGACATTACCAGCATCAGCAGCAGCTGATCGTTTTTACGCAGGCCCGCCAGGTGCTCGCGCAGCGTGAATTTACCCATCAGCGCCAGCGGGACGCGCTCGCGCACCCAGAAGAAGCAGCACAGGAACATCACCACGGCGATGGCGCACAGCACGCCAACACCCAGCTGATAGCCCCGGGCGGCATTGCCCTGACCAAGCTCCGCGACCAGCCACGGCAGACCAACGGAGACCAGAAACCCCGCCACGCCGCACAGTACAAAACGCCATGACTGGCAGGAGATCACCTCGTTATGGCGAGTGGTCATGGTGTTGATCAGGGCACAGTACGGCACGTTGATGGCGGTATAGCCTACAGACAGCAGTAAATAGGTGCCGAACGCCCAGGCGATTTTCACCCCCATGCTGGCTTCCGGAACGGTGAAGGTCAGTACGCCGACGATCCCGATGGGCAACGCAACCCACAGTTGCCAGGGGCGAAAACGTCCCCAGCGGCTCTGGGTGCGGTCAGCAATCACGCCCATCACCGGATCGGAAATAGCGTCGAACACCCGCAGGGCAATGAACAGCGTGCCGACGAGCGCAGGAGTCAGGCCGAAAACATCGGTATAGAAAAAGGTCAGAAAATTCATGATCAGGCAGGTAATTACCGTTCCGCCCGCGTCGCCCAGGCCGTAGCCAATTTTTTCGCGGACTGACAGCCGGTCATCGACCGTCTGTTTGGCAGCTTCTGCCTCTGTAATCGGTGTGGAAGTCATGGGGTAACTCCTCGTTAACGATTTTTATCGTATTTGTAGGTACCCCATTTATTCTGCATCCAACGGGCAGACCAACAAGGGAAGGGAAAAGTATAAAAAGGTGACGATTCCGACCTTGTGATAAAAGTGTGAGTTTGATCGAGCCGTTAAGCTGATATTTATTAATAATCAAGGAATAAAGGCAATATTCACCCTCATAAAAGCGGAAAAATGAATATCCATGCTTAATTTATCCATAGCGCTTCCGATTAAGGTACAAAATGGCGGGTTATTTATATCCCGGGGCGTGGGGCGTCATCCTGCCCGGAAATTAACCTCCTGGGAGATTATTTTTGTCGAAAAAGGGACATTAACGATCCAGGAGGAGAATACGCAGTTTCAGGTTAACGCCGGAGAGAGTTTATTGCTCTGGCCGCAGCGACGGCACGTGGGCGTGGAGGATTTTCCCGAGGATCTGAAATTTTACTGGCTGCACTTTGAGTTGGATGAACGATTTCCCGCATTGCCGAACGCGGCGCCGCTGGCGATAGAACAACACTGTCACGTGCGCGATCCCGATTATGTCATAGCGTTATTTCGTCAGTTTTTAAGCGAGCAGGAAAAATTACATCGCAGTCAGGCGCTGGAGATGATGTTGCTGTTAATTTTGCAGCAAATATCGCTCTCGCCGGGATATGAAGACAACGCGGATGACGCGGGAGCGGCAATAGCGTGGAAGGCCAGGCAGCTTATCCGCACGCAATTTCATTTGCCTATGTCTACCTCGCAGCTGGCAAAAGCGCTGCACTGCAATGCGGATTATCTGGGGCGCGTATTTCGCCGGACATTCCATTTAACGCTGACGGAGGCCATCCATCGCCAGCGCGTCAGGGCGGCGGAAAAGCTGTTGCTGAACGATGCGGCCTCGTTAACCGAGGTGGCAGCCCGCTGCGGCTTTAATGACGTGGGCTATTTTCGGCAAATCTTCTCGAAGCATACCGGCTTAACCCCCGCCGTCTGGAAACGACGGTACTGTAAGGAACATATTAATTCCGGCTGAGCGCCTCCTCTTTGACCCATAACACCTTCGCTGGCTCAGACGTTTTGTATGATGTGCGCAGAACCGGGTTTTACTGCACGCGAGGCGTAACTGATGAACCGATTTATCCTGGCGGATCCTGAAAAATGCATCGGGTGCCGCACCTGTGAAGTGGCTTGCATGATGTCGCACCAGGATGCCGCTGCGCCAGATGCACTGACGTCCCGCATCAGGGTAGTTAAGGGTGGCACCTTCACTACGGCCGTGGGCTGCCATCAGTGTGAAGATGCGCCCTGCGCTAATGTCTGCCCGACGGGGGCAATCCGACGCTCAGCCGAAGCCTGGCTGGTGGATCAGGCGCGCTGTATCGGCTGTAAAAGCTGTATGGTGGCGTGCCCGTTCGGAGCGATGCAGGTTCGGTACGTGGCGGAACGCGCTCGGGCGCTGAAATGTGATTTATGCGCGCATCGCGAGGGCGGGCCCGCCTGCGTTGAAGCCTGTCCTACCCGCGCGTTGAGCTGCGTCGACCCTGCCAGATTACGCGCTGAACGGCTGCGTAATCTGGCCTGAGGTCTGATTAACCGGCCTCGCGCCAGGCGTTTTCAATCTCTTCGGCGAGAATTTTCACGCCCGCTTCAATTTTTTCCGGGTCCGGGACGTAGTTCATGCGCATGCACTGATGCGTGTGCGGCCACGGCTTATCCAGCCCGGGGAAGAAGTAATCCCCCGGCACCATCAGCACGCCACGCTTTTTCAGGCGCTGATAGAGCAGTTCCGTCGTAATCGGCAGATCTTTAAACCACAGCCACAGGAAAATCGCCCCTTCCGGTTTGTGGATCAGGCAGCGCTCTTCCGGTAAATAGCGGCGCAGAATAGCGATGGTTTCCTGAACGCGCTGAGAGTAAAACGGCTTAATCACCTCATTCGACAGGCGCAGCAGGTCGTTACGCTTGATCATTTCGCACATCATCGCCGGGCCGATCCCGCCAGGAGACAGGCTGATAATGCCGTTCATGTTGGTAATGGCGGTGATGATCTTTTCGTTCGCGATAATAATGCCGCAGCGGCTGCCCGGCAGGCCCAGTTTGGAAAGGCTCATGCAGAGGATGATGTTCGGGTTCCACAGCGGGCGCGCGTCGCTGAAGATAATTCCCGGGAACGGGACGCCATAGGCGTTGTCGATGACCAGCGGAATACCGTGCTGATTCGCCAGCGCATCCAGCTTCATCAGCTCCTCGTCGGTGATCACGTTGCCCGTCGGGTTGGTAGGACGCGACACGCAGATCATGCCCGTCTCTTCGCCGATATGCAGATGTTCAAAATCGACGTGGTATTTGAACTGGCCTTCCGGTAACAGCTCAATGTTCGGGCGCGCGGAGACAAACAGGTCTTCTTCGAGGCCGGAATCGGCGTAGCCGATATACTCCGGCGCCAGCGGGAACAGCACTTTTTTCGTGGTGCCGTCGGCGCGGCGTCCGGCGAACAGATTAAACAAGTAGAAAAACGCGCTCTGGCTGCCGTTTGTTAGCGCAATATTCTGTGGTTCGATATCCCAACCCAGCTCTTCCCGCAGCATCGCCGCCAGCACCGTCAGCAGTTCTGTTTTGCCCTGCGGGCCGTCGTAGTTGCACAGCGCATCGGTCGCTTTACCGTTTTCCAGCATGTCTGCCAGCAGCGTCTGGAAGTAAGTATTCATCTCAGGAATCTGAGCCGGGTTTCCGCCGCCGAGCATGATGGCGCCTGGCGTGCGCAGCCCGTCGTTGAGGTCCTCCATCAGGCGGGTAATGCCTGAATGGCGGGTAAATTTGTCGCCGAAAAGTGAAAACGTCATAGCAGGTGATCTGTCGGGCTTATGATGAAAGGCAGTCACCATAACGCCAGCACCGTCCTGGTGCAAATCGGGAGGTGTGGTCGGATTTGTTGTTTTATCTTGTGGGTTTGGATTTGTGTAGTGAATCATTCTGGTGAAAGGCACGAGCCGTGCAGCCCCCTCTCCCTTTGGGGAGAGGGTTAGGGTGAGTGGGGCGACCTACTGATTCCCCGCCCACACCACCATCACCTTATCGCCCTTATGTTCGCGCACAAAGCCATACCCGTCTTTCAGCGAAAGCGTGGTTTGCTTGCCTTCACCCATCGCCGGATGGCGGGCGCGGAACTGCCCCAGAAGCTGCCAGTGGGCGACGGTCAGAGCCTGTTTACCCGTTACGTCCTGCCAGTTCATATCCGAGCGGGTGCCCTGTAGCGGGTCGGAGCCCGTCGGGCCAAAGGGGCGCTCTGATTCATCGCCGTAAAAGATCTGCACGCTTCCCGGAGCCAGCAGCAGCAGCTCAGCGGCGCGCTGGCCGCCTTCCCGGAACAGGCGCGTATCGTGCGAGGAGAGATAGCTCAGCACGTTAAAGCTTTGCAGCTTTTCGGCCATCTGCTGCCAGGTTAAATCCATATCCGCCAGGCACTCCACCGCCTTCGCGGCCTGCTCCTGATAGTCAAAGTTGATCATCGCATCGAAGCCGTGGCGATAATAATCGCTCTGCATTACGCCGTGGCCCCAGGATTCACCGGTCATCCAGAACGGCGCATTATCGAGTTTTTTGTCGGGGTTGGCGGCTTTCCACGCGGCCAGCGCCTGGCTTGCCTGATCTTTCAGCTGCTGCCAGGCTCCATGCTCAACGTGTTTTGCCGTGTCGACCCGAAAACCGTCGATGCCGTAATCACGCACCCACTGGCTGAGCCAGTGGGTCAGGTAATCGCGCGGCGTAAACCCGGCTACCGCTTTCGCGCGGGTATCGGGCTTGTGTTGATAAAAGTTGGGCAAGCCGGATGGCGTGGTCGATTCCGTTTTCAGGTCCGGCAGAAATGCCAGGGACATGGTCAAATCGTCAAAGCCGGGGTTGTCGTAATCGCCGATATCGGTGCGGATCCATTTTTTACCCCACCATTTTTCCCACGCGGCCTTATCACTGAAGTTGATATAGTCGTTGAAGCTGTGCCAGCTTTGTCCCGCGCCTGGCTTCCAGTCGGTCCAGCGCTCGCCGAGCGTTTTTTTCAGCTCATCGCCCTGCACATACAGCGCGCCAAACTGATACTCCTGCATATCCGCAAGCGTCGCATAGCCCGCGTGGTTCATGACGATGTCAAACAGGATGCGGATACCGCGCCTGTGCGCTTCATCAACAAGCTGGCGTAAATCATCTTCGCTGCCCATGTTGGCATCGAGTTTCGTCCAGTCCTGGGTGTAATAGCCGTGGTAAGCGTAGTGGGGGAAATCTCCTTTGGTTCCGCCGCCAACCCAGCCGTGGATCTGCTCCAGCGGAGAACTTATCCAGAGCGCGTTCACGCCCAGCTGCTGGAGGTAATCCAGCTTGCTGGTCAGCCCCTTCAGATCGCCGCCGTGGAAGGTGCCAATCTCCTGCATTCCGTCCTTATGGCGGCCGTAGCTGTTGTCGTTGGCGGGATCGCCATTCACAAAGCGATCGGTCAGCACGAAATAGACGGTGGCGTTTTGCCAGCTGAACGGCGCGGGTTTGTCGGTTTCGGCGCGCTCAAGCAGCAGCAGGCCGTTGCTGTTTGCGGCTGGCTGGAGGGTAACTTTGCCATTCAGGACGGTTGCGGTCTGTTTGCTGTAGAAATCACGCACCACCGTTCCTTCCGGGAAGGTGTCAGCCACGTCGAGGGTGAGCGGTTTCCCGTCCCACTTCGGACACTGGCGAATGACGTTTGCGACGAGCTGCCGGGCCGCACTTTGCACCGTCAGCATCAGGGTTGGCGTTCCCGAACGCGTATCGATACGCATCTGGTAATCACCGTCACGGAATACCCGCCACTGAGGAGGCGTGCCTTCGCACGGTTTGAGCGACAGCATTTCATTGAGCTTAATGGCGCCCGTCGGCTGCCAGCACGCGTTGTCAAGACTCAGCGTCAGCGGACGGGTACCCTTCGCAAGCGTTGCCTGACCGGTAAAGACGCCGGTACCTTCAGCGCTAAACGCGTCAAACCCCGGCGATGACCAGCCGGCATGGGCGAGTGCGGGTAACATCAGAAAAGCTAATGCAGTGCGTTTCATTCCATTTTCCTGTCGCGGCATTTTTAACCAGTGTGCCATTCGGCTCAGGGGAAAAACTCCTCCTGCGGCGCTTTCTGCCGGGAGGACGCGAAGGGATGAGTGATCCCGCGCAAATTTAGGCAGTTATCTGCGATATCGCACACATTTTTTCAGTATTGATGGTTAATTGAGCACGTCCGGGATGACATAGTTTCGGAATTGGACTATTTGTATACGTGCTCTTGAGGACTATTTTTGGTATGATTTGAGATTCCGCTCTCAAATTTTTAAACAAAATAAGGTGTTGGAATGTTTATATCCGACCAGGAGACCTAATGATATCGACTCCCATTCGACGATATGGGGCCGCGATACTCATGTTACTCACCATGGCGTTTTCAGGTGAGGTGCTTGCAAAGACGCACACGGATACAACGAGTAAGAAAGCCCACGTAATAAAGACGACAAGCAGTAAGGTTAGCAGTAAACAAGAGTATTCTCGCAATAGTGCAAAGAGTAGTTCACTTCCTGATTTGCGAAAATACCCTTCCGGGACACCACGAAAAAAAGCGTTTCTCCGGACGGTAATGCCTTACATTAAAAGTCAAAATGCCGCGATTACGGCGGATCGTAACTGGCTGATCTCCAAACAGTACGATAGCCGCTGGTCGCCGTCCGAGCGTACGCGCCTGAAAGACATTGCCAAACGCTATAAGGTGAAGTGGAACGGGAACACGCGTCGCGTGCCGTGGAACTCGCTGTTAGAGCGCGTGGACATCATTCCGGGCAGTATGGTCGCGACGATGGCCGCCGCTGAAAGCGGCTGGGGCACCTCGAAGCTGGCCCGCAGCAACAACAACCTGTTTGGTATGAAATGCGCAAAAGGTCGTTGCACCAATGCGCCAGGCAAGGTGAAGGGCTATTCACAGTTTGAATCGGTGAAAGATTCCGTACATGCCTATGTGGTGAATCTGAACACCCACCCGGCCTACTCTTCGTTCCGTAAGTCGCGCGCGCAGCTGCGTAAGGCGGATCAGGAAGTGACGGCTACGGCGATGATCCACAAGCTGAAAGGTTATTCCACCCAGGGACAGCGCTACAACAACTACCTGTTCTCAATGTACCAGGATAACCAGCGTCTGATTGCCGCGCATATGTAATGAAAAACGCCTTCCATCGGAAGGCGTTTTTATTTCTAAAGCAGGACTTCGCTGTACCGTTCACGGTACTCTTTCGGCGTGGTGTCGTACTCTTTCCTGAACACCGAATAGAAATACTGTAACGACGGGTAGCCGCACATCTGTGAAATCTCGTTAATCGACAGTGAGGTGGAGATCAGCAGACTGCGAGCTTTCTCCAGCTTTTCCGCGTGAATAACGGCGTGGATCGTCTCGCCCACTTCCTCCTTGAACCGCTTTTCGAGATTCGAACGTGAAATGCCGACCGAATCCAGCACCTGATCGACCTTAATCCCTTTGCAGGCGTGGTTACGAATGTAGTGCATCGCCTGGATCACGGCCGGATCGTTTAACGAACGGTAGTCGGTTGAACGACGCTCCACCACCCGAACGGGCGGAACCAGCTGCCGCTGAAGCGGCAGGGACTCGTTGTCTAACAGCCTGTGCAGCAGCTTCGCGGCCTGATAGCCCATCTGACGGGTACCCTGCGCCACCGATGAGAGCGCCACGCGAGACAGATAGCGCGTAAGCTCCTCGTTATCGATACCAATCACGCACAGCTTTTCAGGCACCGGAATGTGCAAATGTTCGCATACCTGCAGTACGTGGCGGGCGCGGGCGTCCGTCACGGCGATAATTCCGGTCTGCGGCGGCAGCGTTTGCAGCCAGTCAGCCAGCCGGTTTTGCGCGTGCTGCCAGTTTTCTGGTGCGGTTTCCAGCCCCTGATACACCACGCCGCGGTACTTTTCCTGAGCCACCAGCTGGCAGAAGGCATATTCACGCTCCATCGCCCAGCGCTTTCCGCTGGTGGCGGGCAGCCCGTAAAACGCAAAACGATGTACGCCTTTCTCTTTTAGATGGAGAAAGGCGGCCTCGACCAGGGCGTGGTTATCCGTGGCGATGTAATGGACGGGGGGATAATGTTCCGGCGAATGGTAGGAGCCGCCAACGCCCACGATAGGGACGTCGACGCCGTTGAGCAGCTGCTCAATCACGGGATCGTCAAAGTCAGCGATGACCCCATCTCCCAGCCAGTCTTTAATGTTCTCCAGACGGGTGCGGAAATCTTCTTCGATGAAAATATCCCATTCAGATTGCGACGCCTGCAAATATTCACCAACCCCTTCAACCACCTGGCGGTCATAGGCTTTATTGGCATTGAATAACAACGTAATGCGGTGACGCTTTTCAAACATGGTTCACTTTCCCAAATTAGTCACGATACTGTTATCAGGCGCGCCGCTTGGTGGCCGAGTCCATCCAGACTGCCAGCAAAAGAATGGCACCCTTGACGATATACTGCCAAAACGTCGGCACGTCCATCATACTCATCCCGTTATCCAGCGAAGCCATAATAAATGCGCCCATTACCGCACCCGCCACGCTGCCAATGCCCCCGGCAAGGCTGGTTCCGCCAATCACGCAGGCGGCGATGGCATCCAGCTCGGCAATATTACCGGCGGAGGGGGAACCCGCGCCCAGACGCGAGCTAAGGATTAGCCCGGCGATGGCCACCATCAGCCCGTTAATGGCAAAGACGGCGAGTTTGGTGCGCTCCACGTTGATGCCCGACAGACGCGCGGCTTCAAGATTGCCGCCGATGGCATAAATACGGCGACCGAAGGCGGTACGTGTGGCCATAAACATCCCACCTAACAGCAACAGCGCCAGCAGCAGAACGGGCGTCGGGACACCGCGATAATCGTTCAGCAGCCAGATGGCCCCCAGCACAATTACGGCGGTAAGCGCCTGACGGCCAACAACCGAGGTTGAAGCAGGGGAGACCAGTCCCAGCGCCTGACGACGCATGCGTCCACGCCATTGCCACGCGATAAACGCCATCATCCCAACCACGCCGATCGTAAAGCCGACCCCGTCTGAGAGGTAGCTTTGGCCGATCTGGGACATGGAGGCGCTGGTGGGGGAGACGGTGGTGCCGTTGGTAATACCAATCAATATGCCGCGGAAGGCCAGCATCCCCGCTAAGGTGACGATAAACGACGGGACTTTACGGTAGGCTACCCACCAGCCATTCCATGCCCCAAGCAGCAGGCCCAGCACCAGCGTCACCGCAATCGTCAGCGGCAGCGGCCAGCCGAGCCAGACGTCAAAGATGGCCGCCACGCCACCGAGCAAGCCCATCATCGACCCTACCGACAGGTCAATTTCCGCGGAGATAATGACGAATACCATCCCCACCGCCAGGATGCCGGTGATGGCGGTCTGACGCAGCAGGTTTGAGATGTTACGCGCGCTCAAATAGGAGCCATCGGTCATCCAGGTAAAGAACAACATGATGACGATAATGGCTGCAATCATCACAAAAACTTGCAGGTTCAGCGATTTAAGTCCTGCGAACGCACCGGGCGTCGGAACAGCGACTTTGATATCAGACGGATTGCTTTTCGACATGGCGTTCGCTCCTTAAGGCAGCTTCCATCACCTGCTCCTGCGTCAGGTTCTGGTTGTTCAGGTTGGCTTTGAGTTTCCCTTCGTGCATGACCAGCACGCGGTCGCTCAGCCCCAGCACTTCCGGCAATTCCGACGAGATGACAATAACGGCAATCCCTTGCTGCACGAGCTGGTTGATCAGCTTGTAGATTTCATACTTCGCGCCGATATCGATCCCGCGGGTGGGTTCATCCAGGATTAAAATGCGCGGATTAAGCAGCAGGCAGCGCGCCAGAATGGCCTTCTGCTGGTTGCCGCCGCTCAGGCGCCCTATCGCCAGCTCCGGCGAGGACGTTTTCACCTTAAGCCTGGCGAGCGACTGGAGAATACACTGCTGTTCTGCGGCATCATCCAGGCTGCTCAGCGCGCCGGTAAACTGTCCGAGCGCCGCCAGCGTGATATTTTTTCCCACCGCCATCACCGGCACGATGCCGTCTTTTTTGCGGTCTTCAGGCACCATGGCAATGCCTTTGGCAATGGCCTGCTGGCAGCTGTCGATTTTCACCGGCTGGCCGTCGATATAGATTGTGCCTTCCCAGCGTCCGGGCCAGACGCCAAACAGACACTGCACGGCCTCGGTCCGTCCGGCACCCACTAAACCCGCAATGCCGAGAATTTCACCGCGGTGCAGCGAGAAGGAGATATTGTTTACGCGTCTGATGTGGCGGTTGACGGGGTGCCACGCCGTCAGGTTTTCCACGCGCAGGATCTCTTCGCCGATGGCGTGCGGTTCGTTGGGGTATAGCGCGGTCAGTTCGCGGCCTACCATCATGGTGATGATGTCATCCTCACTCATGCCTTCCGCTTCACGGGTGCCGATGTGCTGCCCGTCGCGGATCACGCAGATGGTGTCTGAAATGGCCTTGACCTCGTTGAGCTTGTGCGAAATATAGATGCAGGCGATGCCGTGATGTTGCAGGTCGCGGATGATGTTGAGCAGTACGGCAGTTTCCTGTTCGGTGAGCGAGGCGGTCGGCTCATCGAGGATCAGCAGGCGTACCTGTTTATTGAGCGCCTTGGCAATCTCCACCAGCTGCTGCTGGCCCAGACCCAGGTCGCCTACGCGGGTATCCGGTGAAATGGTAAGGCTCACCTGCGCCAGCAGCTTTTCGCAGCGCAGCGTCATGGTGTCGTAATCCAGCACGCCGTGGCGCGAGAGTTCGGCCCCGAGGAAGATATTTTCCAGCACGGTAAGGTGCTTCACCAGCGCCAGCTCCTGGTGAATGATGGCGATGCCCTTACGCTCGGTATCGCGAATGTGCGTGGCCTGGAGCACCTCACCGGCAAAAACGATTTCGCCCTCGTAGCTGCCGTGCGGGTAGATCCCACACAACACTTTCATCAGGGTGGATTTCCCCGAGCCATTTTCGCCGCACAGGGAGAGTACCTCGCCAGCGTTCAGGTGCAGGCTTACATTGTCGACGGCTTTCACCGCCCCGAAGGCTTTAGTGATGCTTTTCATTTCAAGTAAATAAGACATAACTGCTCCACATAGCCCGACAGATGAACAGGGCAGAACGATGCGCCCCTGCCGGGCAGGGGCTGCGCTGGATTACAGTTCACTCTTCTTATGGAAACCGTCTTTTACCACCGTGGCGTCAATATTCTCTTTGTTGACTTCAATAGGGGTTAACAGGCGAGCAGGCACGTCTTTCAGGCCGTTATTTAGCGTTGCATCTGCTTTAGGCTGTTGGCCATTGCCCAGCTCAACGGCAATTTCAGCGGCCGTATTGGCAAGCTCGGTGATGGGTTTATAAACCGTCATGGTCTGGGTGCCCGCGATAATGCGTTTCACACCCGCAAGGTCTGCATCCTGGCCGGAGATAGCGACTTTTCCGGCAAGCCCCTGAGCGCTCAGCGCCTGAATGGCGCCCCCCGCCGTGGCATCGTTAGAGGCTACCACCGCGTCGATTTTGTTATTATTCGCGGTTAGCGCGTTTTCCATGATTTTCAGCGCGTTTTCCGGTAACCAGCCGTCAACCCACTGGTCGCCGACGACCTTAATTTTGCCCTCGTCGATATATGGCTTAAGCACTTTCATTTGCCCCTGGCGGAACAGCTTGGCGTTGTTATCCACCGGCGAGCCGCCCATCAGGAAATAATTTCCCTGCGGCACTTTAGCCACCAGGCTTTTAGCCTGTAATTCACCGACTTTCTCATTGTCGAACGAAATATAATAATCAATATCCGCATTATTAATCATGCGGTCATAGGCCAGAACTTTTATGCCTTCCTGTTTAGCTTCTTTCACCACGTTGCTTAATACCTGGCCGTTATACGGGATAATGACCAGCACATCGACGCCCCGGTTGATCATATTCTCGATTTGCGACATTTGCGTCTCTTCGTTGCCGTTAGCGGACTGAACGAACACCTCCGCACCGAGAGATTCCGCTTTTTTAACAAAGATATCGCGATCTTTTTGCCAGCGCTCCAGGCGTAAGTCGTCAATCGCCATGCCGATTTTGACCTCTTTGGCGTGCCCGGCAAAGCTTGCAAGCAGGAGAGTAGTGCAGAGCGTTAGGGTCAGGTTCTTTATCTTCATAATTATTAGGCCTTTTTGTAGGGTATGTGTAGCTGAGATAAAAGAAACGTTCACTGCTGAGACGCAGCAAATTTTTAACGTGGAAAGGCCTGCTGGCAATTACAGATTTTTATCTTCTCATTACGATATTTGGTTTATTTCTGAATTTATGACCGCGATCGGATTTTAAAAAGCGTAACCTATTAATTACATTTGATTCTGGAATATGCGCCGAAAAATAGTTTGTCTGCACATTATTTTGCGAGCCAGCGCACAGTTGTGCATTCTCTCAATAGCAGTGTGAAATAACGTAATTGAGCAACCCAAAATGTCTATTCACTATTACTCCAGAAGCAATACCACGCCGCATACCCTGATTATGGAGCTCAATATGCAAGCTTATTTCGACCAACTCGATCGCGTTCGTTTCGAAGGCACGAAAACGACCAATCCTTTAGCATTTCGTCATTACAACCCGGATGAGCTGGTGCTGGGTAAGCGCATGGAAGATCACTTGCGCTTTGCCGCCTGTTACTGGCACACCTTCTGCTGGAACGGTGCCGATATGTTCGGTGTGGGCGCTTTTGACCGCCCCTGGCAGCAGCCGGGCGAGGCCATCGAGCTGGCAAAGCGTAAAGCCGACGTCGCGTTCGAGTTCTTCCATAAGCTGAACGTGCCGTACTACTGTTTCCACGACGTGGACGTGTCGCCGGAAGGGGCGTCGCTGAAGGAGTATCTGAACAATTTTGCGCAGATGGTCGACGTGCTGGCTGAAAAACAGCAACAAAGCGGCGTGAAGCTGCTCTGGGGTACCGCTAACTGCTTTACTAACCCCCGCTACGGCGCGGGTGCGGCAACCAACCCGGACCCGGAAGTCTTTAGCTGGGCGGCTACTCAGGTCGTGACCGCGATGAACGCCACGCATCAGCTGGGTGGCGAGAACTACGTTCTCTGGGGCGGTCGCGAAGGCTATGAAACGCTGCTCAATACCGACCTGCGTCAGGAGCGCGAGCAGATTGGCCGCTTCATGCAGATGGTGGTGGATCACAAACACAAAATTGGCTTCCGCGGCACGCTGCTGATTGAGCCAAAACCGCAGGAGCCAACCAAGCATCAGTATGACTACGATGTCGCCACCGTGTATGGCTTCCTGAAGCAGTTTGGTCTGGAAAAAGAGATCAAAGTGAACATTGAGGCTAACCACGCCACCCTGGCGGGCCACTCCTTCCATCACGAAATTGCCTCTGCGATTGCGCTGGGTATCTTCGGCTCGGTGGATGCGAACCGTGGCGACCCGCAGCTGGGCTGGGACACCGACCAGTTCCCGAACAGCGTGGAAGAGAATGCGCTGGTGATGTACGAAATCGTCAAAGCGGGCGGTTTCACCACCGGCGGCCTGAACTTCGACGCCAAAGTGCGTCGCCAGAGTACCGACAAATACGATCTGTTCTACGGCCATATTGGGGCGATGGACACGATGGCGCTGGCGCTGAAAGTGGCGGCCCGTATGATTGAAGACGGAGAGCTGGATAAGCGCGTGGCGAAGCGTTACAGCGGATGGAACAGTGAGCTGGGCCAGCAAATACTGAAAGGTCAGTTATCGCTTGCGGAGATCGCGAAGTACGCTGAACAGCATCAGCTGGCGCCGCAGCATCAGAGCGGACACCAGGAGCTGCTGGAAAACCTGGTTAATCACTATCTGTTCGATAAGTAAAAACACAGGCCCGGCTCGCCGCGCGCTGCCGGGCATTTTTGTCAAAGGAGTCACCGCAATGTATATCGGGATCGATCTTGGCACGTCGGGTGTGAAAGCCATCCTGTTAAGCGAGCAGGGCGAGGTAGTCGCAACGCAGTCTGAAAAGCTACAGGTTTCACGCCCGCATCCGCTGTGGTCTGAGCAGGATCCGGAGCAGTGGTGGCAGGCGACGGATCGCGCATTGAAAGCGTTGGGCGAGCAGCACAGCCTGCGCGACGTGAAAGCGCTGGGCATTGCCGGGCAAATGCATGGCGCCACGCTGCTGGATAGCCAGCACCGCGTCCTGCGCCCGGCGATTCTCTGGAATGACGGGCGCTGTGCAGAAGAGTGCGCGCTGCTTGAAGAGCGCGTGCCTACGTCCCGCGACATCACCGGCAACCTGATGATGCCCGGCTTCACGGCCCCCAAATTACTGTGGGTGCAGCGCCATGAACCCGACGTTTTTCGTCAGGTGGCGAAGGTTCTGTTGCCAAAAGATTACCTGCGTTTTCGCATGACGGGGGATTTTGCCAGCGATATGTCTGACGCCGCCGGCACCCTGTGGCTCGACGTGGCGAAACGGGACTGGAGCGAGGCGATGCTCGATGCCTGCCATCTGACGCGCGAGCACATGCCTGCGCTGTTCGAAGGCAGTGAAATAACGGGCGCTTTGCAGCCATCCATTGCCGAACGCTGGAATATGCCGGCCGTGCCGGTTGTTGCCGGCGGTGGCGATAACGCGGCGGGTGCCGTCGGCGTGGGGATGGTGGACGCAGGGCAGGCCATGCTCTCACTCGGCACTTCTGGCGTCTATTTTGCCGTGAGTGACGGCTATCGAAGTAACCCTGAAAGTGCTGTACACAGCTTCTGCCACGCGCTGCCGGGAAAATGGCATCTGATGTCGGTGATGCTGAGCGCGGCGTCCTGCCTCGACTGGGCGGCGAAGCTCACCGGAATGGCGGACGTCCCTGCGCTTATCGCAGCGGCACAGCAGGCGGATGAAAATGCCGGTGCGGTCTGGTTTTTACCCTATCTTTCCGGCGAGCGGACACCGCACAACAATCCGGAAGCGAAAGGGGTATTCTTCGGTCTTACCCATCAGCACGGCCCGGCGGAGCTGGCGCGCGCGGTGCTTGAAGGTGTCGGTTATGCGCTGGCGGACGGAATGGATGTGGTGCATGACTGTGGCCTGAAGCCATCCAGCATTACGCTCATTGGGGGCGGTGCGCGCAGCAGCTACTGGCGGCAAATGCTTTGCGATATCAGCGGACTCACGCTGGACTACCGCACCGGGGGAGACGTCGGCCCTGCGCTCGGTGCGGCGCGACTGGCGCAAATTGCGCTTAACCCGGATAAGCCACTGAACCAGCTTTTGCCGCAGCTGCCGCTTGAACAGCAGCATCTTCCCGATGCGAAAAACCACGCCCGCTATGCCGAAAGACGGGACGTGTTCCGCAAAATCTATCAGCAGCTTTTGCCGCTAATGTCATAAACAGGAGCCGGGGGGCGCTAACGCTTACCCGGCCTGCCAGCCTTCAACCGGGTTAGCTCACAAACCTGCGCGTATCGATGCGTTGCAGCAGCATCGAGAGCAACAGGCTGATGGCCAGCGTGGCGGTAAAGATCCAGACAATATCCAGCACCGGCCAGCTTTTAAGCTCAAAGCCGCGCGTACGCAGGGCGTGGATCGCCAGCGCGTGAAAACCGTAAATGCCCAGCGAGTGGCGTGAGATGAACCCCAGCACCGGAAGCGGACGTTCGTTCAGGGTGTTTTTCACCAGGGTCAGCAGGGAAACCGCGCAGATAAAGACCATCGGACCGCAGTACAGATACCAGGTATCGGCAAAGTTGCCGCGCCATTGCAGCTCGTGCAGCGTCCCGCGAGAGATAATAAACACGCTGGCGATAAACGCTGCCGCGCAAAGCCAGTTCATTCCCCGCTTTTGCGTGGCCATCATGCCAATGGCGCGCCCCAGCATGCCGTACAGCACGTAGTAGAACGTGTCGCCGTTGATATAGAGATTGACGGGCAGCCACTCAAAGCCCGCTATTTTCTGCGAGACGGTATTCGGGTTCGCCACAATCCCGATGACCACCATCATCGCCAGCAGCATTTTACCGCTGACGTTTTTTACCTGAATTAACGGTGAAACCAGATAAATGACGATTATCGCGAAGAAAAACCACAGATGATAGAACACGGGCTTTTGCAGCAGGTTGGTCAGGGAAAGGCCGGCGTTAATTGAGGTGAACAGGGTAATGTAGAGCAGAGAAATGGCGCTGTAGAAAAGCAGACACGAGGCGATACGGATGAAATGTCTCGGCTGCGCGCTCCGCTCGCCAAAAAAGAGAAAACCGGAAATCATAAAGAACAGCGGGACGCTCACGCGGGAGGCCGAGTTCAGGATATTGGCGACATCCCAGTTAACGGGGCTGATACTGTGCGCGTTTGTGACATACCAGGTCGTCGTGTGGATCATCACCACCATCAGACAGGCTATTCCCCGCAGGTTATCAATCCAGTTAATTTTTGACTGCATCAGTTCCTCTGTATTCCTGATAAAGAAAGTGTGACTGCGTTTGGGTAAATCTTTTCCCTTGGAAAATTCTGAGTTTAGCCAGGCTATCTTGTAGGGAGCAGGCGAGATTCGCAGAATGAAGGACTTTACTCTATAAACGTATTGCTACTAAAAATAACAGCCACTGGCCAGGGCGGTAATAAAAATGATGATGAAGCGTGGGGCGTCACTCTTTCTGCTGCTTTTATTAGCGGGATGTAGTGCTTCTGAGGAGGCACCTGCACAAAAAGCGCAGCAGGGAAAAATCAGCCCGGAGCGCTCCCTGAACATGGAGCAGCTGTGCAAAGATCGGGCGGCTCACCGCTATAACGCCGATGCACAGAAAATAAACGTGACCGGCTTTGAGCGCTTTCAGGGCAGCTATGAGCTTAAAGGCTATACTGCACGTAAAGAGGGCTTTGTCTGCTCTTTTGATGCAGACGGCCAGTTTTTACATCTCTCAATGCGCTAAACTGCTTGCATAATCAGCAGCCAGAGCCCTTACAGGTTCTGGCTACGCGCCTTATTCCCCAATTTATCTTAAACAACCCCGTTTCGTACTGTATATCTTGCAGCCAGCGGGTATACTGATCCCTTCCATTTAAATCCACACGTATCCAGCACGAAATACTATGCAAAAGTTTGATACCAAGACCTTCCAGGGCCTGATCCTGACCTTACAGGATTACTGGGCTCGTCAGGGCTGCACCATTGTTCAACCTTTGGACATGGAAGTTGGCGCAGGCACCTCACACCCGATGACCAGCCTGCGCGCGTTAGGGCCAGAGCCAATGGCGACCGCCTACGTGCAGCCATCCCGTCGTCCGACCGATGGCCGTTACGGCGAAAACCCGAACCGTCTGCAGCACTACTATCAGTTCCAGGTGGTGATTAAGCCATCACCAGACAATATTCAGGAACTGTACCTCGGGTCACTGAAAGAGCTGGGTATGGATCCGACCATTCACGACATTCGTTTCGTGGAAGACAACTGGGAGAACCCAACGCTGGGTGCCTGGGGTCTGGGTTGGGAAGTGTGGCTGAACGGCATGGAAGTGACCCAGTTTACCTACTTCCAGCAGGTTGGCGGTCTGGAATGTAAGCCGATCACCGGTGAAATCACCTATGGTCTGGAACGTCTGGCAATGTACATTCAGGGCGTAGACAGCGTTTACGACCTGGTCTGGAGCGACGGCCCGCTGGGTAAAACCACCTACGGCGACGTGTTTCATCAGAACGAAGTGGAGCAATCCACCTATAACTTCGAATACGCGGACGTGGACTTCCTGTTCACCTGCTTCGAGCAGTACGAGAAAGAAGCGCAGCAGCTGCTGGCGCTGGAGACTCCGCTGCCGCTGCCTGCCTACGAGCGTATTCTGAAGGCCGCCCACAGCTTCAACCTGCTGGATGCCCGCAAAGCAATCTCCGTGACTGAACGTCAGCGCTACATTCTGCGTATTCGTACCCTGACCAAAGCCGTTGCAGAAGCTTACTACGCGTCCCGTGAAGCCCTTGGCTTCCCGATGTGCAACCGAAACAAATAAGAGGCGGCCATGTCTGAGAAAACTTTCCTGGTGGAAATCGGCACCGAAGAGCTGCCACCAAAAGCCCTGCGCAGCCTGGCTGAGTCTTTCGCTGCGAACGTCACTGCTGAGCTGGATAACGCCGGCCTGGCGCACGGTAAAATTGAGTGGTTTGCTGCCCCGCGTCGTCTGGCGCTGAAGGTGGCAAATCTGGCGGCGTCCCAGCCGGATCGTGAAGTCGAAAAACGTGGCCCGGCGATTGCCCAGGCGTTCGACGCGGAAGGCAAGCCAAGCAAGGCGGCTGAAGGCTGGGCGCGCGGCTGCGGCATCACCGTTGACCAGGCCGAGCGTCTGACAACCGATAAAGGTGAATGGCTGCTGTATCGTGCCCATGTGAAAGGCGAAAGCGCAGAAGCGCTGCTGCCGAACATGATCGCGACCTCGCTGGCTAAGCTGCCGATTCCTAAGCTGATGCGCTGGGGCGCGTCCGACGTTCACTTCGTGCGTCCGGTTCACACCGTAACCCTGCTGCTGGGCGACACCGTTATTCCGGCAACCATTCTGGGCGTGGCGTCCGATCGCGTCATTCGCGGCCACCGCTTTATGGGCGAGCCAGAGTTCACCATCGACAATGCCGACCAGTATCCGCAGATCCTGCTGGAGCGCGGTAAGGTCATTGCTGACTACGAACAGCGTAAAGCCAAAATTAAAGCGGACGCAGAAGAAGCGGCGCGTAAGATTGGCGGAAACGCCGATCTGAGCGACAGCCTGCTGGAAGAAGTCACCTCTCTGGTTGAATGGCCCGTTGTGCTGACCGCGAAGTTCGAAGAGAAATTCCTCGCCGTTCCGGCAGAAGCGCTGGTGTACACCATGAAGGGTGACCAGAAGTACTTCCCGGTTTACGCCAACGACGGCAAGCTGCTGCCAAACTTCATCTTCGTCGCGAATATCGAATCCAAAGATCCGAGCCAGATTATCTCCGGTAACGAGAAAGTGGTGCGTCCGCGTCTGGCGGATGCCGAGTTCTTCTTCAATACCGACCGTAAAAAACGTCTGGAAGATAACCTGCCGCGTCTGCAAACCGTACTGTTCCAGCAGCAGCTGGGTACGCTGCGCGACAAGACCGACCGTATCGCGGAACTGTCCGGCTGGATTGCCCGTGAAATTGGCGCGGACGTTAACCACGCCACCCGCGCGGGCCTGCTCTCCAAGTGTGACCTGATGACCAACATGGTGTTCGAATTTACCGACACCCAGGGCGTCATGGGCATGCACTACGCGCGTCACGATGGCGAAGCGGAAGATGTGGCGGTAGCCCTGAACGAGCAGTATCAGCCGCGCTTTGCCGGTGACGATCTGCCGTCTAACCCGGTTGCCTGCGCCGTGGCGATTGCCGATAAGATGGACACCCTGGCGGGTATCTTCGGTATCGGTCAGCATCCAAAAGGCGACAAAGACCCGTTCGCGCTGCGTCGTGCCGCGCTGGGCGTGCTGCGTATCATCGTTGAGAAGAACCTGAACCTCGATCTGCAAACGCTGACTGAAGAAGCGGTGCGTCTGTACGGCGACAAGCTGACCAATGCGAAGGTTGTTGATGATGTTATCGACTTTATGCTCGGTCGATTCCGCGCGTGGTATCAGGACGAAGGCTACAGCGTCGATACCATTCAGGCGGTGCTGGCGCGTCGTCCAACCCGTCCGGCAGATTTCGATGCGCGAATGAAGGCGGTATCGCACTTCCGTACGCTGGAAGCGGCATCAGCCCTGGCCGCGGCCAACAAGCGCGTCTCGAACATCCTCGCGAAATCCGACGAGACGCTGAACGAGCGCGTAAACGCCGCGACGCTGAAAGAGCCGGAAGAGATCGCTCTGGCGATGCAGGTTGTCGTGCTGCGTGACAAGCTGGAACCGTACTTCGCGGAAGGCCGCTACCAGGAAGCGCTGGTGGAGCTGGCGGAGCTGCGTGACGTGATCGACGCCTTCTTCGAGAAAGTGATGGTGAACGTGGAAGATAAAGAGCTGCGTATTAACCGTCTCTCTATGCTTGAGAAGCTGCGTGAGCTGTTCCTGCGCGTGGCGGATATTTCGCTGCTGCAATAATGCAAAAAACCCGCCCCTGACAGGCGGGAAGAACGGCAACTAAACTCATGCCGGGCGGCAAAAGCAGCCCGGCTTTTTATTACACTCTCTCAAATACCGTTGCGATACCCTGACCCAACCCGATACACATTGTTGCCAGACCAAACTGGGCATCTTTGCGTTCCATCAGGTTAATCAGCGTGGTGCTGATGCGCGCCCCGGAGCAGCCCAGCGGGTGGCCGAGGGCAATCGCGCCGCCGTTGAGGTTAATCTTCTCGTCTACCTGATCCATCAGGCCCAGATCCTTAATGCACGGCAGGATCTGCGCGGCGAAGGCTTCGTTCATTTCGAACAGATCGATGTCGCTGGCGGTTAATCCCGCTTTTTTCAGCGCCAGTTTTGACGCCGGAACCGGACCGTAACCCATGATGGAAGGATCGCAGCCCACGACCGCCATCGAACGCACGCGGGCACGCGGGGTCAGGCCTAGCTCGCGGGCGCGGCTTTCGCTCATCACCAGCATTGCGGCGGCGCCGTCGGACAGGGCAGACGAGGTGCCCGCCGTTACCGTGCCGGTGACCGGATCAAATGCCGGACGCAGGGCAGAAAGCGCTTCGACCGTGGTTTCAGGGCGGATCACTTCGTCGTAGCTGAACTGCTTCAGTACGCCGTCTGCGTCGTGGCCGCCGGTTGGGATAATCTCATTCTTAAAGGCGCCGGACTGCGTGGCGGCCCAGGCGCGGGCGTGCGAGCGCGCGGCGAAGGCATCCTGCATTTCACGGCTGATGCCGTGCAGGCGGGAGAGCATCTCGGCGGTCAGGCCCATCATACCGGCGGCTTTCGCCACGTTGCGGCTCATGCCCGGGTGGAAATCGACCCCGTGGCTCATCGGCACGTGGCCCATGTGCTCCACGCCGCCCACCAGGCAGGCCTGCGCGTCGCCGGTCATGATCATGCGCGCCGCGTCGTGCAGGGCCTGCATTGACGAACCGCACAGGCGGTTGACGGTAACCGCCGGAACCGAATGCGGGATCTCCGCCAGCAGAGACGCGTTACGGGCGATGTTGAAGCCCTGCTCCAGCGTCTGCTGGACGCAGCCCCAGTAGATATCGTCCAGCGCTGTTGGGTCCAGCGCCGGGTTACGCGCCAGCAGGCTACGCATCAGGTGCGCGGAGAGATCTTCCGCCCGCACGTTACGGAACGCGCCGCCTTTTGAACGGCCCATCGGGGTGCGAATCGCATCAACAATGACAACCTTTTCCATTGTGACTCCTTAAGCCGTTTTCAGCGCGCCAACCGGACGGGCTGGCTCGACTGCTGGATAGTAGGGTTCGTTATGGCGCGCTTTGTTACGCAGACCTTCCGGCACGTCATAAAGCGGGCCGAGGTGCTGATACTGCTGAGCCATATCGAGGTAGCGGGCGCTGCCGAGCGTATCCAGCCAGCGGAACGCGCCGCCGTGGAACGGCGGGAAGCCCAGACCGTACACCAGCGCCATATCCGCTTCTGCCGGGCTGGCGATAATGCCTTCTTCCAGACAGCGCACCACTTCGTTAATCATCGGGATCATCATGCGGGCGATGATTTCATCGTCGGTGAAGTCGCGTTTCGGCTGACTGACGTCGGCCAGCAGGCCATCCACCGCCGGATCTTCTTCTTTCTTCGGTTTGCCTTTGCTGTCTTCCTTATAACGCCAGAAGCCCAGGCCGTTTTTCTGACCAAAGCGGCTGGCATCGAACAGGGCGTCAATCGCGTCGCGATAGTCTTTCTGCATACGCTGCGGGAAGCCGGCAGCCATGACCGCCTGGGCGTGATGCGCGGTGTCGATCCCGACCACGTCCAGCAGGTAGGCCGGGCCCATCGGCCAGCCGAACCGTTTTTCCATCACTTTGTCGATGTTGCGGAAGTCCGCGCCGTCGCGCAGCAGCTGGCTGAAGCCGGCGAAGTACGGGAACAGCACGCGGTTAACGAAGAAGCCCGGGCAGTCGTTAACGACGATTGGCGTTTTGCCCATTTTGCTGGCCCACGCCACCACTTTGGCGATGGTGTCGTCAGAGGTTTTTTCCCCACGGATCACTTCGACCAGCGGCATACGGTGCACCGGGTTAAAGAAGTGCATCCCGCAGAAGTTTTCCGGACGCTTCAGCACGCTCGCCAGTTCGCTGATGGGGATGGTGGAGGTGTTGGAGGCCAGCACGGTTTCCGGACGAACCTTCTCTTCGGTTTCGGCCAGCACCGCTTTTTTAACGTTCGGGTTCTCGACGACCGCTTCAACCACCACGTCAACGCGATCGAAACCGCTGTATTCCAGCACGGGCTGAATGGTGGAGATCACGCCGGAGAGCTTCAGTCCGTCAATTTTGCCGCGCTCAAGCTGTTTATTCAGCAGCTTGGCCGCTTCGGTCATGCCCAGCGTCAGGGATTTTTCATTGATGTCTTTCATCACAACCGGCACGCCTTTCCAGGCGGACTGGTAAGCGATGCCGCCGCCCATAATGCCGGCGCCGAGCACCGCCGCGTGTTTTGGCGTCTCAACGTTTTTGGTCAGCTGTTTAGCCTTTCCCTTAACGAATTGATCGTTAAGGAAGATGCCGACCAGCGCGCGGGCTTCACTGGTGTGCGCCAGCGGGACAAAGCTCTGATTTTCAAGCTTCAGGGCTTCATCGCGACCCAGACGGGCTGCGGCTTCGATGGTTTTTACCGCCGTGATGGGCGCCGGGTAGTGTTTACCTGCCGTCTGCATCACCATGCCTTTGGCGATGGTAAAGCTCATGGTGGCTTCAATTTTGCTGAGCTTCAGTGGCTCGAGCTTCGGCTGGCGTTTGGCTTTCCAGTCGAGGTCGCCGTTAATCGCCTGTCGCAGAATGGCGACGGCACCGTCGACCAGTTTCTCAGGTTTGACGACGCCGTCCACCAGGCCGATTTTCTGCGCCTGCTCCGCGCCAACGTCTTTACCGGCGGCAATGATTTCCAGCGCGCTGTCTGCGCCCAGCATGCGCGGCATACGTACGGAGCCGCCAAAGCCCGGCATAATGCCCAGTTTGGTCTCCGGCAGGCCGATGCGCAGGTCAGGGGTGGCCAGACGGTAATCAGTGGCTAACACACATTCGCAGCCGCCGCCCAGCGCGTAGCCGTTAACGGCGGAAATGGTCGGGACAGGCAGGTCTTCCAGACGATTAAAGACGCTGTTGGCGAAATGCAGCCACTGGCTCAGCTGTTCTTCCGGCACCATAAACAGCGACAGAAACTCGGTGATATCTGCACCAACGATAAAGGCCGCTTTGTTTGAGCGCAGCAGCAGCCCTTTCAAATCTGATTGCTTTTCAAGTACATCCAGCGCCTGGCCAAGACTGGCCACCGTCGCGGTATCAAGCTTGTTCACTGAGCCGGGGGCATCGAACACCAGTTCGGCAATGCCATCTTCCAGCCAGTCTACGTACAGGGTGTCGCCTTTGTAGAGCATGTCGGTCTCCTGAATCCAGCAATTGGATCTGGTCATACCAGATGAGACGGAGTGTGGAATTTATGTTAATAAAATGCAAATTACTCATTAAGAAAATGCTGCACTGATCACGGTCGGCGGAAATCACGCAGCCGGAGTGAGGTGTGCTAAGATGCGATGACTTGAGGTCAAAAAAACGAAAGGAAGAATGATGGACTCACTGGCTTCGCTCTATAAAAATCATATCGTTACCCTACAGGAACGTACCCGCGATGTACTGGCCCGCTTCAAGCTGGATGCCCTGCTGATCCACTCCGGCGAGCTGATGAATACGTTTCTTGATGACCACGCTTATCCCTTCAAGGTTAACCCGCAGTTTAAAGCCTGGGTGCCCGTCACGCAGGTTCCAAATTGCTGGCTGCTGGTGGATGGCGTGAACAAGCCGAAACTGTGGTTCTACCTGCCGGTGGATTACTGGCACAACGTGGAACCGCTGCCGACCTCTTTCTGGACCGAAGAAATTGACGTGATTGCGCTGCCGAAAGCGGACGGCATTGGCAGCCAGCTGCCAGCGGCGCGCGGCAACATCGGCTACATTGGCCCTGTGCCTGAACGTGCGCTTGGCCTGGATATCCCGGCCGATAAGCTCAACCCGAAAGGGGTGCTGGATTATCTGCATTACTATCGCGCTTATAAGACCGACTACGAACTTTACTGCATGCGTGAAGCGCAAAAAACGGCGGTGAATGGCCACCGCGCGGCGCATGAGGCGTTCCAGTCAGGCATGAGCGAGTTCGATATCAACCTGGCGTACCTGACCGCGACCGGTCATCGCGATACCGACGTGCCTTACAGCAACATCGTGGCGCTCAACGAGCATGCCTCGGTTCTGCACTATACCAAACTGGATCACCAGGTTCCGTCTGAGATGCGCAGCTTCCTGCTTGACGCGGGTGCCGAGTACAACGGCTACGCGGCAGACCTCACCCGTACGTGGGCGGCAAATGCGGATACCGATTTTGCGCACCTGATTAAAGACGTGAACGATGAACAGCTGGCGCTTATCGGCACCATGAAAGCGGGTACCAGCTATGTGGATTACCATATCCAGTTCCATCAGCGCATCGCTAAACTGCTGCGCAAGCATCAGATTGTCAAAGACATGAGCGAAGAGGCGATGGTTGAGAACGATCTGACCGGGCCATTTATGCCGCACGGTATCGGCCACCCGCTGGGTTTGCAGGTGCACGACGTTGCGGGCTTTATGCAGGACGATACCGGTACGCACCTGGCGGCGCCGTCGAAATATCCTTACCTGCGCTGTACCCGCGTTCTGGCACCGCGCATGGTATTGACCATCGAGCCGGGCATCTACTTTATTGAATCTCTGCTGGCGCCGTGGCGTGAAGGGCAGTTCAGCAAGCACTTCAACTGGGAAAAAATTGAAGCGCTGAAGCCGTTTGGCGGCATTCGTATCGAAGATAACGTGGTTATCCATGAGAACAGCATCGAGAACATGACGCGAGACCTGAAGCTGGCCTGATGGAAAGCTGGCTGATACCGGCTGAGCCGGTCACTTTTGTTGAGGAAATCAAGAAAAGCCGCTTTATCACGCTGCTGGCGCATACCGACGGCGTGGAGGCGGCAAAGGCGTTCGTCGAGTCCGTTCGCGCGCAGCACCCCGATGCCCGCCACCACTGCGTGGCGTGGGTAGCCGGGCCGCCGAACGACTCACAGCAGCTCGGGTTTTCTGACGACGGTGAACCGGCGGGCACGGCCGGAAAACCGATGCTCTCCCAGCTAATGGGCAGCGGCGTGGGCGAGATAACCGCCGTCGTGGTTCGCTACTACGGCGGCATTTTGTTAGGCACCGGTGGCCTGGTAAAAGCCTACGGTGGCGGAGTCCAGCAGGCGCTTAATCTTCTGACAACGACCCGCAAAACGCCGCTAACCGAATATACTTTGTTATGCGATTACGCCCAGCTTTCGGGTGTAGAAACACTGCTTAAACAGTTTAACGGCGTCATCGCGCACAGTGATTATCAGGCAATGGTGCAATTACGCGTGGCGCTTCCTCAGGCGGAACTGGCTGCTTTTTCAGCAAAACTCGCTGATTTTAGTCGCGGTTCATTGCAATTACTGCCGATTGAAGAATAATCCCCACCTCACAATTTTGAATACCTAAGGAAGCGGCAGAGATGCATTTTCGTGCCATTACCCGAATCGTTGGATTACTGGTGATACTTTTTTCCGGAACGATGATCATTCCCGGTCTGGTGGCGCTTATCTACCGGGACGGCGCGGGGCGTGCATTTACGCAAACCTTTTTTGTGGCGCTGACCATTGGTTCGCTGCTGTGGTGGCCAAACCGTCGTGAGAAAGGCGAGCTGAAAGCCCGGGAAGGTTTTCTGATTGTCGTCCTGTTCTGGACGGTGCTGGGAAGCGTCGGTGCGCTGCCGTTTATCTTCTCTGAACAACCGAATCTCACCATCACGGATGCGTTTTTTGAGTCGTTCTCCGGCTTAACGACCACCGGGGCTACCACGCTTGTAGGGCTGGACTCGCTCCCTCATGCGATCCTCTTTTATCGGCAGATGCTGCAGTGGTTCGGCGGTATGGGGATCATCGTCCTGGCGGTGGCTATTCTGCCGATTCTGGGCGTCGGCGGGATGCAGCTTTACCGGGCCGAAATGCCCGGCCCGCTAAAAGATAACAAAATGCGCCCACGCATTGCGGAGACGGCGAAGACCCTGTGGCTTATTTATGTCCTGCTGACGGTGGCCTGTGCGCTGGCGCTGTGGTTTGCCGGGATGCCTGCTTTTGATGCTATCGGGCACAGCTTTGCGACTATCGCTATCGGCGGGTTCTCTACGCACGATGCCAGCGTAGGCTACTTCGACAGCCCGACGATCAATACCATCATTGCTATCTTTCTGCTGATCTCAGGCTGTAACTACGGTCTACACTTCTCCTTGCTGAGCGGACGCAGCCTGAAGGTGTACTGGCGCGACCCGGAATTCCGGATGTTTATTGGCGTCCAGCTGACGCTGGTTGTCATCTGTACCCTGGTGCTGTGGTTCCACGATGTCTATAACTCGGCGGTTACGACCCTGAACCAGGCGTTCTTCCAGGTGGTATCAATGGCGACTACCGCTGGTTTCACCACGGACAGTATCGCGCGTTGGCCGCTGTTCCTGCCGGTACTGCTGTTGTGTTCTGCGTTTATCGGCGGCTGTGCCGGGTCGACGGGCGGCGGCCTGAAGGTGATCCGTATTCTGCTGCTGTTTAAGCAGGGGAACCGTGAGCTGAAGCGTCTGGTTCACCCGAACGCGGTTTACAGCATCAAGCTGGGGAACCGCGCGCTGCCGGAGCGTATCCTCGAAGCGGTGTGGGGGTTCTTCTCTGCGTATGCGCTGGTCTTTATTGTCAGTATGCTGGCGATTATCGCCACGGGCGTGGATGATTTTTCCGCCTTCGCCTCTGTGGTGGCAACGTTAAACAACCTGGGGCCAGGGCTGGGCGTAGTGGCGGATAACTTTGCCAGTATGAACCCGGTGGCGAAGTGGATCTTAATCGCCAATATGCTGTTTGGTCGTCTTGAGGTCTTTACGCTGCTGGTGCTGTTCACCCCAACATTCTGGCGTGAGTAAGGAGACATTAGTGAAAACGTTAATTCTTTTCTCAACGCGTGACGGGCAAACGCGTGAGATTGCTTCATATCTGGCTTCTGAACTCAAAGAGCTGGGCATTTACTCTGATGTGGTGAACCTGAATCGCACGGAGCAAATTTCCTGGCAGGATTACGACCGTGTGGTGATTGGCGCATCAATTCGTTACGGCCATTTCCATCCGGCGCTGGATCGCTTTGTGAAAAAGCATACGGCGGAGCTTGATAAGCTGCCCGGCGCATTTTACTCGGTCAACCTGGTCGCCCGTAAAGCCGAGAAGCGCACGCCGCAGACCAACAGCTATACGCGCAAGTTTTTGCTGAGTTCACCCTGGCAGCCCGATATCTGTTCTGTCTTTGCTGGTGCGCTGCGCTACCCGCGCTATCGCTGGTACGACCGCTTTATGATCCGCCTGATCATGAAGATGACGGGCGGCGAAACCGATACGCGTAAAGAGGTGGTTTATACCGACTGGGCTCAGGTTGCCAGTTTTGCCCGTGAAATTGCGCGTTTAACGGACGATTCGCGGGTTAAATAAGCGTTGAGTTTGAAAAGTGAGCGAACGAAAAGTTTTTTGTATTTTGTGCTTGTCACTTCGGAAGAACTCCCTATAATGCGCCTCCACTGACACGGAACAACGGCACGCAAGCCGCCGGGTCAG
>NZ_JADBRP010000017.1:0-71226 GCF_014930695.1 Enterobacter cloacae complex sp. P40C2 | reverse complement strand
CAGAAGTGAAACGCCGTAGCGCCGATGGTAGTGTGGGGTCTCCCCATGTGAGAGTAGGGAACTGCCAGGCATCAATCAAGAAGAACCCCGTACCGTAAGGTGCGGGGTTTTTTGCTTTGGGCTTTCCTCTCTTCCTGTGAAAGAGGGCGTCAGACCGCACCATCCCCTCCTTGAAACTTTCTCACCTTTCGCTTGCAGACTCGACATTCCAGCCAAATCTGGTTATCGTTAGCTGTCTGGATGTCTAAACGTTTATACGTATGCTGTGAGGATTTAAGGTTATGCCGATTCGGGTGCAGGACGAGCTACCAGCCGTCAATTTCTTACGTGAAGAAAACGTCTTTGTGATGACGGCTTCACGCGCTACAGGTCAGGAAATTCGCCCGCTGAAGGTA
Source organism: Enterobacter cloacae complex sp. P40C2 (assembly GCF_014930695.1). Taxonomy (NCBI): domain Bacteria; kingdom Pseudomonadati; phylum Pseudomonadota; class Gammaproteobacteria; order Enterobacterales; family Enterobacteriaceae; genus Enterobacter; species Enterobacter cloacae complex sp. P40C2. The sequence goes on along the minus strand of NZ_JADBRP010000017.1, from coordinate 70,831 downwards.
CTGATTCTTAATCTGATGCCAAAGAAGATCGAAACGGAGAACCAGTTCCTGCGTTTGCTTTCGAACTCTCCGCTTCAGGTTGATATCCAGCTGCTGCGCATTGACGCGCGTGAATCGCGCAATACGCCTGCTGAGCATCTGAATAACTTCTACTGTAATTTTGACGACATTCGCGAGGAGAACTTCGACGGGTTGATCGTCACCGGCGCTCCGCTGGGGCTGGTAGAATTTAATGACGTTGCCTACTGGCCGCAGATCAGGCAGGTGCTGGAGTGGGCAAAAGATCACGTCACGTCCACACTATTTGTCTGCTGGGCAGTTCAGGCCGCGTTGAATATTCTCTACGGCATCCCTAAGCAAACCCGAACCGAAAAGCTTTCTGGCGTTTATGAACACCACATTCTTCACCCTCACGCGCTGCTGACGCGCGGTTTCGATGACTCCTTCCTGGCACCGCACTCCCGCTATGCTGATTTCCCGGCGCAGCTGATCCGCGACTACACCGATCTGGAGATCCTGGCCGAAACGGAAGAGGGCAATGCTTACCTGTTTGCCAGCCGGGACAAGCGCATCGCGTTTGTGACTGGCCATCCGGAATACGATCCGGACACCCTCGCGTCAGAGTATTTCCGTGATGTCGAAGCGGGCCTTAATCCTGAAGTGCCGTACAACTATTTCCCAAAAAACGATCCGCAGAACAAACCGAGAGCTACCTGGCGCAGCCATGGCAATTTACTGTTTACCAACTGGCTCAACTATTACGTCTACCAAATCACGCCATACGATCTGCGCCACATGAATCCGACGCTGGAGTAATCTTCTGCGTTAAACGATCCTAAAGCGTTTCAGCTGTTCAAAACAGGCACCTTCGGGTGCCTTTTTTATTTCCGAAATACCGCTCAACAAGTAATGAAATTTTAATTTATTGTTAATCAACAGGTTATCTACAATATTTTATTAAAATGGAAATTGTTTTTGATTTTAGAAAAAATATAGATAGTCTTAATTCTGCTGAGCGAAAACTACACAACGATCTTTCGCTCGCATTGGGAGCGTGAATTTGGATCTTTGACGAGGAGCAACGTAATGAATCAACAGGCAACCACTGCGGATGAACTGGCCTTTACCCAGCCATACGGCGAGCAGGAACAACACGTTTTAACGACAGAAGCCGTCGAATTTTTGACTGAGCTGGTGACCCGCTTTACCCCGCATCGCAACAAGCTGCTGGCGGCACGTATTCATCAACAGCAGGAAATCGATAACGGCAAGTTGCCTGGTTTTATTTCGGAAACCGCTTCCATTAGGCAAGGCGAATGGAAAATCCGCGGTATACCTGAAGATTTACAGGATCGTCGCGTTGAGATCACCGGTCCGGTAGAGCGTAAGATGGTGATCAACGCCATGAATGCGAACGTCAAAGTGTTTATGGCGGACTTCGAAGACTCCCTCGCGCCGGACTGGCGGAAAGTTATCGACGGGCAGATCAACCTGCGCGATGCCGTAAACGGTACCATCAGCTATACCAATGAAGCCGGTAAAATTTACCAGCTCAAACCTAATCCGGCAGTGCTGGTCTGCCGCGTACGCGGTCTGCATTTGCCTGAAAAACACGTCACGTGGCGCGGAGAAGCGATTCCGGGCAGCCTGTTCGACTTTGCGCTCTACTTCTTCCACAACCATAAAAACCTGCTGGCGAAAGGCAGCGGACCCTATTTCTATCTGCCGAAAACCCAGTCCTGGCAGGAAGCGGCGTGGTGGAGTGAAGTGTTCAGCTACGCAGAAGACCGCTTCAACCTGCCGCGCGGCACCATTAAGGCCACGCTGCTGATTGAAACCCTGCCTGCCGTATTCCAGATGCACGAGATCCTTCATGCGCTGCGCGACCACATTGTGGGCCTGAACTGCGGACGCTGGGACTACATTTTCAGCTATATCAAGACCCTGAAAAATCACGCCGATCGGGTGCTGCCGGATCGCCAGGTCGTCACTATGGATAAGCCGTTCCTCAGCGCTTACTCGCGCCTGCTGATCAAGACCTGTCACAAACGCGGCGCATTTGCGATGGGCGGCATGGCGGCCTTTATCCCGAGCAAAGACGCGGAACGCAACAATCAGGTGCTCAACAAGGTGAAAGCCGATAAAGAGCTGGAAGCCCGCAATGGCCATGACGGGACGTGGATCGCTCACCCGGGCCTGGCCGATACGGCGATGGAGGTTTTCAACCGCGTGCTGGGTGACAATAAAAACCAGCTTTTTGTTACGCGTGAAGACGATGCCCCCATCGCTGAAGAACACCTGCTGGCACCGTGTGCAGGTGAACGAACGGAAGAGGGAATGCGCGCTAACATTCGCGTCGCCGTTCAGTACATCGAAGCGTGGATTTCCGGTAACGGCTGCGTGCCGATCTACGGCCTGATGGAAGATGCGGCGACGGCGGAAATTTCACGTACCTCAATCTGGCAGTGGATCCACCATCAAAAGACGCTCAGCAACGGCAAGCCGGTAACGAAAGCGCTGTTCCGCCAGATGCTGGCCGAAGAGATGCGGGTGATCCAGGACGAGCTGGGCGAGCATCGCTTCAGCAGCGGGCGCTTTGACGATGCCGCGCGCCTGATGGAGCAAATCACCACGTCGGATGAGTTAATCGACTTCCTGACCCTGCCGGGCTACCGCTTCCTGGCGTAATTCACCACATAACAATATGGAGCATCTGCACATGAAAACCCGTACCCAACAAATCGAAGAATTACAGAAAGAGTGGACTCAACCGCGCTGGGAAGGCATCCGCCGTCCCTATAGCGCAGAGGAAGTGGTGAAGTTACGCGGCTCGGTTAACCCGGAATGCACGCTGGCGCAGAACGGCGCGGCGAAAATGTGGGATCTGCTGCACGGGGGCGCCAGAAAGGGCTATATCAACAGCCTCGGTGCGCTGACCGGCGGCCAGGCGCTGCAGCAGGCGAAGGCCGGTATTGAGGCTATCTATCTCTCCGGCTGGCAGGTTGCGGCTGACGCCAACCTGGCCTCCAGCATGTACCCGGATCAGTCCCTCTACCCGGCTAACTCCGTACCGTCGGTGGTGGATCGGATCAACAATACCTTCCGCCGTGCGGATCAGATCCAGTGGGCCGCGGGTATCGAACCTAACGATCCGCGCTTTATTGACTACTTCCTGCCTATCGTCGCGGATGCGGAAGCCGGTTTCGGCGGCGTGCTGAACGCCTTCGAGCTGATGAAATCGATGATTGAGGCTGGTGCAGCGGCCGTTCACTTCGAGGATCAGCTGGCGTCGGTGAAGAAGTGCGGCCACATGGGCGGGAAAGTGCTGGTGCCGACCCAGGAAGCGATTCAGAAGCTGGTTGCCGCGCGTCTGGCCGCGGACGTGCTCGGCGTGCCAACGCTGGTTATTGCCCGTACCGATGCGGACGCGGCGGATCTGATCACCTCTGACTGTGACCCGTACGACAGCGAGTTCATCACCGACGAGCGCACCAGCGAAGGGTTCTACCGCACCCATGCCGGTATCGAACAGGCGATCAGCCGCGGCCTGGCGTATGCGCCGTATGCCGATCTGGTCTGGTGTGAAACCTCCACGCCGGATCTGGCGCTGGCGAAGCGCTTCGCCGACGCCATTCATGCGAAATATCCGGGCAAGCTGCTGGCCTATAACTGCTCGCCATCCTTCAACTGGCAAAAGAATCTGGACGATACCACCATCGCCAGCTTCCAGCAGCAGCTGTCGGATATGGGTTACAAGTACCAGTTCATCACCCTGGCGGGTATCCACAGCATGTGGTTCAACATGTTCGACCTGGCGCACGCCTACGCGCAGGGCGAAGGCATGAAGCACTATGTTGAGAAGGTGCAGCAGCCGGAATTCGCCGCGGGTAAAGAGGGCTATACCTTCGTCTCGCACCAACAGGAAGTCGGGACGGGCTATTTCGATAACGTGACCACTATCATTCAGGGCGGCACCTCTTCCGTCACCGCCTTAACGGGGTCAACTGAAGAAGCGCAGTTCTGATTTTCCCCCCTCACCCCGGCCCTCTCCCCGAAGGGGCGAGGGGGGAAAACAGATTCGCACCAGACCGTTCCCTCTCCCCTTTGGGGAGAGGGCTAGGGTGAGGAGGAATCTATGTCGCGTGGTCTGGAATTACTGATTGCCCAAACCATTTTGCAGGGCTTCGATGCCCAGTATGGCCGTTTTCTGGAAGTGACATCCGGCGCGCAGCAGCGCTTCGAACATGCAGACTGGCATGCGGTTCAGCAGGCCATGAAGCAGCGTATCCATCTCTACGACCACCACGTGGGTCTGGTGGTGGAGCAGCTGCGCTGTATTACCGACGGTAAAAGCCCGGACGCGGAATTTTTACTGCGCGTCAAAGAGCACTATACCCGGCTGCTGCCGGACTACCCTCGCTTCGAAATTGCGGAGAGCTTTTTTAACTCCGTCTATTGCCGGTTATTTGACCACCGCTCGTTATCTCCTGAGCGGTTATTTATCTTCAGCTCCCAGCCCGAGCGACGCTTTCGCACCATTCCGCGCCCGCTGGCGAAAGATTTTTTCCCCGACCGCGGATGGGAAAAGCTGCTGCACCGCATCTTAACGGATTTGCCGCTACGTCTGCCCTGGGAGAATAAATCCCGTGATGTCGGCTATATCCATGCGCATCTCAGCGAAACCTTCGGCGGGCAGGTGCTCAGCCGCAGCCATTTGCAGGTGGCCAACGAGCTATTCTACCGCAATAAAGCCGCCTGGCTGGTCGGCAAACTGGTTACGCCAACAGCCATCGTGCCGTTTCTGTTACCCATCCACCGTACCGACGAGGGCGAACTGTTTGTCGATACCTGCCTGACCACCAGCGCCGAGGCCAGTATCGTATTTGGCTTCGCCCGCTCCTACTTTATGGTTTACGCCCCGCTGCCCGCCGCGCTGGTGGAGTGGCTGCGGGAGATCCTGCCGGGCAAAACCACCGCCGAGCTGTATATGGCGATTGGCTGCCAGAAGCACGCCAAAACGGAAAGCTACCGGGAGTATCTGCGGTACGTCACGACGGCCGATGAGCAGTTTATCGAAGCGCCGGGAATCCGCGGCATGGTGATGCTGGTCTTCACGCTCCCGGGCTTTGACCGGGTGTTTAAGGTGATTAAGGATACATTCGCCCCGCAGAAAGAGATGACCGCAGCCCACGTTCGCGCCTGCTACCAGCTGGTTAAAGAGCACGATCGCGTCGGGCGCATGGCCGATACCCAGGAGTTTGAAAACTTTGTGCTGGACAAGCAGCAAATCGACCCGGCGCTCATGTCGCTGTTAATGCAGGAAGCCTCCGGCAAAATCACCGATCTTGGTGACAAAATCGTGATAAGCCATCTCTATATAGAGCGCCGCATGGTGCCGCTGAATATCTGGCTGGAGCAGTCCAAAGGCCAGGCACTGCGTGATGCCATTGAGGAGTACGGCAACGCGATTCGCCAGCTTGCCGCCGCCAATATTTTTCCGGGCGATATGCTGTTTAAAAACTTCGGCGTCACCCGCCACGGGCGGGTTGTGTTCTACGATTACGATGAAATTTGCTATATGACCGAGGTGAATTTCCGCGACATACCGCCGCCCCGGTATCCGGATGACGAGCTTTCCGCCGAGCCGTGGTACAGCGTTTCGCCGGGTGATGTGTTTCCCGAAGAGTTTCGCCACTGGCTATGTGCGGACCCGCGCATTGCACCGTTATTTGAAGAGATGCATGCCGACCTGTTTCGGGCCAGCTACTGGCGCGGGCTGCAAACGCGGATTAAAAACGGACATGTGGAAGACGTCTACGCTTACCGCCGCAAGCAGCGGTTTTGCGTACGGTTTTCTCCCTCTCCCGCAGGGTAAGGGCATCATGTTTTCTCCCTCTCCCTGTGGGAGAGGACCCGAGTGAGGACATCAGACCGCCCTCAATCCTAGCGAATCCCGCCGTACGCCAGCGTGACCTCTTTCGCCGCCTTAATGACCAGCGCGCCTAGCTCGGTTACCCGGTCATCGGTCATACGTGAAATGGGGCCGGAGATAGAAATGGCGGCAAACGGCTCGCGGTGCTCGTCGAAGATACAGGACGCGAGGCAGCGCAGCCCGAGGGCATGTTCTTCATCATCAAACGAATAGCCGCGCTTGCGGGTCAGGGCCAAATCTTCCTTCAGATGAACCGGCGACACCAGCGTGGCGTGGGTGTAGGCGTGCAGCCCTTTGCGGTGCAGCAGCCCCGTCACCTGCTCCTCGCTCAGCTGCGAGAGAAACGCTTTTCCCGCCCCGGAGGCGTGCATCGGCAGCTTGCCGCCTATCGGCGCGGACATACGCATCAGCTGCGTGCACTGCACCTGGTCGATGATAATCGCCTGATGGTCGCTCTGGTCCAGCACCGCGAGATTTACCGTCTCGCCGGACTCCTCCATCAGCTTGCGCAGAATCGGGTGGACAATGGCCAGCAGGTTGCGGCTTTGCAGGAAGCTGCTGCCAACGATAAAGGCGTGCGCGCCAACGGCCCAGTGTCCCAGCTCGCCCACCTGACGTACGAAGCCCAGCTGCTGCATGGTGGTTAACAGGCGGTGAGTGGTGGAGTTCGGCAATCCCGCCTGCTGCGCCAGCTCCGTCAGGGCCACGCTGCCGTGCGATTCGGCTATCCATTCCAGAAGCTTCAGGCCGCGGGTCAGGGATCGAACCTGTCCGCCGGGCTGTGCGGCAGGGTTGGCGGCAGGTTTTCTGCCGCGTTTGGCGGGAACGGTCGTAACCATGACGAACTCCTTTTTCTGTATCGTGGAAATCATTTTCGTTTTATTTGGTGGTTTTGCAACCGTTATCCTGACTGATCGGAGGAGTGATGGTGAACATGTCTCATGTTACCGCCGTGTGGCTTTTCGGCCCTGCGAGATTATGCCAGTATGGAATGCAGCCTATTGGCCATGTTGAGCGTTGTCGGGAGCAAGTGTGAGCAGCAAAGTAGAGCAACTGCGTGCGCAGTTAAATGAACGAATTCTGGTGCTGGACGGCGGCATGGGCACCATGATCCAGGGCTATCATCTGAGCGAAGACGATTTCCGCGGCGAACGCTTTGCCGACTGGCCCTGTGACCTGAAAGGCAACAACGACCTGCTGGTGCTCAGCAAGCCGTCCGTGATTAAGGATATCCACAACGCCTACTTCGAAGCGGGGGCGGATATCGTTGAGACCAACACCTTTAACTCGACAACCATCGCCATGGCGGATTACCGGATGGAATCCCTGTCGGCGGAGATCAACCTTGAAGCGGCCAGACTCGCCCGCGCCTGTGCCGATGAGTGGACGGCGCGCACGCCGGACAAGCCGCGCTACGTTGCCGGGGTGCTTGGTCCCACCAACCGCACCGCGTCGATTTCACCGGACGTCAATGACCCGGCATTCCGTAACATTACCTTTGACCAGCTGGTCGCGGCCTATCGTGAATCGACCAGAGCGCTGGTGGAGGGCGGCTCCGACCTGATCCTGATTGAAACCGTCTTCGACACCCTCAACGCCAAAGCCGCGATTTACGCGGTGAAGGAGGAGTTCGAGGCGCTGGGCGTTGATCTGCCGATCATGATTTCCGGCACCATTACCGACGCCTCCGGCCGTACCCTGTCCGGCCAGACAACGGAAGCTTTCTACAACTCGCTGCGCCACGCGGAGGCGCTCTCCTTTGGCCTGAACTGCGCCCTGGGGCCAGACGAACTGCGCCAGTACGTGCAGGAGCTGTCGCGCATTGCGGAGTGTTACGTCACGGCGCACCCGAACGCCGGCCTGCCGAACGCGTTTGGCGAGTACGATCTGGATGCCGACACCATGGCGGCGCAAATCCGCGAGTGGGCCGAGTCCGGCTTCCTGAACATCGTTGGCGGCTGCTGCGGTACCACGCCGGAGCACATCGCCGCCATGAGCAATGCGGTGGCCGGGTTGCCGCCGCGCAAGCTGCCGGAGCTTCCCGTTGCCTGTCGCCTTTCCGGCCTGGAGCCGTTGACCATCGGCGACGACAGCCTGTTTGTGAACGTGGGTGAACGTACCAACGTTACCGGTTCCGCTAAATTCAAGCGCCTGATCAAAGAAGAGAAGTACAGCGAAGCGCTGGACGTTGCCCGCCAGCAGGTGGAAAGCGGCGCGCAGATCATCGATATCAACATGGACGAGGGGATGCTCGACGCCGAAGCGGCGATGGTGCGCTTCCTCAACCTGATTGCCGGCGAGCCGGACATCGCCCGCGTGCCGATCATGATTGACTCCTCCAAATGGGAAGTGATCGAAAAGGGGCTGAAGTGCATTCAGGGTAAAGGCATCGTTAACTCCATCTCCATGAAGGAGGGTGTTGATATCTTTATCCACCACGCGAAGATGGTCCGCCGCTACGGTGCCGCCGTGGTGGTGATGGCCTTCGACGAAGTGGGCCAGGCGGATACCCGCGAGCGCAAAATCGAGATATGCCGCCGCGCGTACAAGATTTTGACCGAAGAGGTGGGCTTCCCGCCGGAAGACATTATCTTCGACCCGAATATTTTCGCCGTCGCGACCGGCATCGAGGAGCACAATAACTACGCCCAGGACTTTATCGGGGCGTGTGAAGATATTAAGCGCGAGCTGCCGCATGCGCTGATCTCCGGCGGCGTGTCGAACGTGTCGTTCTCGTTCCGCGGTAACGACCCGGTGCGTGAAGCAATCCACGCCGTGTTCCTCTACTATGCCATCCGCAACGGGATGGACATGGGGATTGTTAACGCCGGGCAGCTGGCGATTTACGACGATCTGCCAGCGGAGCTGCGCGATGCGGTGGAAGATGTGATCCTCAACCGTCGTGACGACGCAACCGAACGCATGCTGGAGCTGGCGGAAAAATACCGCGGCAGTAAATCTGACGAATCAGCCAACGTTCAGCAGGCCGAATGGCGCGCCTGGGACGTGAAAAAGCGTCTGGAATACTCGCTGGTGAAAGGCATTACCGAGTTCATCGAGCAGGATACCGAGGAGGCGCGTCAGCAGGCAGCCCGCCCGATTGAGGTGATCGAGGGGCCGCTGATGGACGGCATGAACGTGGTCGGCGATCTGTTTGGCGAGGGCAAAATGTTCCTGCCGCAGGTGGTGAAATCCGCCCGCGTCATGAAGCAGGCCGTGGCTTATCTGGAGCCGTTTATCGAAGCCAGCAAAGAGAAAGGCTCCAGCAACGGCAAGATGGTCATCGCCACCGTGAAGGGCGACGTGCACGACATCGGCAAGAACATCGTCGGCGTGGTGCTGCAGTGCAATAACTACGAGATTATCGATCTAGGCGTGATGGTTCCGGCGGATAAAATCCTCAAGACCGCGCGCGAGGTGAACGCCGATCTGATTGGCCTCTCAGGGCTAATCACCCCGTCGCTGGACGAGATGGTCAACGTTGCAAAAGAGATGGAGCGTCAGGGCTTTACCATTCCGCTGCTGATTGGCGGGGCGACCACCTCGAAAGCGCATACGGCGGTGAAAATCGAACAGAACTACAGCGGCCCGACGGTTTACGTGCAGAACGCTTCGCGCACCGTTGGCGTGGTTTCCGCGCTGCTCTCCGACACCCAGCGCGATGACTTCGTGGCGCGCACCCGCAAAGAGTATGAAACCGTCCGCATTCAGCACGGCCGTAAAAAACCGCGCACGCCGCCTGTTTCACTTCAGGCGGCGCGGGATAACGATCTGGCGTTCGACTGGTCCAGCTATACGCCGCCGGTTGCGCACCGTCTGGGCGTGCAGGACGTCACCGCCAGCATCGAGACGCTGCGTAACTACATCGACTGGACGCCGTTCTTTATGACCTGGTCGCTGGCGGGCAAATATCCGCGCATCCTTGAAGATGAAGTGGTAGGCGAAGAGGCGAAGCGCCTGTTCAGAGACGCCAACGACATGCTCGACAAACTGAGCGCAGAAAAAGCCCTTAATCCGCGCGGCGTGGTGGGCCTCTTCCCGGCGAACCGCGTGGGCGACGACGTGGAAATTTATCGCGATGAGACCCGTACCCACGTGCTGGCAGTAAGCCATCACCTGCGCCAGCAAACGGAGAAAGTGGGCTTTGCCAACTACTGCCTGGCGGATTTTGTCGCGCCGAAGCTGAGTGGTAAAGCCGACTACATCGGTGCGTTTGCGGTAACCGGCGGTCTGGAAGAAGACGCGCTGGCGGACGCGTTCGACGCGCAGCACGATGATTACAACAAAATCATGGTTAAAGCGATTGCCGACCGCCTGGCGGAAGCCTTCGCCGAGTATCTGCACGAGCGCGTGCGCAAGGTGTACTGGGGCTATGCGGCGAACGAGAATCTCAGCAATGAGGATCTGATCCGGGAAAACTACCAGGGCATCCGCCCGGCGCCGGGCTATCCGGCCTGCCCGGAACATACGGAGAAGGGCACCATCTGGAAACTGCTCGACGTAGAAGCGCATACCGGCATGAAGCTCACCGAGTCATTCGCCATGTGGCCGGGGGCGTCCGTTTCGGGCTGGTATTTCAGCCATCCGGACAGCAAGTATTTCGCCGTGGCGCAGCTTCAGCGCGATCAGGTTGAAGATTATGCCCGGCGCAAAGGCATGAGCGTGTCAGAGGTAGAGCGCTGGCTCGCGCCAAATTTAGGCTACGACGCGGACTAACGTCACTTTTCCTTACAACAAACAGGGCACCGCTAGGGTGCCTTGTCTCTTTCTTACGTTTAAACCCTTATACTGAATCATAAAAACGAATAACGATAAGGAGGAACACCTTCCGTGTTGACGTTGTTACACCTGCTCTCGGCAGTCGCACTGCTGGTATGGGGCACCCATATTGTCCGTACCGGCGTGATGCGCGTGTTCGGCGCGCGCTTACGTACCGTTCTTAGCGGCAGCGTTGAGAAGAAGCCGCTCGCCTTCTGCGCGGGCATTGGCGTGACGGCGCTGGTGCAGAGCAGCAATGCCACCACCATGCTCGTCACCTCTTTCGTGGCGCAGGATCTGGTGGCGCTCGCCCCGGCGCTGGTCATTGTCCTGGGTGCCGACGTCGGTACCGCGCTGATGGCGCGTGTCCTCACCTTCGATCTCTCCTGGCTGTCGCCGCTGCTGATTTTTATCGGCGTCATCTTCTTCCTCAGCCGTAAGCAAAGCCGCGCCGGGCAGCTCGGTCGCGTCGGTATTGGCCTCGGGCTGATTCTGCTGGCGCTGGAGCTGATTGTGCAGGCGGTCACGCCTATCACCCAGGCCAACGGCGTGCAGGTCATTTTCGCCTCGTTAACCGGCGATATTATGCTGGATGCGCTCATCGGCGCGGTGTTTGCCATCGTCAGCTACTCCAGCCTGGCGGCAGTGCTGCTGACGGCCACGCTCACCGCCGCAGGGGCCATCTCTTTCCCCGTCGCGCTGTGTCTGGTGATCGGCACCAACCTCGGCTCGGGCCTGCTGGCGATGCTCAACAACAGCGCTGCCAATGCCGCTGCGCGCCGCGTGGCGCTGGGAAGTTTGCTGTTTAAGCTGGTGGGCAGCCTGATTATTCTGCCGTTTGTGCACCCGCTGGCGAACCTGATGGATAACCTCTCTCTGCCAAAGTCGGAGCTGGTGATCTACTTCCACGTCTTCTACAACCTGGTGCGCTGCCTGGCGATGGTGCCGTTTGCCGCGCCGATGGCCCGCTTCTGCGAGCGGCTAATTCGTGATGAACCGGAGCTGGACGCGCGCCTTAAGCCGAAGCATCTGGACACCTCGGTGCTGGATACCCCCGCGCTGGCCATCGCCAATGCCGCCCGCGAAACGCTGCGCATGGGCGATGCGATGGAAACCATGCTCGAAGGCCTGCAAAAGGTGATGCACGGCGAGCCGCGGCAGGAGAAAGAGCTGCGCAGGCTGGCGGACGATATCAACGTGCTGTACACCGCCATCAAGCTTTATCTGGCGCGCATTCCGCAGGACGAGCTGGCGGAAGAAGAGTCCCGCCGCTGGGCGGAAATCATTGAGATGTCGCTGAACCTGGAACAGGCCTCGGATATCGTCGAGCGTATGGGCAGCGAAATCGCGGACAAATCCCTGGCCGCGCGTCGAGCCTTTTCCGTTGAAGGGCTGAAGGAGCTGGAAGCGCTGCACGAACAGCTGGTGAGTAACCTGAAGCTGGCGATGTCGGTCTTCTTCTCCAGCGACGTGCCGAGCGCGCGGCGCCTGCGCCGCAACAAGCATCGTTTCCGCATCCTTAACCGGCGCTACTCGCACGCCCACGTTGAGCGCCTGCATCAGCAAAACGTGCAGAGTATCGAGACCAGTTCCCTGCACCTGGGGCTGTTGGGAGATATGAAGCGCCTCAACTCGCTGTTCTGCGCCGTGGCGTACAGCGTGATGGAACAGCCGGATGAAGACGACCAGCGGGATGAGTATTAATCCCGGGCCGGCTTAATTGTTAGCCCAAGGCCCAATGCTTTCATGACCGCCAGCGTGGTTTTGAGCGTTGGGTTTCCCTTATCACTGAATGAACGATAAAGCTGCTCTCGTGATAAGCCAGTCTGCTGCGAAATGGTCGACATTCCTTTCGCTCGCGCGACAACGCCCAACGCTTTAGCAATATACGCTGAGTCACCGGTTTCTAATGCATCAGCCATAAATACGGCGATTTCCTCGTCATCCACCAGCGCAGCTGCGGGATCGTAGGGTGTTAATTTATGCATGCTCATTCACTCCTGCAGTTCGACCATTTTGCTCAGCATTTTTGCCATCAGTATGTCTTTTTGCTGGCTGCTTTTGTCACCACCACATAACAGCACGATGATGCAGTTACCCTGAGACTTAAAATAGATCCTGTAACCCGGACCAAAATGGATCCTCAGTTCACTTATTCCTTCACCTACAGGTCTGCTGTCTCCCTGTAAGCCATTCGCCAGCCTGAAGAGCCGGGAAGCAATAATCGTCCTTGCCCGCCGATCCTTTAAGTTTTGCTCCCAGCGTCGGAAGGATTCTGTTTGAACGATCTCCTTCATATTACTCCCTGTAGTTTATAAACAACAATCGATTGTTCCTGGAGAGTAAAAACTAAAAGGAGCGAGCACACCGGTAAATGACAGGACGCTAAGACCTGAAAGCGTCTCGCAAATTAAAAAACCCGTCTCAGTTACCGTCGGCTAATCTTTTTTTCCTGCCTTAACCTAAGGTATATTTCGCCCTTCACAGGAGAAACTATGCTGCCAACTCAATCAACCCGATTAAACAAATACATTAGCGAGAGCGGGATCTGCTCACGTCGCGAGGCTGACCGTTACATTGAACAGGGTAACGTGTTTCTGAACGGCAAACGCGCCACCATCGGCGATCAGGTGGTGCCTGGCGACGTGGTCAAAGTGAATGGTCAGGTCATCGAACCGCGTGATGCCGAAGACCTGGTGTTTATCGCGTTGAATAAACCGGTTGGTATCGTCAGCACCACGGAAGATGGCGAGCGGGACAACATTGTTGATTTCGTGAACCACAGCAGCCGTATTTTCCCGATTGGCCGCCTGGATAAAGACTCTCAGGGGCTGATTTTTCTCACCAACCACGGCGACCTGGTGAACAAAATCCTGCGTGCCGGTAACGACCATGAAAAAGAGTACATCGTTACGGTGAACAAGCCGGTCACGGACGAATTCATTCGCGGAATGGGCGCAGGCGTGCCAATTCTGGGCACCGTGACGAAGAAGTGTAAGGTGAGGAAAGAAGCGCCGTTCGCGTTTCGCATTACTCTGGTGCAGGGCTTAAACCGACAGATCCGCCGCATGTGCGAATACTTCGGTTATGAAGTAACGAAGCTGGAACGCACCCGCATCATGAACGTCAGCCTGTCCGGGATCCCGCTGGGCGAGTGGCGTGACTTAACGGACGATGAGCTGATTGAGCTGTTCAAACTTATCGAGAACTCCTCGTCAGAAGCGAAGCCGAAAGCCAAAGCCAAACCGAAAACGCAGGCGGTTAAGCGTCCGGTGGTTAAGGCGCCGCAGGCGGAAGAGAAAGGGCGAGGCAAGCCGGGTAACGGAAAACGCTTTACCCAGCCGGGGCGTAAAAAGAAAGGGCGCTGATTAGCGCCTTCCACGGGTTGATGTGCTGGCGGACCAGGAGAAGGTCGCCTCTGCGTCCGGCTTGTAAGCCTGCTCTTTTTTCAGCTTGCGGGCCTTTTTCGCCGCGGTTTCACGTTGTGCCATCAGTTTATCGATGTACTCTTTTTTAACCTGGTTGGTTTCGGCGTTGGTCAGCGTGCGGCCATGCGCGATGCGGGCGCGGTCGAGAAGCGTTTTTAGTTCGCGCTGCTCGGCTTCCGTCATGTCTTTCTGGGTCAATCGTGGTGTAGCCATTGCTGAAGCCTCCTGATGGGGAGGCTTCAGTGTAAAGCAAGCCGCGTAAATTAACCCTGCTTCACCGCATCTTTTTTCGCTTGTTCGTCAATCGGTTTGCCGGACCAGTAGCCCGCCAGCAGCGAACCGGACAGGTTGTGCCAGACGGAGAATAGCGCCCCCGGCAGAGCCGCCAGCGGCGAGAAGTAAATTTTGCCAAGCGCCGCCGCCAGGCCAGAGTTTTGCATTCCCACTTCGATCGCCAGCGTGCGGCAGGTGGATTCGTCAAAGCCAAACAGCCTCCCGCCCCAGTATCCGCCCAGCAGGCCGATGGTGTTGTGCAGCACCACCGCGATAATCACTACAAAGCCCACGGATGCGATGTGCGATGCGGAACCCGCCACCACGGCGCTGATGATGGCCAGAATGCAGACCATCGAAAACGCGGGCAGATACGGCTCAACGGCCTTCACCACACGCGGTAACAGGTGGTGAATGATAAGCCCCAGCGCGATCGGGATCACCACGATTTGCAGAATGCTCAGCAGCATGCCCATCACGTCCACCTGGATATGCGCATCCACGTACAGGCGGGTTAACAGCGGTGTGGCAATCACGCCCACCAGCGTCGAAACGGACGAGATGGTGACGGAGAGCGCGACATCCCCTTTCGCCAGATAGATCATCACGTTAGAGGCCGTACCGCTGGCTACGCTGCCCACCAGCACCATCCCGGCGGAGAGGTCCGGCGGCATCCTGAAGGCCATCGCCAGCAGCCACGCCGCAAGCGGCATCACCAGATAGTGCAGGAAAATCCCTGCGGCAACCGGGGCCGGACGCGCAAGCACGCGCTTAAAGTCGTCGATTTTAAGATGTACGCCCATGCCGAACATAATCAGCATCAGTAGCGTGGTTACCCACGGACCAATGCCGGTGAACGTGGTGGGGGTGTAGTACGCGAGTACGGAGAGCAGCAGCGCCCATAACGGGAACAGCCGGGTGATGGCGGATAACATAGTGGATTCCTTGCAGTATTGTCGTGTTGTTTTGTTATAAAAAAGCCGGGTCTGTGCCCGGCTTATTGGTATTGTTTATCGTGCTAACGAATTTTATTCAAACAAATTCTGATGAAGTTTCTGCACGACCTGCTCGGCCTGATTGGCGGGCACCAGGAAGCAGAGGTTATAGCTGGATGCGCCGTAGCAAATCATGCGAATACTAAACGGGTCGAGTACGCCAAAGACCTCTTTGCCTACGCCGCAGGCGCGTGAGAGCTTGTTACCAATAATGGCAACCAGCGCCAGATCTTCTTCTACTTCCACGCGGCACAGTTCGGATAGCTCGATCAGCAGCGACTGCGTCAGCAGGGTGTCACCGGTTGAGGTGGAGCCGGTAGTGTCGAGCGTCAGCGCAATGCTGACTTCCGAGGTGGTGATCAAATCCACGGAGATATTATGGCGCGCCAGAATACCAAACACTTCTGCCAGGAAGCCGCGTGAGTGCAGCATATTATGGCTGTGCAGCGTGACCAGCGTCTGCTTACGGCGCAGGGCCAGCGCGCGGAACAGCGGCGGGTTCTCCGTCTTCTTGCAGACCAGCGTACCGCCCGCCTTTGGATCTTTACTGGAGCCAACGAAGACCGGAATGTCACTGCGCACGGCTGGCAGCAGCGTTGCCGGGTGCAGCACTTTCGCGCCGAAGGTGGCCATTTCAGCCGCTTCTTCAAACGCAATCACATCAATACGTTTTGCCGCAGACACCACGCGCGGGTCGGTCGTGTAGATGCCCGGCACGTCCGTCCAGATATCCACGCGGGTGGCGTGCAGGGCCTCGCCCAGCAGGGCGGCGGTATAGTCGCTGCCGCCACGGCCCAGCGTCGTTGTACGCCCTTTGGCTTCGCTACCGATAAAGCCCTGAGTGATCACAATGCCTTCTTCCAGGCGCGGGGCAAGCTGCTGGTTGGTCAGCTCGGCCAGCGCTTCCACGTCCGGCTCGGCGCGGCCAAAGCGATCGCTGGTGCGCATCACTTTTCGCACGTCAAACCACTGCGCCTGAATATTACGCTCGCGCATGATCTCAACGAACAGCAGGGTGGACATCAGTTCCCCGTGGCTGACCAGCTCGTCGGTCAGGGCGGTGGAGGTTGCCAGCGACGCGGCCTCTGCCAGGGTGGTGATATTTTCCAGCAGGCGTTCCACTTCCTCACGTATGACGTTCGGATTTTGCAGACGCTCAAGAATATCGAACTGAATTTTGCGCAGTGCATCCAGCTTCACGAAACGTTCGGTCGCTTCCAGCCCTTCAGACAGCGAAACCAGCAGGTTCGTCACGCCGGCGGATGCAGAGAGCACCACCAGGCGGGTATTCGGATCGGCCAGCACCACATCGGCGCTGCGGTTCATGGCAGCGTAGTCTGCCACACTGGTGCCGCCAAACTTGGCGACCACAAAACTCGTCATAACAACCTCGTGTCAGGGAATGAATAGAGCGACCTTGGCACAAGAGTGGAGCGAGAACAGGTGCAGGCGCAAAATACGGCCCTATAAATAAAATGCGGGGGAGGTCCTGTCAATGCTGGGATTATGCGGATTTTTCATGGGGGGGTACCCCTCAGAAACAGGACTTATAACAGGCCCATATTTTATGCTCCTTTTTACCCCATTTTGACCGACATTTCGCCCCTCCGGGAGGGGGCGTCAGCAGCTATACTTTTCGGGTCTTTTAACCTGCGTTTGATGCAGGCCAGGGCAATGGCATAAAAACCATCACAATTTTTATTTGCAGGCGCTACAATCGACCGCAGTCACAATTCTCAAATCAGAAGAGTATTGCTATGAAAAACATCAACCCAACGCAGACCGCTGCATGGCAGGCACTACAGAAACATTTTGATGAAATGAAAGACGTCACCATCGCGGATCTGTTCGCGCAGGATGCCGATCGTTTCAGCAAGTTCTCCGCAACGTTCGATGACCTGATGCTGGTGGATTTCTCCAAAAACCGTATCACCGAAGAGACGCTGGCAAAGCTGCAGGATCTGGCGAAAGAGACCGAGCTGGCAGACGCCATCAAATCCATGTTCTCCGGTGAGAAGATCAACCGCACCGAAGACCGTGCCGTGCTGCACGTGGCGCTGCGCAACCGTAGCAATACGCCAATCATCGTTGATGGCAAAGATGTGATGCCTGAAGTGAACGCGGTGCTGGAAAAGATGAAAACCTTCTCAGAAGCAATCATCTCCGGTAGCTGGAAAGGCTACACCGGCAAAGCGATTACCGACGTGGTGAATATTGGTATCGGCGGCTCTGACCTCGGCCCGTTCATGGTGACCGAAGCGCTGCGTCCGTACAAAAACCACCTCAACATGCATTTCGTGTCTAACGTCGATGGTACCCACATCGCCGAAGTGCTGAAGAACGTGAACCCGGAAACCACGCTGTTCCTGGTAGCGTCTAAAACCTTCACCACCCAGGAAACCATGACCAACGCCCACAGCGCGCGCGACTGGTTCCTGAAAACCGCGGGTGACGAAAAGCACGTAGCGAAACACTTCGCGGCCCTGTCTACCAACGGTAAAGCGGTAGGCGAGTTCGGTATTGATACCGCGAACATGTTCGAGTTCTGGGACTGGGTTGGCGGCCGCTACTCCCTGTGGTCTGCGATTGGCCTGTCCATCATCCTGTCCGTGGGCTTCGACAACTTCGTTGAGCTGCTCTCCGGCGCGCACGCCATGGATAAACACTTCTCCACCACCGCACCAGAGAAAAACCTGCCGGTGCTGCTGGCGCTGATCGGTATCTGGTACAACAACTTCTTCGGCGCTGAAACCGAAGCAATTCTGCCGTACGACCAGTACATGCACCGCTTTGCGGCTTACTTCCAGCAGGGCAACATGGAGTCCAACGGTAAATACGTTGACCGTAACGGCAACGCCGTGGATTACCAGACTGGCCCAATCATCTGGGGTGAGCCGGGCACCAACGGCCAGCACGCGTTTTACCAGCTGATCCACCAGGGCACCAAAATGGTACCGTGCGATTTCATCGCCCCGGCTATCACGCACAACCCGCTGTCCGACCACCATCCGAAGCTGCTGTCTAACTTCTTCGCGCAGACCGAAGCGCTGGCGTTTGGTAAATCCCGCGAGGTGGTTGAGCAGGAGTACCGTGACCAGGGTAAAGATCCGGCAACGCTGGAACACGTTGTGCCGTTCAAAGTGTTCGAAGGCAACCGCCCAACCAACTCCATCCTGCTGCGCGAAATCACCCCGTTTAGCCTGGGCGCGCTGATTGCGCTGTATGAGCACAAGATCTTTACTCAGGGCGCCATCCTGAACATCTTCACCTTTGACCAGTGGGGCGTAGAGCTGGGCAAACAGCTGGCAAACCGTATTCTGCCAGAGCTGGGTGACGATAAAGCGATCGACAGCCACGACAGCTCCACCAATGGTTTGATTAACCGTTATAAAGCATGGCGCGCGTAATAAATATGTCATGAAGCATGCCGGCGATATGCCGGCATTTTTTTATCGGATAATTCCTGATGTCTGTTAGTTAACTCAAATTCTGAATCTGAGTTTAATCCGAAAAAGACGGGAAACCCGTTAATTACTGCGGTTTATTTTAAGAAAATACGGAGCAGGCATATATTGTGAGTATATTATAACTAGCTGATTTTTATGGTTTATATATTTTATTTATTTTTATCCTCTTTCGATTTTAACCATTAGTCCGAAAACTTCATCCCTATTTCCCCCCACGGTAAACCCGCTGCTTTAGTTGTGTATACTCGAATCCGCCTGAATTTCTTTTCGGGCAAATCTCCATTCATTCATTGAAGGGAAATTGTTATGAAGAAAGTACTGTATGGCATTTTTGCCATATCTGCACTTGCGGCGACGTCTGTCTATGCAGCTCCGGTCCAGGTCGGGGAAGCAGCAGGGTCGGCAGCGACGTCTGCGTCTGCGGGGAGTTCTACCGCAGCCAGCACCAGCGCCGTAAGTTCAGCCGTGGGTGTCGCGCTGGCGGCAACCGGTGGCGGTGATGGCTCCAATACCGGAACCACGACCACTACGACGACCAGCACCCAGTAATTCCGGGTGTTTTAATCATAACCACACTTCGGTGTGGTTATTTCGCCCCTTCGGAGAAGAGTCGTGAAGCGACCTGCAATCATCCTGATTTGCCTGCTGTTGCAGGCGTGCTCAGCCACCACCAAAGGGCTGGGCAACTCACTGTGGGACAGCATGTTCGGCACACCGGGCGTGCATCTGACCGATGACGAACTTCAGAACATGCCGTATGCCAGCCAGTACATGCAGCTAAACGATGGTCCGCAACTGTTTGTGGTGCTCGCTTTCGACGAAAACGGGCAGCAGAAATGGGTGACGCAGGATCAGGCCACCATCGTGACGCAGCACGCCCGCATCGTGAAAACCCTGCTCGGCGGCGACAACCTGCTTGAGGTGAACAACCTGGCTGCGGATCCGCTCGTCAGGCCAAATCAGATCGTCGACGGCGCAGGATGGACGCGCACGATGGGCTGGACCGAGCACAAGCAGGTGCGCTATGCCACGGCTCGCTCGACCTTCCGCTGGGACGGTACGGACACCGTGAAGGTCGGCAGCGACGAAACGCAGGTTCGCGTGCTTGATGAAGAGGTGACAACCGATCGGGCCACCTGGCATAACCGCTTCTGGGTGGATGACGAGGGCCAGATACGCCAGTCCTTACAGTATCTTGGTGCCGGTTTCTTCCCGGTGAAAACCACCCTGATCAAGGCGGCGAAATCATGAAAGCACTTCTTCACGCGGCGCTGATCGCCTCTCTTGCCTCACCGCTGGCATGGTCTGCCGGAACGGTGCAGGTCTATACTCCCGACAGCGAAAAACCCAAAACCTTAACCAATGCCGGACACCTGCTTGATTTGGTTGGACAGCCGAGGCTGGCGAAAAGCTGGTGGACCGGGGCGGTAATAAGCGAGCGTCAGGCGACGATTCGCGCGGAACAAAGGCATCAGGCGCTGCTCGCCCGACTGACCGGGCTGACGCAACAGGAAGATGCTGACGATGCGGGCGCCATCAACAGCCTGCGCCAGCAGCTCCAGGCGCTGAAGGTGACGGGACGCCAGAAGGTGAACCTCGATCCCGACGAAGTGCGGGTGGCGGAAAACGGCAACCCGTCGCTGGAAGGGGAATATACCCTGTGGCTTCCGGCTCAGCCGTCCACCGTCACCGTGATGGGGCTTATCAGCAGCCCTGGCGATAAGCCGTTTACGCCGGGCCGCGATGTTGCGAGCTACCTTGACGAGCAAAGCCTGCTGAGCGGTGCCGATAACAGCTACGCCTGGGTCGTTTACCCTGACGGGCGCACGCAAAAGGCGCCGGTTGCTTACTGGAATAAACGCCATATCGAACCCATGCCGGGCAGCATCATTTTTGTCGGATTTGCCGACCATTTCTGGACGAAAGCGTATGACGGGCTTAATGCCGATATCCTTCGCTCCCTGATACAGCGGATACCGGAATAATGAAAAAAACCTATCTCTACAGCATGCTTGCACTGTGCGTGAGTGCCGCCTGTCATGCAGAAACGTATCCGGCACCGATTGGCCCGTCGCAGTCCGACTTTGGCGGCGTGGGCTTACTGCAAACCCCAACCGCGCGTATGGCGCGCGAGGGGGAAATTAGCCTTAACTATCGCGATAACGATCAGTACCGCTATTACTCTGCGTCCGTGCAGCTGTTCCCCTGGCTGGAGACCACGCTGCGCTACACCGACGTGCGTACAAAACAGTACAGCAGCGTCGACGCCTTCTCCGGCGATCAGACCTATAAAGACAAAGCCTTCGACGTGAAGCTGCGCCTGTGGGAAGAGAGCTACTGGATGCCGCAGGTCTCCGTTGGGGCGAAGGACATTGGCGGGACCGGCCTGTTTGATGCGGAATACATCGTTGCCAGCAAAGCCTGGGGACCGTTTGATTTCTCGCTGGGTCTTGGCTGGGGCTACCTCGGTACCAGCGGCAACGTAACCAACCCGTTCTGTACCTACAGCGACAAATACTGCTACCGCGATAACAGCTACAAAAAAGCGGGTTCCATCAACGGCGACCAGATGTTCCACGGCCCGGCCTCGCTGTTTGGCGGCGTCGAGTATCAAACCCCATGGCAGCCCCTGCGCCTGAAGCTGGAATACGAAGGCAATAACTACAGCGAAGATTTCGCCGGCAAAATTGAGCAGAAGAGCAAGTTTAACGTCGGGGCCATTTATCGCGTGACCGACTGGGCCGACGTTAACCTCAGCTACGAGCGCGGCAATACCCTGATGTTTGGCTTTACGCTGCGCACCAACTTTAACGACATGCGCCCGCGCTATAACGACAATCCGCGGCCGAAATACCAGCCGGAGCCGCAGGATGCGATCATTCAGCACTCCGTGGTGGCGAACCAGCTGACGCTGCTGAAGTATAACGCGGGGCTGGCGGATCCGAAGATCCAGACCAAAGGCGATACGCTGTACGTCACCGGCGAGCAGGTGAAATACCGTGACTCCCGCGAAGGGATCGAGCGCGCCAACCGGATCGTCATGAACGATCTGCCGGAGGGGATCCGCACGATCCGCATTACGGAGAACCGTCTTAACCTGCCGCAGGTGACCACCGAAACCGATGTTGCCAGCCTTAAGCGCC
Source organism: Enterobacter cloacae complex sp. P40C2 (assembly GCF_014930695.1). Lineage (NCBI taxonomy): Bacteria > Pseudomonadati > Pseudomonadota > Gammaproteobacteria > Enterobacterales > Enterobacteriaceae > Enterobacter > Enterobacter cloacae complex sp. P40C2. The sequence goes on along the minus strand of NZ_JADBRP010000017.1, from coordinate 48,835 downwards.
ATCTGGAAGGCGAACCGCTGGGGCATGAAACCGAGCTGGTGCAAAAACGCGTTGAGCCGGTAGTGCCAGAAACCACCGAGCAGGGCTGGTATATCGATAAATCCCGCTTCGATTTCCATATCGATCCGGTACTGAACCAGTCCGTCGGCGGGCCGGAAAACTTCTACATGTATCAGCTGGGCGTCATGGCGACGGCGGATCTGTGGGTCACCGATCACCTGCTGACGACGGGCAGCCTGTTCGGCAATATTGCGAACAACTACGATAAATTTAACTACACCAACCCGCCGAACGATTCAAAACTGCCGCGCGTGCGTACCCAGGTGCGTGAATACGTACAGAACAACGCTTACGTGAACAACCTGCAGGCCAACTACTTCCAGTACTTCGGCAACGGCTTCTACGGCCAGGTTTACGGTGGCTATCTGGAAACCATGTTTGGCGGTGCGGGCGCTGAGGTACTTTACCGTCCCGTCGACAGCAACTGGGCGTTTGGGATTGATGCCAACTACGTGAAGCAGCGTGACTGGCGCAGCGCGCAGGACATGATGAAGTTCACCGACTACAGCGTCAAAACCGGCCACCTGACCGCCTACTGGACGCCGTCGTTCGCGCAGGACGTGCTGGTGAAAGCCAGCGTCGGGCAGTATCTGGCCGGCGATAAGGGCGGCACGCTGGATATCTCTAAACACTTCGACAGCGGCGTAGTGGTGGGCGGTTATGCCACCATCACCAACGTTTCGCCGGACGAGTACGGTGAAGGGGACTTCACCAAAGGGGTGTATGTGTCGATTCCGCTGGATCTCTTCTCGTCAGGCCCAACCCGCAGCCGCGCGGCGGTGGGCTGGACCCCGCTGACGCGTGACGGTGGTCAGCAGCTTGGGCGTAAGTTCCAGCTGTATAACATGACCAGCGATAAGAACATTAACTTCCGCTGACGCTTGTTCCCCTCACCCCGTCCCTCTCCCCAGAGGGGCGAGGGTGAAAACCGCACCGAACAGTCCCCTCTCCACTGCGTCAAACATAAACAAAAAATATAGATCCCCGTCACATTTTTGCGTTATACAGGAACCTCGCCCCGGAGAATGAGGTGCTGTATGACATCCCTGACTCGTCCGCGCGTTGAGTTCATCTCAACCATCCTCCAGACCGTGCTCAACCTCGGTCTGCTAAGCCTTGGCCTGATCCTGGTCGTCTTTCTCGGCAAAGAGACGGTGCATCTGGCGGATGTGCTGTTTGCTCCCGAACAAACCAGCAAATACGCGCTGGTGGAAGGCCTGGTGGTCTATTTTCTCTACTTCGAATTTATTGCCCTGATTGTGAAGTATTTCCAGTCCGGCTTTCACTTCCCGCTGCGCTATTTCATCTACATTGGCATCACCGCGATTGTGCGGCTGATCATCGTCGATCACAAATCCCCGCTCGACGTGCTGATCTACTCGGCGGCGATCCTGCTGCTGGTGATCACCCTTTGGCTGTGCAACTCGAAGCGGCTTAAACGCGAATAAAAAAATGGCGCTCCGGAGAGCGCCTAACAACAGTCACAAGTTGGGTTAATACAATACGTCTAAAGTTGAGGGTTGCAGTGGCATAACAGATGAAACTTAACCTTTCACACCGCCCGCCGTCAGGCCGTTAACCAGCCAGCGCTGCGCCAGCAGGAACACCACGGTAATCGGGATAGCGGAAAGTACGGCCGCAGCGGCAAAGTCGCCCCACAGGTAGTTTTGCGGGTTGAGGTATTGCTGCATGCCCACGGCCAGGGTGTAGCTGTTCACATCACGCAGCAGCAGCGAGGCGACCGGCACTTCGGTGATGGCGGCGATAAACGACAGGATAAATACCACCGCCAGAATCGGGACCGACAGCGGCAGCAGTACCAGACGGAATGCCTGCCACGGGGTCGCGCCATCCAGCGCGGCGGCTTCTTCCAGCGAGCCGTCGATGGTTTCGAAATAGCCTTTGATGGTCCACACGTGCAGGGCGATACCGCCAAGATAGGCGAAGATCACGCCGCCGTGGGTGTTCAGGCCGATAAACGGCACGTACTGGCCGAGACGGTCAAACAGGGCATACAACGCCACCAGAGAAAGCACCGCCGGGAACATCTGGAAAATCAGCATCCCTTTCAGCAGCGTCGCTTTGCCAGGGAAACGCATACGGGCGAAAGCGTAAGCGCAGGTGGTGGAGAGCGTTACGATGCCGATCGCGGTGATGGTCGCCACCTTCACCGAGTTCCACAGCCACAGCAGCACCGGGAACGGCGGCGGGGTGACGCGGCCGTCGGCGTGCTCAACGCTGAAGCCCAGCGCGAGCTTCCAGTGCTCCCAGGAGATTTCGTCCGGGATCAGGCTTCCGGTTGCGAAGTTACCCGAACGCAGGGAGATGGCGATAACCATCAGCAGCGGGAACATGATTGCCGCGATGAAAATCAGCAGGCCTAAGTGCGTCGCGAGGAGGCGCAGCTTCTGAGATTTGGGTTGTACCATAGACATATTCAGTGCCCTCCTTAGTCAAATTTCATACGTGTGGCTTTCAGGTTCACAATCGCCAGCGCGCCAACCAGCAGGAAGATCAGGGTGGCAATCGCTGCCGCCAGACCGAAGTCCTGACCGCCGCCGCCTTCGAAGGCGATACGGTAGGTGTAGCTCACGAGCAGGTCGGTATAGCCTGCCGGCGTGGTCGTGCCGAGACGGTCCGGGCCGCCGTTGGTCAACAGCTGAATCAGCACGAAGTTGTTAAAGTTAAAGGCGAAGCTGGCGATCATCAGCGGCGTCAGCGGCTTAATGAGCAGCGGCAGCGTAATTTTGAAGAAGTTCTGGAACGGGCCTGCGCCGTCCATCGCCGAGGCTTCATACAGGTCATCCGGGATGGCCTTCAGCAGCCCCATGCACAGGATCATCATGTACGGATAACCCAGCCAGGTATTCACGATGATAATCATCGAGCGGGCGGTGGTCGGGTCGCTGAACCAGGCCGGTTTGATGCCGAACAGCGCGCTCAGCATCATGTTGATTTCACCGAAGCTCTGGTTAAACAGCCCTTTGAAAATCAGAATCGAGATAAACGACGGTACGGCGTAGGGCAGAATCAACAGCACGCGGTAAATCGCTTTACCTTTCAGTGACTCCCACTGAACGAGACAGGCCAGCACCATGCCCACGGCTACGGTCAGGATCACAGTCAGTACGGAGAACACCACCGTCCAGACGAAGATGGCGAAGAAGGGTTTCTGAATGCCTTCGTCGGTAAATACGCGGGTAAAGTTATCCCAGCCGATGGTGACGGTATAGCCCGGGCTGAGTTTGTCATCACCCCAGCCGCCGTCTGCATTCACGGACTGATAAAAACCGATATCGTTGTTCGGGCGGTACTTCACGCCGCTCTGGTTGTTCGTCAGCGTGCCGTCATCCGCCAGGGTGTAAAGCGGCTGCGTGCCGGAGAACTGGCGCAGCGAGCTCATGGTCACTTTGCTGTCATCGGGCAGCACGGCGGTGAGCTGGGTCAGCGCCTGACGATTCTGGGTAATGATACGCAGGTTGGCACGTTCACCTTCCGGCAGGGCCGCCGCCTCTTTTAAGGCCAGCTTCTGCTCGCCGCCAAACCTGAACGCGTCGGAAATATAATGTTTGCCGCTCTCGCCGTCAGTAAGCGCTAACTTCCATTCGTCGCCCTCAGGATACAAACCGAAGTTGAAGGTCTTACCGGCCTGATAGGAACGGTCCAGAAGCACCTGAGTGGCGCGCTCTTGCGCGAGCTGGTTGGTGCTGCTGTAGTTGGTAAAGGCAATCGCAATAGTGCAGATCAGCGGAAAGAGGACAAAAAGCCCCATTCCGGCAACGCCAGGGTAGACATAGCGCCAGGCATACGCCTTGCGGTTGGCGAAAATATACAGGCCAACCGAGCTTAAAATCAGCGTCATGATGGCGAAAAGGTATTCCCCTTGCACGTACATTAAAACAACAAGGTAACCCACCAGCAGACACAGCAGACCAATCACTGACCACTTCAGCGCGTCGTTTTGCCACCAGTGTTTCTTTTTAATGACATCCATGGGGTTCTTCCTCTACAACATTTGATCTTTTCTCCCTCTCCTGGGGGAGAGGGCCGGGGTGAGGGCGTGCGGATAGCGACAACCCTCACCCTAACCCTCTCCCAGAGGGAGAGGAGACTACGGCATTACTTAGTGATACGGCCCTGAGCATCCTTCAGCGCGGCGTCGACAGTCTGACGACCGCTGGCGGCGTTGATGACGGCGGTACGGGTGGCGTACCAGAACGCTGCCATCTGTGGGATGTTCGGCATGATTTCGCCTTTCTGGGCGTTATCCATGGTGGCCGCAATGCGCGGATCTTTCGCCAGCTGATCCTGGAAGGATTTCAGCGCAACGGCGCCCAGCGGTTTGTCCTTGTTCACGTTACCCAGACCTTCATCGGTCAGCAGGTAGTTTTCCAGGAACTCTTTCGCCAGCTCTTTGTTCGGGCTGGCGGCGTTGATGCCCGCGCTCAGCACGCCAACAAACGGTTTAGACGGCTTGCCGTTGAAGGTTGGCAGCAGGGTAACGCCGTAGTTGATTTTGCTCTTGTCGATGTTGGTCCAGGCCCACGGACCGTTGATGGTCATCGCGGTTTCGCCTTTGTTGAACGCCGCTTCCGCGATGGAGTAGTCGGTATCGGCGTTCATGTGTTTGTTCTTGATGAGGTCAACCAGGAAGGTCAGGCCCGCTTTCGCGCCCGCGTTGTCCACGCCCACGTCCTTCACGTCATATTTGCCGTTTTCAAACTTGAACGCGTAGCCGCCGTCGGCAGCAATCAGTGGCCAGGTGAAGTACGGCTCCTGCAGGTTGAACATCAGGGCGGATTTACCTTTCGCCTTCAGCTCTTTATCCAGAGCAGGGATCTCTTCCCAGGTTTTCGGCGGGTTTGGCACCAGGTCTTTGTTGTAAATCAGCGACAGGGCTTCAACCGCGATTGGGTAAGCAATCAGCTTGCCGTTATAGCGAACGGCGTCCCAGGTGAACGGGAACAGCTTGTCCTGGAAGGCTTTGTCTGGCGTGACTTCCGCCAGCAGGCCAGACTGCGCGTAGCCGCCAAAACGGTCGTGCGCCCAGAAAATGATGTCCGGGCCATCGCCCGTCGCGGCAACCTGCGGGAACTTCTCTTCCAGCTTGTCCGGGTGTTCTACGGTAACTTTGATACCGGTGTCTTTCTCGAATTTTTTGCCCACTTCGGCCAGGCCGTTATAGCCCTTGTCGCCGTTAATCCAGATAACCAGCTTACCTTCTTCAATTTTGGCGAGAGCCGGTGCGGAAATCATCATTGCTGCGAGGGCGGACAATGCGAAAACGCGTGCGCCAGTCTTGATCTTCATATCTGCCATCCTTTTTGGTGATGTGCTCGTGGATACATAAGGTGGTTCAACGTGACTCAGTCTCCTTATTTGACATCCTCTTTCCATCCTCCCAGGCCCTACGCCCCACCCCCCGTTTGTGTGATCGCTGTAACATAAATTTAAGTTATGAGTGCTGGCGCACATAAAAACCCACCGAAATTTGCAGGCCGCTTCACGATTTTTGCCTCAGCCCCTCAGCTGCGGTCGCAGAGCCTGCTCTCTCATCCTCCCGCCTCCTCCCCCATAAAAAAGCCGGGGGGTGGAGGATTCACGAAAGTAATGAAACACGCATAGTGAACTTATCTTGAATGTTTCTGTCGGTGACAGGTTGTAACGAAGGGAGAAGGGCATGGCGAGCGTACAGCTGCGTAATGTAACGAAAGCCTGGGGCGACGTAGTGGTGTCAAAAGACATCAATCTGGACATCCACGACGGCGAGTTCGTGGTGTTTGTTGGTCCATCAGGCTGTGGTAAATCGACTCTGCTGCGTATGATTGCCGGTCTTGAAACCATCACCAGCGGCGATCTGTTTATTGGTGATACCCGAATGAACGACGTCCCGCCCGCTGAACGCGGCGTGGGCATGGTGTTCCAGTCCTACGCGCTGTATCCGCATCTTTCCGTTGCCGAGAATATGTCCTTTGGCCTGAAGCTGGCCGGGGCGAAAAAAGAGACCATTAACCAGCGCGTCACTCAGGTGGCGGAAGTGCTCCAGCTGGCACACCTGCTGGAGCGTAAGCCGAAAGCGCTCTCCGGTGGTCAGCGTCAGCGCGTGGCGATTGGCCGCACGCTGGTGGCCGAGCCGCGCGTATTCCTGCTCGATGAACCTCTCTCTAACCTGGATGCCGCCCTGCGTGTCCAGATGCGTATCGAAATCTCCCGTCTGCACAAGCGTCTTGGCCGCACGATGATTTACGTCACCCACGATCAGGTCGAAGCGATGACGCTGGCCGATAAGATCGTGGTGCTGGATGCCGGCCGCGTGGCGCAGGTGGGCAAACCGCTTGAGCTCTATCACTATCCGGCAGACCGCTTTGTTGCGGGCTTCATTGGCTCGCCAAAAATGAACTTCCTGCCCGTTAAAGTGACCGCGACGGCGATTGAACAGGTACAGGTGGAGCTGCCTAACCGTCAGCAAGTCTGGCTGCCGGTCGACAGCGCCAACGTACAGGTGGGGGCCAATATGTCCCTCGGTATCCGTCCTGAGCATTTACTGCCGAGCCATATCGCCGATGTGACGCTGGAAGGTGAAGTTCAGGTGGTCGAACAGCTTGGTCACGAAACACAGATTCATATCCAGATCCCCGCCATCCGTCAGAACCTGGTCTACCGCCAGAATGACGTGGTGTTGGTAGAAGAGGGTGCCACATTCGCTATCGGTTTGCCGCCAGAGCGTTGCCATCTGTTCCGTGAGGATGGCACAGCATGTCGTCGGCTGCACAAAGAGCCAGGCGTTTAAGCATTCCAATTACAAAGAAAAGCAATGATCTCAGGAGATAGAATAATGATTACTCTGCGCAAGGTCCCTCTGGCTGTCGCCATTGCGGCAGGCATCCTGTCTGCCCAGGCGGGCGCCGTAGACTTTAAAGGTTATGCTCGTTCCGGCATCGGCTGGACCGGTAGTGGCGGTGAACAACAATGTTTCCAGGCAACCGGGGCACAAAGTAAGTACCGTCTCGGTAACGAATGTGAAACCTACGCCGAGCTGAAGCTGGGCCAGGAAGTGTGGAAAGAGGGCGACAAGAGCTTCTACTTCGACACCAACGTAGCCTACTCCGTTTCGCAGCAGAACGACTGGGAATCTACCAGCCCGGCCTTCCGTGAAGCTAACGTGCAGGGTAAAAACCTGATTGAGTGGCTGCCGGGCTCCACCATCTGGGCCGGTAAGCGCTTCTATCAGCGTCATGACGTCCACATGATCGACTTCTACTACTGGGATATCTCTGGTCCTGGTGCGGGTATTGAAAACATCGATCTGGGCTTCGGTAAACTGTCTCTGGCCGCGACTCGTTCTTCTGAATCCGGCGGCTCTGCAACCTTCGCCGATCGTGACGCGAACGGCGACCGTGTTTATGACAACATTGTACCAAACGACGTCTTCGACGTTCGCTTAGCCGGTCTGGAAACCAACCCGGGCGGTACGCTGGAGCTGGGCGTTGACTACGGTCACACGAACATTCCTGACGACTACTACCTGCAACCTGGCGCCTCTAAAGATGGCTGGCTGTTCACCGCTGAACACACCCAGAGCATGATGAAGGGCTTCAACAAGTTCGTGCTCCAGTACGGTACGGACTCCATGACCTCTAACGGTAAAGGCATTCCGCAGGGTGGCAGCATCGATAACGACGGCTCCATGTGGCGCGTGCTGGACCACGGTGCAATCACCCTGGCAGACCGTTGGGACCTGATGTACGTCGGTATGTACCAGAACATCGATCGTGATAACAACAACGGTACCGAGTGGTGGACCGTGGGCGTTCGTCCAATGTTCAAATGGACGCCGATCATGAGCACCCTGCTGGAAGTGGGCTACGACAACGTTAAGTCTCAGAAAACTGACGACAAAAACAGCCAGTACAAAATCACCCTGGCCCAGCAGTGGCAGGCAGGCGACAGCATCTGGTCTCGTCCGGCTATCCGCGTCTTTGCAACCTACGCGAAGTGGGATGAAAAATGGGGCTACGCAAATAGCGGCAGCGATCAGGACGCAGGCTACACCCCTGGCGTAGCGTATAACGACACTTCAGCACGTACCTTCAGCCGTGGCGACAACGATGAGTGGACCTTCGGCGCCCAGATGGAAATCTGGTGGTAATTCGTCAAACCTGACGTAATGACCTGAAAAGAGGGGCGTAAGCCCCTCTCTCCTTAGGCGCTGCGCGCTATTGCCTGGCCACCGCAGCGCTCACGCTATCAGAGGTAATAACAATGAAAATGAAGAAAAGTCTCGTCGCGCTGTGCCTCTCTGCGGGGCTGCTGGCCTGCGCGCCTGCGGTCACCTTTGCAGATGTGAATTTCGTTCCTCAAAATACCAGTGCTGCGCCAGCTATTCCGGCGGCGGCACTTCAGCAGCTGGTGTGGACGCCAGTTGACCAGTCGAAAACGCAAACCACCCAGCTTGCCGCTGGCGGTCAGTCGCTGAACGTTCCGGGTATCAGCGGTCCTGTCGCGGCGTTCAGCGTGCCCGCGAATATCGGCGAGCTGACCTTGACGTTGACCAGTGAAGTCAATAAACAGACCAGCGTCTTCGCGCCTAACGTGCTGATCCTCGATCAGAACATGACGCCATCCGCATTCTTCCCAAGCTCCTATTTTAGCTATCAGGAGCCTGGCGTGATGAGTGCAGACCGTCTGGAAGGCGTTATGCGCCTGACGCCGGCCCTGGGTCAGCAGAAGATTTATGTTCTGGTGTTCACCACAGAGAAAGATCTGCAACAGACAACGAAGCTTGTCGATCCGGCAAAAGCCTACGCGAAAGGCACCGGTAACGCTGTCCCGGACATCCCGGACCCGCATGCTCGCCATACTACCGACGGCCTGATCAAACTGAAAGTGTCCACCAACAGCGCCTCCAGCGTGCTCGTAGGCCCGCTGTTCGGCTCGTCGGGTCCTGGCCCGGTAACGGTAGGTAATACCGCCGCGCCTGCTTATGCCGCCCCTGCCGCTGCACCAGCCGCAGCGCCAGCCCCGGCCAAGAAAGCTGAGCCGGTACTGAACGACACCGAAGAATACTTCAACAACGCCATTAAGCAGGCGGTGAAGCGCGGCGACGTCGATAAAGCGCTGAAGCTGCTTGATGAAGCCGAGCGTTTAGGTTCAACCACTGCCCGTTCCACCTTTATCAGCAGTGTAAAAGGCAAGGGGTAACCGTCTCCCCACAGTGCTGATTTTGTTAGTAGTTTAGTGCGCCTTAACGGGCGCACTTTTTTTGGCTTCGTTGCGCCATTGTTGCGATAGTGATCGTTAAATTTTGTTTGTCCGTCCTCATTTTGCCAATCTGCGATACAATGCTTTTACGTTATGTATCGGAGAGTCTGGCATGTCACACCCCGCGCTAACGCAGCTGCGTGCGCTACGCTATTTCGACCACATCCCTGCGCTTGACCCGGAACAGCTGGACTGGCTGCTGCTGGAAGATTCCATGACAAAACGTTTTGAGCAGCAGGGCAAAACGGTCACGGTGACGATGATTCAGGAAGGGTTTGTCTCGGCTGAGGCGATTGCCAGCGAGTTGCCGCTGTTGCCGCAGGAAGAACGCTACTGGCTGCGTGAAATTTTACTCTGTGCTGACGGTGAACCGTGGCTTGCCGGGCGGACGGTCGTTCCTGAGTCTACACTTTCCGGGCCGGAGCTTGCACTGCAACGCCTCGGCAAAACGCCGCTGGGGCGATATCTGTTCACCTCGTCTGAACTGACCCGTGATTTTATTGAAATTGGTCGCGATGCCGACCTGTGGGGGCGCCGTTCCCGCCTTCGTTTGAGCGGCAAGCCGTTAATACTGACGGAACTATTTTTGCCCGCATCGCCGTTGTACTAAGAGGGAGAAAAAATGGAGTGGAGTCTGACGCAGAATAAGCTGCTGGCCTATCACCGCTTAATGCGTACCGATAAACCCATCGGCGCGCTGCTGCTGCTGTGGCCGACCTTATGGGCGCTGTGGGTTGCAACGCCGGGCGTGCCGCCGCTGTGGATCCTGGCGGTGTTCGTGGCGGGCGTCTGGCTGATGCGCGCCGCGGGCTGCGTGGTCAACGACTATGCCGACCGAAAATTTGATGGACACGTTAAGCGCACCGCCAATCGTCCTCTGCCGAGCGGTCAGGTAACCGGAAAAGAGGCGCGCATCCTGTTTGTGGTGCTGGTGCTGCTCTCTTTCCTGCTGGTGTTAACGCTAAACACCATGACTATCCTGCTGTCCGTCGCCGCGCTGGCGCTGGCCTGGGTTTACCCGTTTATGAAGCGATACACCCATCTGCCGCAGGTGGTGCTGGGTGCGGCATTTGGCTGGTCGATTCCGATGGCGTTTGCCGCGGTCAGCGAGTCCGTTCCGCTTAGCTGCTGGCTGATGTTCCTGGCGAATATTCTCTGGGCCGTCGCGTACGATACGCAATATGCGATGGTCGATCGCGATGACGATCTGAAGATCGGCATTAAGTCGACGGCGATCCTGTTTGGTCGTCACGACAGGGTGATCATCGGCATTTTGCAGGTGGCAGTGCTGGCGCTGATGGTGGCGATTGGTCGCCTGAACGGGCTGAACTGGGAGTTTTACTGGTCCGTACTGGTGGCGGGGCTGCTGTTTGCGTACCAGCAGAAGCTGATCGCAAAGCGCGAGCGTGAAGCCTGCTTTAAGGCGTTCCTGAATAATAACTACGTCGGGCTGGTGCTGTTTCTGGGGCTGGCGATGAGTTACTTCTCCTGAAAGCCCGGTGATGAGGTAAAAAAAACGGCAGTCTCTGACTGCCGTTTTTCATGTTTTCACATACGCACCTGGGATAGGGCATCAAACCGCTGAAACATCACTCCCCCTGCGTCGAACTCTCAATCGTCAAACGCACATCCGAGGTAATCAGCTCCGCCAGCATCTGATAAACTTTTAGCGTCTCAGCAGGCTCGGCGTCGCCCGTATCGCTGATAAACCCTTCATCGCGCAGCGTCAGTACCAGCGAGCTGAATACCGCTTTGTCGAAGAATTCCGGTGCGTTAATGCCGTGCAGTACGGACAGGCGCTGTGCCAGGGTCCGGCTCTCTTTTTCCAGCGTACCGCGGTTGATTGAAGGGTTTGCACTCAACAGCCAGAAGGTGATGGCATAGCGCTGCAATGTTTCGCGCGCGCCGGAAGCGAGGAGCTGCAGGGTGCGAGAACGTGACGGATTGATATGCAGTTCGTCACTATTGATGGTAATGAGCCCCTGACGTTGCATCTCTGCCGACATTTTATCGAGCTCTACCGCCAGCTCATCTTTACTCCAGCGCAGGAACAGCTCCGCTTTCAGCATCGGGTAGATGGTCTGAATATGGCGCAGCAGCTCCTCACGTGAAATACGGCGATGCTGGGTAATAATGGCCGCCATCAGCGACGGCAGCATCAGCATATGCGTGATGTTATTGCGGTAGTAGGTCATCAGCACGGCCTGCTCGCGCGGCAGAATGATGATGTCACCGATCGTATCTTTCTCGACTTCGAACTTGTTCATCTGCAGCGCGTGGTCGATTAGCTCGCTGGCGGTGGCAGACGGCACGGTCGAATCCGCGGAATACGGCACGTTGCGCATGATGTCCAGGTAGCAATCGATCTGCTCGGTCAGCTGTTCGCGGGTGAGTGAACGCTGGCGAGAGGCCAGAAGCGCGGTACAGCACAGGTTCATGGCGTTCGCTGCGCCGGCGTTGTTGATGCGCACCATTAGCTCGGAAGCAATGCCGTTAACCGTTGGCGTCAGCCAGGCCGGGCGTACCGCTTCGATAGGATCGATAGACTCGCGCCACTCCGGAACGTGGTTGTTCAGCCAGGTCATCAGCGGCATTGGCTCGCCAAAGTTTACGTAGCCCTGACCGAGGTTGCGCAGCTTGCTCAGCCCACGCAGCATCTGCGGCAGGCTCTCTTTCTCTTTGGTCGCACCGCGCAGCTCTTTTGCGTAGGTTCCCACTTCCATCACGTGCTCATAACCAATGTAAATCGGCACCAGCGTGATAGGGCGCGTACCGCCGCGCAGCATCGCCTGGATGGTCATCGACAGCGTGCCGGTTTTCGGATCGAGCAGACGACCGGTACGGGAGCGTCCTCCTTCCACGAAGTATTCAACGGAATAGCCGCGGCTGAACAGCTCGCCCAGATACTCACGGAAGACGGTGGAGTAGAGCTTGTTGCCCTTAAAGGTTCGACGAATAAAGAATGCGCCCAGACGGCGGAAAATCGGGCCCGCTGGCCAGAAGTTCAGGTTGATGCCGGCAGCGATGTGCGGCGGTACCAGACCCTGGTGATAAAGCACGTAAGAGAGCAGCAGGTAGTCCATGTGGCTGCGGTGGCAGGGCACGTAGACAATCTCATGGCCGTCGTGCGCTAACTGACGCACGCGCTCGGCGTTGTGGACGTTAATGCCCTGATAGAGGCGGTTCCACGTGAAGCCGAGAATACGGTCGGACAGACGAATCATCTCGTAGGAGAAGTTCGCGGCGATCTCTTCCATCAGCGCAATCGCGTTCTGCTGCGCTTTCTCGTGTGAAATTTTCTTGCTGCGCGCTTCGTCTTCTACGGCACGGGCAATCGCTTTGGATGCCAGCAGCTTGTTGAACAGATCCTGTCGCGCCGGGAGGCGTGGCCCCACTGCCGCCAGACGCTGGCGTGCAAAGTGCATTCGGGCAACGCGCGCCAGCTTTTGCGCAATGATCTTATCGGTGCCGTGTTCGTCCGCCATGCGGCGCAATGAAACGGAAGGAGAGAAGCGGACAAAGCTGTCGCGTCCCAGCCAGGAGACGGCGAAGAACTTCTGAATGCCGTTGAGCATGCGCAGCGGCGGGTTCTCTTCCCCTTTTTCGCGTCCCGGACGACGTCCAAACATCACCGACACCGGCACCATCTGTACGTCCAGATCGGGGTTGCTGCGGTGCAGATCGAGGTAGTCATGGAACAGCTTGATGGACTCTTCTTTCGGCGTGTAATAGGTAAACACGCGTGGCCCGCCATGAATGAACACGTAGCGCGGCAGCAGGGTGCCGTCGACTTCCAGCGGTTCAAGCGGGTCGGGTAAATCGTGCGCCAGACATTGAGCGCGAAGCGTCAGCAGGTCTGCCTTCGAGTTATAAGGCAAAACGTACATAATAGGGCGCGACGTATCGAGCCCTAATTCCAGCGCGGGTTCTGCTGGAATAGACTTACTTTTTACCAGTACGCTTAATGGTAAATTAAGTAATTTGTAGTAAATTCGTGGCCAGCCGGACATAAACGATGTAAAGCCTCTGGTTAATAATGCAATTGCGGCGCAAGGATAACAGAAAGCGCGCAAAATTTCTGTTGTTACCCGTCATACTTGAGGCTGTAGCGCAACGCGCTGCGCCCCCTGTTACAGACGCTCTTTTTCCTAAAAGGTTCTTTAAATGGCCAATAATACCACTGGGTTAACCCGAATCATTAAAGCCGCCGGCTATTCCTGGAAAGGTTTCCGTGCCGCGTGGATCAATGAAGCCGCATTTCGCCAGGAGGGTATCGCAGCTATTGTTGCGGTGATTATCGCCTGTTTCCTTGATGTTGACGCGATTACCCGCGTGCTTTTAATTGGCTCCGTACTGTTGGTGATGATAGTGGAAATTCTTAATAGCGCTATTGAGGCCGTCGTTGACCGTATTGGGTCAGAATTCCATGAGCTTTCTGGCCGGGCGAAAGACATGGGCTCTGCCGCCGTGCTGCTGTCGATTATCACTGCGGTAATAACCTGGGTCACGCTGCTTTGGTCACATTTCCGATGAGCCTCGAGGAATAATTAAGTCCCTGGTTTTTTGTGCAGTTTTTGGTTCCAAAATCGCCTTTGACTGTATATACTCACAGCATAACTGTATATACACCCAGGGGGCGGAATGAAAGCGTTAACGACCAGGCAGCAAGAGGTGTTTGATCTCATTCGGGATCATATCGGCCAGACGGGTATGCCACCCACGCGTGCAGAAATCGCGCAGCGTCTGGGCTTCCGTTCTCCTAATGCTGCCGAAGAGCACCTTAAAGCGCTGGCGCGTAAAGGCGTCATTGAGATAGTTTCCGGCGCGTCACGCGGTATTCGTCTGCTGGTGGAAGAAGAGACCGGTATTCCGCTGGTGGGGCGCGTCGCCGCAGGCGAACCCCTGCTGGCACAGCAGCATATCGAAGGGCACTATCAGGTTGACCCGGGCATGTTCAAGCCGAGCGCTGATTTCCTGCTGCGCGTTAGCGGAATGTCCATGAAAGATATCGGTATTCTTGATGGCGATCTGCTGGCGGTACACAAAACCCAGGACGTGCGTAACGGACAAGTGGTCGTAGCGCGCATTGATGATGAAGTGACGGTTAAGCGCCTGAAGAAACAGGGTAACACCGTACAGCTTCTGCCAGAAAACAGCGAGTTTTCCCCCATTGTAGTGGATCTCCGCGAGCAGAACTTCTCTGTTGAAGGCCTGGCGGTAGGTGTTATCCGCAACGGCGAATGGCTGTAATCTCTTCCTGACAGGCCGCAGTTCCTCTGCGGCCTGGCTTATTTTCTGATTCCGGTAATTTCAATGGCCTTGCTAACTTCTGCCGATAAGGCGTTGTGGCGTCTTGCGCTACCGATGATTTTTTCCAATATCACCGTTCCTCTGCTGGGGCTGGTTGATACGGCGGTAATCGGGCATCTGGATTCGCCGATTTATCTGGGCGGCGTCGCGATTGGCGCAACGGCGACCAGCTTCCTCTTTATGCTGCTGCTCTTTTTGCGCATGAGTACGACAGGCCTGACGGCCCAGGCGTATGGTGCAAAAGATCCCCTGCGTCTTGCTCGCGCGCTGGTTCAGCCGCTTATCCTGGCTTTTGGTGCCGGCGCGTTAATCGTTCTGTTGCGTACGCCGCTTATCGATCTGGCGCTTCATATTGTGGGCGGCAGCGATGCTGTACTGGAGCAGGCCCGGCGGTTCCTTGAAATTCGCTGGCTGAGCGCGCCTGCTTCACTGGCAAACCTGGTCCTGCTGGGCTGGCTGCTGGGCGTGCAGTATGCCCGCGCGCCGGTGATCCTGCTGGTGGTGGGTAACCTTCTCAATATTGTCCTCGATCTCTGGCTGGTAATGGGGCTGCGCATGAACGTCCGCGGCGCGGCGCTGGCCACGGCAATCGCCGAATACGGCACGCTGCTTATCGGTTTGTGGATGGTCTGGCGCGTGCTGGCGATGCGCGGTATTACGCTTGCGCTGCTGAAAACGGCCTGGCGCGGCAATATGCGTAAGCTGCTGGCGCTCAATCGCGACATCATGCTGCGTTCGCTCCTGTTGCAGCTGTGCTTTGGCGCACTGACGGTTTTTGGCGCGCGCCTTGGGCCAGAAATTGTTGCGGTCAACGCCGTTCTGATGACGCTCCTGACCTTTACCGCATACGCGCTGGATGGCTTTGCTTACGCCGTGGAAGCGCACTCAGGTCAGGCCTATGGCGCGCGTGAAAGCGGCCAGCTGCGCGAAGTATGGCGTGCAGCCTGCCGGCAGGCGGGCCTGGTGGCGCTGATTTTTGCGCTGGTTTACGCCTGCTTTGGCGGACATATTGTCGCGCTACTCACCTCGTTGCCCGCGCTGCGCGAGCTGGCAGATCGCTATATCCTCTGGCAGGTGGTTTTACCGGTGGTGGGCGTGTGGTGCTATCTGCTGGACGGCATGTTTATCGGTGCGACGCGAGGGGCGGAGATGCGTAACAGCATGGCCGTCGCTGCGGCGGGGTTCGGCCTGACGCTGCTGACGCTGCCGTATCTCGGCAACCACGGTCTGTGGCTGGCGCTGGCGGTCTTTCTCTCACTGCGCGGCCTTTCGCTGGCTGTTATCTGGCGTCGCCACTGGCGAAACAATACCTGGTTTCCTGCCCGACACGATATATCGTAACGGTTAAAGATTCCGAATATAAAACCAGCTGCCGAATCCTTAACTACAATAATAATCACGTCCAGCAGAAAAGAACGAAGCGGACGATACTCTTAGACGCTTAACACGAGGACACGATTATGAATAAAGATGAAATCGGCGGCAACTGGAAGCAATTCAAAGGTAAAGCGAAAGAACAGTGGGGTAAGTTGACAGATGACGATATGACCGTCATTGAAGGCAAGCGCGATCAGCTGGTAGGTAAAATCCAGGAGCGCTACGGTTACGAAAAAGATCAGGCGGAAAACGAAGTCAAAGACTGGGAAACCCGTAACGACTACCGCTGGTAACCGGACAGTACCCCAAAGGGCGGCCATGAGCCGCCTTTTTCTTTGCCGTCAGCGCGGCTTTTTCTTCACCAGAATGGAGTGATCGTGCTGGCAGGCATCCTGATGGCGGCATGATTCCACCTCCACGCAGGCAGAGCATAAGCCGTGTGCTTCTATCACGTTATGGCGCAGCGCAAAGCCCATTCTGGCTGCCAGCGTATGCATAATATCTTCCACGCCTTCTGCACCTTCCTCCTTTACCACGCCGCAACGATCGCAGATAAACATAGCGGACGTGTGGGTCGGCTGGTCGAAAAGGTGGCAAAGCACGTAGCTGTTTGTTGATTCCACCTTATGCACAAACCCTTGTTCGAGCAGGAAGTCGAGCGCCCGGTAGACGGTTGGCGGTTTTGCCTGCGGCTCGCTTTCGCGCAGCAGGTCGAGCAAATCGTACGCGCTGATGGCGCCCTGCTGCAGGCTCATCAGACGCAGTACCTCAAGGCGCTGCGGGGTCAGGCGCACATTGCGTTGCGCGCACAGCTTTTCAGCTTGCGCTAACAGCTCTTTTGTGGACTTGTCCATCGGGCACCTCGGATGTGGAAAGGGTAGAAAACCCTCACTTTATCATGTTCTGATAAAAACACCGAGATCCGCCGGGCTGTGCTATACCTGACGCATCGCAAATGGGGAGAATGCATAATGAAAAGACCTGACTGTATTCGGCACTGGCGGGACGTAGAAGGTGCCGATAACGCCACCTATCCTGACAGCAACGAACATTTTTCAATTGGCGCGCCGCTGTCCCGCAAGCTGGGGCTGGGCCGCATCGGTATTCACCATGAACGGCTGCCGCCCGGACGCCGCACGTCTTATCCCCATGCGGAAAGCGACGAAGAAGAGTTTGTGTACGTTCTGGAGGGTTACCCGGAGGCCTGGATCAATGGCTATCTGTGGAAGCTCGAACCCGGAGACAGCGTGGGGTTCCCTGCCGGGACGGGAGTCTGCCATACCTTTATCAACAACACCGATGAAGAGGTACGCTTGCTGGTGGTGGGGGAGGCCAATAAAAAACATAACCGCATCTACTATCCGCTCAATCCGGTATATGCCGCGACCCGCGAAGACCGCTGGGTGGATCATCCGCCTCAATTTTTTGGTCCGCACGATGGAAAACCTGGGCGAAAATAATTTCCTCTTCTATAAATATTGATGGTCGTCACATATTACAACAGGCCGGGATGGAATTTAACTTAAGGAAATAGCGGGTCTTTTTGCACTTATTCACAGCAATAGTTCGTTCCTGTTTGGGTGATAACAGACAGGGTTAACTAATAACAAACTATTTACGAGCACACTGTGAAAAAACATTCTAAATTTTCGATGGTTAGCATCGCTGTCTCCTTTTTTATGGCAAATCAGGCGGGAGCAGCCAATACCTGGACGGAAGCGCGTAGTGACGCAATGGGCGGCACGGGCGTGGCAGCAGGCAGTTATGGCAGCGGGGCGTTAATCAACCCCGCGCTGCTGGCAAAGTCTAAACCTGAAGATGACGTGACGGTCATTTTGCCGTCCGTTGGCGTGCAGGTGACCGATGAAGACAATCTTCAGGACGAGATCGACACCATTAACGACAAAATCAATCGCTACAAGGATGTGGTTGATAGCCTGACGCCCATTGATATCATCACCAATCCATTAGGTTCGATCAATCAGTTCCAGGGCGCCGCGAAAGATCTCGCTGATGAGCTGGACTACCTGAAGGGCAAAACCGCACGCGCTAACGCGGGCGCCGGAATTGCCGTCAGTATCCCTAACGATGTGCTCTCGGTGGCCTTTATGGCGAAAGGCTACGCCCATGGCCGGGTCAGCTCCTCTATCGATCAGCAGGACATTGATTATCTGCGCGGTATTCAGGGAAGCGATGCGGTGGCTGCCGGCGTGGCGCTGGACGCCGCGCTAAACGGTACCGATCAAATCACCAAAAACCTGAACTCTACGGCGTCCGGCCGGGCGGCAATTGTGTCCGACTACGGTATTGCGGTGGCCCGCCAGTTCGATTTTGGCGGCGTTCCGGTTTCCGTTGGCGTCACGCCAAAGCTGCAAAAAACCTGGCTCTATAACTACACCACCTCAATCTACGATTACGACAGTAATAAGTGGAACGACAGCCGCTACCGTACCGACGACACCGGCTTCAACGTCGATGCCGGTATTGCTGCTGATTTCGGTGAAAACTGGACGGTTGGCGTGAGCGGGCAAAACCTGATGTCGCGCGATATCGATACCAAAGATATCCGCATTCGCAACGGGCGTACGGGAGAGGTGGTGAGTTATAAAGACACCTATCAGATCCGTCCGCTGGTGACCGCCGGGGCCGCCTGGCATAACGATCTGGTGACGCTGACCGCGGACGGTGACCTGACCGAAACCAAAGGCTTCAAAAGCGAAGATACCTCCCAGTACGCCGGCATTGGTGCTGAAGTCACGCCGCTTAGCTGGCTGGCGGTGCGCGCCGGTTACCGTGCGGACATGAAAGGTAATGACAGCAACGTCTTTACCGGCGGCGTCGGGTTTGCGCCGTTCAGCACCGTTCATGTCGATCTGATGGGGCTTTATGGCGAAGACGAAACCTGGGGTGCCGGCGCTCAGCTGAGTATGACGTTCTAAAGTACACCGGAGGCGCTGCGCCTCCGGCTTTTCTTTGTGCTATAGTAGCGCCCCTTTTCCACCAGATGCTTAAAACTTCGCCATGTTGTCAGAACGCCAGACTACCTTCCCAGCACACCGTTTCTCCATTGCGCCGATGCTCGACTGGACGGACAGACACTGCCGCTATTTCCTGCGTCAGCTCTCCCGCCATACGCTGCTGTACACCGAAATGGTCACCACCGGCGCAATTATCCACGGCAAGGGCGACTATCTGGCGTACAGCGAAGAAGAGCATCCGGTTGCGCTACAGCTGGGTGGCAGCGATCCGGCCGCGCTGGCGCAGTGCGCAAAGCTGGCTGAAGCGCGCGGCTATGACGAGATTAACCTCAACGTCGGCTGCCCCTCCGACCGCGTGCAGAACGGCATGTTCGGCGCCTGTCTGATGGGTAACGCACAGCTGGTCGCAGACTGCGTCAAAGCGATGCGCGATGTCGTGTCCATTCCGGTTACGGTCAAAACCCGTATCGGCATTGACGACCAGGACAGCTACGAATTCCTGTGTGACTTCATCGACACGGTGTCAGGGAAGGGCGAGTGCGGGATGTTTATCATCCACGCCCGTAAAGCCTGGCTCTCGGGCCTCAGCCCGAAAGAGAACCGCGAGATCCCGCCGCTGGACTACCCGCGCGTGTACCAGCTGAAGCGCGATTTCCCGCATCTGACCATGTCGATCAACGGCGGAATTAAGTCGCTGGACGAAGCCAGAGCGCACCTCGAACATATGGATGGCGTGATGGTCGGGCGCGAGGCGTATCAAAACCCGGGCATCCTGGCGACGGTTGACCGTGAAATCTTCGGCACTGAAGGTGCCGACGCCGATCCGGTAGCCGTGGTGCGCGCCATGTATCCGTACATTGAGCGCGAGCTGAGCAACGGTACCTATCTGGGCCACATTACCCGCCACATGCTCGGCCTGTTCCAGGGCATTCCTGGCGCGCGCCAGTGGCGTCGCTACCTCAGCGAGAACGCGCATAAGGCCGGTGCGGATATTAACGTGCTGGAACACGCGCTGCGCCTGGTTGCGGATAAGCGATAAAATTCGCTAAAAGATGGTCAAAAACACCACGCCCTGCAACACGTTGCGGGGCGTTTTGTTTTCAAAACAAAGGGTTATTTTTGGCATGATTCTTGTAACGATTGCAGCATCATTCGGGAATTCGTGGGAGAGCACCATGCTGGAACTACTTTTTGTGATTGGCTTCTTTATCATGCTGATGGTCACGGGCGTATCGCTGCTCGGTATTCTGGCCGCGCTCGTTGTCGCTACGGTGGTGATGTTTGTCGGCGGACTGTTTGCCCTGACGATCAAGCTGTTGCCGTGGCTGCTGCTGGCGGTTGCGGTGGTATGGGCGATACGGGCCATTAAATCGCCAAAACTGCCCGCTTATCAGCGTAATAACCGCTTTCGTTACTAAGGTATTGAGGGGTACGTCACATACCTGCAACTTTTCCGGCGGCAATGTTTAGAACAGAATAGGATTTACTTATCGAATCTGTCACTATGGCTGCCGCTAAAGAATTCATCGAGCTGTACCCTACATACAGCCGAACTAAAAAAAGAAAGGGCTTCCCACGGGAAGCCCAATTTCTTTACAGAACTCAGGGAATGAGCAGGCTCGACCCCTGCGTCGCCCGGCTCTCCAGCACCTCGTGCGCCCGCTGCGCATCGGTTAGCGCGTACTTCTGCGCGTCGGCCACGTCCACTTTGATTACGCCGCTGGCGATCAGCGAGAACAGCTCGTTGCTGGCTTCCTCAAGTTCTTCCCGGCTGGTGATGTAACCCTGCAAAGAGGGACGCGTGACGTACAGCGACCCTTTCTGATTCAGAATGCCCAGATTCACGCCGGTGACAGCGCCCGAGGCGTTACCGAAGCTCACCATCAGCCCGCGACGTTGCAGGCAGTCGAGCGAGGACTCCCAGGTATCTTTCCCCACCGAGTCATACACTACGCGCACTTTTTTGCCGCTGGTGATCTCTTTCAGCCGTTCAACGATGCTCTCTTCCCGGTAGTTAATCACCTGCCATGCGCCCGCGTCCAGCGCACGCTGGGCTTTCTGCGCGCTGCCGACGGTGCCGATCAGCTTCGCGCCCAGGGCCTTCGCCCACTGGCAGGCAATCAACCCCACGCCACCTGCGGCAGCGTGGAACAGAAACTGCTCATCCGGCTTAATTTCGTAGGTTTTGCGCAGCAGGTAAAAGACCGTCAGCCCTTTCAGGAATGAGGCGGCAGCCTGCTCGAAGGAGATAGCGTTTGGCAGAAGCGCCGCCTTCTCGGCCGGTACGTTATGAACGGAGCTGTAAGCACCCAGCGCGGACTGCGCGTACACCACGCGATCGCCTTCTTTAACGTGCTTAACCGCGCTGCCTACTTTGCTGACGATACCGGCCGCCTCGGTGCCCAGCCCGCTCGGCATTGATGGGGGCGGGTAGAGACCGCCGCGAATATAGGTATCGATGTAGTTAATGCCAATCGCTTTGTTTTCAACCTGGATTTCGTTCTCGCCAGGCGCAGCGGGGGTAAATTCAACCGCCTTCAGCACTTCCGGACCGCCGTGTTTCTGGAACTCAATGCGCGTTGCCATGCTCCCTCCGTAAGAAAAATATGGTAACCTTTCGACCCACTCTTTATCTCGGTAACTCCATTCACTATGGCAGGAAACAAACCCTTCAACAAACAGACTGAACCTCGTGAGCGTGATTATCAGGTCGCCGGGTTAAAAGTCCCGCCGCACTCGATTGAAGCGGAACAGTCCGTGTTGGGCGGTTTAATGCTGGATAACGAACGCTGGGACGACGTCGCCGAGCGCGTTGTCGCGGAAGATTTCTATACCCGCCCGCACCGCCATATCTTCACTGAGATGGCGCGTTTGCAGGAGTCGGGCAGCCCGATTGACCTGATCACGCTCGCAGAATCGCTGGAGCGCCTGGGGCAGCTGGACAGCGTCGGCGGGTTTGCCTATCTGGCGGAGCTGTCAAAAAACACGCCAAGCGCCGCGAACATCAGCGCCTATGCGGACATCGTTCGCGAGCGCGCCGTTGTTCGCGAGATGATCTCGGTGGCGAACGAAATCGCCGAGGCCGGTTTCGATCCGCAGGGGCGCACCAGCGAAGATCTGCTCGACCTGGCGGAATCTCGCGTCTTTAAAATCGCTGAAAGCCGCGCGAACAAAGACGAAGGGCCGAAAAACATCGCCGACGTGCTCGATGCCACCGTTGCGCGTATCGAACAGCTTTTCCAGCAGCCGCACGACGGCGTCACCGGCGTTAACACCGGCTATGACGATCTCAACAAGAAAACCGCGGGCCTTCAGCCTTCGGATCTGATTATCGTCGCGGCGCGTCCGTCGATGGGTAAGACGACATTTGCGATGAACCTCGTCGAAAATGCGGCGATGTTGCAGGACAAGCCGGTGCTTATCTTCAGTCTTGAAATGCCCTCCGAGCAGATCATGATGCGTTCTCTGGCATCCCTGTCGCGCGTGGATCAGACCCGTATCCGTACCGGCCAGCTCGACGATGAGGACTGGGCGCGCATCTCGGGCACCATGGGCATTTTGCTGGAAAAGCGAAACATCTACATCGATGACTCCTCCGGGCTGACCCCGACGGAAGTGCGCTCCCGCGCGCGCCGCATCGCCCGCGAACACGGCGGCATCGGCCTCATCATGATCGACTACCTCCAGCTGATGCGCGTCCCGTCGCTCTCCGACAACCGTACGCTGGAAATCGCCGAGATCTCCCGCTCGCTCAAGGCGTTAGCCAAAGAGCTGCACGTCCCGGTGGTGGCGCTCTCCCAGCTTAACCGCTCCCTTGAACAGCGTGCTGACAAACGTCCGGTCAACTCCGACCTGCGTGAATCCGGCTCCATCGAGCAGGATGCCGACTTAATCATGTTCATCTACCGTGATGAGGTTTATCACGAGAACAGCGACCTGAAAGGGATCGCCGAAATTATTATCGGTAAGCAACGTAACGGCCCTATCGGTACGGTACGTCTTACCTTTAACGGCCAGTGGTCACGCTTTGATAACTATGCGGGCCCGCAGTACGACGACGAATAAGGATTTTTTACATGCAAGCGGCAACTGTTGTTATTAACCGCCGCGCTCTGCGACACAACCTGCAACGACTGCGTGAGCTGGCACCCGCCAGCAGGCTCGTTGCAGTCGTGAAAGCGAACGCTTACGGTCACGGTCTTCTTGAGACCGCGCGAACGCTCCCCGATGCCGACGCCTTTGGCGTCGCCCGTCTCGAAGAAGCTCTGCGCCTGCGCGCGGGCGGCATAACGCAACCGATTCTGCTCCTCGAAGGCTTTTTTGACGCCGCCGATCTGCCGACCATTGCCGACCAGCATCTGCACACCGCGGTACACAATGAAGAACAGCTGGCCGCGCTGGAAACGGCCGGGCTGAGCGAGCCGGTTACCGTGTGGATGAAGCTCGACACGGGCATGCACCGTCTGGGCGTGCGCCCGGAAAACGCAGAGGCCTTTTATCAGCGCCTGTGCCGGTGCAAAAATGTGCGCCAGCCGGTGAATATTGTCAGCCACTTTGCCCGTGCCGATGAGCCTGAATGCGGTGCGACCGAGCAGCAGCTTGATATCTTCAACACCTTCTGCGAAGGCAAGCCGGGGATGCGCTCGATTGCGGCGTCCGGCGGTATTCTGCTGTGGCCGCAGTCGCACTTCGACTGGGCGCGCCCGGGCATTATTCTTTATGGCGTTTCGCCTCTGGAGCACAAACCCTGGGGGCCGGACTTTGGCTTCAGGCCGGTTATGTCGCTGGTGTCAAAGCTGATTGCCGTGCGCGAGCACAAAGCGGGGGAACCGGTGGGCTACGGCGGAACCTGGACCAGCGAGCGCGATACGCGCCTCGGCGTGGTGGCGATGGGCTACGGGGACGGTTATCCGCGCGCTGCCCCAACGGGTACGCCGGTGCTGGTCAACGGCCGGGAAGTGAAGATTGTCGGCCGCGTGGCGATGGATATGATTTGTGTCGATCTGGGGCCAGACGCGCAGGATAAGGCGGGTGATGAAGCGGTTATGTGGGGGGAAGGCCTGCCCGTTGAGCGCATTGCTGAAATCACAAAAGTGAGTGCTTACGAACTTATTACGCGGCTGACGTCGCGGGTGGCGATGAAATACATCGACTAACACATTGTCCGGGAAGGGATATGTCACCATCTGAAATGGCTGCTTGTCTGGCCTATGCAATCTCCGTCTGGCTGGCGGCCAGAAACAATATCAATACGTGGTGGATCGGCATTCTCGGCAGCGGGCTATACGCCTGGGTCTTCTATTCGGTGCAGCTCTATGCCGATGTCACCCTACAGCTCTTCTTCATCATCACGAGCATAACGGGGTGGATACACTGGCTTAAAGGGCACCGTGGAGATGTATTACCTGTACGGCGAACCAGGCCTGGGCATATTGCTATTTTGCTAGCCTGCGCCACGATTGTGGCGGCGGGGTATGGACTGATATTGCATCTCTACACCAATGCCTGGGCCCCCTGGCTGGACTCCCTTATTTTAACATTTAGCGTCCTTGCTCAGTTTATGTTGATGGGACGGCGCCTGGAAAACTGGTACGTGTGGCTGGCAGTAAACACGCTGGCAGTTCCGCTGTATGCGACGAGAGAGCTGTATCTGACGGCCGGTTTATACCTGGCGTTTTGGTGTAATGCCTGGCACGGACTGTATCAATGGCGTAAGGAACTCCGTACGCAATGAAGCGTTACGCAACCGGCCTGGTCGTGGGCAAATTTGCACCTTTACATTTAGGCCATGAAGCGCTTATCCATGCAGCGCTCGTACAGTGCGATACGGTCGTTATCATCAGCTATTCGTCGCCTGAAATACCGGGCTACGAGCCAGAAAAGCGGCTTCACTGGTTACAGACGCGTTTCCCTCAGTGCCGCCACCTTGTGCTGTCTGAGCAGGTGATGGCGACCCACGATATTGCGCCACCGCCACCGAATGACGCTGGCGACGATCTCCATCGTCACTACGTTGCCACGCTGTGTGAAGACGTTCTGCACTGTCAGCCGCAGGCGGTATTCACCGCAGAAGACTATGGGGACGGTTTTGCGGGTGTGTTAAGCCAGCGTTTCGGATCCCCGGTTACGCACGTGCGGCTTCAGCGCCCGAAGGGTCCTGATGCGCCCTCAGGCACGCTTATTCGCTCCGATGTTCATCGCTACCGTGAGATGCTCCCGGCGGAGGTTTACCGGAGTTTTGTCTTTCGAATTTGCTTATTAGGCGGCGAATCGACGGGCAAAAGCACGCTTTCCCGGGCGTTGGCAGCAGCACTTAACGCGCCCTGCGTCGCTGAGTTCGGGCGCGAATACTGGGAGGAAAAGAACGGAGTACTGGAATGCGACGATCTCCTGCATATTGCGCGTGAGCAGGTGCGGCGTGAGGAAGCAGCCAGCACGGCGCCTTATCTGATCTGCGATACGTCGCCCTTAACCACGCTGTTTTATACGCTCGACCAGTATGGCTCGGCGCCTCAGGCGCTGCACGACCTAGCCCGGCGGGACTATTCGCTGGTTATACTGTGCGGCGATGAATTTCCATTTGTACAGGATGGTACCCGGCAAGGCGCGGCGTTTCGCCACAGGCAGCAGGCGTGGTATATCGCTGAACTGGCGCGCCGAAACATCCCGTATTTACACGTCACAGGGTCGACGTCTGAGCGTATCGAACAAATTCGTCGGCATATACAGAAACGGTTTTCATAACCTTCTCGATCTTCTCCTGCTTCCGGTTTATTGTGGAATTCCCTGCCGCAAAAAAAATCCGGAGAACATCGCGTGTTTCAGAAAGTAGACGCCTACGCCGGCGACCCTATCCTCTCCTTGATGGAGCGTTTCAAAGAAGATCCTCGCAGCGATAAAGTGAACCTCAGCATCGGTCTTTATTACAACGAGGACGGCATTATTCCTCAGCTACAGGCCGTTGCCGAAGCTGAAGCGCGTCTTAACGCCACGCCGCACGGTGCTTCGCTTTATCTGCCGATGGAAGGGTTAAACGCTTACCGCAATACCATCGCGCCGCTGCTGTTTGGTGAGGACCACGCGGTGCTCGCGCAAAAGCGCGTGGCGACTATCCAGACGCTGGGTGGCTCGGGTGCGCTGAAGGTGGGCGCCGATTTCCTGAAAAAATATTTCCCGGATTCCGGCGTATGGGTCAGCGACCCGACGTGGGAAAACCACGTGGCCATTTTTGAAGGCGCGGGCTTTAAGGTCGCGACCTATCCGTGGTTTGACAGCGAAACCAACGGCGTGCGCGTTGACGCGCTGCTTGAAAAACTCAATACCCTGCCGGAGCGCAGCATCGTGCTGCTGCACCCGTGCTGCCATAACCCGACCGGTGCCGATCTTACGAATACGCAGTGGGATGCGGTAATCGAAGTGCTGAAGGCGCGAAACCTGATCCCGTTCCTCGACATTGCCTACCAGGGCTTTGGCGCGGGCATGGAGGAGGACGCGTACGCCATTCGCGCTATCGCCAGCGCGGGGCTGCCTGCTCTGGTCAGCAACTCCTTCTCGAAAATCTTCTCACTGTACGGCGAGCGCGTTGGCGGCCTTTCCGTGGTGTGTGACGATGCTGAAGCGGCAGGCCGCGTGCTCGGCCAGCTTAAAGCGACGGTCCGCCGGATCTACTCCAGCCCGCCGAATTTTGGCGCGCAGGTGGTGGCGACCATCCTGGGCGACGAACAGCTGAAAGCCAGCTGGCTTGCGGAGGTGGAAGCGATGCGTAAGCGCATTCTGTCGATGCGCCAGGAGCTGGTTAACGTGCTGAAAGAGGCGGTGCCGGGGCATAACTTCGACTATCTGCTCAAGCAGCGCGGGATGTTCAGCTACACCGGGCTAAGCGCTGCGCAGGTCGATCGCCTGCGCGAAGAGTTCGGCGTCTACCTGATCGCCAGCGGCCGCATGTGCGTGGCGGGGCTGAACGCCAGCAACGTTCAGCGCGTGGCGCAGGCCTTTGCTGCCGTCATGTAAGCACTCACTAACTTTCCCTCTCCCTGTGGGAGAGGGTCGGGGTGGGCATCAGGCTGCTCAGGTCGATGTCCCGCTTTGTGATCTTCTTCTTTTTATTCAGCTTCATAAGTAAAAACTCCTTTCCATCCCCTCCCGTCGGGGTTATGGTCGGATAGTTTTTTGACCATCCACTCAAATTAAAACGATAACAAGCTGAATATTCAGGGGAAAATATGCGCAAGATCACACTGGCGCTCAGCGCCGCCTGCTTATTGTTCTCGCTTAATAGCGCCGTAGTGGCGCGAGCCTCCGCACCAACGCCGCTTTACACCGGAACCACCGCCGCCATTCTTGCCGAACAGGCGCCCATTCACTGGGTCTCTGTGGCACAAATTGAAAACAGCCTGACGGGTCGGCCGCCGATGGCCGTGGGTTTCGACATTGACGACACCGTTCTCTTCTCCAGCCCCGGCTTCTGGCGCGGCAAAAAAACTTATTCGCCGGGCAGCGAAGCCTATCTGAAAAACCCGGAATTCTGGGAAAAGATGAACAACGGCTGGGATGAGTTCAGTATCCCGAAAGAGGTTGCCCGCGCGCTTATCGCCATGCACGTAAAGCGCGGCGACAGCATCTACTTTGTAACCGGGCGCAGCCAGACCAAAACCGAAACCGTATCGAAAACGCTGCAGGATGATTTCCTGATCCCGGCAGCCAGCATGAACCCGGTCATTTTTGCCGGTGACCATGAAGGGCAAAACACCAAAACCCAGTGGCTGGAAAAGAAAAACATCAGGGTGTTCTACGGCGATTCGGATAACGACATCACTGCGGCGCACGACGTGGGAGCCAGAGGCATCCGGGTGTTACGCGCCTCGAACTCGACCTACCGGCCGTTGCCAATGGCCGGAAAATTTGGCGAAGAGGTGATCGTTAACTCCGAATATTGAGGCGTTAGCGGCGGGTTGATTCTTTTTTAAGCAAATCTCGCCGCGCGGGTTTTACCTTTCGCTTTCTTGCTGCACACTTAGAAAGATTCATCTTTCAACACGGAGCAGCACATGTGGTATCAACAGACCCTGACCCTAAGCGCAAAACCACGCGGATTTCACCTTGTGACGGACGAAGTCATCGGTCAAATCCGCGACCTGTCGCGCGTTAAAACGGGTTTACTGCATCTGCTGCTTCAGCACACCTCAGCTTCTCTCACGCTTAATGAAAATTGCGATCCCACCGTCCGGTCCGATATGGAAAGACATTTCCTGAAAAGCGTTCCGGATAACGCTCCGTATGAGCATGATTACGAGGGGGCGGACGATATGCCTTCGCATATCAAATCCTCTTTGCTGGGCGTCTCGCTGATGCTGCCGGTCCACAATGGACGCCTGCTTTTGGGTACCTGGCAGGGGATCTGGCTGGGAGAGCATCGCATTCACGGTGGTTCGCGTAAAATTATCGCAACGCTACAAGGGGAATAATGATGACAATTTCGGAGATACTTCAGTACTGCATGAGCAAGCCTGGCGCGGAACAAAGCGTTCACAGCGACTGGAAAGCCACGCAGATCAAAGTGGGTGACGTACTGTTCGCGATGGTGAAAGAGGTGGAGGGACGTCCTGCGGCGTCGCTGAAAACCAGCCCGGAACTGGCCGATTTACTGCGCCAGCAGCACGATGACGTCAGGCCAAGCAAGCATCTGAACAAAGCGCACTGGAGTACGGTGTTTCTCGACGGCTCGCTGCCGGGATCGCAGATTTACTATCTGGTGGACGCGTCGTATCAACAGGCGGTTGAGCTGCTGCCGGAAACAATTCGACAGCAGCTCTCCGTGTGACGATTACAGCAGTGGTTTGAGGAAGCGCGCGGTGTGCGAGGCTTCGCACTCTGCAACGGTCTCTGGCGTACCGGAGACGAGGATTTCACCGCCGCCGCTGCCGCCTTCCGGGCCGAGATCGACAATCCAGTCCGCGGTTTTAATCACGTCCAGGTTGTGCTCAATGACCACGATAGTGTTGCCCTGATCGCGCAGCTGGTGCAGCACGTCCAGCAGCTGCTGGATATCCGCAAAGTGCAGGCCGGTGGTCGGCTCGTCCAGAATATACAGCGTCTGACCGGTACCGCGTTTGGACAGCTCACGCGCCAGCTTCACGCGCTGCGCTTCCCCGCCGGACAGCGTCGTCGCTGACTGTCCCAGACGAATATAGGTCAGACCCACGTCCATCAGCGTTTGCAGCTTGCGTGCCAGCGCAGGGACGGCGTCAAAGAACTCGCGCGCCTCTTCGATGGTCATATCCAGCACTTCGTGAATGGTCTTGCCTTTGTACTTAATCTCCAGCGTTTCGCGGTTATAGCGCTTGCCTTTGCACTGGTCGCACGGCACGTAGATATCCGGCAGGAAGTGCATTTCAACCTTGATTACGCCGTCGCCCTGGCACGCTTCACAGCGGCCGCCGCGCACGTTAAAGCTGAAGCGTCCTGGCGTATACCCGCGCGAGCGCGCTTCCGGCACGCCGGCAAACAGTTCACGTACGGGCGTAAAGACGCCGGTATAGGTCGCCGGGTTGGAGCGCGGCGTGCGGCCAATCGGGCTCTGGTCGATATCGATAACCTTATCGAAATGCTCCAGCCCCTGAATGTCGCGGTACGGCGCAGGTTCGGCCAGCGTCGCGCCGTTCAGCGCCGTCTGCGCAATCGGGAACAGCGTATCGTTGATCAGCGTCGATTTACCGGAACCGGACACGCCGGTAATACAGGTGAACAGCCCGACGGGCAGCGTCAGGGTCACGTCTTTCAGGTTGTTGCCGCGCGCCCCGGTTAGCTTCAGCACTTTTTCCGGGTTCGCTGCCACGCGCTGTTTCGGCACTTCAATCTTGCGCTTTCCGCTCATGTACTGACCGGTCAGCGACTCCGGCACCGCCATAATGTCTTTCAGCGTTCCTTCCGCAACCACTTGGCCGCCGTGCACGCCAGCGCCCGGGCCGATGTCAATCACGTGGTCTGCGGCGCGAATTGCGTCTTCGTCGTGCTCAACAACGATCACCGTGTTGCCAAGGTTGCGCAGGTGAACCAGCGTGCCGAGCAGACGTTCGTTATCGCGCTGGTGCAGGCCGATAGACGGCTCATCCAGCACGTACATCACGCCGACCAGGCCCGCGCCAATCTGGCTCGCCAGACGAATACGCTGGGCTTCACCGCCGGACAGGGTCTCCGCGGAGCGGGAAAGCGTCAGGTAGTTCAGGCCGACGTTAACGAGGAACTTCAGACGGTCGCCGATCTCTTTCAGCACTTTTTCGGCGATTTTCGCCCGCTGGCCGGAGAGCTTCAGGTTGTTGAAGAAGTCCATCGCGTGGCCGATGCTCATGTCTGAGATGGTCGGCAGCGCCGTGTTTTCAACAAACACGTGGCGCGCTTCGCGACGCAGGCGCGTCCCCTCGCAGGTGGCGCAGGAGCGGTTGCTGATGAACTTCGCCAGCTCCTCGCGCACCGCGCTGGATTCGGTCTCTTTGTAGCGGCGCTCCATGTTGTGCAGCACCCCTTCGAACGGGTGACGGCGCACGGAGGTATCGCCGCGATCGTTCATGTATTTGAACTCGATGTTCTCTTTACCGGAGCCGAACAGGATCACTTTGTGCACGGTTGCGCTCAGGCTTGCCCACGGGGCTTCGACGTCGAACTTATAGTGCTCCGCCAGCGATTTCAGCATCTGGAAGTAGTAGAAGTTACGCTTATCCCAGCCGCGAATGGCCCCGCCCGCCAGCGACAGCTCCGGGTTCTGGATCACGCGGTCCGGATCGAAGTACTGCTGCACGCCCAGGCCGTCGCAGGTTGGGCATGCGCCCGCCGGGTTATTGAACGAGAACAGGCGCGGTTCCAGCTCGCGCATGCTGTAGCCGCAAATCGGGCAGGCGAAGTTAGCGGAGAACAGCAGCTCTTCCGCTTTTGCGTCGTCCATGTCGGAAACCACCGCCGTGCCGCCGGAGAGCTCCAACGCCGTTTCAAAGGATTCCGCCAGACGGGTCGCCAGATCGTCACGCACCTTAAAGCGGTCAATCACCACTTCGATGGTGTGTTTCTTTTGCAGCTCCAGCTTTGGCGGATCCGACAGGTCACACACTTCGCCATCGATACGGGCGCGGATATAGCCCTGGCTTGCCAGGTTTTCCAGCGTTTTGGTGTGCTCGCCCTTGCGCTCTTTAATAATTGGCGCAAGCAGCATCAGGCGTTTGCCTTCCGGCTGCGACAGCACGTTATCCACCATCTGGCTTACGGTCTGCGCCGCCAGCGGGACGTCGTGGTCCGGACAGCGCGGCTCGCCCACGCGCGCATACAGCAGACGCAGGTAGTCATGGATTTCGGTAATCGTACCGACCGTGGAGCGCGGGTTATGCGACGTGGATTTCTGCTCAATGGAGATAGCAGGCGATAACCCTTCAATATGGTCTACATCCGGTTTTTCCATCAGCGACAGGAACTGACGCGCGTACGCCGAGAGCGATTCAACGTAACGACGCTGTCCTTCGGCATACAAGGTGTCGAAAGCCAGTGAGGATTTGCCAGACCCCGAAAGCCCGGTCACGACGATAAGTTTGTCGCGAGGGATTATGAGGTTGATATTCTTGAGATTATGGGTGCGGGCGCCCCGAACTTCGATCTTATCCATTCACCTTTCCCGGTTGGAACACGGATTGCCTGATTTGTTTGAAGGACAAACGGCTGTCAGAAACGGCTAATTATGACACAAAATGACCTGTTTGAATATACAGTATTGGAATGCATTTTCTGATTGTCTGTGTAACAATGTCGAGTCCGCGAGAGAACTCTGGAACATGCTACGCAACTATCAAAGTGTCGCATGGAAATGGTACACTCGCGCGTTTACACTATTAAGAAACGTATTCAGGAGACACGAACATGGCCAGCAGAGGCGTAAACAAGGTGATTCTCGTCGGTAATCTGGGCCAGGACCCGGAAGTACGCTACATGCCGAGTGGTGGCGCAGTTGCCAACATTACGCTGGCTACTTCCGAATCCTGGCGTGATAAAGCGACCGGTGAAATGAAAGAGCAGACCGAATGGCACCGCGTAGTGCTGTTTGGCAAGCTGGCAGAAGTGGCCGGTGAATATCTGCGTAAAGGCTCTCAGGTTTACATTGAAGGCCAGCTGCGCACCCGCAAATGGACCGATCAATCCGGTCAGGAAAAATACACCACGGAAGTGGTGGTCAACGTTGGCGGCACCATGCAGATGCTGGGTGGCCGTCAGGGCGGCGGCGCACCAGCGGGTGGCGGTCAGCAGCAGGGCGGCTGGGGCCAGCCTCAGCAGCCACAGGGCGGCAACCAGTTCAGCGGCGGCGCGCAGTCTCGTCCGCAGCAGCAGTCTGCTCCGGCACCGTCTAACGAACCGCCAATGGATTTTGACGACGACATCCCGTTCTGATTGTCTTCAGCACTAAAAAAAGCCCTGCTGTTGCAGGGCTTCTTGTTTAATACTCATCACGTTATATTGGGTACCTGACCCATATCATCCGCGAGGAGCTATGCCACAACAACTCTTTGATCCCGCAGACGTTCAGAAGACATTCGCAATGCTCACGGTGGATAACCACAACGCTGCGTTGCTGAATGAAATTTCCCCTTGCGCGTCAGTGGATGAAGAACTGTGCTTTGGCCCATTCCCGCCGGGATATCATTTTGTCAGAGCTGAAAATCGAATTGCTGATATTCCTAATGAGCACTTTGAACTGGCGCTGGTCAATGAAATTACGCAGGAGATTGTTTACTACAATCGCGTGATTTATCAGAAAGATGCATTTTTAAATTACATGCCAGTGACGCAAATTCTGATATGGCGCTCGCCTAAACCGTCGCACCGTGGCGTGTTGCGCGATTTGCCAGGAAAAGTGTTTTCTCACTATTTACTGGAAAAATACAACGTCATTGTTACAGACCGCCATCAGACACGAGATGGTATGAGCTTCTGGCAGTCGCGTCTATATGATGCCATCGCCAGTGGGCATCATTTGTATGCGTACGACATGAGCACCTGTGAAATGCGGCCGATTGTGAAAGACAGTGATATAGGCGATCAGGTGAACTGGCTTTGGGGCGATGAAGAGCACCACCAGAACCGACTGGCGATTATCAGTAAATTTCCGCTGCCGATTAGCGCGTAGGTGTGTTAGTGCGCGATGGTCAAAGCGGCTACGGGCGGTAAAAAACTACACCACCACGCACATCGGCCTGCCCGATACCGGCTCCGGATGGATTTCCGCCTCCACGTTAAACACGGCTTTCAGCAACGCGGGCGTCATCACCTCCTCTGGCGTACCCTGCGCCATCACGCGTCCGCTTGCCAGCACCACCAGATAATCGCAGTAGCGGCTTGCCTGATTTAAATCGTGCAGCACTGCGATCACCGTTTTTCCCTGCGTCCTGAGGTCACCCATCAGACGCATCAGCTCAACCTGATGATTAATGTCCAGATACGTCGTTGGCTCATCAAGCAGTACGACGGGGGTATCCTGCGCCAGCACCATTGCCAGGAACGCGCGCTGGCGCTGGCCGCCAGACAGTTCGGTTAACCGCCGGTCAGCCAGAGCGTGGGTCTGGGTCTGGCTCATGGCCACGTTAACGCGGGCGTTGTCTTCAACGGATAAACGCCCCCATAGCGGTAGCCACGGGCTGCGGCCATAAGAGACCAGTTCCCGAACGGTGATCCCCTCGGGCGTTAAATGGTGTTGCGGCAGCAAGGCCAGACGACGAGCCAGCTGGCGGGCCGTCATGCCTGCGACAGGCTGTTCATCAAGCAGTATCGTCCCGGACTCTGGGGTTAACAGCCGGGAAAAGCAGTTCAGGAGCGTCGATTTTCCACAGCCGTTCGGGCCGAGCAGCGCGGTGATCTTTCCCGCAGGCAGCGTAAGAGATAGCCCGTCGAGCACCGTTTGCGTGCCGTAGCGGAGGGACAGATTTTCAGTTCGTAACGTCATTTATCGCATTCTCACAAGCAGCCAGACGAACCACGGCGCGCCGATAATCGCGGTCATAACGCCTGCCGGAAGCTCCAGCGGCGGATGGATCACCCGCGCCAGCAGGTCGGCAATGACCAGTAACAGCGCGCCCGTCAGGGCAGAAACGGGCAGCAGCCTGCGGTGTCTTCCGCCGGTAATTTTTCGCACCATATGCGGCACCACGAGGCCGATAAAGCTGACGGGGCCGCAGACGGCCACGCCGGTTGCGGTCATGGCAACCGCCAGCAGGAGGCCCCGAAACCGGGTACGGGATACCGATACGCCGAGCGTGGCTGCCCGGGCATCGCCCAGGGCCAGCAGGTCAAGATCGCGGCAGAAACGCAGGCTCAGGGGCAGAAATACCATCAGCAGCGGCACGGCAATTTTCACAAAGGTCCAGTCGCGTCCCCACAGGCTGCCGGTCAGCCACGTCAGGGCACTGTTCACATCCTGCGGGTGCAGGAGCATGAGGTAATCCGTCAGGCTTGCCCAGCAGGCTGAAAGGGCGACCCCCGTCAGCGCCAGCTTCATCGCCTGTCGGGTATTTGCCAGCATTTTCAGCAGGAAAAGACCCGCCATGCCTCCGGCAAACGCCAGCAGCGGCAGGACCATTACCGGCAGCGACGGGATAAGCAGCAAAGCGCCCACCGAGGCAAGGCTGGCGGCATGGTTGATGCCGAGAATATCCGGCGAGGCCAGGGGATTACGTACGATCCCCTGCACCAGCACGCCCGCCACCGCGAGGGCCGCCCCGACAAACAGCGCCAGCAGCAGGCGCGGCAGGCGGTAATCCATCAATACGTAATAGTGCTCGCGTCCGGGCTGCCAGTCGGTCAGCAGCGAACGCCACGGAACGAGGATTACGCCCAGATGGAGCGACAGCAGGGAACACCCTGCCAGGGCAAGCACGATGGCCAGCACCTTTTTCATCCCCGCCTCCTGACCAGCCAGACAAAGCAGGGGGCACCGGCCAGCGCCAGCACCGCGCCGGCGGGAAGATCGCCGGGGAAAGCCAGCGCGCGGGCGAGTACATCAGCCAGCAGCATAAACATCGCGCCCAGCAGCATGCTCATCGGCAAAACGCTGCGCTGATCGAATCCTGTCCAGTAGCGTGCCAGATGCGGCATCAGCAGCCCGATAAAGGCCACCGGCCCCGCCACGCTGACGCAGGCTCCCACCAGAAGTAGCACCAGTACGTTGATGATGAGGCGCAGCCTCGGCAGATCCACCCCCAGCGTATGGGCGGTGCTGTCGCTGACGTTAAGCAGATTCAGCTGCTTCGCCAGCAGCAACACGACCGGCGCGGCAATGGCCACCACCGGCAGGAGCTGCCAGAACTCCTGCCAGCGGGCGTGTGAAACGCCCCCTGCCAGCCAGTAGAAAATGCCGTAAGCGTGATCTTCCGCCAGCAGCAGCGTAATGCGGGTCAGGGCCATGCAAAAGGCCGACAGGGCGATACCCGCGAGGATCAGCCTGTTTCTGTCCTGCGTATGGCGAAATCCGCCGCCTGCGGTCATCACCAGCAGCCAGCTCGCGCCGCCGCCGCATGCGGCGATGAAGGAGAGGGAAAAACCGGCCACCGGCGTCGGGCTCAGCGCGCTGGTGAGCGCCATGGCCAGCGCTGCCCCGCTGTTAATGCCGAGCAGGGAAGGAGAGGCCATGGGGTTATGCGTCAGGGTTTGCAGGAGCGAGCCTGCAAGGGCCAGGCTTGCACCGGTCAGGATCGCAACCAGGCTGCGCGGTAGCCTGAGGTTTTGCACCAGCGCCTCGGGGAGCGTCGGCGCGTGGCCAGGCAGCAGGGCGCGAAAAGCGTCAGCCCCGGAAACGGGAATGGCCGAGTAGCAAAACAGGCTCAGCCAGAAAAGAAGCAAGAGCGCGACAGCGGGGAGGCCCCACCGTAGCGCCGGATGTCTGATAGGCATTATTTCACATCGGATAAAGGCTGGTGATGAACGATTTTTACCGTATCGCTGGCGATGCGCTCGGCGGCGAAAATACCGCGCATCCGCGCCCAGGCGTTGCTGTCGACCGAAACAACCTGCTGTTTTTGCGCCGCGGTTAACATCTGCCAGAGCGGATCCTGCTGCCAGCGCTTAACGATGCTCTCTTCGCGATAATGCGCAACCAGCAGCCAGGCCGGATTGAGCGCCAGCAGCTGCTCCAGCCCAACAGACGGCATGGATGCCCCGGCCATCGCCGTCGGCACCTTTAGCCCCAGGGCGGTCAGGACGCTGCCGGTATAGGTCTCCCGGGTGTGCAGGTTGAACTGCTGTTCCCGGGAGGTACCGAAGATCGCCAGCGTTCCCTTTGGCAGCTGGCTGGCCCACTGCGCCATCAGCTGTTTATGACGCGCCAGCCTGGCCTTCATCTGTGCTGATTTCCCCACAACGTCGCCGATGAGGGCGGCAGACTGCAGGTTTTCCGCGTACGTTTCGTTCCGTGACTTGAGCAATAATACCGGAGCAATATTCTGCAACGCGCCATAGATGCCTGAATGACGGCTGCTGTCGGCAATAATCAGGTCCGGCTTCAGGGCACTTATCGCCTCCAGGCTCGGCTGCGCACGCGTGCCGACGGACTGCCAGGGCTTCAGCCGCGCGCGCACCTCGGGGAGGATGCGGTTGGTATCGTTATCGTCGGCAATACCGACCGGGCTGACGTCTACGGCGGCCAGCGCGTCCGCGAACGACAGCTCCAGTACCACGATCCGTTGCGGCGTTTTATCCAGCGTAAACGTGCCGCGTTCGTCCTGAACCGTGACGGCAAAGGCGTGGCCGGCGATCAGCAGCAGAGCGGCGAAAAGGGTGCGTAATGGTGTGAACATGTGAGTAGCCTGTGTCCTGTAGCGCTTCGCTGACCCGACCTGCAAAACCCGCGTGCAGGTCGGGCTGGCGGGAGTTAAAACTTCAACGACCCCTGCATATACAGCGTGCGCGGCTGGCCAGCGTAGATGCCTTTGTTGTTGTCGTCGTAAGAGCGGGTGAAGTACGCCTGGTCGAAGATGTTTTTCACCCCGAACGCCAGGTTGAGATCGGCCATCCGTGGGCCAAAGTCGTACGCCACGCGCGCGCCCCAGAGCATAAAGCCAGGAATGCGTCCGGTGCTGCCGTCGGCGCTCTCTTTAACGGTGTTGGCGTTATCCGCAAACTGGCTGGACTGGAAATCGCCGTTCAGGTTGAACGTCCAGCTGCCCGGCCTGTAGTCCACGCCCAGAGTACCTTTGTGTTTCGGGGAGAACGGCACCTGATTGCCATAGGTGTCGCCTTTCTCGCGGATCTCAGCATTCACGTAGGCGTAGCTTGCGTAAACAGAGACGTTATCCAGCGTCGGGGTCAGGGTACCGAGATCGTAACGAGCCTGGGTTTCCAGCCCGGTGTGGCGCGTTTTGCCGCGCGCGGTGACGGTGTCGTTAGTCTGGTTGGAGTCGTACTGATTGTTAAAGTTAATCAGGAACAGCCCCATTTCCGCCGTCAGCGCCCCATCGTCGTATCGGGTGCCGAGCTCCCAGGTTCGCGCTTTTTCCGGTTCCACATTGCCGCTTTGCACAGCCTTGCCAATCTGGCTGTACTGTACGGTGCCGAACGAGCCTTCGGTGTTTGCATAAAGATTCCAGCTGTCAGTCAGGTGATAGAGCACGTTTAGTGCCGGAAGCGGGGCGTTGTAGCTCACTTCCTGGTGCGTGCCTTTGATGCCGTTGTTCTGGTATGACTCGATATGTTCAAAACGCATGCCCGGCGTGATGGTCCAGTTGCCGACGTCAATTTTGTCATCCAGATACCAGGCGTGCGCCTCGGTACCGGAGCGGGTGTCACGGTCGTAAGGGCTTGAACCGGACGGCAGCTGGCCGCTACGGGTGGCGGTGTAGTAGCGCATTTCGTGGGTGGATTCATTCACGTAGCGATAACCTACGCCCACTTCGTGCGCGGTCGGGCCGATCGTAAAGCTCTGGCTGTAACGTGGCTCGATGCCGCGTACCCAGTAGTTTCGCGGGGAGAGCGTGATACGTTTCCCCTGCTCCAGATAGCCACTGCGCAGGGTTTGGGTATAAAAGCCCTGAACGGTAAACTTATGCTGACCGTCAGGCTGGTACTGATAGCCCAGGCTTGCCAGCTTGCGACGGCCCCAGAAACGATCGTACGGACGGGTAGATTGCCAGCGGTCGGCGTTGTAATCCGCGCGGGACAGGCCGCCGGGCATATCTGCTTCGCCGTCGTAGTATTGCAGCAGGCTGGTAAAGCTGTGCACGTCGTTCGGCGCATATTTGCTTTTCAGCATCAGGTCGTCGATGCGGGTTGCGCTGTGCTCGCGCCAGTCGCTGCCGCGGGTGCCGGAGTAGAGCAGGGCAGTGCCGAATCCGCTATCCGCCGTGCCGCCCACCATCAGGTTGTGGGTCTCTTTCGGGTTGTTTTGTGAAGAGGTGGGGCTGAGCTGGCCTTCCACCCCCGCTTCGATGCCGAAATCCTGTGGGATCGCGCGGGTAACAAAGTTCACCACGCCGCCCACGCTTTGCGGCCCGTAGCGAACCGCTCCGCCGCCGCGCACCACGTCAATCGCATCCATGTTGCCGAGCGAGACGGGTGCAAGCGAGAGCTGCGGCTGGCCGTAAGGGGCAAACGGCACAGGAATACCGTCCATCAGCACGGTCGAGCGGCTGGCCAGACGCGGGTTGAGGCCGCGAATACCAAAGTTCATCGCCAGATCGTGGCTGCCGGTTCCGTTATTGTCCGGGGCGTTAACGCCGGGAATGCGGTTGAGCACTTCGCGCGTGGTGGTTGCGCCGGTTTTGGCGAAATCCTCACGGCGGATCGCATCGCGCGCGCCGGCATGTTCGAATACGTCGTTTTCACGCGCTTCGCCCAGCCAGTCTCCTGATACGATCAGCGCATCTTCCTGTGGGGCGGGAGCAGGCTCCAGCGTCCAGCTGTTGTTACCCAGCGCTTTAACCTGCAGGCCACTGCCGTTCAGCAGCTGCTGCAGGCCGCTTTCGACGCTGTAGTCGCCGTGCAGACCGTTACTTTGCCTGCCGCGCGTCAGGCTGGCGTCAACCGACAGGGTAATTCCGCTGCGTGCGGCATACTGGTTAAGCGCTTTATCGAGCGTGCCCGGTGCGATATCAACCTGTACGGCGAAGGCGGATAGCGAAAGCCCGGCCAGCGGCAGCAGGCTCAGGCGAATGGCGTTAACCAAAGGTGTTGCTGAGTGAAAAACGCGTAAAGGCGTCATACCTTCTCCATCATCATTTTTGTTGTATTCAGCTATGAGTCGAACGAGAAGGGTAAAAAGGACAATCGAAATGAGAATTATTTTTCTTACGCTGGAGAGAGGGTGATCCAGTAGCGCGTAACTGACTGAATTTTCACCGGCAGCGTCTGTGCTATAACGTTCAGAACCGCATCGGTATCTTTTAGCGGGAAGGTGCCGCTCAGCCGTAGTTGCGCCACCGCCGGATCGCAGCGCAGTACGCCGCTGCGGTAGCGGCTCAGCGTGGCAATAACCTCACCCAGCGGTTTATCGCTAAAGCTCAGCACCCCCTGCGTCCAGCTGGCGCTTTCCTCCTCCGCCGGCATCGTCTCGCCGAACTCAGCGTCGCTGAACCGCAGGCTTTCGCCAGCGTTTACGATGCGTTTTTCCTGAGGATGGCGTGCCAGTGAAACCTCAACGGCATGCTGCTGGACCGTGAGCAGCGTGGTGTTGTCCTGATGCAGCACGGAGAAGCGCGTGCCTAACGCGGTGAGCTGGCCCTGGCGGGTCAGAACGCGGAAAGGCCGCTGGCGCGCATCTTTAGCGGTAGCGACGGCAATTTCGCCGTACCAGAGCCGGACGGTACGCTGATGCTCGTCAAAACGAACATCCGCTGCGCTCTGCGTGTTGAGCGCGAGCAGTGAACCATCCTCCAGCCGCTGATGGCTGACCGCGCCTCTGGCGGTACGGTAGTCGGCACGCAGGCCTTCCCCGGCTTCAGAGTGCCAGAGCTGCCAGCCGCCGCCGACGCCGAGCAACAGCAGCAGACCTTTCATGACGTGGCGACGGGTAAGACGGGTGTCCTGCAGCGCCCGGCTGGCAACCTTACCCGGCACGCGGCCGAGCTGGCTGCGCAGGTTTTCGACCTGCTGCCAGGCCCACTGATTATCCTGGTCCTCTTCATACCACTGCTGCCAGCGCGCTTCCTGCTGCGGGCTGACGCGTTCGCCGCTTAATACCGCATACCAGTGCGATGCCGAGCGCAGCGCCCGGCGGCGGGAGTCGGTTACGGAAGGATTCACAGGCCGTGCTCCAGGCGAAACAGCAGGCAGTGCTCAACGGCCTTTGCCACGTATTTTTTTACCGAGCTGACGGAGACGGACTGCCTTTGGGCAATCTCGCTGTAGGAAAGACCCTCGAGCTGTGACAGCAAAAAAGCCTCGCGCGTTTTGCCGCTGAGCCCGTCAAGCATGGCGTCGATAAGCTGTAGGGTTTCCAGCTGGCTTTCGCGCGCTTCCGGTGACGGTGCCAGCGCCTCTGGCATAAGCGCCAGCATCTCCAGGTAGGCTTTTTCCAGCGCGTTTCGGCGAAAGAGATCGACCATCACCCGTTTAGCAACCGTGCACAGGAAGGCGCGCGGATCGCGGATTGTGGTCAGGGCGTCACTGCCCATCACCCGCAGGAAGGTGTCCTGCGCGATATCATCGGCATCAAAGGTGGACTGCAGTTTGCGGGTAAGCCAGTTTTTCAGCCAGCCGTGATGCGCGCCGTAAAGCGATTCGAGGGTCAAAGAAGCTGTGTTGGCGGCGCGGTCAGACATGCGGAATGCATCAAAAGTTAATCATCACGCCGCTATATTAATATGAGAATGGTTATCATTACAATTGGAAATAAAAAAGCCTCCCGCAGGAGGCTTTCAACAGTTTGTTATCAAAAGATAATCAGGTAATGACCATCGGCCAGTCTGGTGGCGTATGGCTCATGGCTTCCACCATTACCACTTTAATGTTTTCCCAGACGGCGGCCATATCCATCAGCGTAATGCCGAGCAGACCTGTCGCGAACCAGCACGCGGCGCCTAGTCCCAGCAGGGTGCTAATGACGGCAAGACCCGCGTAATCCGATTTTCGAAACTGAATGTTTAACGTGCTGGCCAGGAACATCAAAACCGCGCTTAACAACGGCCAGCGCAGGAGTACCATGCTGGTGGTAATGGTTGCCATAAAACCCATCCTCGACAGAGCAGACGAACTGGAATGAAACAATGTTTCTCGTTACATAAGATGTGTGAACTATATCACATTTGCTGTTTTATTCGCCAGTCTCTGCGCGTCGAAAAAAGGGGATTTATAGCTCAGGAAAATATATCTCCGTCGCGTAAATCAGCATCTCTGCGGTGCAGAGAACAGATAATGTAAGAAAAACGGGCGCTTATTAACGACGGCATGCAGGCGCTGGCGTCGCTCAACGCCCGGCGTTCGCTGAAAAAGCTGCACCAGCCGGCGGCATGGGGCAAATCTCTCCTGGGGCGGCGCCGGAGCTCTCCTTCAGCGCAGGCGTGGTTGAAGCGTGAGCGGCAGCGGGAAACTCAGCAATACTGACCCGTGCCGATAATGCCTTATATGACGCCAGGCGTACGGAAAAACGGAAAACGGTCCTGGCATCTGATTATTTATAAATCAGCACGGGAACAAATAGCCCCTATTTCATGTTGGCGGACTTTTCACTTCTGCCGCGGGTAATTATTTCCTTACCTTAAACGAAACGAATACTTTTAGTTTGGCTTACGGGAAAATATTATCGTCATCATGAAATTTCAGATTTTTAATACCAAAAGTCAGTTGCTAACTTCGCATGATTCATGCAACGTAATCACCTGTTTTTCAAAGCAGCCGGCCTTGATTGCCGCAGGCGTACAACATGCAGGGATATAGAGCGGGAAATGAATCGTAGCGCGCGGCGCAAGGTGCTCAGAGCGGTAGGGATTATCATGGTAGTCATGCTGCCGGTGATGCTTGCGCTATGGTTTGCCCAGCTGAGAGCCGTGTCGGAAACCAGTTCCCAGCTTCGCACGTTTGCTGAACTTGCTTTAGACAAAACTGAACTGGTTATTCAACAGATTGGTCTGGCGCAGGACGAGGCGGAAAAATATCAGGGTAAAGTTTGTACGCCGGAGCATCGTCAATATATGTTGAACGTTGTCCGCGGCCGCCTGTTTGTTGCTGATTTAATTTATGCTGAAGGTCAGAGTTTTCTTTGTTCGACCATTTCTACACCGGCACATCCTTATACGATCTCCACTGCCAATTACAATCGTAAGCCCGACGTTGCCATCTATTATTTTCGCGATACGCCATTTTTTAACGGCTATAAAATGATATATGTGCAGCGCGGACATAATGTGGTGGTGGTTAATCCGCTTTCATATAGCGAAGTGATGTCAGACGATCGTGCCCTGGCGTGGGGCGTGTATGACACCGTCAGCAATGCTTTTTTTTCCGTTAGCCAGAAAGCCAATATTTCCTTATTAAGCTCGATGATTGGACATAAGGACGCGGCGTTTCAAAAGGATGACCGGTTTTATACGATCGTGAAATCGGAAACGCGGCCCATTGCCGCCATCGTTTCAACCTCCAGCGCCCGCTTTTATCAAACGCTTTATCATCAGGCTACCCTGACTCTCCCGCTGGGGATGATTTGCAGCATTATTATTCTGCTGGTGTGGTCCCGCACGCACCGTGAATTTAATTCCCCTGGCCGCCTTCTGCACCGGGCGCTGAATAAGCGGCAGCTTTGCGTACATTATCAGCCCATTATTGATATTAAAAATAACCAGTGCGTGGGTGCAGAGGCGCTGCTGCGCTGGCCCGGCTTTAACGGACAGGTCATGAGCCCGGCGGAGTTTATTCCTCTGGCCGAAAAAGAGGGGATGATTGAGCGCATAACGGATTACGTCGTGGAGGAGGTGTTCAGCGATTTGGGGCATTTTCTTGCCGCTCATCCTCATCTCTATATCTCGATTAACCTGTCGGCCTCGGACTTCCACTCCTCGCGTCTTATCGCGCTGATCTCAGACAAAGCCCGCTATTACGCGGTTCGCGCGCAGCAGATCAAAATTGAGGTGACGGAGCGTGGCTTTATTGATGTGCCCAAAACCACGCCGGTGATTCAGGCGTTCCGCCAGGCGGGCTATGAAGTGGCGATTGATGATTTCGGAACCGGCTACTCTAACCTGCATAACCTCTATTCGCTGAACGTCGATATTCTGAAAATCGACAAATCCTTTATCGATACCTTAACCACCAACAGCACCAGCCACCTGATTGCCGAGCACATCATAGAGATGGCGCAAAGCCTGCGGCTGAAAACCATTGCGGAAGGGGTCGAGACGGGGGATCAGGTGAGCTGGCTGCTGAAACGCGGCGTGCAGTACTGTCAGGGATGGCACTTCGCGAAAGCGATGCCGCCCCAGGCGTTTATGGCCTGGCAGCAGCAGCCATCGCGTTAACACGCATTAATTAAGCTGATGGCGGTAGTCGCTCGGCGTACGGTCAAACTCGCGGCGGAACACGCGGGAAAACGTTTGTTGCGACACATAACCCAAATCCATCGCGATATCAAAAATGGGCCGCTGCGTAGAGCGTAACGCCTGTGCCGCCAGCAGCAGCCTGCGCTGGCGGATATAGTCCCCGAGCGTCTGGTGCATCACGGTGCGGAACATTCTCTGAAGATACCATTTCGAATAGCCCGACTTCTTAGCGACCACATCAATGCTTAACGGCTGGTCGATGTGTTCATCAATCCATTCAATAAGCGTCTGAATAATTTGCTGATGCGACATAAGGTTACCCCTCTGTGGAGACATCTGTCCTGGTTGATTCGTCGTTTTCTCTGCGGGGGAGTATAATTCCTCAAGTTAACTTGAGGTAAAGAGGTTTTATGGAAAAGAGATTGCCGCGCATCAAAGCGCTGTTAACCCCCGGTGAAGTGGCTAAGCGAAGCGGCGTGGCGGTGTCGGCGCTTCACTTCTATGAAAGCAAAGGGTTAATAAAAAGTATCCGTAACGCC
Source organism: Enterobacter cloacae complex sp. P40C2 (assembly GCF_014930695.1). NCBI lineage: Bacteria > Pseudomonadati > Pseudomonadota > Gammaproteobacteria > Enterobacterales > Enterobacteriaceae > Enterobacter > Enterobacter cloacae complex sp. P40C2. Next base: position 4,828 of record NZ_JADBRP010000017.1, on the reverse strand, counting down.
GGAAACCAGCGGCGCTACACCCGTGACGTGCTCCGCTACGTGGCCATCATTAAAATTGCGCAACGTATCGGCATCCCCCTGGCCACGATTGGGGACGCGTTCGGCGTGTTGCCGGAAGGGCACTCCCTGAGCGCAAAAGAGTGGAAGGAGCTGTCGTCCCAGTGGCGAGAGGAGCTGGACCGGCGTATTCATACCCTGGTAGCGCTGCGCGATGAGCTGGACGGATGCATTGGCTGCGGGTGCTTATCCCGTAGCGATTGCCCGCTACGTAACCCGGGCGACAGGCTGGGCGAGCAGGGGACGGGGGCGCGCCTGCTGGAGGAAGATTGAGCCTGCGCCGCCTGTTGCCGTGTAAAAGCATCAAAAACTAAAGCGCCACAAGGGCGCTTTAGTTTATTTCCGGTCTTTGTCTTTCGCTCTATCCCGCTGGTTCACGGGAGGGTTTCCCCCGACGTCAGCACCCCTCGTGTCGAGCTTGTGGAGGAGGTTCCGGTTTGTGCTGACACTTTAATTCTAAGCGTGGTGGTCGTTTTTTCCAGCGGGGACGGTCGGATTTTAGCCGAATTTTTTTCGTGAAGTTGTTCAGTTTTCTATAGTTAATAAGTATGACTCACAGGAGAACATCATGCTAACGGTCCACCACCTTAACCAGTCTCGTTCACATCGCGTCCTCTGGGCGCTGGAGGAGCTGGGGCTGACGTATGAGATTGTGCGCTACCAGCGCGAAAAATCCATGCTGGCGCCTGACTCGCTCAAAAAAGTGCATCCGCTGGGTAAATCCCCGGTGCTGGAAGATAACGGACTGGTTCTGGCCGAGTCGGGGGCTATCCTGGAATATCTTCAGGAAACGTACGATCCGGAATCACGATTTAAGCCGTTAGATCCCGCCAATAAAGTGCAGTATCGATTCTGGCTCCACTACGCCGAAGGTTCGCTGATGCCGCTGCTGTTAATGAAGCTGGTCTTCAGCAGCCTGGGTAAACCTCCCGTACCGTTTGGCCTGCGCACGCTGGGTAAGGCGCTGGGGCAGGGGGTGCAAAAGGCATATCTCAACCGCCAGCTGGAAACGCACGCGCGTTTTATCAACGATTATCTGGCTAAGCGCCCCTGGTTTGCGGGCGACGCGCTGACCATGGCCGATATACAGATGAGTTTTCCGCTTTTTGCCCTGCTGGCGCGAGGCGGCATCGACAATCTGGACCATATTCAGGCGTGGAAGCAGAGAGTGGAAGCGCGTCCTGGCTGGCAGACCACGCTGGAGAAAGGCGGCCCGCTGACCATTCCCGGCGAGGAATGATCTGTAACGAAATTGCGCATGGACGATAACGTTTGCGCATCCTCTGATTACTTCTTCATCGTCATAAGGGAATTTTAGCGAAAAACGAGAAAGTTCAGTTGAAAAGGGCGGGTATTAGGCTGGATAATCGTTTGCCTAAATTTGACCACCCGTTTTGTAAGCGCGGAGCTAAACGTTTGCTTTTTTTGTGACGCCCCTTTCGTCGCAAACGCAGCACAAGGATTTGACGTTTCGCTGGCAGTGGAGTCTCCACCACGCTTACGGACTTTCTATAAAAACTCTCAGGGGATGTTTTCTATGTCTACGCCATCCGCGCGTACCGGCGGTTCACTTGACGCCATGTTTAAAATTTCTGCACGCGGCAGCACCGTGCGTCAGGAAGTCGTTGCCGGTCTGACGACGTTCCTGGCGATGGTGTACTCCGTTATCGTCGTGCCGGGCATGCTCGGCAAGGCCGGCTTCCCGCCAGCGGCGGTTTTTGTTGCTACCTGTCTGGTTGCGGGTGTTGGCTCTATTGTGATGGGCCTGTGGGCGAACCTGCCGCTGGCGATCGGTTGCGCCATCTCCCTGACCGCGTTTACCGCCTTCAGCCTGGTGCTGGGCCAGCAGATCAGCGTGCCGGTAGCGCTCGGCGCGGTATTCCTGATGGGGGTACTGTTCACCGTAATCTCTGCCACCGGCATCCGTAGCTGGATTTTGCGCAACCTGCCGCAGGGCGTGGCGCACGGTACCGGTATCGGTATCGGCCTGTTCCTGCTGCTGATTGCCGCGAACGGCGTGGGCCTGGTCATCAAGAACCCGCTGGACGGCCTGCCGGTTGCGCTGGGTAACTTCGCGAGCTTCCCGGTGATCATGTCGCTGGTGGGGCTGGCGGTAATTATCGGTCTTGAAAAGCTGAAGGTGCCGGGCGGCATTCTACTGACCATTATCGGCGTTTCCATCGTCGGCCTGATCTTCGATCCAGCCGTTCATTTCTCCGGTATCTTCGCCATGCCGTCGCTGAGCGACGACAACGGCAACTCTCTGATCGGCAGACTGGACATCGTGGGCGCGCTGAACCCGGTTATTCTGCCAAGCGTGCTGGCGCTGGTGATGACCGCCGTGTTTGACGCGACCGGTACCATTCGTGCCGTGGCCGGTCAGGCAAACCTGCTGGATAAAGACGGTCAGATTATCGACGGCGGCAAAGCGCTGACCACCGACTCCCTGAGCAGCGTCTTCTCTGGGCTGGTAGGGGCCGCGCCTGCGGCAGTGTACATTGAGTCCGCGGCGGGTACGGCGGCAGGCGGTAAAACCGGCCTGACGGCAATTACCGTCGGCGTGCTGTTCCTGCTGATCCTGTTCCTCTCGCCGCTCTCCTATCTGGTGCCGGCTTACGCGACCGCGCCTGCGCTGATGTACGTCGGCCTGCTGATGCTGAGCAACGTGGCGAAAATCGACTTTGCGGATTTCGTGGATGCCATGTCCGGCCTGATCACCGCGGTGTTTATCGTGCTGACCTGTAACATCGTTACCGGCATTATGATCGGTTTCGCCTCGCTGGTGATTGGCCGTCTGGTATCCGGCGAGTGGCGCAAGCTGAACGTCGGTACCGTGGTTATCGCCGTTGCGCTGGTCGCGTTCTACGCGGGCGGCTGGGCAATCTGAGTTAACCTTTGATGCGAAAACGGGTGGCTAAGGCCGCCCGTTTTTTTATTTTCAGGACTCATCCCGTTGTCTTTTGCGTTACTCTGGTGAGGATAGAATAAAAGGCACGACGCCTTCCGTAGTACATAAGTAACACAGCAAACAGGGAACGCATGGAAATTTTCTTCACAATACTCATCATGACCCTTGTGGTCTCATTATCCGGGGTGGTTACACGCGTACTGCCCTTCCAGGTCCCCCTGCCTTTAATGCAAATAGCTATCGGCGCGCTGCTGGCGTGGCCGACGTTCGGTCTGCACGTGGAGTTCGATCCGGAACTGTTCCTCGTGCTGTTTATCCCGCCGCTGCTGTTTGCCGATGGCTGGAAAACGCCGACGCGCGAATTTCTTGAGCACGGGCGAGAGATCTTCGGGCTGGCGCTGGCGCTGGTGGTCGTTACCGTGGTTGGGATTGGCTTCCTGATCTACTGGGCCGTACCGGGTATCCCGTTAATTCCCGCCTTTGCGCTGGCCGCCGTGCTGTCGCCTACCGACGCCGTGGCGCTGTCCGGCATCGTGGGCGAAGGCCGTATTCCAAAGAAAATCATGGGCATATTGCAGGGCGAGGCGCTGATGAACGACGCCTCCGGCCTGGTGGCCCTGAAGTTTGCCGTGGCGGTTGCCATGGGAACCATGGTCTTTACCGTGGGCGGCGCGACCCTGGAGTTCTTCAAGGTGGCGATTGGCGGCATCCTCGCAGGCTTTGTGGTGAGCTGGCTGTACGGCCGCTCGCTGCGCTTCCTCAGCCGCTGGGGCGGCGATGAGCCGGCGACGCAGATCGTTCTGCTGTTCCTGCTGCCGTTTGCCTCCTACCTGATTGCCGAACATATCGGCGTATCGGGCATTCTGGCGGCGGTAGCGGCGGGGATGACCATCACCCGTTCCGGCGTGATGCGCCGCGCGCCGCTGGCGATGCGCCTGCGCGCAAACAGCACCTGGGCGATGCTGGAGTTTGTCTTTAACGGCATGGTCTTCCTGCTGTTGGGCCTGCAGCTGCCGGGCATCATGGAATCCTCGCTTATCGCGGCAGAAGCGGATCCCAACGTTGAAGTCTGGATGCTGTTTACCGACATCGTGCTGATCTACATCGCGCTGATGCTGGTGCGTTTCGGCTGGCTGTGGACGATGAAAAAGTTCAGCGTTCGCTTCCTGACGAAAAAGCCGATGGAGTTCGGCTCCTGGACCACGCGCGAGCTGCTGATTGCCTCTTTCGCTGGCGTTCGCGGGGCGATTACCCTTGCCGGTGTGCTCTCTATTCCGCTGCTGCTGCCGACGGGCGACGTCTTCCCGGCGCGTTACGAACTGGTGTTCCTGGCGGCGGGCGTGATCCTCTTCTCGCTGTTTGTCGGCGTGATTATGCTGCCGATTCTGCTGCAACATATTGACGCGGGTGACTCTTCGCAGCAGCACAAAGAGGAGCGGATTGCCCGTGCGGCGACGGCAGAGGTGGCGATTGTGGCCATCGAGAAGATGGAGGAGCGTCTGGCAGCCGATGCCGAAGAGAATATTGATAACCAGCTGCTGAAGGAAGTCAGCTCACGCGTGATAGGTAATTTGCGTCGCCGTGCTGACGGACGTAACGACGTGGAAAGCTCGTTGCAGGAAGAGAACCTGGAGCGGCGTTTCCGCCTTGCGGCGCTGCGCTCCGAGCGTGCCGAGCTGTATCACCTGCGCGCGACGCGTCAGATCAGCAACGAGACGCTGCAAAAGCTGCTGCACGATCTGGATCTGCTGGAAGCGCTGCTGATAGAGAATCAGTAGCGCTGTTGCCCCTCACCCTGACCCTTTCCCCATAGGGGAGAGGGAACCGATCGAGCCCCTAGCCCTATGGGGAGAGGGGTTGGGG
>NZ_JADBRP010000016.1:0-91819 GCF_014930695.1 Enterobacter cloacae complex sp. P40C2 | reverse complement strand
AACGCCGTAGCGCCGATGGTAGTGTGGGGTCTCCCCATGTGAGAGTAGGGAACTGCCAGGCATCAAATAAGTGAAGAGGCCATCCGGAAGGATGGCCTTTTTGCGTTTTGGGACTTTCCTCGTTTCCATAAACAAATCACCTATCCCCCCGTATATACGGTAAACTATCCCGGTTTTTGCATCAGGATAGCGTCTATGAACCACTCTCTTAAGCCCTGGAATACCTTTGGTATTCAACGAAATGCTACTCAAATTGTACGTGCCGATAATGCTCAGCAGCTGCTAAAAGCGTGGCAGAGCGCAACAGAAAACGGTGAACCCGTACTGATTCTGGGCGAAGGAAGTAATGTCCTGTTTCTTGATGATTTTGCGGGGACGGTAATCGTCAACCGCATCATGGGGATCGAGAGTAAAGAGAGTGCTGACAGCTGGCATTTACACGTAGGTGCCGGCGAAAACTGGCATCAGCTGGTGCAATATACCCTTGAAAAAGGGATGCCCGGACTGGAAAACCTGGCCCTTATCCCGGGCTGTGCAGGATCGTCCCCGATTCAAAACATCGGCGCCTACGGCATCGAACTGAAACACGTCTGTGAATATGTCGACTGTATTGAGCTGGCCACGGGAAAAGCTCAACGCTTAACCGCAGAGCAGTGCCGCTTTGGCTATCGCGACAGTATTTTTAAGCACGATTATCAGGATCGTTTCGTCATTGTGGCCGTTGGGCTACGCCTGGCGAAGGACTGGAAACCCGTTCTGACCTATGGCGATCTGACTCGCCTCGATCCGGCGACCGCCACGCCTCGGGACGTGTTCGATTCCGTTTGCCATATGCGAATGACAAAGCTCCCCGATCCAAAAGTGAACGGAAATGCGGGCAGTTTCTTCAAAAACCCGGTTATCAGCAGCGAAAACGCTAAAGCGCTTCTTGCAGGCTGGCCAACGGCTCCGCATTATCCCCAGCCGGATGGCAGCGTGAAGCTGGCCGCGGGCTGGCTTATCGATCAATGTGAATTAAAAGGCACCACGGTCGGCGGCGCGGCGGTTCATCGTCAGCAGGCACTGGTACTGATCAATCAATGCAGCGCAACAAGCGATGACGTCGTCAGCCTGGCGCACCTTGTTCGTCAGCGCGTGGGTGAAAAATTTAACGTCTGGCTGGAGCCTGAAGTTCGCTTTATAGGCCGAACGGGCGAAGTGAATGCCGTGGAGACCATTTCGTGAAGGACAATACAATCCCGTTAACGCTGATCGGCATTCTTGCAGATGGAGAATTCCACTCTGGCGAGCAGCTGGGTGAACAGCTGGGCATGAGCCGCGCTGCAATCAATAAGCATATTCAGACGCTCCGCGACTGGGGTGTGGATGTGTTTACGGTACCAGGAAAAGGCTACAGCCTGCCGGAACCGATCCAGTTGCTCAATGAAGAGACTATCCGCAGCCAGATTGGGCACGGTAATGTCGCGGTATTGCCGGTCATTGATTCGACGAATCAGTATCTGCTGGATCGCCTGAGCGAGCTGACATCCGGCGATGCCTGCGTTGCTGAGTATCAACAGGCCGGGCGAGGCCGACGCGGTCGCAAGTGGTTTTCGCCATTTGGTGCCAACCTTTACCTCTCCATGTACTGGCGGCTTGAGCAGGGGCCGGCTGCGGCTATCGGGCTGAGCCTGGTCATCGGTATCGTGATGGCTGAGGTCCTGCACGATCTGGGCGCGGATAAAGTCCGGGTAAAATGGCCGAACGATCTCTATCTCAACGATCGTAAACTGGCAGGTATCCTGGTTGAGCTGACGGGAAAAACGGGCGATGCCGCGCAGATCGTCATTGGCGCCGGGCTGAACATGGTGATGCGAAACGTGCAAAACGACGTGGTGAACCAGGCCTGGACCAACCTTCAGGAAGCGGGGATCGCCATCGATCGCAACACGCTTGCCGTTCGCATGATCAACGAGTTGCGAAGTTCGCTGACGCTCTTTGAGCAAGAGGGTTTAGCCCCGTTCCTGTCCCGCTGGGAGAAGCTGGATAACTTTATTAACCGACCGGTTAAGCTGCTGATTGGCGATAAAGAGATTTACGGTACGTCACGAGGTATTGATGCGCAGGGGGCGTTGCTTCTTGAGCAGGATGGCGTGACTAAGCCCTGGGTAGGCGGTGAAATTTCGTTGCGAAGTGCTGAGTAATCCTCTCCCCACAGGGGAGAGGGTGTAGCAGGCTATCACTGCGGATACGGCACCCAATCCCCGGCATTCAGTCGGACATAAGGTTTGTTCTGATACTTGATCACAACCGCATTGGCGTTTTCCGATACTTCTGCCGTCTGCGGCAAGCCGCTGGTGAGCTGATCCCAGTTCACGCTATCTTCCACGAACAGCTTACCGTCTACCGCACGGGCGACCAGCTCGGAGATCGCCAGATAGCTGCTTGGCTGAGTGATCTCAACTGGCGCACCCTGATGCGGCGCTTTCATGCCGAAGAACTTAATCCCGGCCGGAACGTTAGTGATGGACGGGCTTGGGATATCGCGCAGACCGGACACCTGCATCCTGTCGCCCTTCAGCGCTCCTCCGTGTTCTGGTACCACCACCACCATCACTTTACGACCTGATTTTTCCAGCTCGTTAAAGAACGCATCCAGCTCGTCAAAGAACTTCTGCGCGCGGGCCTTATAATCGGCCGTTTTGCTCACGCCCGGATAATGGTTCCCGTCGTGAAGCGGCAGCGTGTTATAGAACGTCGCGCTGCGTGTTCCTTCTTCCTTACCGACGGTATCTAACCAGCGCTGAAGCACGGCGGTATCGTCATACACCGGCGAGCCATCGAAGCCCAGCAGCGTTACCGGCAACCCTTTCTGATCCATCAGCGGGGCCTGCATTCCACCTTGTTCACGCACTTCTTTCAGGAAGTTCCCGAACAGGCCGTTATGGCCCATCATCAGGTGTTGCGTAAAGCCCAGTTTTGCCAGGTTATCAAACAGGTAACACTGGTTTGCGGCTGGCTGATAGAGGTTCTTATGTGAAGGCTGACCGCAGCTCGCGCGCAGCAGGCGGATAGCCGCCGGGCCGCTGTACGAGGTGGCGGAATTGAAGTCTTTAAACTGAATATCGAAATGCGACCACAGCGGATGCGACATTAAGCCAGCCGCATCAACGTCAGCCCAGGACAGAGAGCAGATGTTAATGACCAGCAGCTCAAACGGCTGAGCATCGGCAGGCAGCGCGTCCGGGAATTTCGTCTGACGCTTATCTTCCGCAGCGTAAAAACTGGCCAGCCACGCGTTCAGGTTGGTGGACGTCGGCGGCGCAGTCTGCGCCGGAATATCTCCCACAACGGGCGTATCCCCTGCTGTTGCGACGGTAGCAGCGGCGGAGCCGCCCGTGGTGGCCACGGTTGAGGTCGGCTGACCGGCTGGCCACAGAGAGAAGCTCGGGCCCGTCAGCGTCAAGACGTTAAGCCAGACCATAATCGCAACGACAAACACCGTCACGCGGATCCACTGGGAAAGGAACAGCCACGCCACCAGCAGGACGAAGACGGCACCGATCATTTGCCAGTTAATAAAGCGCTCAACCAGATCGAGCAAATAGTCCGAACTGAAGCCCGCGACCTGAGAGCCCTGGCTCATGATGCTTTCGGGGCCAGGCAGCCAGGTATCATGCCAGAACAGGCCGAAACCGATGGGAATGGCGATCCAGTGGCGAATACGGTGCAGCCTGAGGTTCGGGATGGGCATCAGCAGGAATGCCATAAACACCAGGTTAAGCAACGGGTGGAAATTCAGGTAGCCTGCCCAGAGCAGGCCAAACTTCACCAGGAAATAGAAATTCCAGCCGGACAGGCCGCGCCAGTATTGCCACAGTGGCGACGGCGCCGACGAGGTATAGGTAGAGTTAGTCATGTTTTCGGTTTGCCTTGACGTTCGGAGCGCGAGTCAGTGTTCCGGCGGGTTTGATATAGCGAGGTTTAACAAACAGTAATCTGACCGTATCGCGAATACGGCGCAGGGAATGGCGCGCATAGTAACCAAGCGGCAAAAAAATCAGCGCACACAGAACGACCAGTTGGATGATATCGCTGATGTTCATAATGGGGCGCTCTCCTCGTTCTCGTCTAATAAGCGCTGCGGCTCGGGAATTCGACGCCAGATTTGGCCGTCATGTTTCGCATTGAGCACCGGTGTAGCGCCGCTTGTTACAGGCAAAGGTTTTGCCCACTGTTCTGGTGCCAGAGTACGCATCTGGACGATTTCAGCAGCGATCAGGTTATCTTCGAACCAGATCATGCGGTTGGAGAAAATATCCCCGGTAGGCAGCGGGAAGATGTGGTTCAGCGCAGTATCGAGATCGTTCACCCGGCAGAAGGAGAGGAACAGTACCAGGCGGTTATCGCCAATGGTCATGATATCCCCGACGCGGTTAGGGCGGCACAGCGTGAGCGCCTGCTCAACGCGAATCCCCGGCACGGGACGCAGGGCAACCATCACGCCTTTACCGTCAGCCGGCAGCAGCGTATTGCTCATCATATTGCTGACCGCATCGCAGAAGGTGTCCCACTTCTGGTAGCCACGCAGTTTCATCGGCTGCGTCATTGAGAGCAGGGTGCTGATATCTTCCGGAACATGTCGGCTAAACTGCTGGCCCTGAATGCTTTCGATCAGCGTCAGGCAGCGCGACAGGGGAGCATTCCAGGGGATGACCATATTGGCGCCGCAGCCCAGCAGTAAACGCTCATCGGTGGCACGCAGGCTGGTCGTATTTTCACGCACTACGATTTTTAACGCGCTTCCGCGCTGACGGCGTAGCGTGTGAATGTGCCTCGCCAGCGTTTCGATTTGGTTATTCTGAATCAGCGAGAAAATAATGGTCGCCGCCTGCGTTGTGCGGGCTTCCTCAAATAAGGCTTCATTGGTATCGAACAGTGACCAGTTTTCAGAAAGCGCAGGCGCACCTTCCAGTACCGCAATATGGCTCAGAATGCGTTTTTCATCACTGCGCGGCTGAACCACCGTCTCTTCCTGCTGTGCGAGATGCCACTCGTCCCCGACATGGTTGAGGGTAAGCTGCTGTCGGGCACTCACCCCTTTTTCATTGCACCAGAAAGCAATATCGTAAAGATAGCTGTCTGCCTGAGCGCGGATACTGGCCAGGCCATACAGAGAACGGTATTCACTCATTAAAAGTGAAAAAAGCTTGTCATTATTACTGCCTGGGTTAACAACCAATACGGTGCAGTTTTGATTTTTAGCCCAGCGGTTGATTCTTCCCAGCCATTTTTGCAGTTTTTCAGTTTGAATATTTTGCAGGCCATTATTAGAACATTTCAGAATCAGCAAATAGCGTTCGGGAACAATAGAACACTGAATATCGCGGGGTAAATAGTATAGACTGTTGGTATCCTCAGGCATGGAAAATAATCGTACTGTCTGGGGTCCACGGTCAGTTTCGAGCCTGATGACAGTCTTTGGCTCTTCGCCCATCGTAATGACGGCAACGCGGGAATCCTTACCCTGCGCCGCTATCGTCTGGTTTACCAGACTGATGGCATCAGCATTACGATCCGTATTAACCCACCAGACTCCTCCGACTGGCATGTGGCGCAATTCGTCCCATAATGACTGGATGCCAATAGAAAATATGGAGTCCACGGTGTCCCTCTTTCGTCGAATTTCTATGCCTCTCAGTTTACTAGCGAAAGCGTAGAAATAAACCTAACATTGAAATTAAAGAACATCAGATTTAGCATGTAAATGAAATTTCGTGGGCAGGACGCCTCGCTGCATCTGAATCTTATGATTTTACCCAAAGGGATGAAATAAGAATGCAAAATAACGAACCCGCAACGCCGGTCGATTCAAGCCTGGGTTACACATTCCAAAACGATTTTCTGGCGCTCACGCAGGCCTTTTCTTTGCCAGAAATAGACTACACCGATATTTCCCAGCGGGAACAGTTGGCCGCGGCTATTAAACGCTGGCCGTTATTAGCTGAATTTGCCCAACAACAATAAGGAAGCCATTGATGGCCGTACTAGGATTACAAGGCGTCCGTGGTGGGGTAGGTACAACTTCCGTTACCGCGGCGCTGGCGTGGTCATTGCAGGTATTAGGTGAATCGGTACTGGTCATTGATGCCTGTTCCGATAATTTGTTGCGCATGTCATTCAATGTCGACTTTACGCATTCAAACGGCTGGGGGCGCGCGCTTCTGGACGATAAAGACTGGCGGGATGCGGGTTTACGCTATACCTCCCAGCTCGATTTGCTACCCTTTGGGCAACTAACCGAAACCGAGCGCGGCAATGAAGCCGCGTTTCAGCGTCTTTTCTCTCGCTTCACCACCGCATTGCAGAGCCTGAAAGAGAAGGGGCACTATCAGTGGATCCTGCTGGACCTGCCGCACGGCGCGGCCTCGCTGACCCGCCAGCTCCTGGCGCAGTGTGACCATGTGCTCTCCATCGCGAACGTGGATGCGAACTGCCATATCCGTCTGCACCAGCAGGCGATGCCCGCGAATGCCCATATTTTGATTAACGATCTGCGCATTGGCAGCCAGATCCAGGACGATCTGTACCAGGTTTGGCTTCAGAGCCAGCGCCGCCTGTTGCCGATGGTTATTCATCGTGACGAAGCGATGGCGGAGTGCCTCGCTTCGAAACAACCGCTTGGGGAATACCGTAGCGATTCGCTGGCGGCGGAAGAGATCCTGACGCTGGCAAACTGGTGTCTGCTGCACTTTGCAAAACGACCGGAGTCTGCCGGGAGTACAGCATGAGTCGCGTTGCCAACTGGTTGCTCATCCCGCCGGTCAGTTCGCGCTTAAGTGAACGCTACCGCCATTACCGCCATCACGGCGCCTCCTCGCTGAGCGCTGCGTCAGGCTGCTTCTGGATGGTTCTGGCGTGGATGTTTCTTCCCCTCGAACATCCTCGCTGGCAGCGTATTCGTGCGCGCCACGACGAGCTCTATCCGCATATCAATCCGGACAGGCCGCGGCCGCTGGATCCGGCGCGCTACCTTATCCAGTCCATCTGGCTACTGACGACCTCAACGGGCGTGGAGAAAAAAACGTCCCGCTGGCGCAGCTTCGATCGCGTGCAGCACTTGCGCGAGCGCTATCACCAGTGGCTGGATCGGCTACCCGACCGCGTCGGCGACCGAACGGGTCATCTGGATCACCATAAAGAGCTCGGGCACCTCCACCCGGGCTTGCGCCGTTTTATTCTCGGCGTGGTTGTGGCGTTCTCGCTCATTCTGGCGCTGGTCTGCATTACCCAGCCGTTCAACCCGCTGGCGCAGTTCACCTTCCTGATCCTGCTGTGGGGCGTGGCGCTGCTGGTACGGCGCATTCCTGGGCGTTTCTCGGCCCTGATGCTGATTGTGCTGTCGCTGACCGTCTCCTGCCGCTACATCTGGTGGCGATACACCTCTACCCTGAACTGGGACGATCCGGTCAGCCTGGTGTGTGGGTTAGTTCTGCTGTTTGCGGAGACCTACGCGTGGATTGTGCTGGTGCTGGGTTACTTCCAGGTTATCTGGCCGCTGAACCGACAGCCGGTACCGCTGCCAAAAGATACCACCCAGTGGCCGTCGGTCGATCTCTTCGTGCCGACCTACAACGAAGATCTGTCGGTGGTGAAAAACACCATTTACGCCGCGCTGGGCATCGACTGGCCGAAGGATAAAATCAAAATCTGGATCCTGGACGACGGTGGCCGCGCCGAGTTCCGCCAGTTCGCAGACGAAGTGGGGGTTGAGTACATCGCCCGTACCACCCACGAACACGCGAAAGCCGGCAACATCAACAACGCGCTCAAATATGCCAAAGGGGAGTTCGTCTCCATCTTTGACTGCGACCATGTGCCTACGCGCTCGTTCCTGCAAATGACCATGGGCTGGTTCCTGAAGGAGAAAGAGCTGGCGATGATGCAGACGCCGCACCACTTCTTCTCGCCGGATCCGTTTGAACGTAACCTGGGCCGCTTCCGTAAAACCCCGAACGAAGGCACGCTGTTCTATGGCCTGGTGCAGGACGGAAACGACATGTGGGACGCGACGTTCTTCTGCGGCTCCTGCGCGGTTATCCGCCGTAAGCCACTGGATGAAATCGGCGGTATCGCCGTTGAGACGGTCACGGAAGATGCTCACACCTCCCTGCGTCTGCACCGTCTTGGCTACACTTCTGCCTACATGCGTATTCCGCAGGCGGCGGGGCTGGCTACGGAATCGCTTTCCGCTCATATCGGCCAGCGTATTCGCTGGGCGCGCGGCATGGTACAGATCTTCCGCCTCGATAACCCGCTGATGGGCAAAGGGCTGAAGCTGGCGCAGCGCCTCTGCTACGTCAACGCCATGTTCCACTTCCTGTCGGGCATTCCACGGCTTATCTTCCTCACCGCGCCGCTGGCGTTCCTGCTGCTTCACGCTTACATCATCTACGCTCCCGCGCTGATGATCGCCCTGTTCGTTCTGCCGCACATGGTTCACGCCAGCCTGACGAACTCGAAGATTCAGGGGAAATACCGCCACTCGTTCTGGAGCGAAATCTACGAAACGGTGCTGGCCTGGTACATCGCGCCGCCAACCATGGTGGCGCTAATCAACCCGCATAAAGGGAAATTCAACGTCACCGCGAAGGGCGGGCTGGTGGAAGAGGAGTACGTCGACTGGGTGATCTCCCGGCCGTATATCTTCCTGGTGCTCCTGAACATCGTGGGGGTAATTGCCGGGATCTGGCGCTACTTCTACGGCCCGGAAAACGAAATTCTGACGGTATTTGTGAGCATGGCGTGGGTGTTCTATAACCTGATCATCCTCGGTGGCGCGGTGGCGGTATCGGTGGAAAGTAAACAGGTTCGTCGCGCGCATCGCGTCGAAATCAGCATGCCGGCGGCCATTGCCCGCGAGGATGGCCATCTCTTTTCCTGCACCGTACACGACTTCTCTGATGGCGGTCTGGGCATCAAGATCAACGGCCAGGCGAAGGTGCTGGAGGGGCAGAAGGTCAACTTGCTGCTCAAGCGCGGCCAGCAGGAGTATGTCTTCCCGACGCAGGTTGTGCGCGTGAGGGGCAGTGAAGTTGGCCTGCAGCTGATGCCGTTGACCAAAAAGCAACACATTGATTTTGTGCAGTGTACGTTTGCCCGCGCGGATACGTGGGCTCTCTGGCAGGACAGCTTCCCTGAGGATAAGCCTCTGGAAAGCCTGCTGGATATTCTTAAGCTGGGGTTCCGTGGCTATCGTCACCTTGCAGAATTTGCCCCGTCGTCGGTGAAATTAATTTTCCGGTCACTTACTTCGCTGGTTTCCTGGGTCGTGTCGTTCATTCCGCGCCGGCCCGAGCGAGATGAAGCGAAGCAGGCGGACCCGGTTATGGCTCAACAATGATGATAACGCGATGAAAACAAAACTTTCCTGGTTATGTGCAGTGGCAATGGGGATGAGTGCGCTCCCTGCAACAGTGGCTAACGCAGCGCCTGACAACGCGGCGACCACGCCTGCGCCAACGGTGCCTGTCGTCGCGCAGGCGACCGATCCGGTTGTGACTGCGGCGCCGGGGCAGACGGAAAACGTCACCCCGAATCAGCCGACAGCGGGGAATACGCTGCCCGCCGACAGCCCGGTTGTCGGTCAGGTGATGCCCGGCGTGCCCGGGGCCAGCGCGCCGGTAGTGGCGGAAAATACGCCGTCGCGTGATGTGAAGCTGACCTTTGCCCAGATTGCGCCGCCGCCCGGCAGCATGGTGCTGCGCGGTACTAACCCGAACGGCGGCATTGAATTTGGCATGCGCAGCGATGAGCTGGTGTCGAAAGCAATGCTGAACCTGGAATACACGCCATCACCGTCGCTGCTGCCGGTGCAGTCCCAGCTTAAGGTTTACCTGAACGACGAGCTGATGGAGGTTCTGCCGGTCACCAAAGAGCAGCTGGGTAAGAAAACCCTGGCGCAGGTTCCGATTAACCCGCTGTTTATCACCGACTTTAACCGCGTGCGTCTGGAGTTTGTCGGCCACTATCGCGACGTCTGCGAAAATCCGTCCAGCAGCACGCTGTGGCTGGACGTTGGTCGTAACTCCTCGTTGCAGATGACCTATCAGCCGCTGGCGCTGAAAAACGATCTCTCCGCCTTCCCGGTGCCGTTCTTCGACCCGCGCGATAATCGCCCGCTGAATCTGCCGATGGTCTTTGCCGGCGCGCCGGACGTAACCGAACAGCTGGCGGCGACCATCGTGGCATCGTGGTTTGGCTCCCGCTCCGGCTGGCGCGGACAGAGCTTCCCGGTGATGTACGACAAAATGCCCGACAAAAACGCCATTGTGTTTGCAACCAACGCCAGGCGTCCGGCGTTCCTGCGCGACCATCCGGATGTGAAAGCGCCGACCATCGAGATGATGAGCCACCCGGACAACCCGTACGTGAAGCTGCTGGTGGTCTTCGGGCGTGACGAAAAAGATCTGGTGCAGGCCGCGAAGGGCATTGCCCAGGGAAATATCCTGTTCCGCGGCAACAGCGTCGTGGTGGATGAGGTGAAACCGCTGCTGGCGCGTAAGCCTTACGATGCGCCGAACTGGGTGCGCACCGACCGCGCGATCACCTTCGGCGAGCTGAAAACCTATGAAGAGCAGCTGCAGTCAACCGGGCTGGAACCTTCTCCGGTGAGCCTGTCCCTGAACCTGCCGCCGGATCTGTATCTGCTGCGCACCAACGGTATCGATATCAACCTGAACTACCGATACACCGCGCCGCCAACCAAAGACAGCTCGCGCATGGATATCAGCCTTAACAACCAGTTCCTGCAATCGTTCAGCCTGGCCAGTAACCAGGAGACAAACCGGTTGATGCTGCGTCTGCCGGTTCTGCAGGGGCTGCTGGACGGTAAAACCGATGTCTCTATCCCGGCGCTGAAGCTGGGGGCGATAAACCAGCTGCGGTTTAACTTCCAGTATATGAACCCGATGCCGGGCGGTTCGGTGGAAAACTGTATTACCTTCCAGCCGGTGCAAAATCACG
Organism: Enterobacter cloacae complex sp. P40C2; assembly: GCF_014930695.1. Lineage (NCBI taxonomy): Bacteria > Pseudomonadati > Pseudomonadota > Gammaproteobacteria > Enterobacterales > Enterobacteriaceae > Enterobacter > Enterobacter cloacae complex sp. P40C2. Next base: position 80,815 of record NZ_JADBRP010000016.1, on the reverse strand, counting down.
TGGTGATTGGCGATGATTCCACCATCGACTTCTCGAAGTACTACCACTTTATTGCGATGCCGGATCTGCGTGCGTTTGCTAACGCCAGCTTCCCGTTCAGCCGCATGGCGGATCTCTCTGAATCGATTGTTGTAATGCCAAAAGCGGCCAACGAAGGTCAGGTTGCCACCCTGCTCGACACCATGGGCACCGTCGGGGCGCAAACCGGCCTGCCGGCCATTAACGTGACGGTGACGGATGACGGTAGTCAGATCCAGGATAAAGACGCCGATATCATGGTCATCGGCAACATCCCGGACAAGCTGAAAGACGAGAAGCGCGTCGATCTGCTGGTGCAGGCGGCCCGGTCCTGGGTCAACACCCCGCTGCGCCAGACCGAGTTCCCGAGCATCATGCCGGACAGCGGCGATCGTCAGGCCAATATCAAGACGACCGTAAGCTCAACGGGCCCGATGGCCGCGATTGTTGGCTTCCAGTCCCCGTACAACGACCAGCGCAGCGTTATCGCCCTGCTGGCGGACAGCCCGCGCGGGTATGAACTGCTCAACGAGGCCATGAACGACAGCGGTAAACGAGCGGCAATGTTCGGTTCCGTCTCGGTTATTCGTGAGTCGGGCGTCAACAGCCTGCGCGTGGGGGATGTTTACTATGTGGGCCATCTGCCGTGGTTCGAGCGTCTGTGGTACGCCCTCTCTAACCATCCGGTGCTGCTGGCCGTGCTGGCTGCGCTCAGCGTGGTACTGCTGGCCTGGGTGCTGTGGCGTCTGCTGCGGATCATCAGCCGCCGTCGACTTAACCCGGACCATGAGTAAGCTGTGATGAAAGTCTTTCGCGGATGTGTACTGGCAGCATTGATGCTGGCGACGACGACGCTTCACGCCGCCTGTAACTGGCCTGCATGGGAGACGTTTAAAAAGGATTACATGAGCGAAAGCGGGCGCGTGATCGACCCCAGCGACGCGCGCAAAATCACCACCTCCGAAGGGCAAAGCTACGGTCTGTTCTTTGCCCTTGCCGCAAACGACCGCAACGCGTTCGATCTGCTGCTGGCATGGACGCGCGATAACCTCGCCGGAGGGGATTTAGCGCAACAACTCCCTGCCTGGCTGTGGGGGAAAAAGGATGAAGAAACCTGGGCGGTTATCGACGATAACTCTGCGTCTGATGCGGATATCTGGATTGCCTGGTCGCTGCTGGAAGCCGGGCGGCTGTGGAACAATCCCGATTACACCCGCACGGGTAAGGCGCTGTTAACGCGCATTGCCCGCGAGGAGGTGGTGAAGGTGCCTGGGCTGGGCTCTATGCTTTTACCGGGTAAGGTCGGTTTTGCCGACGAGAACGTCTGGCGCTTCAACCCCAGCTACCTGCCGCCGCAGCTTGCGGGCTATTTTACCCGTTTTGGCGCCCCGTGGACGACGCTACGGGAAACCAACCTGCGCCTGCTGCTGGAGACCGCGCCGAAAGGGTTTTCCCCTAACTGGGTGAAATACCAGAAAAAGGGCGGCTGGCAGCTGAAGCAGGATCCGACCCTGATCGGCAGCTACGATGCGATTCGCGTCTATCTCTGGGTGGGGATGATGAACGATAACGATCCGCAAAAAGCCCGGCTTCTGGCGCGTTTCAAGCCCATGGCGACCACGACAATCAGGCAAGGCTTGCCGCCGGAGAAAGTGGATGTGGCAACGGGGAAACGCACCGGCGACGGGCCGGTAGGGTTCTCTGCCTCGCTGCTTCCGTTCTTACAAAACCGGGACGCGCAGGCGGTGCAGCGTCAGCGCGTCGCCGATCGTTTTCCCGATAACAATGCCTATTACAGTTACGTTCTGACCCTGTTCGGACAAGGGTGGGATGAGCATCGTTTTCGCTTCACCGCGCAAGGTGAATTAATACCGGACTGGGGTCAGGAATGCGCACGTTCACAATAAATCTACTCACCTTATCGCTTGGCCTGGCGCTGATGCCCCTGGCCCAGGCCGCCAACTCCCCGCAGCAGAGACAGCTGCTGGAACAGGTCCGTCTGGGCGAATCCACGCAGCGCGAAGATCTGGTGCGTCAGTCGCTTTATCGCCTCGAGCTTATCGACCCCAACAACCCGGATGTTATTGCCGCGCGCTTCCGCTACCTGTTACGGCAGGGCGATACGGCGGGCGCGCAAAAAGAGCTGGATCGCCTGAAAGGGATGGCGCCAGACTCGGGCGTGTACCAGTCCTCCCGTAATACCATGCTGCTCTCCACGCCGGAGGGGCGTCAGGCCTTACAGCAGGCCCGCCTGCTTGCCACTACCGGCCATACGCAGGAAGCCATTGCCGCGTACGACAAACTGTTTGACGGTAATCCGCCTACCGGCGAGATCGCGACAGAGTACTGGAACGTAGTGGCGAAAGAGCCTGCCCGCCGTAATTCGGCCATAGGCCAGCTTAAAAACATTAACGCCAGCAGCCCGGGCAACGCCCAGCTACAGGCTTCGCTGGCGCAGCTTCTGTTCGAGGACGGACGCCGCGATGAAGGGTTTGCGGTGTTGCAGCAGATGGCTAAATCAAACAATGGCCGCAGCCAGGCGTCGGATATGTGGTACCAGCAGATCAAGGATCTGCCGGCCAGCAGCGCCAGCGTGACTGCACTGCAAAAATACCTGAGCGTGTTCAGCGATGGCGAAAACGTGACGGCAGCGCGCGCCCAGCTTGAAGCGCAGCAAAAACAGCTCGCCGATCCGGCGTTCCGCGCGAAAGCCGAAGGGTTAGCCGCGGTGGATGCCGGGCAGGGCAGCAAAGCGGTGGCCGAGCTGCAAAAAGCGGTCAGCGCCAACCACGCCGACAGTGAAGCCGTCGGCGCGCTGGGGCAGGCCTATTCACAAAAAGGCGATCGCGCCCGCGCGGTGGCGCAGTTTGAAAAGGCGATCGCTCTCGATCCCCAGAGCGAAAATCGCGGGAAATGGGACAGCCTGCTGAAGGTCAACCGGTACTGGCTGCTGATCCAGCAGGGTGATAACGCCCTGAAGGCCAACAACCCGGCTCAGGCGGAACGCTATTACCAGCAGGCGCGCAGCGTCGATAACGCGGACAGCTACGCGGTGCTGGGGCTGGGTGACGCGGCGGCGGCGCGTAAAGATAACGACGCGGCCGAACGCTATTACCGCCAGGCGTTGCGCATGGACAGCGGCAACAGCAACGCGGTGCGCGGCCTTGCCAATATTTATCGCGCGCAGTCCCCGGAGAAAGCGACACAGTTTATTCAGTCTCTCTCTGCCAGCCAGCGCCGCAGCATTGATGATATTGAACGCAGCCTGACGAACGAGCAGCTCTCGGCCCAGGCTGAACGGCTGGAAAGCCAGGGGAAATATGCCCAGGCCGCAGAAATTCAGCGCCGCCGCCTTGCGCTTTCGCCGGGCGACGTGTGGATCACCTACCGTCTGTCGCGCGATCTGTACAGCGCGGGCCAGCGCAGCGAGGCGGATAACCTTATGCGCCAGCTGGCAAGCCAGAAGCCGGGCGATCCGGAGCAGGTGTACGCCAGCGGGCTTTACCTGTCCGGTAACGATCGGGATCGTGCCGCGCTGGCACATCTGAATACGCTGCCGCGCGACAGGTGGAACGGTAATATCCAGGAGCTGGCGGAACGTCTGCAAAGCAATCAGGTGCTGGAAACCGCTAACCGCCTGCGCGACAGCGGTAAAGAGCAGGAGGCGGAAGCGCTGCTTCGCCAGCAGCCTGCGTCCACCCGTATCGATCTGACGCTGGCGGACTGGGCGGAACAGCGTGGCGACCGCGACGCCGCGAAAAACGCCTACAGCACCGTCCTGCAACGCGAACCGCAGAACGAAGACGCTATTCTCGGCCTGACCGAAGTGTATATTGCGCAGGGCAACAAGGACGCGGCGCGCGCGACGCTGGCGACGCTGCCGGCGGAGCAAAACGGCGAACCGCTCTCCATCAATATGCAGCGCCGGCTTGCCATGGCGCAGGCAGGCCTGGGCGATTCGGCCGCAGCAGAAAAGACCTTCAACGCCATTCTTCCTCAGGCAAAGTCGCAGCCGCCTTCTATGGAGAGCGCGCTGGTGGTGCGTGATGCCGCCCGTTTCCAGGCACAAAGCGGTCGGCCTCAGCAGGCGCTGGATACATATAAAGACGCGATGGTCTCCTCGGGCATTACCACGGCCCGCCCGTCCGATAACGACAGCTTTACGCGCCTGACGCGTAACGATGAAAAAGATGACTGGCTGAAGCGCGGCGTGCGCAGCGATGCGGGCGATCTGTACCGTCAGCAGGATCTTAACGTCACGCTGCAACACGATTACTGGGGATCCAGCGGTACGGGAGGGTATTCCGACCTTAAAGCGCACACCACCATGCTTCAGGTTGACGCGCCGCTGTCGGACGGTCGAATGTTCTTCCGTAGCGATCTGGTCAATATGAACGCCGGCTCCTTTGATACGGACAACGGCACCTACGATCCAACGTGGGGTACCTGCGCCGAAACGCCATGTCGCGGCAGCACGAATCAGTCGGCCAACGGCGCCAGCGTGGCCGTCGGCTGGCAGAATAACACCTGGGCGTGGGATATCGGTACCACGCCGATGGGCTTTAACGTTGTGGACGTGGTGGGTAGCCTGAGCTACAGCAACGATGTAGGGCCGATTGGCTACACCCTGAACGCCCATCGTCGTCCGGTTTCCAGCTCCGTGCTGGCGTTTGCCGGGCAAAAAGATCCCAATACCGATACCACCTGGGGCGGCGTGCGGGCTACCGGCGGCGGCGTGAGCGTGAGCTATGATAAAGGCGAAGCTAACGGTATCTGGTCAAGCCTGAGCGCCGACAGCCTGACCGGGAAGCATGTGGAAGATAACTGGCGCGTCCGCTGGATGACCGGCTACTACTACAAGCTCATCAACAAAAACAATGAGCGCCTGACGGTCGGCGTGTCGAACATGCTGTGGCACTATGATAAAGACTTAAGCGGCTATTCGCTGGGTCAGGGCGGCTACTACAGTCCTCAGGAGTATGTATCGTTCGCCTTACCGGTGAACTGGCGCAAGCGCACGGAGAACTGGTCATGGGAGCTGGGTGGCTCCGTCTCCTGGTCCCATTCAAAAACAAAAGATGTGATGCGTTATCCGCTGCAGGGGCTGATCCCCGACAATGAGCCAGGCCGTTATACCGATAAAGGGGTGATGGAAACCGGCAGCAGCTCGTCGGGCACCGGTTATACCGCGAGGGCGATTGTTGAGCGCCGCGTGACGTCCAACTGGTTTGTCGGTCTGGGCGTCGATATTCAGGAAGCGAAAGATTATACCCCGAGCCACGCGCTGCTCTATGTGCGCTATTCTGCCGCGGGCTGGCAGGGTGATATGGACTTACCGCCGGAACCGCTGGTGCCTTATGCAGACTGGTAATCGGATTTTCTCTTAATCTAATTGTAAGTCTCTCTTAAAAGTCCAGCTATCGGGTATACTCGGGCGCACCAGGTTTACACCCTGGTGCGCCCTGCGCTTCGAGTTTTGTGGAGAGTCATTTTGCGTGTCAGCCGTTCCTTAACGATCAAACAGATGGCGATGGTGTCTGCCGTCACAATGCTGTTTGTCTTCATCTTCTGCGTTATTTTGCTGTTTCATTCCGTACAGCAGAATCGCTATAACACGGCCTCGCAACTGGAAAGTATCGCCCGCTCGGTGCGGGAACCGCTGTCAGCCTCGATCCTGAAAGGGGATATTCCCGAGGCGGAATCTATTCTGAAACGCATCCAGCCCGCCGGTATCGTAAGCCGCGCAGACGTCGTGCTGCCTAACCAGTTCCAGGCGCTGCGGATGAGTTTTATTCCTGAGCGCCCCGTCCCGATGATGGTGATGCGCATGTTTGAGCTGCCGGTGCAGATTTCGCTGCCCCTCTATTCACTGGAAAGGCCTGCCAACCCGCAGCCGCTGGCGTATCTGGTGTTACAGGCGGACTCGTACCGCATGTATAAATTCGTCATGAGCTGGGTTGCTACGTTAGTAACTACTTACTTACTTCTGACGTTAATGCTGAGCGTGGCGCTGACGTGGTGTATCAACCGGCTGATTGTGCATCCCCTGCGCCGCATCGCCCGTGAGCTGAACGATCTCTCCCCGCAGGAGCACGTCGGGCATCAGCTTGCCCTGCCGCGCCTTCACCACGACGATGAAATCGGCATGCTGGTCCGGAGTTACAATATCAACCAGCAGCGCGTTCTGCGCCAGCAGGAAGAGCTGAGCAACAACGCCACCCGCTTCCCGGTTTCAGACCTGCCAAACAAAGCGTTTTTGATGGCCTTGCTGGAGCAGATCGTGGCCCGCCAGCAGACCACCGCGCTGATGGTGATAGCCTGCGAAACCTTGCAGGACACGGCAGGCGTGCTGAAAGAGAGCCAGCGCGAGATGCTGCTGCTGACGCTGGTGGAAAAGGTGAAATCAGTGCTGTCGCCGCGGATGGTGCTCACCCAGGTGAGCGGCTATGACCTGGTGGTTATTGCTCACGGTGTAAAAGAGCCGTGGCACGCCATCACGCTAGGTCAGCAAGTACTCACTGTCATTAATGAGCGGCTGCCCGTGCAGGGCATCCAGCTTCGCCCGAGCGCCAGCATCGGCATTGCGATGTACTACGGTGGCCTGACCGCCGAGCAGCTGTACCGTCGCGCTTTCTCGGCGGCGTTTACCGCGCGCCGTAAAGGGAAAAATCAGATCCAGTTCTTTGACCCGGAGCAGATGGAAAAAGCCCAGCAGCGCCTGACGGAAGAGAGCGACATTCTGACGGCGCTGGACAATAGCCAGTTTGCGCTCTGGCTACAGCCGCAGGTGAATTTGAGCACGGGCGAAGTAACCAGCGCCGAAGCGTTGCTGCGTATGCAGCAGCCGGATGGCGCGTGGGAACTGCCTGAAGGCATGATCGAGCGTATCGAGTCCTGCGGCCTGATGGTGACCGTGGGGTACTGGGTGCTGGAAGAGTCCTGCCGCCAGCTCGCGGCCTGGCAGCAGCGGGGCATCACTCTGCCGCTGTCGGTGAATCTTTCTGCGCTACAGCTGATGCATCCGACCATGGTGTCGGAGATGCTGGAGCTGATCCAGCGCTACCGCATTCAGCCAGACACGCTGATTCTGGAAGTCACCGAGAGCCGTTGTATCGACGATCCTGACGACGCCGTCGCCATTCTGAAACCGCTGCGCAATGCCGGGATCCGCATTGCGCTGGATGATTTTGGGATGGGCTATTCAGGCCTGCGCCAGCTTCAGCACATGAAGGCCCTGCCGGTGGACGTTCTGAAAATCGACAAAACCTTCGTTGAGGGATTACCGGAAGACAGCAGCCTGGTGCAGGCCATTATCCAGATGGCGCACAGCCTGAACCTGCACGTGATTGCCGAAGGTATTGAAACCGAAGCCCAGCGCGAGTGGCTGGCTGCGGCGGGCGTTAAGAGCGGGCAGGGCTTCCTGTTTGCCCGCGCCGTGCCGTCGGATATTTTCGAACAACGCTATCTCGCCGATGCCGGCAATAAAGCAAAAGTGTAATTTTGTTGCTGGCTTGTGCGAGCCAGCTCAAAGTTCTTAACATTTGTGTTTCAAATTTGAACCTCGTTTATTTCTGTCCTGTTATGTGGGTGTTATTTTAAAGCCGCAGGTTAACCATAACCTTACAAAACCTGTGGTTTTTCTTTTCAAGGACACCCTATGAAAACCTCACTCTTTAAAAGTCTTTACTTCCAGGTCCTGACAGCCATCGCAATCGGTATTTTGCTCGGTCACTACTACCCGGAACTGGGCGCGCAGATGAAGCCGCTCGGCGACGCGTTCGTTAAGCTGATTAAAATGATTATCGCGCCGGTAATTTTCTGTACCGTGGTGACCGGTATCGCCGGCATGGAAAGCATGAAGGCGGTCGGTCGTACGGGGGCAGTCGCCCTGCTGTACTTCGAGATTGTCAGTACCATCGCGCTGATTATCGGCCTGATTATCGTTAACGTGGTGCAGCCTGGCGCGGGCATGAACGTTGACCCGGCCACGCTGGATGCGAAGGCGGTGGCGGTTTACGCTGAACAGGCGAAAGATCAGGGGATTGTCGCCTTCCTGCTGGACGTTATTCCGAGCAGCGTCATCGGCGCGTTCGCGAGCGGAAACATCCTTCAGGTGCTGCTGTTTGCCGTGCTGTTTGGCTTTGCCCTGCATCGCCTGGGCAGCAAAGGCCAGCTGATTTTTAACGTCATTGAAAGCTTCTCGCAGGTTATCTTCGGCATCATCAATATGATCATGCGTCTGGCCCCGATTGGCGCATTCGGCGCAATGGCCTTCACCATCGGTAAATACGGCGTCGGCACGCTGGTACAGCTGGGCCAGCTGATTATCTGCTTCTACATCACCTGTATTCTGTTTGTGGTCGTGGTTCTCGGCTCCATCGCCCGCGCGACCGGCTTCAGCATCTTCAAATTTATCCGCTACATTCGCGAGGAGCTGCTGATTGTTCTCGGCACGTCTTCCTCTGAGTCCGCGCTGCCGCGCATGCTCGATAAAATGGAAAAGCTGGGCTGCCGTAAGTCGGTGGTGGGGCTGGTTATTCCTACGGGCTACTCGTTTAACCTGGACGGTACCTCCATATACCTGACGATGGCGGCGGTCTTTATCGCCCAGGCCACCAATAGCCACATGGACATCTTCCATCAGATTACGCTGCTGGTGGTGCTCCTGCTCTCCTCGAAAGGGGCTGCGGGGGTTACGGGAAGCGGATTTATCGTGCTGGCGGCGACCATCTCTGCGGTTGGCCATCTGCCGGTGGCGGGCCTGGCCCTGATTCTGGGTATTGACCGCTTTATGTCTGAAGCCCGCGCGTTAACCAACCTGATCGGCAACGGCGTGGCGACGGTGGTGGTAGCGAAATGGGTGAAAGAGCTGGATCACAAGAAGCTCAACGATACGTTAAATAATCGTCCTTCTGAGGACAAAACCCCCGGTTTATCCTCTTAATCCCTCATAAATGCCCGTATTCCCTTGTGGGGATGCGGGCACCTGCGCATAATAACCGCTCATACCTGTCATAATTCGACAAGATTTTTTTTGGGTATATTTCGCTTCCGTCCGTGACGTTTAGCCGAACACGCTGTCTAATCGGATGTTTTCATCGTCATATTTGAGTGCTCACGTCGCGAGACACTCTCTTTAACCAGGAATGTTGATCAGGGGTTCACATGCAGGGCACAAAAATTCGACTCTTAACCGGCGGTTTGCTGATGATGGCAGCAGCCAGTTATGTGCAGGCAGATGCGCTCCAGCCAGACCCGGCCTGGCAACAGGGAACACTGGCGAACGGGTTCCAGTGGCAGGTATTAGCCACTCCGCAACGTCCGAGCGATCGCATCGAAATTCGTCTTTCTGTGAATACCGGCTCCCTCACTGAAAGCACCCAGCAGACCGGCTTAAGCCATTTTATTCCTCGACTGGCGCTCACCCAGAGCGGCAGTTTGCAGGCGGTTCAGGTGCGTTCGCTATGGCAACAGGCCATCGATCCTAAACGCCCGCTGCCGCCGGCTGTTGTCTCCTACGACTACACCATGTTTAACCTGAGCCTGCCTAACAACCGTAACGATCTGCTTAAAGAAGCGCTCACCTACCTTTCCGATGCAACCGGCAAACTGGCAATCACGCCCGAGACCGTTAACTATGCGCTGAGCAACAGCGACATGGTTGCGACCTGGCCTGTGGATACCAAAGAAGGCTGGTGGCGCTACCGCCTGAAAGGCTCAACGCTGCTTGGCCACGACCCGGCAGAGCCGCTGAAGCAGCCGGTTGATGCCGGGCAGGTAAAATCGTTCTACCAGCAGTGGTATACCCCGGACGCCATGACCCTGATTGTGGTCGGCAACGTGGACAGCCGTGCGGTAATCGAGCAAATCAACAAAGCGTTTGGCGACCTGAAAGGGAAGCGTGAAACCCCGGCTCCTGTTCCAACGCTCTCTCCGCTGCGTCCTGAAGCGGTCAGTATCATGACCGATACGGTGCGTCAGGATCGTCTTTCGATGATGTGGGATACCGCCTGGCAGCCAATCCGCGAGTCCTCGGCGCTGCTGCGTTACTGGCGCGCGGACCTGGCGCGTGAAGCGCTGTTCTGGCACGTTCAGCAGACGCTCAGCAAGAACAACGTGAAAGATATTGGCCTCGGCTTTGACTGCCGCGTGCTGTTCCAGCGCGCGCAGTGCGCCATTAACGTGGAGTCGCCGGGCGATAAGCTGAACGCGAATCTCGCCGTGGTGGCAAAAGAGCTGGCAAAAGTGCGGAAAGAGGGGCTGTCTGAAGAGGAGTTTAACGCCCTGGTCGCGCAGAAATCCCTCGAATTGCAGAAGCTGTTCGCCACCTATGCCCGCGCCGATACCGATATCTTAATCAGCCAGCGCATTCGTTCCCTGCAGAATCAGGTTGTGGACATCGCGCCGGAACAGTATCAGAAGCTGCGTCAGGACTTCCTCAGCGGGCTGACCGTTGAAATGCTGAATCAGGATCTGCGTCAGCAGCTCTCGCAGGATATGGCGTTGATTCTGCTGCAGCCGAAAGGTGAGCCTGAGTATGACATGAAGGAGCTGAAGGCGACCTGGAGCGCCATTATGGCAACCGCGCCGCAGCCAGCACAGGCGGCGGATGATTTGCACCAGGACGCGAGCGATATTCCGCAGGGTCAGTAAGGCCCGAGGTTCTTTATTCCCTCTCCCTGTGGGAGAGGGTTAGGGAGTGCTTAAGCAGGCATCGCCTCGCGCGGAATAATCGCTCCGCGATACTGAATCACCGTGCTGGCCGTTAAATGGCCACGCTGCGCCGCCGCTTCCGGCGTTCCGCCCGTCAGACGTACCGCCAGATAGCCCGCGCTGAAAGAATCTCCCGCCGCGGTGGTATCTATCACTTTCTCTTTCGCCAGCTTCACCGCCGGGACCTCTATTACGGCTTCACCCGCAACCGCCACGAGGCAAGAGTCTGCCCCGCGCTTGATCACCACTTCGCTGACCCCGGCGGCCTGCGTCCGGGCAATTACCTCATCAACCGGTTTTTCGCCCCACAGCGCGTCTTCGTCGTCCAGCGTCAGGAAGGCGATATCGGTGCATTCCAGCATCTGCTGGTAGACCTGCTGCGTCTCTTCGCGGCTGGCCCACAGGCGCGGACGGTAGTTGTTGTCGAAAATCACCTTACCGCCATTGGCGCGACATTCGCGCAGCAGTGACAGCAGCTTCTCACGGCTCTCCTGGCTCAGGATCGCGAGGCTGATCCCGCTCAGATAGAGGTAGTCAAAGGTGGCCAGTTCTTCGCAAATCGCCGCGGCGGCATCGCTTTCCAGCCAGAATTTGGCGGCCGCCTCGTTGCGCCAGTAGTAGAAGGTCCGCTCGCCGGTGCTGTCGGTTTCGATGTAGTACAGGCCCGGCAGACGGTTTTCCATGCGCTGGATCAGCGACGTATTAACGTTTTCACCCTGCCAGGCTTCCAGCATCTGCTGGCTGAAGCTGTCCGTTCCCAGCGCGGTAACGTAGTTCACGCTTAGCGCGTCGGGAGCAACCTGACGGGCAATATAAACGGAGGTGTTCAATGTATCGCCACCAAAACCGCGGCTGACTTCCGCGCCTTTCTGGGACAGCTCAATCATGCATTCGCCAATCACGGCAATTTTTTTAGACATAGTCGTGAACCTGAACAGAGTAATTAAAGGTAGTGTGCGCTGTGTGTTTTTTACGGTCAACCATATTAAAACGACGTTCCATTATTTTTTTTGAGCCAGCGCGTGTTCCGGTACATTTCTGTCATCTTAATTTCATTTTCCCGGTGAATTGAACATAAAGTTCTCACCTGGTGGGCCGATAACTCAGTGACGAGTCCAGAAAGGCTATCCCCACACAACAGGACATCCGAAATGAAGTCAGAGCAGGTTATCCAGCGGCTGAGCACTACGCCTGAGGCAAGTATTGAGAACTTGCAGGAGCATCGCTACTGGCTGCAATGTGAGCGAGCGTATACCTATCAGCCCATCTACCGTACCGACGGTCGGTTAATGGCGATTGAGGTATTAACGGTCGTCACGCACCCCTCGAATCCGTCACAGCGAATTGCGCCGGACCGCTATTTTGCGGAGGTAGCCGTGCGTCAGCGCATCGACGTGCTGGAAGAGCAGCTGAGAATGCTGGCGACGAAGCGGGCCTTCTTTGAGCAGCACGGTATTCTGGCATCGGTGAACGTGGATGGCCCAACACTTATGGCGTTACGTCAGAACGCGGCGTTGCAGGCCCTGATTGCCACCCTGCCGTGGATGCGGTTCGAGCTGGTGGAGCATGTTCGCCTGCCGCAGGACTCCTCGTTTGCCTCGATGTGTGAATTTGGCCCGCTGTGGCTGGATGACTTCGGTACCGGTATGGCGAACTTCTCGGCGCTGAGCGAAGTGCGTTATGACTACATCAAAGTGGCCCGCGATCTGTTCATTATGCTGCGCCAGACGCCGGAGGGACGAAACCTGTTTACGCTGCTCCTGCAGCTGATGAACCGCTATTGCCAGGGCGTCATTGTAGAAGGCGTTGAAACGCTGGAAGAGTGGCGCGACGTGCAAAATTCTCCGGCGGCGGCGGCCCAGGGCTATTTCCTCTCTCGCCCGGTGCCTATGGATACCCTGGAAAAGGTAATAACCACGCTCTGATCTGCCCGCTTCCCTTTGTCTGAACTATAGTTTTAGAGGCAAGTTCATCAGGAAAGGGGACAACAATGACAAAAACAACCAGGGTGATTTCCTGGACCGCAGGGATTTTCTTGTTGCTGATTGTGGTCGCAATCATCATTATCGCCACGTTTGACTGGAACCGTCTCAAACCGACCATCAACCAGAAAGTCTCAACCGAGCTGAACCGCCCCTTTGCAATACGTGGCGATTTGGGCGTCGTGTGGGAGCGCCAGAAAGAGGAAACCGGCTGGCGAAGCTGGGTGCCCTGGCCGCACGTTCACGCCGACGACATTATTCTTGGCAACCCGCCGGATATTCCTGAAGTCACCATGATCCACCTGCCGCGCGTGGAAGCCACGCTGGCGCCGTTAGCGCTGTTAACCAAAACGGTCTATCTGCCGTGGATCAAACTCCAGCAGCCCGACGCGCGGCTGATTCGCCTTTCAGAGAAAAACAACAACTGGACGTTCGATCTCGCCAGCAGCGGCGATAAAGATCCGAACGCGCAGCCATCTTCGTGGTCTTTCCGCCTCGACAATATCCTGTTCGATCGGGGGCGGATCGCCATTGATGACAAGGTGAGCAAGGCTGACGTGGAGATCCTCGTCGATCCGCTGGGTAAACCGCTGCCGTTCAGCGAGGTGACGGGCAGCAAAGCTAAAGGCGATAGCGGCAAAGCGGGGGATTACGTTTTCGGCCTGACGGCGAAAGGGCGTTACAACGGCCAGCCGCTGACCGGTAAGGGCAAAATTGGCGGCATGCTGGCGCTTCGGAGCGAGGGCACGCCGTTCCCGGTGCAGGCCGACTTCCGCTCCGGTAATACCCGCGTGGCGTTCGTGGGCACGGTAAACGACCCGATGAACATGGGGGGCGTCGATCTCCAGCTCAAGTTTGCCGGTGACTCGCTGGGTGAACTGTATGAACTTACCGGCGTACTGCTGCCGGACACCCCGCCGTTTGAAACGGACGGGCATCTGGTTGCCAAAATCGACACCGAAAAATCGTCCGTATTTGATTACCGCGATTTCAACGGGCGCATTGGCGACAGTGATATTCACGGCACGCTGACCTATACCACCGGAAAACCGCGACCAAAGCTGGAAGGTGACGTTGAATCCCGTCAGCTGCGTCTGGCCGACCTTGGCCCGCTGATTGGCGTGGATTCGGGTAAAGGCACCCGGTCAAAAGAGGTCAAAAAGGACGTACAGCCCGCGGGTAAAGTGCTGCCGAATGACCGCTTCGAAACCGACAAGTGGGACGTGATGGATGCGGACGTGCGCTTCAAGGGGCGTAAAATTGAGCACGGCAGCACGCTGCCGCTGAGCAACCTCTCGACCCATATCATCCTGAAAAACGCCGACCTGCGCCTGCAGCCGCTGAAGTTTGGCATGGCGGGCGGCACCATCTCATCGAACATCCACCTGGAGGGTGATAAAAAGCCGATGCAGGGACGGGCGGAGATCCAGGCGCGTCGGCTGAAGCTGAAGGAGCTGATGCCGGACGTGGAGCTGATGCAGAAAACCCTCGGCGAGATGAACGGCGACGCGGACATTCGCGGTACGGGTAACTCCGTGGCGGCGCTGCTGGGTAACGGCAATGGCAACCTGAAGCTGCTGATGAACGACGGGCTGGTGAGCCGTAACCTGATGGAGATCCTGGGGCTTAACGTCGGGAACTTTATCGTCGGACAAATCTTCGGTGACGACGAGGTGCGGGTCAACTGTGCGGCGGCAAACGTGGATCTGGTAAACGGCGTGGCGCGTCCGCAGATATTCGCCTTCGACACGGAAAACGCGGTCATAAACGTCACCGGCACGGCCAGCATGGCGTCCGAGCAGCTGGATTTAACCATCGATCCTGAAAGCAAGGGCATTCGCATTATCACCCTGCGCTCGCCGCTGTACGTGCGCGGAAGCTTCAGCGATCCGCAGGCGGGCGTGAAGGCCGGGCCGCTGATTGCCCGGGGCGCGGTTGCCGCAGCGCTCGCCACGCTGGTGACGCCAGCGGCGGCGCTGCTGGCGCTGATTTCACCGTCAGAAGGCGAAGCGAATCAGTGTCGGACGATTTTGTCGCAGATGAAGAAGTAGCCCCGTTTCTCCCTCTCCCTGTGGGAGAGGGCCGGGGTGAGGGCATCAGGCCGCAGTGAATTACAGCGCCTGATGCTTCGTTTCGTGCGTCAGCAGCAGCGCAATCAGCGTCAGCGCAGCCATGGCTGCCAGATAGACGCCCACATAGAACAGGCCATAGTTCGCCTGGAGCCAGGTGGCGATATACGGTGCCACAGAGGCGCCCAGTATTGACGAAACGTTATACGAGAACGACGCGCCGGTATAACGCACTTCGGTCGGGAACAGCTCCGGAAGCAGCGCACCCATCGGGCCGAAGGTCAACCCCATCAGGCTCAGGCCAATCAGCAGATATGCCATCACCAGCGCAGGGCTACCTGAACCCAGCAGCGGCGGGAAGACAAACAGCGCGAACAGGATAATCAGCGTGGTGATGACGATCATGCTCGAACGACGGCCAAACTTATCCGCCAGCAGGCCCGCGATGGGCACCATCACGCCAAACCCGATGACCGCCATCATCAGCATCCACAGCACCTCGTTACGCGGCAGGCCCAGCCCAACCGGCGCCGCGGCGGTACTGTAGGTCATGGAGTAAACGGTCATGATGTAGAACAGCGTGTAGGTCGCGAGCATGATAAACGTGCCCAGCACGGTCACGCGGACGTGTTTGGTCAGCAGCGTACCCAGCGGGACCTTGACCTGCTTTTTCGCCGCGGCAACTTTTGCAAAAACCGGCGTCTCGTGCAGCGACACGCGCACGTACAGGCCAATCAGAACAAGGACAGCAGAGAAGACAAACGGAATACGCCAGCCCCAGCTCATGAACTGTTCATCCGTCAGCAGCCAGGAGAGCAGCAGGAACGTGCCGTTAGCGAAGAAGAAGCCAATCGGTGCGCCCAGCTGTGGGAATGAGCCGTACAGGGCACGCTTGCGCGCCGGGGCGTTCTCGGTGGCCAGCAGCGCCGCGCCGCCCCATTCACCGCCCAGGCCCAGACCCTGACCAAAGCGCGCCAGCGCCAACAGCACCGGCGCCAGAATGCCGATCGTTTCATAGGTCGGCAGCAGGCCGATGGCGACCGTGGAGATCCCCATGGTCAGCAGCGAGGCAACCAGCGTCACCTTACGCCCGACGCGATCCCCAAAGTGGCCAAAGACCGCTGAACCAATCGGACGCGCAACGAAGGCGATAGCAAAGGTGGCTAAAGACTGTAGCGTAGCGGCCGTCGGGTCGCCCTGTGGAAAGAAAATATGCGGAAAGACAATAACCGCAGCGGTGGCATAAATGTAAAAGTCGAAGAACTCAATGGCGGTGCCAATCAGCGATGCGACGACGACTTTATTGCGCGAGTTGACCGGAACGTGTTCCGCCCCTTCGTTAAGTGTGGTGGCTGTTGCTTGCATAATATTTTCTTATTTTTGGACGAACGAAGGGCCATATTAGGCACAGCAAAAGCGACATTTCAATCTGTAACAAAGGCGCGGGATGGTTACAAAAGCAACAAAAAGCGGATAATTTTCAGACCAGCCAAAACACTTCCATGAAATGCTTCACACTTTTTAAATATCAGTCATTAAAACTGGTTTTGAGTTAAATAAAAGTTACGGTCTGGATTTATATGCTGAAATGATGAATCGGGCTGAAATATCAGCCCGGAAGCAGATCAGTGATGGGTTTTTCCCGGCATGCGCGGGTCATCTTTATACTCGGCCGTGGCGATCCACGCGGCGCAGAACAGCGTCAGGCGAGCGAAGAAATAGAAGAAGGCCATCAGCCCCAGCACCGAACCAAAAGCCGCACCGGAGGGGGACTTCACCAGCGACGGCAGCGTATAGGTCATCACGATTTTGATCGCCTCAAAGCCGATGGCGGCAATCAGCGTCCCGCGGATCAGCGCCTTTTTACGCGGACGATGGCGCGGCAAACGCCAGAAGATCCAGAAGAACAGCAGATAGTTAGCAAAGATGGAGATGGCCAGCCCAATGCCGCGCCAGGCCGGCTTCAGCCACTCAATGTAGTCCAGATAGAGCGCGGAGATAATCATCTGCTGCGCGGAACCGGCGACCGAGGTGATGGAGAGCGTAATGACCAGCGCCACCAGCAGACCAATCAGCGAGATAAAGTCGCGCAAATACTTCACCCATATCTTCTCCTGATCCTGCGGCGTCCGCTCCCAGACGTCACGCGACTGGGCGCGAATGGCCTCACGCAGGTTGCCCATCCAGTTAACCCCGGAGTAGAGGGCAATCAGCAAACCGACGATACCCACGGTGGTACGCTGCTGAACGGCGGTGTTGATGGTGCTTTTGAGCGTCGTGGCGAGCGTCTGGTCGCTGACGTTGGCCAGGATCTTATTAAAGATGTCCTGCAGCAGCGTCGGGTGAGAGGCCAGCACAAAACCGGCGGCGGCAAACGACACCATCAGGATGGGGATCATCGACAGGAAGGAGAAGTAGGTGATCGCCGCACCGAACTGGTTTCCCATGCGGTCGTTGAAGCGCTCCGCGGCGCGTATCAGGTGCGCAATAGCAGGTATTTGCTGAATTTTTTCGGCTATGCCGGTCACGGTGCCCAGCGCTTTGCTGGCCGTTCCGGGCTCTTTCGGCGCTTCAGGCTCGTTATCCATCTTTTGGATGGGTTCGTAATCTAAATGTTGAGTCGGTCGTTGCGGGTTATTTTCCGGCGTCACGCGCGTTTTCCTTTTCGTTGAGCTGGATGTTACTGAATTATAGCTTGCGTCTAGTCTACGTAAGCTTTTGTGAGTTCGGTAAGCCACTCCATAAACACATGCACCCGTCGGGAGAGGTTACGGCGGTGGGGATAAATGAGGGAGACGGGCATCGGTTCAGCCCGGTATTGCGGCAGGATCTCAACGAGTTTTTTCGTGCGCAGCGCATCTCGTACCCCGACGCGCGGCACCTGAATAATGCCCAGCCCTGCGATACAGGCGGCCTGGTAGGTCTCCGTACTGTTGACCGTCAGTACGCCTCCCGTTTTCACCCACCGGGTCTCGCTGCCGCTGTAATACTCAAACCCCTGCGGGCGCGTGCCCAGCGTAGTGGAGTAGTGAATGATGGCATGTGAGGCTAAATCTTCCAGCGTTTCCGGATAGCCAAAACGCGTCAGATAATCCGGGCTGGCGCAGTTGATCGCGGAGAGCTTACCGAGCGGTCGGGCGATAAGCCCGGAATCCTTCAACGTGCCCACGCGAACCACGCAGTCAAACCCTTCGCGGATGACGTCCACCAGACGATCGCTGCTGCTCAGCTCCAGCTCAATACCGGGGTACTGCTGTAAAAATGCAGGCAGCTTAGGGATGACTACATTTCGCGCAATGGCAACGGGCATATCCACACGCAGCCGCCCGCTGATGGTGGAGGGATCGTGCAGGAACATGCCGTCCAGTTCGTCCAGGTTCATCAGCAGATCTTTAGCCCGTTCGTAATAGACCATGCCGTCCTGCGTCAGGCTGACGCGGCGGGTGGTGCGGTGCAGAAGCCGGGTGCCGAGCGCGTTCTCCAGCGCCTGGATCTGCCGCGATACGCTCCCTTTCGGCAGGCTTAACGTTTCCGCCGCGCGGGAAAAACTCTCCAGTTCCGCGACGCGGAGGAAAAGCTGCATTGCGTGAATTTTATCCATAGATGTTGGTCATTGTTGTTATGAATGAAACAGTGAAGCGTTAGCGGCAGTATTTATTGATTTTCTACCATCTAATAAGCTCATTCTCAATCTCCATCACAACCGAAACGAGGTGAATCATGACTGAACGCATTGCATTAGTGACGGGCGGCAGCCGCGGATTGGGTAAAAATGCCGTTTTGAAGCTGGCCGCGGAAGGGACCTGCATCATCCTGACGTGGAACAACAGCCAGCAGGAGGCGCAGGACGTTGTGCAGGAAATCGAGCGAAAAGGCGTTAAGGCGGCTGCATTACAGCTTAACGTCGGCGATACGGCAGGCTTTGAGCGTTTTGCTCAACAGGTTCAGGACACCCTTAAGCGCGTGTGGCAACGCGACACCTTCGACTATTTAGTGAACAACGCAGGTACGGGGTTATATGCCCCCTACGCCGGGACGACGGAAGCGCAGTTTGATAACGCAGTGAACGTCCATTTTAAAGGGCCGTTTTTCCTGACGCAGCGGCTGCTGCCGTTAATAAAAGACGGCGGGCGGATCCTGAACGTCTCCAGCGGGCTGGCCCGCTTCACTCAGCCGGGCTCAGGCACCTATGCGGCAATGAAGGGGGCGATGGAGGTACTGACCCGCTATCAGGCGAAGGAGCTGGGAGCGCGTGGCATTTCGGTCAATATTATCGCGCCGGGCGCCATTGAAACCGACTTCGGCGGCGGCCGCGTGCGGGATGACGCCGGGCTCAACCAGCTGCTGGCCTCGCAAACCGCGCTGGGGCGCGTGGGCCTGCCCGATGATATTGGTGACGCCATTGCGGCCCTGCTCAGCGATAAGCTGGGCTGGATGAATGCGCAGCGTATTGAAGTTTCAGGCGGTATGTTCCTGTAACGTTCACTCTTAAGGGGGAGGGAACCCTTTTAAGGAAATCCTTAATCCGGGTGTGTCTAAATGCTGGAAGATATAAAGATAGCCGGGGGTTTTGTAACCGCTCCATTCATTGAGTTTTTTCTTAAATAACGCCTCTGTAGAATCCCCCTTCGCTATTCTCAGAGGGAGTAAAACGATGCGAGTAATCATGTTTGACAGGCAGTCAATATTTATTCATGGAGCGATGTGCAGTCTGCAAAAATTAATTCCGGAAATAGATATGACAGGGACCCGTCAGGCTGATGAATTATGGACGCTTTTATCGGCATCCCCCTCCGCTATCGTGATGATTGACGGATATTTAATTCGCGATACTGGCGTGACTTTACTGGAAGCGATCGTGGATCGCTTTCCAGCGGCGCGCAACGTGGTGGCAATTATTCCCCGCAATGCGAATCCTGAACGCTTTTCCGCGGTGCTGGATTCCGTATCTCGAGGAATGGTCTGCTTTCCCGGCGAGTGGCTTGAGCAGCAGCCATCGCAGGATGAGCTGGCGTCGTTAAGCGAGCGCCAGCGTGAGGTGCTGAAGCTGCTGGCTGCCGGGGAGTCAAATAAGGAGATTGGCCGTAACCTCAACATCAGCGCGGCAACGGTAAAAGCGCATCTGGAAACGCTTTTCCGCCGCCTTGATGTCAAGAACCGGACGCAGGCCGCGATGTACTACACCCGGGCGACGGCCTGAAGGATCGTCTCTGGCACCAGGGATTCATTCCCGAAGCTGAAGAGCGTTAATACCAGAGCATCATGCTGCTGTTGGGGTAAGGGGCGTCCAATCGTTTCCCGCAGCAGCGTTTCACAAAGCTGGATATCGTCGAGAAGCAAATACTCCGCCTCTGCCGGAGTGATGGGGCCGTTAAACTTTTCCCACTGGCGTATCACGTGACCGTAGCCAATAACCCACATCCCGTTTTCATCACGATATTTTTCCAGGGAAAGACCCTGCTGTTTCTTTATTAATGCGATTGCCGCAGAAGATATTTGCAGTGCATAACCTGTCATACGCGTTTCCTCTTAATGGCGCGACTATAGAGGAAAAGCAGACCGGGATATATCCGCCAAATGGCCGTTGATCAGGCTTTATTTGACGGATATTCCTTTTTTAACAAACCGAATAGCCAGTCGTTATGCCATTGCCCCGAAAGGAAATAACTCTCGCGAAGTTCGCCTTCCAGCAGAAAGCCCGTTTTTTCCAGCAGCCGCCTTGAGGCGATATTTCCCGCCGTCACGGTCGCGGTGAGGCGACGAATTTTGCCCGACGTAAACGCGAAATCGCACAGAGCCTTAAGAGATTCATAGCCGTAACCTTTTCCCTGAGCCGCGGGCGCAAAGAGAAAGCCGACTTCGGCACAATCCGCTTCCCGGTGAACGTAGCCGGTAACGCCCAGCGGCGTCTGGCTGGCCGTATCGCGCACGACAAGGCACAGCCAGCGTAAGCAGCCCGGCGTCCAGGGCGTCAGGCGCGCCTCAAAGGCTTCCCGAACGTCTTCCTCGCTGCGATCCTCCGCGACAAAACGCATTACCTCGGCATTTTGCTGAAGCGCCAGAAAAAAGGGCCAGTCCTGCTCTTGCAGGGGCGAGCAGGTGAGGCGCGCGGTGGTAAAAACAGGCATTAAGATTCTCCTGAGAGATTTCACATGATTAAAGGGTTGTCACTTTATTTCAACAGAAAGTCAGGTATGTTTAACCTCGTATAAATAAAAAGAAAAACGGCCTTTAGCGCCACTTTAGCAGTATTCGTTGTCTCTCAAGGAAAACAATGATGGTTAGCTCATCGCATCATACCCGCGAGCAGTTTGAACACTGTCTGGCGGCGATCCGTCAGGCATCTGTTGAAATCTTACTTCTGCTGAATGTACAGGTTTCCGAAGGAAAAGATCCACGCTGGTTTCTGGAGCAGCTGGACAGCGCCCGTCTGGGGCTGGGCGGCTGGGGAGCCGTTGCCAGAAAGCTGAACCTCAATGATGCGGAAATGACGGCCTTTACGCTCCAGCTGCGCTTGCTTCAGCAGCGCGTACCCCAGTATGAAAGCGGGCAGGATGTTAGCGAAAACCAGCTGATTGCGGCGATGCGCTTCGTGACGGCGCTTGAATATCTGCGTCTGCAACAGCCCCTCCTGACGTACGATACCGGAACGGTGCCGGAGAGCGAGAGCCAGCGCCAGGCGCAGAAACAGGTGCGGGCCATTGAGCTGACGATCAAAGGGCTGATTCAGCAGGCGTGGCCCGATCCGGTGCGGTTAAATAATCATCTTAAGACCCTGTTTAACGCCGATCGCGTGCGTCGCTGGCTGAAAAACGGCGAGATTAACGACGTTCTGAGCGGGATGCTGTTCAGCGAGCTGGCCCAGATGCTGGTGGATAAAAAGGAGTTCAGCCGCTACTACTCGTCGCTGTTTAACGCGCCTGACATGTTGACGCTGCTGGTGGAGCCGCGCAAAACCCTGCAAACCTTCCTCGAAGATATCCGTCAAATCCGCAACAGCATTACCGTTCAGCAGCCGTTGAGCAGGGCGCAAATTCAGCTGCTCGACAGCTATTACGCGCAGATCGCTCGCCCCGTTCAGCGCGCGTTTGAGGAAGGGCGGACGCGCGTTAACCCGGCGGCGCTGATGGCGGTGGATGACGGTGAGCTGCACGCGTTCTGGGAAAAGGCGCAGAAGATGGACCGCACCACCGGCGGCGATCTCTTTGAAGTGCGCGACAGCATCGAAAAACCGACCCAGCGCGCCCCGCGCACGCCTGAGCAGCGCGAACAGCTGATTTCCGGCGCGCTGTGGGGCGCCGTGGGGGTGATGGCTATCGCGATTATCGTGGGGGGAGTCTGGCTGGTGACCGGCAGTAATCCACAGCCGGCCGTTGCCAGCACGGCACCTCCCGCGCCGGTGCAGGAGATGCGGGAAACCCCATCCTCGCGCGAAACGCTGACGCGTAAGGGCGTAACCTGGGATGAAAACAATTTCCGCTCAGCCATCAGCCGCAACGACACCCGCGTGGCGCTTCTTTTCCTGCAGGGCGGGATGGACTGGAAAGTTTCATGGACCGAAGAGGCGCTGTCGGCAGGCTATGACGACGTGCTGGAGCTGATGCTGCGCTACCGCCTGCAAATGACAGAGCAAAAGCCCTGCCGTCGCTTTATCAATACGCTTAGCCACGCGATGGCGAACGGTGAATCGCTGACGTCTATGCGCAAGCAGTACCTGAAAGCGTTCTGTACCGTACCCGCGGTGGTGAAGCGCCAGCAGCATGACGCAGAGATGGCCGCGCGCCGCGCGAAGACGCAGCCGGATGCGGGCACGAAAAAATGGCAGTCCATCCAGACCGCCATTTATGAGGTGATTCGCTGATGATTTCTCCCCCTCACCCCGGCCCTCTCCCCAAAGGGGCGAGGGAGAAAAGGCCGCACCGTTAGGTCCCCTCTCCCCTCAGGGGAGAGGGTTAGGGTGAGGGGATAAGGTCAAGGCTCCCCATACAGCCCAATCAGCCTGCGTACCACGCCATTCGTCCAGCCGAAGCCATCCTGTAACGGATACTCACCCCCGCCGCCCTCGCGCGGCGTGCTGCTGGCGATGTGGTACTTCTCGATCAGCTTGTGATGGGTTTTATAGTAATGGTTCACCGTATGCAGCCAGCTCCAGGCGATCTCATCACCCAGCGAGTCGTTGCCGTACTGCTTGAACCCCTGAATTGCCATCCACTGCAGCGGCGCCCAGCCGTTAGGCTTATCCCACTGCTCGCCGGTTTCATATTCGGTGGCGAGAATGCCGCCCGGCGTAAGCAGGCGTGATTTCACGGCGTCGGACAGCCGCTCCGCCTGCTCGTGCGTCGCCATGCCCACGTAC
Organism: Enterobacter cloacae complex sp. P40C2; assembly: GCF_014930695.1. NCBI lineage: Bacteria > Pseudomonadati > Pseudomonadota > Gammaproteobacteria > Enterobacterales > Enterobacteriaceae > Enterobacter > Enterobacter cloacae complex sp. P40C2. The sequence goes on along the minus strand of NZ_JADBRP010000016.1, from coordinate 57,677 downwards.
AGCGGCACGATGCTGGCCGCGGAGAACAGCGCCTGGGCTTCGCGCCGCCAGTCATAATCGCGATAACAGCCGTTCTCGTCATCCCACAGGTAGCGGTTCACCGCCGCGCGGCGATCGCTGGCCTTCTGGCGGAACAGATCGGCGGTCTCTTTATCCCCCTTCGACGCCGAAATGTTGGCGATAGCGCTCTCCAGCTTGAACAGGAAGGCGTTCAAATCGATGGGGATAAACTGCGTTGTGCGGATGCTGGCCAGCCGCGCCGGATCGCGCAGCCAGCGGGACGAGTAGTCCCACCCGGAGGCTGCCCCGGCGCGCAGGTCGCGGTACACCTCATTCGGCGGACGGCCAGAGTGGCGGGCGGTTTCAACGTCCTCAATCCAGGACTCGTCGCGCGGGGTATCGCGGTCGTCCCAGTAGCGGTTGAGCAGGGAACCGTCCGGCATGCGCACCGCGCTGCGGTAGGCCTGGTTAAGCAGCAGCGATTCCGCCCCGTCCATCCAGAAGGCGTACTCCATCTTAAGATGCTCAAGGTAGCGCTTCGCGCCGCGCACGCCGTCCTCTTCAAACAGCTCTACCATCAGGGCAAAGACCGGCGGCTGAGAGCGGCTGAGGTAGTAGGTACGGTTACCGTTCGGGATATGGCCGTAGCGCTCGATAAGCCAGGCGAAGTTATCGGCCATGCACTTCAGCAGGTCGTTGCGGCCGCTTTCCGCCAGCCCCAGCATGGAGAAATAGGAATCCCAGTAGTAAGTCTCGCTGAATCGCCCGCCGGGGACGATATAGGCCTGCGGCAGCGCCAGCAGCGACGACCAGGGAATATGGTCCTGCGGCTCGCGCGTCAGCACCGGCCACAGGTTATCAATGTGTTCCTTCAGTGACAGACCGGGGTCAGAAATATACTCTTTGCTGTAATCCTCCGGCAGCCAGAAGTGATTCTCCACGAAGCGCGCCAGGTCAAAATCGCGATGGCGACGCACCTTGCGGTAGCGAATCAAAATATCCAGCGGATCCATTTTGGGCGCACAGTCGGGGAAGGTTTTGCTGTCCGCAAACAGCCGCGACGACTGCACGTGTTCAAACAGTTCAAGGTAGCGGTCTGCGGGCGTCAGGGCATCGGACGCCGGCAGCCCTTCAATCATTTCCGGTTCCGGCTCCGCCTCGATCATCTCATCCAGTTTTAACTCGCAAGGATCGGTTTCGTAGCGCAGCTCCTCTGCAATCTCGAACTCGATCTCCTCGGCAGTCTGTAGTTTCTGGTTGAACATGGTGATAAAGACCTCCGGTTGTGTGTTCTCAAAGACTGGTTTTTCCGGGCGTCCTATAAGCGTAGACATTCGCTTCGGTAGATGTGGGGGGATATGTGCGGTAGATCACTATTTTCGGAGCATTCGTTTTGCAACGATTTATGAATGTTAATGAAAAATGCCCCTCCGGGGAGGGGCATCAGGCTTAACGCATGGTCACAAACTCTTCCGCCGCCGTCGGGTGGATCGCCACGGTGTTATCGAAGTCTTTCTTCGTTGCGCCCATCTTCAGCGCCACCGCGAAGCCTTGCAGGATCTCGTCCATGCCGAAGCCAATGCCGTGGATGCCGACAATCTTCTCGTCAGGCCCGACGCAAACCAGCTTCATGCGGCACGGCTGACGGTGCGAGGTGACGGCGGTATACATCGCCGTGAACGCCGATTTATACACTTTCACCTGGTCGTCGCCGTACTGCTCGCGGGCCTGCGGCTCGGTTAAGCCGACGGTGCCGATTGGCGGATGGCTGAACACCACGGTCGGGATATTGCTGTAGTCCAGATGCTCGTCCGGCTTGTTGTTGAACAGGCGCTCGGAGAGACGACGGCCCGCCGCAACGGCAACCGGGGTCAGTTCTACCGCACCGGTGTTATCGCCAACGGCGTAAATGCCCGGTACGCTGGTGTTCTGGAACTTATCGACGACGATATAACCTTTTTCATTGGTTTTCACGCCCGTCGCGGCCAGGTTGAAGTTGTCGGTTGCCGGTTCGCGACCAATCGCCCAGATCAGGCAGTCGACGGTCTGGCTGCGGCCATCCTCCAGCTCAAGCGTCAGGCTGCCGTCTGCATTTTTCACTACCGCTTTTGGCACGGCGTTGGTGTGCAGGGTTGGGCCTTCGGCGTTCATTACCTCGACCAGGGTCTCGACGATCAGCGGATCGAAGCTGCGCAGCGGCGCGTGCTTACGCACGAACAGGTGCGCTTCCGCGCCCAGGCCGTTAATCACGCCGGCCAGCTCAACCGCGATGTAGCCTGCGCCCACGATGGCAACGCGCTCTGGCAGGGCTGGCAGCTCGAAGAAACCGTCGGAGTCGATACCGTATTCCGCGCCCGGAATGTTCGGGTGGCTCGGACGGCCGCCGGTGGCGATCAGGATGTGATCGGCGGTGATCGTCTCGCCGTTCACTTCGATCGTTTTCGCGTCCACGAAGCGGGCGAAGCCGCGGATCACGTCGACGTTATTTTTGCCCAGCACGTTATCGTACGAGGTATGGATGCGGTCGATGTAGGCGGTACGGCTGGCGATCAGCTTGTCCCAGTCGAAATGATTGATGGTGGTGTCAAAGCCGTAGTCCGGGCCATACATATGAATAGCTTCACGGATTTGCGCGGCATGCCACATCACTTTCTTCGGTACACAACCCACGTTCACGCAGGTGCCGCCCAGCGCTTTGGCTTCAATCAGCGCACACTTCTGGCCGTACATGGCCGCACGGTTGATGGAGGCGATGCCGCCGCTGCCGCCGCCGATTGCGATGTAGTCATAATGCTTAGTCATAGCTTTTGTCCTTAATCGTGAATTGCCGCGATTGTATACCTGAAATCAATAGTTTCCACCGATGGCTGCGATTACTCCGGCACGATCCAACTGACCGTGGCGTGCCCCGTTCCGGCAGGCACCAGCGTTTTGTGCAGCCACGGCAGCACGTTGTTCATCTGCGCTTCCAGCTTCCACGGCGGGTTGATAACGATCATGCCGGAAGCGGTCATGCCGCGCTGGTCGCTGTCCGGGCGTACCGCCAGCTCAATTTGCAGGATTTTACGGATGCCGGTGGCTTCAAGGTCTTTAATCATGCGCTTGATCTGCGCGCGCAGCACCACCGGATACCACAGGGCATACGTCCCGGTGGCAAAGCGTTTGTAACCTTCGTTGATGCCGGTTACCACCGCCTGATAGTCGGTTTTGATTTCGTACGGCGGGTCGATCAGCACCAGGCCGCGGCGGGAAACCGGCGGCAGTTTGGCTTTCAGCTGCTGGTAGCCATCGGCTTTGTCCACGCGGGCGCGGTTATCTTTCTGAAACTCAGAGCGCAGCAGCGGAAAGTCGCTCGGGTGCAGCTCGGTCAGCTGGAGGCTGTCCTGCTCGCGCAGCAACTGGCGGGCAATCAGCGGAGAGCCAGGGTAATAGCGCAGCTGGCCGTTACGGTTGAAATGATTCACCACGCCGATGTACGGCTCCAGTTCGGCAGGCAGATCGTCCTGCTGCCAGATACGGGCGATCCCTTCGAGATATTCACCGGTACGCTCGGCATGCTCGCCGCTCAGCTGATAACGGCCCGCGCCCGCGTGGGTGTCCAGATAGAGAAACGGTTTATCCTTCTCTTTAAGCGATTCGATAATGAGGCTCTGAACGGTATGTTTGAGAACGTCGGCGTGGTTGCCAGCGTGGAAGCTGTGGCGATAACTAAGCATGGGTAATGAAATTCCGCTGAAATGACGATTTGCCACAGTTTACAGCAGAACGGTTCAGATTACCCGCAGGCGCGGTAAGCGCGGCTATTGAAATCCTCTACACTTAACCCCATTACTGAACAATATGCACAGCGCCGGATGCGCGCTACATTCACCTATTTCAACAGGACAGCGTTTATGACCAATCCATTACTGACGCCTTTTTCGTTGCCACCGTTTTCTAAAATCCTCCCCGAGCATGTGGTTCCAGCCGTTACGCAGTCGCTGGAAAACTGCCGCGCGGCGGTAGAAAACGTGGTCGCGCAGGGCGCGCCGTACACCTGGGAAAATCTGTGTCAGCCGCTGGCCGAAGTGGACGACGTGCTGGGGCGCATTTTCTCCCCGGTGAGCCACCTGAACTCGGTGAAAAACAGCCCGGAGCTGCGCGAAGCCTACGAGCAGACCCTGCCGCTGCTCTCCGAGTACAGCACCTGGGTCGGCCAGCACGAAGGGCTGTACAAAGCCTACCGCGACCTGCGCGACGGCGACCACTATGCAGGGCTCAACACCGCGCAGAAAAAATCGGTCGATAACGCCCTGCGCGATTTCGAACTGTCCGGGATTGGCCTGCCAAAAGAGAAGCAGGTTCGCTACGGCGAAATCGCGGCGCGCCTGTCCGAGCTTGGCAACCAGTACAGCAACAACGTTCTCGACGCCACCATGGGCTGGACGAAGCTGATTACCGACGAAGCGGAGCTGGTGGGTATGCCGGAAAGCGCGCTGGCGGCGGCAAAAGCCCAGGCCGAAGCGAAAGAGCAGGAGGGTTTCCTGTTAACGCTGGATATCCCGAGCTACCTGCCGGTGATGACCTACTGCGACAACCAGGCGCTGCGTGAAGAGATGTACCGCGCCTACAGCACCCGCGCCTCCGATCAGGGGCCGAACGCGGGCAAATGGGACAACAGCCCGGTGATGGCGGAAATCCTCGCCCTGCGTCACGAGCTGGCACAGCTGCTGGGCTTCGACAGCTACGCGGATAAATCCCTCGCCACCAAAATGGCCGAGAACCCGCAGCAGGTGCTCGACTTCCTCACCGATCTGGCGAAACGCGCCCGTCCGCAGGGTGAAAAAGAACTGGCCCAGCTGCGCGCCTTCGCCAAAGCGGAGTTTGGCGTCGATGAGCTTCAGCCGTGGGATATCGCGTACTACAGCGAAAAGCAGAAGCAGCACCTCTACAGCATCAGCGACGAGCAGCTGCGCCCGTACTTCCCGGAAAACAAAGCCGTAAACGGCCTGTTCGAAGTGGTAAAACGCATCTACGGCATCACCGCCAAAGAGCGTACCGATATCGACGTCTGGCATCCGGACGTGCGTTTCTTCGAGCTGTATGACGAGAAAAACGAGCTGCGCGGCAGCTTCTACCTCGATCTCTACGCGCGTGAGAACAAGCGCGGCGGAGCGTGGATGGACGACTGCGTGGGCCAGATGCGTAAAGCGGACGGAACCCTGCAAAAACCGGTCGCCTACCTGACCTGTAACTTCAACCGTCCGGTCAGCGGCAAGCCGGCGCTGTTCACCCACGATGAAGTGATCACCCTGTTCCACGAGTTTGGACACGGTCTGCACCACATGCTGACCCGCATCGAAACCGCAGGCGTCGCCGGTATCAGCGGCGTGCCGTGGGATGCGGTCGAGCTGCCAAGCCAGTTTATGGAAAACTGGTGCTGGGAGCCGGACGCGCTGGCGTTTATTTCCGGCCACTACGAGACCGGCGAACCGCTGCCGAAAGCGCTGCTGGATAAAATGCTGGCGGCGAAAAACTACCAGGCGGCGATGTTTATCCTGCGCCAGCTGGAGTTCGGCCTGTTCGACTTCCGCCTGCACGCCGAGTTCAGCCCGGAGCAGGGGGCAAAAATCCTCGAGACCCTGGCCGAGATTAAAAAGCAGGTCGCGGTTATTCCAGGGCCTACCTGGGGACGCTTCCCGCACGCGTTCAGCCATATCTTTGCAGGCGGCTACGCGGCGGGCTACTACAGCTACCTGTGGGCCGACGTGCTGGCGGCAGATGCCTTCTCTCGCTTCGAAGAGGAGGGGATCTTCAACCGCGAAACCGGGCAGTCGTTCCTCGATAACATTCTGACCCGCGGTGGTTCAGAAGAGCCGATGGAGCTGTTCAAACGCTTCCGTGGCCGCGAGCCGCAGCTGGATGCGATGCTGGAGCATTACGGGATCAAAGGCTGATTGCTACGTGAAGATCTGCTTAGTAGATGAAACGGGCGCCGGAGACGGCGCCTTATCTGTTCTGGCGGCCCGCTGGGGGCTGGAGCACGATGAAGACACCCTGATGGCGCTGGTGATGACGCCGGAACATCTCGAGCTGCGCAAGCGCGACGAACCGAAGCTTGGCGGGATTTTTGTCGATTTTGTCGGCGGAGCGATGGCGCACCGGCGCAAGTTCGGCGGCGGCCGGGGCGAAGCGGTGGCCAAAGCGGTCGGCATTAAAGGGAGCTATCTGCCGGACGTGGTTGACGCCACGGCGGGGCTAGGGCGCGACGCGTTTGTGCTGGCCTCGGTGGGCTGCCGCGTGCGGATGCTGGAGCGTAACCCGGTTGTCGCCGCGTTGCTCGACGACGGGCTGGCGCGAGGTTACGCGGACCCGGAAATCGGCCCGTGGTTGCAGGAGCGTTTGCAGCTGATCCACGCGTCAAGCCTGACGGCCCTGACGGACATTGCGCCGCGCCCGCAGGTGGTTTACCTCGACCCCATGTTCCCGCACAAGCAAAAAAGCGCGCTGGTGAAGAAAGAGATGCGTGTGTTTCAGTCGCTGGTGGGGCCGGATTTAGATGCGGACGGCCTGCTGGAGCCTGCCCGCCAGCTTGCAACGAAGCGGGTGGTGGTGAAACGGCCTGACTACGCGCCGCCGCTGGCGAACGTTGCCACGACCAATGCGGTGACCACTAAAGGGCACCGGTTTGATATTTATATCCCCTCACCCCAACCCCTCTCCCCGTAGGGGCGAGGGGCTCGATCGTTCCCTCTCCCCTATGGGGAGAGGGTTAGGGTGAGGGGTAAGGTTTGTACCTTACTTACTCGTCTTCTTCGTCGCGCAGAGGAACAATCAGCATATCCACGTGAACGGTGTTAATCAGCTGGCGCGCTGAAGACATCAGCTTGCTCCAGAAGTCCTGATGATGACCGCACACCACCAGGTCCATATCGTATTTCTTAATCGCATCAACCAGCACCTGGCCCAGGTCGCCGCTACCGCTTAAGGTTTCGGTGATCGGATAGCCCGCGTTGGTGGAAAGCTCGCTCAGCGCGTGGTGAGTCTCTTCGGAGATGCGTTTCTGCATATCGCCAAGATTCACGTCGATCAGACCGGTGTAAAGGTCGGAGTAATTCACATCAACGTGAATCAGCGAAACTTTCGCGTTGTAGGGACGTGCCATAGAGACTGCTTTATCAACCAGCACTTTGCTCTCCGGGGAGAGGTCTACCGCGATAAGAATGTGTTTGTAAGCCATAGTGTTACTCCTTCCTTAAGTTATCGATGACTAAATGGGAAAGCGTCGTCTGATGCTTTCATTACGGCCCAGTTAAACATATTTTTCAAGCTTTGGTGTTGATAACGATTAACCTTGTGGCAAAAAAATTAACGGATCTCCTACACTATTCAGTGAGCCGTTCGGATATCAAAACGCGAACCGGATCGACTTTTAGTCATTCTTTCACTGAACTGTCTGTCAGGGCATTGGTGTGCGGTAGCTCAGGAGCCTCGCTTCGTGGGCGGACGCCGGGGAGGATGTATGATTAGCACCGTCGCATTGTTTTGGGCGTTATGCGTGGTTTGCATAGTGAATATGGCGCGCTACTTCTCATCGTTACGTGCGCTGTTAGTGGTACTTCGTGGTTGCGATCCGTTGCTTTATCAGTATGTGGACGGTGGAGGGTTCTTCACCTCGCACGGGCAGCCCAGCAAGCAGATGCGTCTGGTGGGGTATATCTACTACCAGCGCTACCGCGATCACCACGATGAAGAGTTTATCCGTCGCTGCGAGCGCCTGCGTCGTCAGTTCATTTTGACCAGCGCCCTGTGTGGCCTGGTGCTGGTGAGTATGATTGCACTGATGATTTGGCACTGAGCATAAAAAGGCGAGGGCGTCCTCGCCTTTTTATTATGTAGCTTAAGGCGTAATCGTGAACCGGAGGTCTGAGATATTTTCCTGAATCGAGATAACTTTACCGCTGTAAGATATGCTCACTGCCCCGTTTTTGGTTAAGCTGGCATTCGTAATAGTGCCAGTGCCCTCTATGACGGGAAATTTTGTAGAGAGTTGCTGAATAATGTCCGCGTCTTCGCCCACCAGCTTATTTGACAGATAATAACGGTAAATAGTTGGCACGGTTGCGCCACCGTGATGATTCGCCGTCATGTACAGCCAGACGCTATCCGAAACGTGATAAACATGCTGCAGCTCGTCGTTACTGCGGGGATCGGGCTGTTGGTTTAGCCAGATAAAACCCGTAACCATGATGAGAAGTACAAGCGTGAGAAGCCGATGGAGCCATCTAATAACCGTTCTGAATGGCATAGTCTATTCCTTCTCTGATATTGCGCTGATCGGTTGGGTCGTCACCGTAAGGCGGCTTATCGTACCAATTACCCCATTCAGGTCTTGAGGTACCTGCGCGATGCTGAGCCCAACCTGCGCCCATGAGCAGGATCTTTGCAGGAATTCCTGCAGCAATCCCTGCTGCACCGAAGTTGAAATTACCGAAAGCAGCAAAATACGGATCGAATTTTTTATAATCCCATGGTCCGCCATTTCGGACTTTTTGATAAAACCAGTAATAGGTAGAGGCCGTCGCCATATTTCGTGACATTCCATTTTGTCGCGCTTCACGCATGTTGTTAACTATAACAATTGAACCAGGGCCGGGAGTTGGAACAGAAGCCATACATTCTCCAGTATGCGTTATGAGTCCTGCCGGAGATGATAGATTCTTGTATGGAGATTTTCTGAACATAAAATGTTCAGAATTTCCTAATAAAATGAGTAAGTTAACAAATTTCGAACATAAAAAAAGCGGGTCAGTTTCCTGACCCGCTTTTTTGTCGCCTTCAACCGATTAAATCAGCTTCAGCGAAATCCAGTACAGACCGCCAGACAGCAGGATGGACGCCGGGAGGGTAAACACCCAGGCCATCAGAATGTTGGTCACGGTTTTACGCTGCAAACCGCCGCCGTCAACAATCATGGTACCTGCCACGGAAGAGGAGAGTACGTGGGTTGTTGATACCGGCATACCGGTGTAGCTTGCCAGACCGATAGAAACCGCCGCCGTCATCTGCGCGGACATACCCTGCGCATAGGTCATGCCTTTCTTACCGATCTTCTCGCCGATGGTGGTCGCCACACGACGCCAGCCAATCATCGTACCGATACCCAGCGCCAGCGCGACGGCCATGATGATCCAGATTGGCGCGTACTCAATGGTGTTGAGCATATCGCCTTTCAGTTTCTTCAGCAGACGTTTGTCGTCAGCAGTCACCTCTGGCAGCTTCGCGACTTTATCGGTCACGTCGGAGATGCAGAGCATGATGCGACGCAGCTGTCCGCGCTGTTCAACAGCCAGTTTGTCGTAGCTTTCGATATCGGCCAGCATGCCCTTCGCACGTTCCAGCGCGTTAATCGCGTTTGCCGGGTGGCAATGGAACTCGCCCGGTGCAGTCAGTGCGCCAGAGTCAGGAGAAGGGATAAGCTGGTCTACGCCGGTTGCTTTCTTCAGCAGATCCGGGTGCTGCTGGAAGTACGTTTCAACGTTGTTCACCGCATCACGGGTACGGGTGATCTCGTAGCCAGAGGCATTCATGTTAACCACGAATCCCGCCGGTGCGACGCCAATCAGAACCAGCATCACCAGACCAATACCTTTCTGACCATCGTTCGCACCGTGAGAGAAGGCAACGCCGATGGCGGAAACGATCAGCGCAATACGCGTCCAGAACGGCGGCTTTTTCTTACCGTCTTTCTTTTCACGCTCTGCTGGCGTGAGGTGGATGCGCGCGCGTTTCTTCGTGTTGCTCCAGTAGCGACGCAGAATGAAAATTAATCCACCCGCAACGACCAGACCCACGATAGGGGAGATGATGAGAGAGCCAAAAATGCCCAGCACTTTAGGCAGGTTCAGCGCATCAACAACCGATGTGCCGGTCATCAGGGCGTTGGTTAACCCGATACCGATAATCGCGCCGATAAGGGTGTGAGAACTGGATGCAGGCAGGCCGAAATACCAGGTTCCGAGGTTCCAGATAATGGCGGCAAGCAGCATTGAGAACACCATGGCAAGGCCATGACCAGAACTAACGTTAAGCAGCAGATCCGTTGGCAGCATATGCACGATCGCATACGCAACGCTCAGTCCGCCCAGGAGGACACCAAAAAAGTTAAATACCGCCGCCATAACAACCGCAAGCTGCGATCGCATTGCGCGAGTGTAGATAACCGTTGCGACTGCGTTTGCGGTGTCGTGGAAGCCGTTGATCGCTTCGTAAAACAACACAAAAACCAGAGCAAGCAATAATAAAAGCCCGGTATGTAAATCCAGGCCGGCAAACAAATGTAGCATAGGACGTTACGCCATTTTGAGGACATGAACGCGGCGCATTATCCAGGACAAATGCGCAACGGGCAAAGTGAAATATAGACTTTTTTTGACATACCACCTGATTTGAGAAATGTGCCTGAAAGGATAATCTTTAAATATCAATGGAATGGCTTTGTAATATCTTTTTACGCTGGTGCGACCACTGAGGAAACTTTACAATCCGCGGCAGTTAACGAAGAGGATTTTGACGTGGAAAGGTTTGATGCCGTAATAATTGGCGCCGGTGCGGCGGGTATGTTTTGTGCGGCAATGGCCGGACAGGCGGGTCGTCGCGTGCTGCTGCTGGATAACGGAAAAAAGCCTGGCCGCAAGATCCTGATGTCCGGCGGCGGGCGGTGTAACTTCACCAACCTTTATGTCGAGCCGGCGGCCTATCTGAGCCAGAACCGCCATTTTTGTAAATCTGCGCTGGCGCGATACACCCAGTGGGATTTCATTGAACTGGTGGGTAAACACGGCATCGCCTGGCATGAGAAGACGCTGGGACAGCTGTTCTGCGACGACTCCGCCCAGCAAATCGTCGATATGCTGGTGGCCGAGTGCGAGAAAGGCGGGGTGGTGATGCGCCTGCGCACGGAAGTGCTCGAGGTCGCGCGCGACGAGCAGGGGTACACGCTGCAGCTCAACGGCGAAACCGTCAGCGCCGATAATCTGGTGATCGCCAGCGGCGGCCTCTCGATGCCGGGGCTCGGCGCCTCGCCGTTCGGCTACAAAATCGCCGAGCAGTTTGGCCTGAAGGTGCTGCCAACCCGCGCCGGGCTGGTGCCGTTCACGCTGCATAAGCCGCTGCTTGAACAGCTTCAGACGCTTTCCGGCGTGTCGGTTCCGTCGGTTATCACTGCCGAAGACGGTACGGTATTCCGCGAAAACCTGCTCTTTACCCATCGCGGCCTCTCGGGGCCGGCGGTGTTGCAGATTTCCAGCTACTGGCAGCCGGGAGAGTTTGTCACCGTGAACCTGATACCGGACTGCGATCTGGACGCGTTCCTTAACGAACAGCGCGCCGCGCACCCGAATCAGAGCCTGAAAAATACCCTGGCGATGCAGCTGCCGAAGCGTCTTGTTGAGTGTCTGCAGGCGTTAGGGCAGATCCCGGACGTGTCGCTTAAGCAGCTGAACAGCCGCGAGCAGGAAACGCTGGTGGAAACGCTGACGAACTGGCGCGTGCAGCCAAACGGCACCGAGGGCTACCGCACGGCGGAAGTAACGCTGGGCGGCGTTGACACGAATGAGCTTTCCTCGCGCACGATGGAAGCCCGCAACGTGCCGGGCCTCTATTTTATTGGCGAAGTGATGGACGTAACCGGCTGGCTCGGCGGGTATAACTTCCAGTGGGCGTGGGCCAGTGCCTGGGCATGCGCGCAGGCACTCGCTGAGGATAAGTGACAGGCGGGCGCCGTCATTCATCAATGCGCTTACGGGCTGACGGTGGCGTCGTCAGTCACGCGCAAAACGTCCAGAATATTGCCGGCCGCCACGGTTCCCATCCTGATGTAAGACGCTGCGCTGACGCCGCCAATATGCGGCGAGATAATGACGTTTTCGACGTTCTGCCACAGGTTCGGGGCGGTCAGTGGCTCGCTGGTAAAGCTGTCGAGTGCCGCGCTGTGCAACGTTCCCTCCTTCAGGGCGTGGAACAGGGCTTCATCGTTTATTAACCCGCCGCGCGCCGTGTTAACCAGAATAGCGTTACGCTTACAGTGCGCGAGCGTCTCTGCGTTGATCATTCCCCGGTTTTCGTCGGTGAGCGGGCAGTGCAGGGAGATAACGTCGGCACGGGAAAGCAGGTCCGTTAAGGTGTTTGCCCGCTCACAACCTGAAGGCATCGTTTTAGCGTACGGATCGTACGCTACCACCCGCATGCCGAATGCCTGACCTATAGCCGCAACCCGCGAGCCGATAGCTCCCAGGCCGACAAGCCCCAGCGTCATACCTTCCAGTTCGATCGATTTGTGCGTGGCTTTATCCCAGTGCCCGTCGCGCAGGCGCTTATCAAGGGTTACCACGGATTTGGCACAGGCAAGGATCAACGCCCAGGTATGCTCTGCCACCGCAGCCGCATTGGCGCCGGGGGCGGAACGTACGGCGATATTACGCGCCGCTGCCGCTGGCTGGTCTATCACGTCAATGCCGCTTCCGTGTTTCGATATGACCCGTAGCGCGGGGGCAGCGTCCATGATCCTCGCGGTTATCCTGCCGTAACGCACCAGGATGGCCACGGGATTGTGCCGCTCGCACAGCGTAACCAGCTCATTTTCCGTAGGCTGACGGCCGGCATACACCACGTCAACGTCCCGCAGCATGTCTACAGCCTGGTCTGCCAGATCGCTCCCGGTGACCAGCACAACGCGTTTCCCTCCCATTACAGCGTCTCCCCGTCAGATAACATGCCCGCCTTGCGCAGCGCGTCGTTAAGCCAGTGCGGACGTAAATCGCCCTCACGAATAGCTGCAAGACGTCTGGTCTCCGTTTCGAGTTTCCCTTTAGCCATGGCGATAACGGCCTGAACTTCATCGCGCGGGATCGCCACCACGCCGTCGATGTCCGCTACAACCAGATCCCCGGCTCGTACCGTCGCTCCGGCAATGGAGATGGGATGATTAACCCGGCCAGGAATTGATTTTGTCGGGCCACAGGGGTTAAGGCCGGCCGCGAAGACCGGGTAGTGCCCTTTACTGAGGGTGTCGGCATCACGTACCGCCCCGTCAATGATGATGCCCGCGATACCGCTTGCCTGAGCCTGCGTCGCCATAATCTCGCCGAGCAGCGCGCAGGTCAGGTCGCCTTTTCCGTCAACAACCAGCACATCCCCCGGCTGCGCGACGGCCATTGCGGCATGGATGGCCAGATTATCTCCCGGACGCACCTCCACGGTAACCGCCGGACCCGCAACGGCCATGTGAGGTGCGAGCGGCTTGATACGGCCATGCAGCGTACCGCGGCGACCGGCAACGTCCGCCAGAATGGCGGCCTGATACTCGGCGGCCTGGTGAACCTCTTCGGTCGACACGCGTTCGAACTGACGGTTAATGAATGGTTTTTCTGAAACGGACATGAATGCCTCCATATTGTTTTACTGTGTACAATGCAGGTGTACAATACAAAACAACTATAGCGGTGTAGCTTTCCCTTTAGCCAGATCTGCGGCGGCGTTTGTGATGTAAACACGAAGTGACTCACAAAAATTAAGGTACACTCACTGCCGAGCAGAAAAGGAGATGATGATGGGTAATGAAGGCGTTGTGGCGGTCGAAAAGGCGCTGGCTTTACTGGATTGCTTCCGTCCCGGCGATGAGAGCCTGACGCTGACCGCGCTGGCGCAGCTGTCGGGTTATCACAAAACCACGGTTTACCGGTTAATGAATTCGCTTGAACGAATGAACTATGTCGTCAGGCACGAGGACGGCAATTACGCGCTTGGCCCACGTCTGCTTTACCTCGGTAAGCTTTATGAACAATCTTTCCATCTTTCCCGGGTGGTGCAGCCCGAGCTTCAGGCGTTATCTCTGGCCTCTCAGGAGAGCGCCAGCTGGTATGTCCTGGAAGGCGGGCAACGCTTGTGCCTGTTCCGTGCGGAAGCCTCCCACGGGCTACGCCACAGCAATCTGCCGGGCACCCAGTTTCCGCTGGACGATTCTGCCATCAGTAAGGTGCTTCGCCACTGGGGCCTGAATGACGCGCTCCCGGAGGGGGAACCCGCCGTGCCGCTCTATACCGCAGGCGCCCGGGATCCGCATACCGCGGCGTTTGCGATGCCCGTCTTCGGCGTTAACGACAAGCTGATTGCGGCGCTGGCGCTTACCGGGCCCATCTCCAGACTGACTGAAGATCGCCGTGAACAGGGGATCAGCCAGCTGATGCACGCCACCGCCAGTCGCCTGTCGCAGAAAATGGGGGCGAGTAAGGCTTTCTGCCAGCAGTTTTATGGGGAAACGCAAGACGCTGCGGAAGAGAGCCTCTGAGCATAACGCGGGACGGGCGTCCCGCTTTTGTTATGTCTAATGGGTGACCTGCTTTTCATGCAGATGCGAATTGCGCGCCTGCCGTCCCATCACCAGCACCGCGACACCTCCTGCGACGCACAGCGCAGCCAGAGGAAGCATGGCCAGCGTGTGGCTACCCGTCCGCTCGCTGATGATGCCGTAAGCGTTAACCATCACCGCGCCGCCGATAAGGTTAGCGATGGCGCCAATCGCGGCCAGCCCCGCAGCGGCAGACGTGCTGCTCATCCAGCCTGACGCCAGCGCCCAAAACGGCCCCTTCATTGAATACGCCCCTATCAGAATGATGCTCAATATAATAACCGTGGCAAAAAGGGAGGTGCTCACAAATGCGGCGATTACGCCTGCGGCAATCATGAAAAGGGTCAGAGCGGTATGCCAGCGGCGTTCGTTGGTTCGGTCAGAACTCCGTCCCCAGACAATCATCAGTACGGATGCCAGGCCGTAAGGAATGGCGTTGAACAGCCCGGTCTCCAGATTATCCAGGTGGAACGATTTCAGCAGCTGCGGTGACCAGACGCTGATCGTGGTGCCTGCCGATGACGCGCCTGCGTAAATCAGGGCCAGCAGCCAGATTTGACGATGCCGGAGCAGCTGCCACGTCGTCTGGTGACCAATATTTTTTTGCTGCTGACGCTCGGTTTCAAGCGTCGTTTCCAGCCATTTTTTCTGTTCCGCGCTAAGCCAGTTGGCCTGGTGAGGGCGATCGCGAAGAACAAACCAGGCGGCAATACCCAGCAGAACCGCGGGTAAACCTTCAATGATAAACAGCAGATGCCAGCCGCGCAGGCCCAGCCAGCCATCCAGTGAGAGGATCAACCCGGACAGCGGCGAGCCGATAAAATTGGCCAGCGGGATCGCAACCATAAAGGACGCGATAATTCGCGCGCGGTAGCGGGAAGGGATCCACCAGGTCAGAAAGAGCACGACGCCGGGGAAAAAGCCCGCCTCAGCGGCACCCAGAAGAAAACGCACGATATAAAGCGACGTGGTGTTTTGTACCAGTGCCATGCACATGGATACCACGCCCCAGCTGATCATAATGCGGGGGATCCACAAGCGTGCGCCAACTTTCTGCATCGCCAGATTGCTTGGAACTTCAAACAGAAAATACGCCACGAAGTAGAGGCTACTGGCGAAGCCAAACGCCGCTTTGCTGAGGCCGAGATCCTCGTTCATCTGTAGCGAAGCCATACCGATATTGCCGCGATCGATAATGGAAATCAGGTAACTGACTATCAGAAACGGAAGAATACGCCAGATCACCTTGCGCATAGTTTCTCGTTCTATGTCCTCAATGGCGGCAACGCCATTACGAATATGTTCTGTCATGTGTTCCTCGCAGGGTCTGTTCTTGGTTTTATCAGGTACAACTCAGTTTTATTAAACAAAACCACTATAGCGTCGGCGCGTTCTTTTTATCCAGTTAATGGAAGGTTTAAATGATGTAAATAAGACGTGACTCACAGATAATGCGCGCTGCGGAATGTGCCTAAACGACAGATGCACCACCCCACGTTGTGAGGTAAAGTACCTACCTTGCGCGGCCAAAGAGCTGCGGTTTTGTGGGGTATATGCGAATAACACGTTCCCCCATTTCCACTTCTGGTTTACGCCAGCCTGCATGGTGTTGTGTTTTGTCTTCTTAAAAGGGTTGTCTATGTCTGCTGCTCATCTCGGTTTCCCGACGGAAACCGTTGTTGTCTTTGTGGTGATGGCCGTTGGGGCGATGTTTATCGACCTCTTCATGCACCGTCACGATAAACCGATCTCGCTGAAAAGCGCGGCCATGTGGTCCATCTTCTGGGTCATGATGGCCATGGCGTTTGCCGGCTTCTTATACGTGCACCACGGCGCGGAGATGGCGAGCCTGTTCCTCACCGGCTATGCGCTGGAAGAGGTTCTCTCCGTCGACAACCTGTTCGTGATGATGGCGATCTTCGCCTGGTTCGGCGTGCCGGATAAGTATCGCCACCGCGTGCTCTACTGGGGCGTGCTGGGGGCGATCGTGTTCCGCGGTATTTTTGTTGCCATCGGCACCAGCCTGCTGAGCCTGGGGCCATACGTTGAGGTCATTTTTGCGCTGGTCGTTGGCTGGACTGCGGTGATGATGCTGAGGCGCAATGAAGAGAGCGACGAGGTGGAAGATTACTCCGGTCACCTGGCGTACCGCCTGGTAAAACGCTTCTATCCGGTCTGGCCAAAAATCAGCAGCCATGCGTTTATCCTGACCCAGAAAGAGGTGGATGCCGAACTGGAGAAGCCTGAAAACAAGGATGTGATGGTAGGCCGCGTGAAGAAGGCGAAGCGCTACGCGACGCCGCTGCTGCTCTGCGTCGCGGTGGTGGAGCTGTCCGACGTCATGTTCGCCTTTGACTCCGTCCCCGCGATCATTGCCGTCAGCCGCGAGCCGCTGATTATCTACAGCGCAATGATGTTCGCGATCCTCGGCCTGCGTACCCTCTACTTCGTGCTGGAGGCGCTGAAGCAGTATCTGGTGCATCTGGAGAAAGCGGTAGTGCTGCTGCTGTTCTTCGTGGCGTTCAAGCTGGGGCTAAATGCGACCGACCACTTCTGGCATCACGGTTACAGCATTGGCGCAACGGCCAGCCTGTTCGTGGTATTAGGCGTGCTGGCGCTGGGGATTATTGCGAGCGTGATGTTCCCGGGGAAACGTGAGGCCTGATGTACCGCCCGGTGGCGCTTCGCTTACCGGGCCTACGATTTGGTTTTCTCCCTCTCCCTGTGGGAGAGGGCGGGGTGAGGGCAAAAGACCGCACTTACCCCTTAATCGGTGAGTTCCGGCGCTTGCGCGGATGATGGAAGTGCCGCCAGTGCGGATCCTGCGCCGCTGCCAGCAGCTCGTGGTCGCCTCGCGTGTCGCCCCAGGCGCGCAGGTGATACGCGTTCAGGTCGCCATACACCTTCTCCAGCCTCGCCACTTTCTGCGCGCAGCGGCAGTTGTTGCCGGTGATCCGCCCGGTCAGCTTGCCGTCTTTCACCTCCAGCTGCGTGCCAATCAGCTTAATGCCGAGCTTGTCGGCCCACGGCTGTAATACCAGCGCCGGGGAGGCGGAGCAAATCGTCACTTCCGCACCGGAATTGACTTCGTTAGCCACGGCCATGACGCCTTCCGGGCGCATCAGCTTGCTCCAGTATTTTTCACAAAAGGCCTCTGCCTGCTGGCGTAACCAGTGCTCATCCACCCCCGTCAGGAAGGTTTTAATCAGCACCTCTTTCAGCTCATCACGCGTCAGCTTGCGGCGCACGCAGTGCAGCGTGGGCAGGGCCATCCGCACCAGGCGGCCCGCAAAGTAGCGCTTGCCAAAGGCAAAGCGCAGGAAGGGAATAAAGCTGTCGTGGTGCGTCAACGTACCATCAAAGTCAAAGACAGAGAGCACGCTGGATCTGGCCACGGCTTCGTCGGCAATCATATTGGTCATAAATACGTCTTAGCTTAAATACACATTCTGTTCACTAGTTTACCTGCTTTATCTTCACAGTCCTTATATCAGTCCTCATTTTTTCTCTAACCTGTGACTGACGGGTCAAACTATGTCATCCACCACGCCACCGTCGACGCGCAGCGCCGCGCCGGAGGTAGCGGAGGCCTGCACTGAACAGACATACACCACCATATTGGCCACTTCTTCAACCGTCGCGGCGCGCTGAATAACCGAGCTGGGGCGGTTCGCCATCACAAACGCGTTCGCCAGCTGTTCCAGCGATTTACCGGTTCTCTCCATCTCGTCTTTCATCATCGCGGCGAAACCGTCCGACATTGTCGGCCCGGGCAGCACGCTGTTCACGGTGACGCCGCTGCCGGCCACGAACTTCGCCAGCCCGCGCGCCAGGGAGAGCTGCGCGGTTTTCGTTACGCCATAGTGGATCATGTCCGCAGGAATATTGCAGGCCGATTCTGACGAGATGAACACCACGCGGCCCCAGCCTTTTTGCACCATGCCCGGCAGCAGGGCGCGGGAGAGCCGCACGCCGGACATCACGTTGGTTTGCCAGTAGCGTTCCCAGGTATCGTCATCGGTGGAGTAAAAATCCTGCTGACCATAAATCCCGGCGTTATTGACCAGAATATCGACCTGCGAGGCGACCCTGAGCAATTCGTCTACGCCTTCCGGCGAGCTGAGATCGGCGACGGCGGCACGAACCTGGACGCCTGGCACCACCTGCTGCAGCGCCTGAATGCCCTTATTTACCGAGTCGATGCTGCGCCCGTTCACAATCACTTCCGCACCGCTTTCCGCCAGTCCGCGGGCGATGGCGAAGCCAATCCCGCCGGTTGATGCGGTCACCAGCGCCGCTTTCCCCGTTAAATCGATTTTCATCGTTCGCTCCTTGTCGTCTTAACCTTCAGACCTTAAAGCGTAGCAGTTGACGATGGCGGCTCCTGCTTAAAAAGGCGCAACAACGTCTCAACCTGCTCGTCCAGCGGGCTAAGGGAGCGCTTAACGATGAGGTGAAGCGGCGTGGCGCGTCGAACGCCGTGGCTGAGGGGCAGGGTTTTGAGTATGCCTTGCTGAAGCTGGGGCTGAATGCGTTCTTCCGGTAGCCAGCCGTACCCAACCTGATACAACACCGCCTCGATCGCGGCATCAATGGTGGAAAAGGTCCACGACTCGCCGCCCGGGCGAACGGCGGGCTGGCTGTCTGCGATCTGAATGCGTGGCCACGGCCGCAGCGTCTCGTCATTTAGCGGCGTGTCCAGCGCAAAAAGCGGGTGCGCATGATGCGCGACGGCGACAAAATCAATGTTCATTAGCCATTCACCCAGCCCGGTAATGTCCTGGCGGCGGGTTAAGACCATCACGTCGGCTTCATCATTGAGCGCATCTTCCCGGCTGTTTTCCAGCACCTCGGTGAGCCGCACCTGCGTTTGCGGATACCGCTGCTGGAACTGGCGCAAAATCGCAAACAGCCGGCCGCGCGGAAAAATACTGTCTACCATCAGATCGATACGGGTTCGCATACCGCTGCGCAGGGTGGCGGCGCGCGTCTCAACGTAGGCGAAGGCTTTCAGCAGCGGCTTCACCTGATTCAGCAACAGCTCTCCCGCCGGGGTCAGCACCGCCCGCCTGCCTTCAGTCATTAACAGCGCCACGCCAAGCCGCTCCTGCAAAAGCGACAGGTTATAGCTGACCGAGGACTGGCTGCGGTGCGTCTCCTCCGCAGCTCTGGCAAAGCTGCCAGCCTCAACTACTCTCTCCAGCAGGGCCCATTGTTCTAGCGTCGTCTTATGCATTATCAATCTAAATTTTGGATGAATTTGATTCAAAAATAGCGTTATTCATTCATTTTTTGAAGGGGTACGATAGCTTCATCAAAACAAAGGAGACATCTTATGAGCACCTTCGACAAACATGACTTAAGCGGCTTCGTCGGCAAACATCTGGTTTATACCTACGATAATGGCTGGAACTACGAAATTTACGTCAAAAACGAGAACACTCTCGACTATCGTATTCACAGCGGTCTGGTGGGCAACCGTTGGGTGAAAGATCAGCAGGCGTACATCGTTCGCGTCGGGGAGAGCATCTATAAAATTTCCTGGACGGAGCCAACCGGTACCGACGTAAGCCTGATTGTGAACCTGGGCGACAGCCTGTTCCACGGCACCATCTTCTTCCCGCGCTGGGTCATGAACAATCCGGAAAAAACCGTCTGCTTCCAGAACGATCACATTCCGCTGATGAACAGCTACCGTGATGCCGGTCCGGCCTATCCGACGGAGGTGATTGATGAATTTGCGACGATTACCTTTGTACGCGACTGCGGCGCTAACGATGACAGCGTAATTGCGTGTGCCGCCAGCGAGCTGCCGGCAAACTTCCCTGAAAATTTAAAATAAGCTTCGCAACGCGTTAAATGCACATCGGCCATTGCGGTTTTACCGGAATGGCCGTTTTTTTATGCCGCAGAGGTACCGGAATAAGCGATTAATTCCGCCGTCAGGGTGAAGGGCGTGGGCGTACAGACCGCAAGGCTCAGCGAGCCGACGCGTAGCTGGCTGACCGGCAGCGGCTGCGCGGTGCTGTCAATGCTGACAATCTGCCACGCGCTGCCGCCGCGCTGTTTGACGATGGCCTCTTTGCGCGTCCAGATGCGCCAGAAGGCGGAAAGCTGCTCTTCCGGCGCTTCACGCTCCAGCTCGGCATGTTCGGTAAGGCTAAAGACGGCATTCGCCAGCGCCTGCCAGTTCTCGCGCGGGCGGATCGCTTCAATATCGCAGCCAACTTCGCCTTCGTCGCTCAGCAGCAGGGCAATGTCGTCCCCGCTGTGGCTCAGGTTAAACCACAGCGGATGGCCGCTAGCGAAGGCCGGTTTTCCCTGCTCGCCGTAGATTATCTCGGGGAGAGGCGAGGGGGATAAGGTTCTGGCGAGCAGCGTCCGGCCTGCAAGCCAGGAAGCGCGTCGTGCACCCTGAGGTGCCCTGTCTGCGAGCGTTGACGCCAGCGGGTCCGCGCTAAGGGTGGAGATCTTTCCCAGTACAAACTGGTACATAGTTACGCCCAGCGTTTGATGATTATTGAGGTATTGATGCCGCCAAAGGCAAAGTTATTGCTCTGTATAAATTCGCAGTCAATCGGGCGGGCTTCCCCCATAATATAATCTAAAGCGCCACATTGCTCATCCGGTTGTCTTAAATTGAGCGTCGGCGTGAACCAGCCCTCCCGCATCATGTGCAGGCTCAGCAGGGCTTCCAGCGCCCCGCAGGCGCCCAGAGTATGGCCGAAGTAGCTCTTTAAGGATGAAATGGGCACCCCGTCGCCGAAAATGGCGGCGGTCGCCTGGCTCTCGGCGATATCCCCGCGGTCGGTCGCCGTGCCGTGGGCAGAAATGTAGCCGATGTCCTGAGGCTGCAGACCGGCCATCGCCAGCGACTGCTCCATACACACCTGCATGGTTTCACGCTGGGGCTGAGTGATGTGCGCCGCATCGCAGTTGGTGGCAAACCCCACGATCTCGCCATAAATTGTCGCCCCGCGCGCGGTGGCGTGCTCCAGCTCTTCCAGAATTAAGGTGCCAGCCCCTTCGCCAATCACCAGGCCGTCGCGCTGAACGTCAAACGGCGACGGCGTGGTTTTCGGCGCGTCGTTACGCTGGCTGGTGGCAAACAGGGTATCGAAAACCGCCGCTTCCGAGGGGCACAGCTCTTCCGCGCCGCCTGCCACCATCACCGTCTGGTATCCGTGACGAATCGCTTCCCAGGCGTAGCCAATCGCCTGGCTGCCGGAGGTGCAGGCGCTCGACGTGGGGATCACCCGTCCGCGCAGGCCAAAGAACAGCCCGGTGTTGACCGCAGTGGTGTGCGGCATCATTTGCACGTAGGTGGTGCCGGTAATGTTATGGGTGTGCTTTTCCGTGAGCATGGAGGCAAACTCGCTGACCGGCCCGGTGCTGCCCGTCGACGAGCCGTAGGCGATCCCGGTCTGACCGTTGGTGAGCACCGCGTCGTCGATCAGGCCCGCCTGCTCCAGCGCCAGCTCGGTGGCGCGGGTTGAAAGCAGCGACACGCGGCCCATGGCGCGAATGCGCTTGCGGGTATAGTGAGCGGGGAGGGTGAAGCCTTCAATCGGCGCGGCGAGCAGGGTTTGCAGGCCGTCATACGCCTGCCACTCCGTCATGGTGTGCACCGCATTTTCATACCCGCGCAGGCGGCGCGAAATGGTCGGCCAGTCCTCGCCAAACGCGGTAACGCCGCCCGTGCCCGTAATCACTACCCGGCGGGTCATAGCATGCCTCCGTTAATCGAAATCACCTGGCGCGTCACATAGCCTGCCTTATCCGACATCAGGTAGCTCGCCAGCCCGGCCACCTCCTCGGCCTGGCCCATGCGCTGCATGGGTATCATCGACATCGCCGCGTTCAGCGCGGCCTCGTCCATCTCGATCATGCCGGTATCGATCAGCCCCGGCGCGATGCAGTTGACGGTGATTTTACGTTTCGCCAGCTCGGTGGCGAGCGCTTTGGTGGCCCCGATAATCCCGGCTTTGGCCGCGCTGTAGTTCACCTGCCCACGGTTGCCCATAATGCCTGACACCGACGACAGGGTGACGATCCGCCCGCCCCTGCGGGTGCCAATCATCGGCATAATGCAGGGGTGGATGACGTTATAAAAACTGTCGAGATTGGTGTGGATCACGCGGTCCCAGTCATCCTCGCTGAGCGCCGGAAACGCGCCGTCGCGGGTAATCCCGGCGTTACTTACCACGCCATAAAACGCGCCGCGATCGGCGATCTCCTGCTCCAGCACCGTGCGGCACTGCTCGCGGTTGCCCACGTCGAACGTGAGTAAACGGCCCGCGCCGCCCGCCCGGACAATCGCATCCAGCGTCTCCTGCGCGCCCGCCTCATCACGATGGTAGTGCACGCCGACGGTAAAACCGTCCGCCGCAAGCTGAAGGGCGATGGCGCGGCCAATGCCTTTGCTGGCCCCGGTGACCAGTACGGATCGACTCAGACTCATGATGGTGTTCCCTGGTTGAAAAGTGTGGTTAATTCATCCTCGCTCGGCTGGAAGGTATTCACGCGGCCCGTGGCGAGGGGCACGCCGTCGCACTGAACGGCGCACTCGAAGCTGCCGAAGCGTTCATCCTGCATCAGGCGTTCGATGGTGATGTTCAGCGTGCTGCCTGCGGCAAAATGACCCGCGCCGCACGCCAGCTCGCGCGCGCCCAGCACCATACCCAGCGCACAGTGCGGCAGCCCTTTTTGCATCCGGTGCCACTCAGACCAGACGCCCACGGTCTGGGCCATCAGCTCCAGCGCAAACCAGCCGGGCAGGTCGCCATTAGCGTTCAGGAAGGGCGCAAGGACGCCCTGCCCGTTTACCGTCACGCGGCAGACGGCGCTGTCGTCGGTGACGCTTTCAACGGTTTCGAGCAGCATCATCGGCGCGTCGTGAGGAAGATAATCGCCTGGCGGTAAATAGCGCATCACACTCTCCCCAGCAGAAGGCTGGCGTTGTTGCCGCCAAACGCGAACGAGTTCGACAGGATCGTCGGCTTTTTCAGCGGCGCGCTGTGGTGCAGCAAGCCGCAGGCGGGGAGCGTGTCGTCCGGCGCGTAGCGGGAAAAATCCTGCGGCGGCAGCGGCAGGCCGCGGGTCAGGATCAGCCAGCTCAGGGCGGCCTCCGTGACCCCGGCGGCGCCCAGCGTGTGGCCGGTTAGGTGTTTCGTCGAGCTGCACGGCACGCGTTCGCCAAAGAGGTCGTGGATCGCCTGCGCCTCGATCCGATCGTTCAGCGGCGTGGCGGTGCCGTGCAGGTTGATATAGCCTACGTCCTCCGCCGTGATGCCCGCCTCGTTCAGCGCCTGGTTGATGGCGCGGATCGCCCCTTCACCCTGCGGATGCGGGGCGGAAATATGGTACGCATCGCTGGATTCTCCCGCGCCCAGAAGCGCAATTTCTCCCGGCTCGCGGGTCAGCACCATGAGCGCCGCCGCTTCACCAATGGTGATCCCCCGACGGTCGCGGCCAAACGGCTCGCACAGGGTCGGCGAGAGTGACTCGAGGCTGTTGAAGCCGTTAACCGGCATGCGGCTCAGGCTGTCTGCCCCGCCGACGATGGCGACGTCCACCAGCCCGGCGTCGATCAGGCGACGCCCGCTGATAATCGCCCGCGCGCTGGAGGAGCAGGCCGTCGAGATGGTATACGCCGGGCCGTCCAGCTCAAGCCAGCTGGCGAGAAAGCGCGACGGATCGCCGAGCTCCTGCTGCGGGTATTGCCACTGCGGGCTGCGCTCCCCGCTACGGGAGAGGCGCACGTTTTCATCGCCCTCGTCCAGCCCGGAGGTGCTGGTGCCCAGCACCACCGCCACGCGGTCGCGTCCTGCGCGGTTAATGGCCGCCTCAACCGCGGGCCGGATTTGCGCCAGCGCCGCCAGCAGCAGCTGGTTGTTGCGGCTGCGATGGGCGGAAAAACGCTCGGGTATAGGCGGAAGTTCACCCTCAACGCCTCCCAGCACGGCCTCCGGAAAGCCCTGTAGCCAGCCCGCGCGCGGACGCATCCCGGGCGCCACGCCTGCGTTCAGGTTTGCCGCTATTTCATCAGCCGAGTTGCCCAGGGCGTTGACCATGCCAACCGCAGAAAGGTAAATCATCTCAGTCACCCAGATATTGAATGGTGATGTGGTAGTTAAAAACGTGCTGCACAATGCTGACCGGCTCGCGTTTGCCGCTGCGGTTCAGGTAAACAATTTCCGTAACCAGTTTGCCGTCGGGGTTGCGCAGTTCGCGTCTGGCGTCAGTATCGTTCAGCGTCCAGCCTTTCGGCAACTGCGGCTGCCAGGCGCGGAGCGGCCAGTGGCTAAGCATCACATCGGCCAGTACCTGGCTGGCTGGCGGCAGCTGCGGCATCACAACCGACTGCTCGGTGTGGATCCCGGTCTCGTCGTAGGTGGCGAGGAACAGGCGGATCCCGACGGAGGAGAGGCCGGCAAGCGTCACTTTATGTTCGTCTGCGTTCAGCATTACCAGCAGCGACTGGGTTTGACCCTTAAAGCTGCCGGTCAGAAGCTGCTGCGAACGAATCGCCGGGGTGATGCCCGGCGGCGGTAGCGTGACGCGGGTGCCCGGCTGTAGCCAGGCCTGAGGGCGCGCGTCATCGCGGTTCGTCGTATGGCTACATCCCGCCAGCAGCAGGGCCATCACGACCGTCGCCAGGCGAATAAAACGGGTCATGGTGTGTTCTCTTTGTTAGCGGGCATCGCCAGCGGAGCGAGCAGGAACGCGGTAAAGATACCGCTCACCAGCACAATGCCAAAACTGCTGATGGCCTGGGTGGTGCTGAACACCAGCATCCCCAGCGTCAGCAGGGTAGTCATCATGGCAAGGGTAATTGCCAGCATGGAGGTCAGCGGCGTACCGCGCGGGTTGCTGAAAAACAGCGTGTAGTTGATGCCAATGCCCAGAACCAGCACCAGCGCCAGCAGGGAAAACAGGTTCACCGGGTGGCCAGCCACGGCCAGCGCCGCCAGCCCGCCGCCCAGCGACAGCACGGACGGCACCAGGGCCACCAGCCCTTTTCGCCAGCCGAGACGCACCACCGCGCCGCAGGCAATCACCGCCAGCGCCACGCACAGCAGCCCCGTCAGCAGCGCGCGGTAGAGCGCAAACAGGCTGTCGAAGCTGGCCTTACGGTCGACCCAGACGACCCCTGCATGGCGGGCGGCCAGCTCGCCGAGTGCGGCGCTGTCTCTGACGCCGTCGACCGGAACCAGCACGCCGCTTTTACCGTCCGGCAGCGTCAGCCACAGCAGTCGCCAGCCCTCGCTGGCGGGGCTCGCGAGCCACGCCTCCACGCTGACGGGCATGGCGTTCAGATTCGGCGTCACGGCGTTCATCCCCGCGCTTTGCAGCATGTTCGTTACCGTCGGCGCGGCGCCGCGCAGCAGTCGCAGATCGCTCTCCTGGCGCGTCAGCGAGTTCAGCGGCAGGGTGCGCCAGCGGGAAAACTCGCCGGCTTTTTGCGCCTGCGCCAGCGCCGGGGTAAACGCCTCCAGCCGCTCCAGCGTTTGCTGAGCCGACGCGCCGTACACCACAAACCACTTCTGATCGACGTTCTGCCCGGTCAGGGCGGTGATGGCTTTTTCCTGGGCCAGTATGTCCTGCGGCAGCGCCTGAAGCTGGGCGATATCGTCATCAACCCGCAGGCTGGCGATCCCGATGGCGGAGAGCAGCGCCAGCGCTAACGGCAGCCCGACGGAGAGGGCTCTACCGTTGCGCCATGCGTTCAGCCAGCGCTGCATCACCCCGCTCAGGGGAACCGGGCGAACCGGCATACCCCGGCACAGCCACGGATGCCAGAAAATCACCGTCAGGCACGAGGCGCTCAGCCCTGCGGCGGCGAACACCGCCATCTGCCGAATGCCGGGGAAGGGAGCCAGCATCATGAAAAGATACGCCACGACGGTGGTCAGCAGCGCCAGCAGCAGCGCGTTACGCACTTTCTCCAGGCTTTGCCAGGGCGTCTGTGTCGCGCCGTGCACCATCCGCTCCGTGAGGTAGTAAATCGTATAGTCCGCCGAGATACCGATGATGCTCATGCTCATCACCAGCGTCATCAGATGCAGCTCGCCGAACAGCAGGAGCGTCGCGACCGTGCCCGCCAGCGCGCCGATGGCAATGGAGAGCAGGCTCAGCAGCAGCGGGCGCACGGAGCGGAACACCGACACAATCAGCAGGATCGCGCCGAGCACCGTGGCGACGCCGAGCGTGGAAATATCCCGTTTGGCCTGCTGGCTGGCGTAATCGCTGTAGAACACCGTTCCGCGCGAGAGCAGCTGCGCCTGTGGATAACGGGCTTTCAGCGTCTGCTGCAACGCGTTAAGGGTGGTCACCAGCCGGTGGGTTTGCTGCATATCAAACGAGGAGCCCGCCAGCTCGCCGTGCAGCAGATACCAGTAGTTTCCGGCCTCATCTTTCGTCACCAGCCAGCCGTCCATCAGCTGCATCTTCTGGCTGTTCTTCGCCAGCGCGAGCTGCGCGCCGCGCGTCAGCATCAGCGGATCGTTTTGCAGCTCCCTGCCGCTCACGCCGGAAAAGGCGGAGTAAAGCTGCGACAGGATCCACCGGGCCTGCGCCTCTCCGCCGTTTTGCAGGCGGGCGCGGGTGGCCGGATCGATCAGACCATTGCGGTGCTGCCAGAAAAAATCCCCCCACGCCCGTTGCCCGGCGGCGTCCAGCGGGCCTTTTACTTCGCTGAGCGCCTGGCTGCGCTGCAGCAGGGTTAACCACTGCTGCGCCACGCGCGGGTCCGGCCGTTTGCCGGGGCTGACCAGCCAGACGAGCTGGCGGTCCAGGCGCTGCATAAACCCGTCGTTGAGGGCCGGAGGAACTGCCCCGAGCGTCTGTTTTGGCAGCATGGCGAGCACGCTGCTGTTCAGCCGCGCGCCGGGCAGCAGCGACAGCAGCACGACGAGCAGGATCAGGCATAACCCAGCCCACAGCAGCGCCGGGCGCAGAGGGTTACGGTGCGGCAAAGCGTTGGCGTTCTGCATCGGTCAGGCGAGCGGGCGTAAGCTGGTGGCGGGAAAGGGCGATATCCGTCGTGTCGCCCTGCCTGTCGTTCAGGCGAATAGACTCCAGATAGAGGGCGCCCTGCAAATCAAGGGTGGCGAAAATCTTGTCCAGCGGTGTGGTGACAGGCGTCAGCACCAGCGACCAGCGGCCTTCCCCCCGATCCTGAAAATCGATGCGGAAGTTCTCTTCCAGTACCTTACGGTCGGCCTGGAACAGAGCCCGCAGCAGATGGTTGAACTGGAACATCTGCGGGTTATTGTCGGCGGTGATGGTCTGCGGCGGCTGGCCGCCGATCGCCTGCACCATCCGTTTGTCATCCAGCAGCAGCGTCATCGGGAACGGCGCCTGTTGATCCCACAGCAGGCCGTCGTCACGGGCGATCAGCATCTCCCCCCGCGAGCGCAGCGGCTGGGGCATGCCCTTGATGGTGCGGGTCTGCTCAAAGTGCGCGCGCACGACCGGCTGCTCCGCAAACCGCTGCTGCAGTTCATCCAGCGTCACCGCGCTGCCCAGCGGGCTAAGCAGCAGAGCGATAAGAGGTATCCATTTCATGGCGCGATCCCCATGCGTTCGAACAGAATGGCCGGGCTGACAAAGCACATCTCCCGGCTTGCTTCATCCACCGCCACCTGAATGGTGTAGCCGGTGGTGGTGCGCTTCCCGGTTTGCGCGTCAACGATTTGATAGGCGATGCGCAGGCGGTTTTCATACTCTTCAATCCGGGCGCGAACGCGGATGCGCTGCTCGAAGGTCACCGCGTCGCGGTACTTCACGCGGGTATCCACCACGGGCCAGACGTAGCCCGAGGCTTTCATCTGGCGATAGCCGTAGTCAAACTGGTTGAGCAGCGCTTCGCGGGCAATCTCAAAGTAACGGAAGTAGTTGCCGTGCCACACCACGCCCATCATATCGACGTCGTGGAAGGGGACGATGATTTCAACTTCAGCCGTAAAGCGGGGATCGGTCAGCACCCTTTACTCCTTCTCGTTGACCTCTGGCAGTCGCCAGAAATCGAAAAAATTAAACCAGTCGAGCGGCGACGTGAGCGCGTAGTGCTCCAGCCGCTGCGCATAGCGGTCGACGGTCTGCTGTAGCGCCTGCTGGCGTTCGCCGCGCGGCAGCACCAGCGGGTCGGCGAAGCGCTCGCAGTGCAGGGTCAGTTTTCCCTGCTGGCAGAGGGCAAAAATGAGCACCACCGGGCAGCGTAAGATGGACGCCAGGATAAACGGCCCCTGCGGGAACGGCGCGGGCTGGCCCAGGAACTCGCTCCAGATCACCCGCCAGCTGCCGCCGCGCTGTGGGGTGACGGCGATGCGATCGCCCACGATCGCCACCCATTCGCCGCGATCGAGCTTCTCTTTAATGAGGATGGCGGTATCCGGGCCAATGTCGGTGACCGGCATCAGGTGAATGCCCGCCTGCGGGGCCATCTCCTCCATCACCTGCTTAAACCGTCTGGCGTTATCGCTAAAGACCAGCGCGTTGATGGTTTTTGCCCCTTCACGCTGCGCCAGCGCCCGGCAGGCTTCCACGTCGCCAAGGTGCGATGCCAGCAGCAGTTTGCCCTGAGGATCGTCGAGACCAAGCGCCTCCTGCGCTCCCGGCGCAAAGACCAGATCGCGATGCAGCTTCATTTCGCCGCGCCAGCTGGCCACCTTGTTGAGCATGGCATGACCGAAGCGCAGGAAGTGGGAAAAGCTGTTGAGCCGCGCGGGTTGCGGCATTTGCCGCTGCGCCATCACCCGCCTGACGCGCGCCAGCCACTGCCGGGACGCCTGACGCGCAGAGCGGGCGGTGAGCCAGTAGACGGCGGTCACCGGCCACAGCAGGACGGTAAATGCCTTTCGCCCCAGCAGTTGCCAGACGCGCAGCATCAGGCGCATGCCCCACAGCCCTTTCACCTCCTGCTGCCGCGCCCAGTGCTGCGCGCGGCGACGCATCAGCAGCGCGGGCATGCGCGGCAGCATGCCGAGGAACAGGCGGGTATGCATCAGCGAGATGCGCACGTTGTCTCTCAGGGCATCGAAATGGGATATCCCGTCCGGCGGATAGGTCACGCGGGTAGGCAGAAAATAGCTGGCGTTGCCCTGCCAGTAGAGTCGCACCATCACCTCGGTGTCAAAATCCATCCGCTTACCGAGCGGCGCCTCTGCCGCAAGGCGCAGTACCGGTGCGACAGGGTAAACGCGAAAACCGCACATGCTGTCTTTCAGCTGCAGGGAGAGGGTCTCGATCCAGACCCAAACGTGCGTGATCCAGCGTCCGTACAGGCGCGAGCGGGGAATTGAATCATCGTAAACGGGCTGCCCGGAAATTAACGCCTCCGGGTGGCGTTCGGCCAGCGCCAGCAGTTTGGGGATGTCTTCGATAGCGTGCTGGCCGTCAGCGTCCACCTGAACGGCGTGGGTGAAGCCGCGCGCTGCGCAGGCTTCCAGACCCCGCATCACCGCCGCGCCCTTACCGCGGTTTTCTGGCAGACGCAGCAGCGTCACCTGCGGTCGCTCCGCCGCCAGCGCTTCAAGCGTGCGGCGGGTGGGGGCATCGCTGCCGTCGTCCACCACCAGGCAGGGCAGATCGAACGGCGCGAGGCGCGCCAGCACCGAGGGCATCGTCGCGCCGTGGTTGTAGCACGGGATCAGCACGCAGGGGCGGAAGGCTACTGGCATAAGCGAATTTTCCCGCTGCTGGCGGTAAGGCGCTCGCCGCCCGCATGGCGCTGATAGCTGAAGGTGAGCATCTGGCGTTCGGGCTGCCAGGCCAGGAGCAGCGACACCGTATTCTCAGGCAGCAGCGGGGCCGCAAACTTCACGTTCTGAATACTGTGAAAGCGATAGCCCGGCGCCAGCGCGGCGGCGTAATGCATCACCCAGTCGAGCTGCGCCACGCCGGGAAGCAGCGGCTGTACGGCGAAATGCCCCCTGAACCAGACCAGGCCGGGGTCGAGATAGAGCGTTATCTCCAGATGCCCGGGCTCGGGCTGGCGGCGTTCGATCTCATGCATCTTCATGAAATAGCTCCTGTAGCTGCGCGGTCACGCGCTTGTTCATGCTGTTGACCGGAATTTCATCAACGATGCGCCAGCAGCGCGGTACGGCAACCGGTTCAAGCCAGGGACGAAGGGCGCGACGCCAGGCGGATTCCTGAACATTTTTACCCACGCTTTCTCTGTGCAGGCGCGCCTCGTCGCTGAGCACCAGCAGCGCGCCAATGCCCTGACGCCCGCCGCGCGTGACCGCCAGCGCGGCGGCCTCGCGGATGCCGTCCAGCGCCAGCAGGCGGCGCTCGACTTCCTCGAGCGAAATGCGCTTATCTTCAATTTTGACCACCCGCCCCCGACGCCCGGCGAGGCTGAACCGCCCGTCAGTCGTGAAATGCAGGATATCATCCAGCGCGATCCCCTCCGGCTCGTGGATCAGCGGCGACAAAACGCGGTCGCCGTGAAACGTCACGCCGGGGAATGGCTGCCAGAGGGTGCTTTCCTCCTGACGGTAGCGCCAGGCCATAACCCCCGTTTCCGTGCTGCCGTAAATCTCGTCCGGCCAGACGCTGAGCCAGCCGTGTACCGCGGCAATATCCCGCCAGGGCAGCACGCCGCCGGCGGAGAGAAGCAGGTCGACGGGCGGCGGCGTCAGCGACGGGTCAAGCCGCCTGAGGAACGCCGGGCTGCTGATGAAAAGATAGCGTTTATCGTCGGGAAGGGCAGAGAGCTGTTCGGCATAGCTGAGCAGGCTGGCGTGCAGCGGCAGGCCGAGCGCCATCGGCAGGACGACACGAAACGTCAGGCCGTAGAGGTGGTGTAGAACCACGGAAGCCACGACGTGACGGCCCGCCAGGCGATCGCCAAAATGGTTCGCCAGCAGGCGGGCTTCGCGATCCAGGCTGACCACCGGCTTGCTCACCCGCTGCGGCGTGCCGGTCGAGCCGGAGGTGTAAAGCTCAATCACGCGCGTTTCGTCGATATCGGGCAGCGGTGAAAAGGCGCGGTCCGTCCGCGTTGCGCAAGTCACCCGCAGCTGTCGCCCCTGAACGTCAAGCGCGGTATCGCTCAGGATGCCGCTGAACAGCGCCCGCTGCTCGTCAAGCTGCGCGCCGCGGGCGTGGCCGGGAAGAACGGGCGTTTTGCCCGCGTGCAGCGTTGCCAGCAGCGCGACAATAAACAGATAGCCGTCCTCAACGCACAGCGCCCAGCGATCGCCGCCTTCATGACGCAGCGCGTCGACCAGGCGCGTGACGTCGTGGCGCAGGTCGCCGAGCGTCCAGAGGCGCTCCCCGCGCCAGGCAACGGGCGTATCGTCAGGACGGGGCGCGTTGAGCCACTGGCTCAGCGGAAGAGGATTAATCATCGTTTTTCATCACCCGTTGCCGCACCAGCCACTCGCAGATCGCCAGCGTGCCCATCAGGAGATACGCAATCATCCCGTTCCACAGCGTCCACAGGCGGATATCGCCGTGCAGCACGGTAAACAGCGCAATCGCCCCGTTGATAATAAAAAAGCCGCACCATACCTGAGTCACCCGGCGCGTGTAACGTACCCCGGCGGGGGAGAGATCCGGTTCACGCAGGCGCGCCAGCCGTTCGACGACAGGCATTGACGTCCACAGCGAGCCGCCAAACGCCGCCAGCATGACCAGATTCACCGCCACCGGATAATACAGTACCCACCGGTGCGCGTGCAGGACATAGCTCGCGGCGCAAAGCACGATGCCCACGAGCGCTACGCCCACGAGGGTGTAGCGCAGGGGGCCGTCCTGCCGGCGGGCCTGGCAGACGCGCAACAGCAGCACCAGCGCCATCACGGGCAGGATGCCGTGCAAACTATTATTCGCCAGACCGAAGCCGACCAAAAACGGCCATGCCAGCAGCATCAGCCCCGTCAGGACGGGAAGTACCGGAATCGAACGCACGTTACGCGTCGCGCTGAAGCTGTTCCACAACGTCCACGACGTCCTGCACCGTGCGCACCGCTTTGAAGGTTTCAGGCTTGATTTTATGGCCCGTTTTCTTTTGCAGGTGCACCACCATATCGACGGCATCGATGCTGTCGAGATCCAGGTCTTCGTAAAGCCGTGCCTCTGGCGTAATATCCTCCGGCGCGACTTCAAACAGCGTAATAAGAAGCGCAGAGACTTCCTGATAAATCGTTTTTTGTTCTGTCATAGCGGGTCATTCTCAGGCGCGTTGTTGATGGATAAAAGCAGCGAGCGTGGCAACGGAATAGAAGTGCTGACGCATCTCGTCGCTTTCGGCAGAAAGCACTACGCCGTACTGATTTTTCACCGCCAGCCCCAGCTCAAGGGCATCGATTGAGTCCAGACCCAGCCCGTCACCAAACAGCGCGGCGTCTGTATCAATATCCTCTGGGGTAAGTTCTTCCAGATTCAGCGTAGAGATAATGAGATTCTTAATTTCAAGATAGAGCGCTTGCATCTTTCGTTCCTGACAAAGATTGAAGACCGGTTGTTAACTGATGCTGCATATGCCGGTTTAACTGCCTTGCCGCCAGCGCGGGCTCGTGCTGGCTCGCATCATAAAAATCATGAATGTTGATGCGTTCGCGAACATCCACGGTGAAAACAGGTTTGTTGGGGGGAACGTTATACCAGCTGCTCTGTTTATCCAGCATCCGTTCGCTACAGTGGATAATAACCACGCGCACGGCGCTGTTGCAGCGAACGGCGATATTCGCCGCCCCGCGTTGCAGGGTAATCCCTTCGCCCACCCGGGTGCGGGTCCCTTCCGGGAAGATGAGCAGCGTGTCGCCCTGGGCCAGACGCCGCTGGCTGGCGGAAAGCAGGGCGTCTGCTTCGCTGTTAATCAGATAATCCGCCGCGCGGATCGCGCCGCTGACGAACGGGTTACGCCGCAACGCGCTTTTCACCAGACAGTCGGTTTCGTTCATCACCGAAGCCAGCAGGACGTAGTCCAGCAGCGAAGGGTGATTCGCAATCACCAGACAGCCGCGCTCGGCGCGCAGCGCGTCCAGGTTCGTGAAGCGGTAATCCAGCACCCCCACCCCGCGTACCACCGCGAGGAACAGGCGAAAGCTGGCGGAGATGCTGCGGCGTGCCAGACGGCGGCGCCTGGTGCGGTCGCGCTGGAAAATCAGCAGCAGGTTAAACCACACCAGCGACAGCATCAGCCCGCCGAAGCCGAACAGCGCGAAGCAGAATCCGGTCATCAGCACGCGCCATAGCCGTTCGAGGCGAGTAAGCAGCCCGCTCACCGGCGCGTCCATTGCCACTCAAGGCGCTCGCCGGGCAGCGTGAAGCGTTGTTCGTCGCTCAGATAATGGCGCAGGAACTGCAGGCTTTGCGGCAGCGCGGGCTCTTCACCTGCGCTTTTACCGTGCGTTTCACAGCTGAGCGCCTCTCCGGCTTCAATCACCAGCGCCAGCGCGTAGGGCCAGACGGGCATCTGGGGCGGCAGCCCGGCGTGGTAAAACGCGGGCAGCAGGCCGTCGAAATCCACCAGCAGCACGCGGGAGTAGCCCGCATGCAGCAGGCTCAGCACCTCGCATAAGCTCTGCTGAAAAGTATCCATACCGGCGGACACCGACGACGCGACGATCGGCTGGCGGGCAGCGATGGTCAAATTGCCAACCGCCGAGTTGTGGACCGACATCGCAAAATCGGTGGGTGAAACAGGCTCCTCTGCCGCCAGCGCTTCCAGAATGCGGTAATTGCGTTCCAGTTCGCCATGGCGGCTGGCGTAGACGACGGCGTCGATGCGGTGTTTGCGAAGCATGGCCAGGCCAAGATCGACGGCCTGCCTGCTGCCCGGGTTAAGGCGGCGGGCGGTCATCATCGGCAGATCGGTCAGTTTCGCCAGCGGCGCAGCGGGATCGATGGCGTCAGACCGGCGTGACCACGCCTGCCATGCGTCGGCATCGCTGAGTCCCGGCGCTCGTGCCTGCCAGTCGATAATGGTGAGTGTAAATTTCATCTGCGCGCGTCCGCGATAAACCTGTTTCGTTGTCTTTTTGTTCGCCAGCGCGATTTGCTGCGCACATCCTACAATGTTGTCGGCGCGCTGGCGAATAAAGGTCACTTTTAACCCTTTGCACCCGGTTATCCCGGCAAACGGCTTTTTGGCCGACCCGGCCCCAGCAGAATGGCGAGTTTACTGCCTCCTTTGGTGGTTTCCATCCAGATTTTACAGACGCTGGTAAGCGGCACGGAGAGCAGCATGCCCACCGGTCCCAGCAGCCATCCCCAGATCAGCAACGATAAGAACACCACCATCGTTGACATGCCCAGGCGGTGGCCCATCATGCGCGGTTCGAGAATGTTGCCCAGCACCATATGCACGACGAGGAACAGCGCCCCCACCAGCATACACTCATAAAATCCGTTAAACAGGAACGCCTGGATCATCGGCGGGACGGCGGAAAGCACCGCGCCGATATTGGGCACGTAGTTCAGTAAAAACGCCAGCACGCCCCACATCAGCGCGAACTGCACGTCCAGCAATACCAGCCCCAGCCAGACAATTACGCCGGTCCACAGGCTAAGCAGGGTTTTCAGCGCCAGATATTTAGAGACGCCCTTCAGCGCGCGGTGTAAACCGGCAATATGGATCTGCGGATTGTTCAGGGCAAAACGCAGCTTATACGGCACGTGGCGCACTTCGAACAGCATAAACACCACCGTCATCACCAGCAGCAGAATGCTGGCCATCGCCCCGGAAAGCCCCGTCATCAGGGTCGTGGCGTAGGTCATCACCTTCTCGGAATCCATCCGGCGCAGCATCCGTTCCGGTGAAATATGCAGGTTTACGAACGGCAACATTCGCTGGAGATCGACCAGCTTGCGCGTCAGCTCTTTATTGTATTGCGGCAGCATGGTGGAAAATTCGCTCAGCGAGGCGGCGAGCACGCCGAACAGCGCCGTCAGGACAACCAGCATCACCATCACCACGATGGTGATAGCGACCGGGCGGCTGATGCCGCGGCGTAAAAACCATGTCACCAGCGGGTTGAGGACGATAGCGAAAAACAGCGCCAGCAGCAGCTGGACAATGATATCCGCCGCCGCGTGGATACCCGCAAGGATAACCACCAGGCAGGCGAGTTTTAATAAAATATGGAGTCCGGCTTTATCGGGCGGGCTGGCAGTCATAAGAATTCCTTTTTCCGGGGGGGCCTGCTAATTGTAGTGCGCCGGAGTTGCTTCGTCTGGAGCGTTAGTCTGAAAGTCGCGGCAAAAAAATGGCCCCCGGCGCAAGCGACGGAGGCCACGTCATCCTGGTGAAGCGTTACTGGATCACGAGGGTGTTAATGATGTTTTCAGCGGTGGTCTGCGCTTTCTGCTGATCGTCTGCCGGCAGGGTGATCTGCATGGTCAGCAGTTTATTATCGACCTTGCCGAGCACGACTGAGGAGTACGCGGTCTGGCCTTTGGCAGAGATAATGCTGTCCAGCTGCTGCAGCGTGTGGCCTTTCAGTTCAACGGACTTGTTGGTTACCACCTGGAGCTGCGGGTCGCGGCTGCGCTGCTGATCTTCAAGACGTTTGGACAGCACGCCCAGATCTTCGCTGGTATCGTCACCGACAATCACGATCACCGCTTTTTGGCCGGTGGCATCGGAATAGACGTGCATGTTGTTTGCCTGGGTGCCCAGCTTACCGCTCTGGTCGGTCATGTCTGCGGGCAAAGAGAAACTGAGTTTGCCATCCATCAGGCTCACCGGCTGACCGGTGGCGTTGCTTTCTGCTGACGCGCCCTGAGCAGGCGTTTTGGTGTCGCTGTTATCACAGGCTGCAAGGCCAACTACCAGCAGGCCAATCCCGACATATTTAACCAGATTGCGCATTGACTTCTTCCTTTCGATAAACGGCCATAGCGGCTCATTCGTTCATCTTATCACAACTGATAAAGCGAACCCTTAACCTGCCTGCAATGCGGAGATTTCAGATTTATCTGCCAGCCTTTTCAGCAGCATATTCAACAGCACGCCGTACATCGGCAGGAAGAATACCAGGCTGATAAGCACCTTGAAGGCGTAGTCTACCAGGGCGATTTCCATCCAGTGCTCTGCCATGAAGGCGTCCGGGCTGCGCCAGAAGGCGATGAAGAAGAAGGCCAGCGTATCGCTCACGTTTCCGAACAGCGTGGAGGCCGTTGGCGCCATCCACCAGCGATGGTTCTGACGCAGGCGGTTAAAGACGTGAACGTCGAGGATCTGCCCCAGGGCATAGGCCATAAAGCTGGCGGCGGCAATACGCGCGACGAACAGGTTGAAATGCGTCAGCGCCTCGAAGCCCTGCCAGCTTCCCATATAAAACAGGGAGGAGATGGCGTAGGAGACAAACAGCGCCGGGATCATCACCGCAAAAATAATCCGCCGCGCCAGCGGTGCGCCGAAAATGCGCACGGTCAAATCGGTCGCGAGGAAAATAAACGGAAAACTGAACGCGCCCCAGGTGGTATGGAAACCAAAAATGGAGATCGGGAGCTGCACCAGGTAGTTGCTGGAGATGATCACCAGCAGATGAAATAGCGAAAGCCAGAACAACGCCTTAACGCGCTGCGATTGTGTAAAGGAGTTCATATTGTACCTTTTTGATTAATATTTGGGGTGAGGGAACCCAATAAAGCCGCCGCATGATACTGCTTTGACGACGCTTTGCAATGGCTAATTTTCACGCAATCGTTAACCTGGTTTGCATTGACGGCGGCGGGGCGTAAACTACAGCCGTTTTTACCTGAACGAGAAGAAAATGACCGACCTGTTTTCCAGCCCTGACCACACGCTTGATGCCCTGGGCCTCCGCTGCCCGGAGCCGGTAATGATGGTGCGCAAAACCGTGCGCAACATGCAGAGCGGCGAAACGCTGCTGATTATCGCTGATGACCCGGCCACCACCCGCGATATTCCCGGTTTTTGTACCTTCATGGAACACGAGCTGGTGGCGCAGGAAACGGAAGCCTTGCCGTACCGGTATATGATTCGTAAGGGCTGAGTGCGGCCTGATGTCCTCACCCGACCCTCTCCCGCAGGGAGAGGGAGATCATCTTTCTAAACCATCGTTTCAAAATTTAGCGCTTTTGTGAGGCGCTTCACCCTCCCTTTTCCAGCCGTAGTCTAATTTTTAAACGTCTAAAACTAAAACACCGTTTTAACGCTTATCTCACTACCCTGGAGCTACTTAATGAAAACGACCCTCAAGCCGTTACTGGCCGCTCTGTGCCTGTCTGCTTTTGCCTGCACCGTCTCCGCCCAAACCATTAAAGCCGCAGACGTGCACCCGGAAGGCTATCCGAACGTGGTGGCCGTGCAGCAGATGGGTGAAAAACTCAAACAACAAACCGACGGCAAGCTGGAGATTAAGGTCTTCCCGGGCGGCGTGCTGGGCGATGAAAAGCAGATGATTGAGCAGGCGCAGATGGGAGCGATTGATATGATCCGCGTCTCTATGGCACCGGTTGCCGCCATCCTGCCGGATATCGAAGTGTTTACGCTGCCCTACGTGTTCCGCGATGAAGACCACATGCACAAGGTGATCGACGGGGACATCGGCAAGCAGATCGGCGACAAGCTCACCGCCAACCCGAAATCGCGGCTGGTCTTCCTCGGCTGGATGGACTCCGGCACCCGCAACCTGATCACCAAAGCGCCGATCGTGAAGCCGGACGATCTGAAAGGGAAGAAAATCCGCGTGCAGGGCAGCCCGGTGGCGCTGGCCACGCTGAAAGCGATGGGGGCTAACTCGATCGCGATGGGCGTCAGTGAGGTTTACAGCGGTATGCAGACCGGCGTAATCGACGGCGCGGAGAACAATCCGCCAACCTTTATCGCCCATAACTACATGCCGGTTGCGAAAAACTACACCCTGAGCGGCCACTTTATCACCCCGGAAATGCTGCTCTACTCAAAAGTAAAATGGGACAAGCTGAGCGCCGACGATCAGCAAAAAATCCTGACGCTGGCCCGTGAGGCGCAGTTAGAGCAACGCAAGCTGTGGAACGCGTATAACGACCAGGCGCTTAAGAAAATGAAGGCCGGCGGCGTGCAGTTCCACGAGATCGATAAAGCGGTGTTTATCAAGGCGACGGAGCCGGTGCGCGCGCAGTATGGCGACAAGCATCAGGATCTGATGAAAGCCATCGCTGACGTTCAGTAAGCCGGAGTACGTATGTCCGAACTCTACCTGAAGTGGATGGACCGTCTGTACCTGCTCGCCATGACGGTGGCGGGCGTCTCGCTGCTGGTGATGACGATTGTGATCCCCATTGGCATCTTCTCACGCTACGTGCTCAATCGCGGGGAATCCTGGCCCGAGCCTGTCGCCATCATCTGCATGGTGACGTTTACCTTCATCGGCGCGGCGGTGAGCTACCGCGCCGGATCGCATATTGCGGTCAACATGCTTACCGACCGTCTGCCCGCGTCGCTGCAACGGCTGTGCGCGCGGGTGGTAGACCTGCTGATGCTGCTGATCGCCGGCCTGATGTGCTGGTACAGCTACTGGCTGTGCGTCGAGCTGTGGGATCAGCCGGTGGCAGAGTTTCCGCTCCTGACCTCCGGCGAAAGCTATCTGCCGCTGCCTGTCGGGTCGGCTATTTTGATCCTGTTTGTGCTTGAGCGCCTGCTGTTTGGCTCGCAGGAAAACCGTCCGGTCGTGCTGATCGGCAATCACAGTTAAGGGGTGAACGATGGATGCTTTTATTTTGTTATTCACCCTCGCCATTTTGCTGGCGCTGGGTATGCCGGTGGCCTTCGCCGTTGGCCTAAGCGCCGTGGCGGGCGCGCTGTGGATCGACCTGCCGCTGGAGGCGCTGATGATCCAGATAACCAGCGGGGTCAATAAATTCACCCTGCTGGCGATCCCGTTCTTCATCCTCGCCGGGGCGATCATGGCGGAAGGCGGCATTGCCCGGCGTCTGGTGAATTTCGCCTACGTGTTTGTCGGCTTTATTCGCGGCGGGCTGTCGCTGGTGAACATCGTCGCCTCGACGTTCTTCGGCGCGATTTCCGGCTCGTCGGTGG
The DNA here is from genome assembly GCF_014930695.1 of Enterobacter cloacae complex sp. P40C2. Classification (NCBI taxonomy): domain Bacteria; kingdom Pseudomonadati; phylum Pseudomonadota; class Gammaproteobacteria; order Enterobacterales; family Enterobacteriaceae; genus Enterobacter; species Enterobacter cloacae complex sp. P40C2. The sequence goes on along the minus strand of NZ_JADBRP010000016.1, from coordinate 18,285 downwards.
CGGATACGGCGTCCATCGGCAGCGTGATGATCCCGGAAATGGAGAAGAAGGGCTATCCGCGCGAATACGCCGCGGCGGTCACGGCGAGCGGGTCGGTGCAGGCGATCCTGATCCCGCCCAGCCACAACTCGGTGATTTACTCCCTGGCGGCGGGGGGAACGGTCTCTATCGCCACGCTGTTTATCGCAGGGGTATTGCCGGGCCTGCTGCTTGGCGTAAGCCTGATGGTGCTTTGCCTGTGCTTCGCCCGTAAGCGCGGCTATCCGAAGGGGGATAAAATCCCGTTCAGGCAGGCGCTGAAAATTATGCTCGACGCCCTGTGGGGGCTGATGACGGTGGTGATTATCCTCGGCGGGATCTTGTCCGGAATCTTTACCGCCACGGAATCCGCCGCCGTGGCCTGCCTGTGGGCGTTTTTCGTCACCATGTTCATCTACCGCGACTACAGGTGGAGCGAACTGCCGAAGCTGATGTGCCGCACGGTTAAAACCGTCACCATCGTGATGATTTTGATCGGCTTTGCGGCAGCGTTTGGCGCGGTAATGACCTACATGCAGCTGCCGATGCGCATCACCGAGTTCTTCACCTCGCTCTCCGATAACAAGTACGTGATCCTCATGTACCTCAACATCATGCTGCTGCTGATAGGCACGCTGATGGACATGGCGCCGATCATCCTGATCCTGACGCCGGTGCTGCTGCCGGTGACCAACGCCCTGGGGATCGACCCGGTACATTTTGGCATGATCATGATGGTCAACCTGGGGATCGGGCTGATCACCCCGCCGGTCGGGTCGGTGCTGTTCGTGGCGAGCGCGGTGAGTAAGCAGAAGATCGAGCACGTTGTGCGCGCAATGCTGCCGTTTTACGGCATCCTGCTGGTGGTGCTGGGGATGGTGACCTACATCCCGGCGATTTCCCTGTGGCTGCCGGGGGTGTTAGGGATGCAGTGACGCGTGCGGCCTGATGCCCTCACCCCGGCCCTCTCCCGCGGGGAGAGGGGGCAAACACCAGAAACGGCAACCCGGTTGCCGTTTCACTTTTACCTTTGACGCAACAACCGCAGCGCGTTCGCCGTCACCAGTACCGTCGCCCCGGTGTCGGCCAGCACCGCCAGCCACAGCCCGGTCATGCCGAGCAGCGTGGTCACGAGGAATATCCCCTTCAGGCCCAGCGCAATGCCGATATTCTGACGGATGTTGGCGCGCGTTGCCCGCGCGAGGCTAATCATCTGCGCCAGCCCGGTCAGGCGGTTGTGGGTTAGCGCCGCGTCGGCGGTCTCCAGCGCCACGTCGGTGCCGCTGCCCATGGCAATGCCAATGGTCGCCGCCTTCATTGCCGGGGCATCGTTAATGCCGTCGCCGACCATCGCCAGAGGGGCGTGGCGGTTCAGTTCGGTGACGGCGCTGACCTTATCGGCTGGCAGCAATCCGGCCTTAAACGCCAGCCCCAGCTCGTCGGCGATCGCTGCCGCCGCGCGCGGGTTATCGCCGGTCAGGATTACGCCCTGTATGCCTGATTTGTGCAGTGCGTCGACGGCCTCTTTCGCATCATTACGCAGGGTATCGCGCAGCGCCAGCAAGCCCATCGGTACGCCGTCCTGCATTACCGTCACCACCGTTTGCCCGGCCTGCTCCAGCGCCTGAACCCGGGCGGAAGGGGAGTGGCCCGCCGCGGCGATCAGCACTTTTTTTCCGTCGACCACCGCTTCAATCCCTGACCCGACCAGCGCGCGCTGCGCCGTTGCCGCCGGGATCGTTAACCCGCGCGCCTGCGCCTCGCGCACTATCGCCTGCGCCAGCGGGTGGGTAGAGCCTTGCTCCACGGCGGCGGCCAGCGTCAGCAGATCGTCTTCACTGACATCCTGCGGGTACACGCCGGTCACCTGCGGTTTGCCGACGGTGAGCGTTCCGGTTTTGTCGAAGGCGACGTGCCGGATCTGGCTCAGCTGCTCCAGCGCCGCGCCGCCCTTAATCAGCGCACCGCGACATGCCGCCGCCGCCAGCCCGGAGGTAATGGCCGCCGGCGTGGAGATCACCAGCGCGCACGGGCAGCCAATCAGCAGCAGCGTCAGCCCTTTATAAATCCAGCCCTCCCACGGCGCGCCGAAAAACAGCGGAGGAACGACGGTCACCAGCAGGGCAACCAGCATGATGGCGGGGGTGTAAATCCGGCTGAAGCGATCGATAAAGCGTTCGACCGGCGCGCGTCGCTCTTCGGCCTCTTCAATCAGCTTCAGAATGCGGTCGATGGCGCTGTCTCCCGGTTCGGACAGCACCCTAAGCTGCACGAGGCGGTCAACGCTGGTGGCGCCGGCGGGCACTTTCTCTCCTGCCGCGCGTTCAACCGGAATGGATTCGCCGGTAAGGGCGCTTTCGTCAAAGCCTGCGGTGGCGGTAAGCAGCGCGCCATCGGCAGGCAGGCGCCCGCCTGCGGGTACTTCAATCACGTCGCCCGGGCGCAGGGTGCTGATGGCCACCGTTTCGCGCTTATCGTTCAGAACCCGCGTGGCGGTTTCAGGCTTCAGGGCCATCAGCGCGCTCACCCCCTTACGCGCCCGGCTCGCCGCCCAGCCTTCAAGACGTTCGCCGATCAGAAACAGCAGCAGGACCATGGCTGCTTCCGCCGTCGCGCCAATAAACAGCGCCCCGATGGCCGCCACGCTCATCAGCGTTTCGATGGCAAACCAGCTGCCGCTTCGCATCAGGCGCAGCGCCTGACGGACAATCGGGAACAGGCCGACCAGCGTGGTGGCGATAAACGCCAGGTTGCCGAGCGGATGGTTAACCTGCTCCAGCCCCCAGCTCAGGGCCATCATGATGATGAGGGTCACGAGCGGCAGGTTTTCCTTCAGGGAGGAGGTCTTTTCAACAGGCGTCGTTTCGCTGCGCAGGGTATAGCCCGCCTTGCTGACCGCGGCTTCTACCTGTTTGCTGACGTTGCTATCGGCGCTGACCAGCAGCTTTTCGGTGGCGAACAGGACCTGAACGTGGTTCACGCCCGGCACCTGCCTTACCGCGTTTTCAACCTTACGGGCGCAGGCGGCGCAGTCCATACCGTTGACGAGCCAGCTGTAGCGGCTACCGCTTTCCGGCAGGACGTCAGCCTGCGTTTCGCATGCTCCCTCGCAGCAACAGTCGTCTTTCGGCGGAACCGGGCTGAGCTTAAGCGCCGAGAATTGTGGGACTTTTTTGGGTGCTTCTGGAGTCGACATGGCAGTCTCCGGTAATGATAATTTTCTCATTAACCGCAGCATACACTCTGGAGTCGACTCCAGAGTCAAGCGTTATTTAGATGTACAGCGAACGCACAATCAGGAAGTGTCCGGCAAAGTAACAGGCGGCGGAAATAGCGTTATCCGCGCGGAAGCGGCGGCGATAGTGGCTGCCCAGCCAGACGATATTACCGAGCAACAGCAGCGCCGCGCCGAAGAAGGCGGACATGGCCTGTGAGGTCGGGCGGAAGAACCACAGCTCACCGGCCAGCCACACCATCACCAGCGTCATGGCGATAAAGGTACACACCGGCAGGCGCATCTCTTCCAGGCGCGACCAGATCACCGCAATCAGCAGCGCGCCAATCACCAGCAGCACCAGCGGCAGCGGCCAGAAGATGGAGAGCGTCATCTGGCTGGCAAAGTAGATGGTATAGAGCAGATGGGAGAGGAAGAATGCCCCAACGGCGTACAGCAGGCGCTGACGCGGCAGCAGGGTTAAGGCATCGCCAATCAGGGACGCGCACAGCCCGGCGAGAACCAGATAGCTGATGGCGTTAAACATCGGCGCCTGCCAGGCCAGCAGCAGAAGCAACAGCAGCGTGACGGGTTTAAACAACCAGCGCTGCCAGGCGGGACCGCGATAGGACGCATCGACGTAAAGCCATGCGGAAAAACAGACAGCGATAAATGACCAAAGCATATTAACTCCCTGTAACTGTTGAGGCTGAATAATCAGTTTCTGATCCAGTGTAGTGACGCGAGCGGCCGTTTGGCAATGCCGGGGCAGGCGAGGTATCCTGAATTCCGCATAATCTGATGGGACGTTTGAATGAGCAAGATGCCGCTTTTTTTCATTATCGTGGTGGCGATTATCGTTATTGCCGCCTCGTTTCGCTTCGTGCAGCAGCGCCGCGAGAAGGCGGATAACGATGCCGCGCCGCTGGTGCAAAAGCGCGTGGTGGTGACCAACAAGCGCGAGAAACCGCTCAACGATCGCCGTTCACGCCAGCAGCAGGTCACGCCAGCCGGCACAGCGATGCGCTATGACGCGAGCTTTAAGCCGGAAACCGGCGGGCTGGAGATGACCTTCCGCCTGGAGGCGCAGCAGTACCATCAGCTGACGGTGGGAGAGAAAGGGACGCTGAGCTACAAAGGGTCGCGGTTTGAAGGGTTCAGGGCTGAATAATGCGGTCCCCTCTCCCTGTGGGAGAGGGTTAGGGTGAGGGCATCAGGCCGCACGTTACTTCTTCACCTGCGCCTTAAATTTCTTCATCCACACCAGCAGCTCGAACACGCCGAAAATAAACACCCGCAGCTGCTGCCAGCCGGTCATCGGTGGGCTATCTTTCGGCAGGCCGTTTTTCAGCATCACCATCTGCAGGGCGTGCATGAAGGCGGTAAAGATCAGCGCCACGTTAACGAAGATGTTCAGCGGACGCGGGAACGGGTGCACCAGATTCAAAATCAAAAATGCCCAGACGCCCAGCATCAGCAAACGTCCCAGGTTAATCAGTACTGGCATCGGAGCCTCCTTGTGCCTGACGATGATACAGACGATAAGCCACCTGGCCTGCGACCTTTTCGCGGTGCAGATCCCAGTGAACGGGAACGGGTGGCAGACCATTCTCCACCTCGCTTTCAACGTAAATCAGCGCGTCGTCTGCCAGCCAGCCATTTTTTTCCAGCAACAGTAGCGTCTCTTCCAGCAGCCCCTTGCGGAACGGCGGATCGACAAACACCACGTTATGCGGCGTGCCCGGCTGCGCGAGATAGCTCAGCGTGTTGGTGTTCACCACCTTCGCGTTGTTCGCTTTCAGCGTAGCCAGATTTTGCTGCAACGTCTGCGCGACGCCGCGCTCCATCTCCAGCAGCGTGGCGCTGGCGGCATAGCGCGACAGCGCCTCCAGCCCTAACGCACCGCTCCCGGCGAAGCAGTCCAGGCAACTGGCGTCTACCATTGAGGGGGCAAGCCAGTTGAACAGCGTCTCGCGAACGCGGTCCGTGGTGGGGCGTAAACCGGGGCTATCCGGCACCGGTAATTTCCGGCCTCGCCACTGACCGCCGATAATTCGTATTTGACCGGCCGGGGCGCGGGTGGGTTTCTTCATCTCAGGAAAGCTCTGTTAACAATGCCCTGCGATTGCGGGCGGTGATGTCAATTAAGTAAAGTGTTAGACTATTTCATCATTTTTTTAGCTTCCCTGTATATAGCGCCGCGAGGAGTGTAGTCGCAGATGGCAAAACAAAAAAAACGTGGCTTCTTTTCCTGGTTGGGTTTCGGTGAAAAAGAGCAAGAAACAGAACAGAAAACCGAAGAACAACAGGTTGCAGAAGAGCAGTCACAGCCTGAAACGCCTGTAGAAACCGCTGCGGTTGTCGAGGCGGAAGAAACGGCGCATAGCAAAGAAGAGATTGAAACCTTTGCTGAAGAGGTGGTTGAGGTCACTGAACAGGTTCAGGAGAGCGAGAAGCCCGAGCCGGTTGTTGTCGAAGAGATTGTCAAAACGCCGCAGGCCGCTATCGAACACGAGGCGCTGCCGCTGCCGGAAGAGGTGAAAGCCGAAGAAGCCTCTGCCGAAGAGTGGCAGGCCGAAGCGGAAACCGTTGAAATTGTTGAGGCGGTGGAAGAAGAAGCCGCGCTTGAGCCGGAGCTGACCGACGAAGAGCTGGAAGCGCAGGCGCTGGCGGCGCAGGCGGCTGAAGAAGCGGTTATCGTCGTGCCGGTAGAAGAGCAGGTCGAAGAGCAGGCCGAAGAAGAGATCGCCCAGGAGCAGGAGAAGCCGACCAAAGAAGGTTTCTTCGCCCGCCTGAAGCGCAGCCTGTTAAAAACCAAAGAAAACTTAGGTTCCGGATTTATCAGTCTGTTCCGCGGCAAGAAGATCGACGACGATCTGTTCGAGGAGCTGGAAGAGCAGCTGTTGATTGCGGACGTGGGTGTGGAAACCACGCGTAAGATCATCACCAACCTGACCGAAGGGGCGAGCCGCAAACAGCTGCGCGACGCCGAAGCGCTGTACGGCCTGCTGAAAGACGAGATGGGCGAAATTCTCGCAAAAGTTGACGAACCGCTTAATATTGAAGGCAAAATGCCATTTGTTATTCTGATGGTTGGCGTCAACGGCGTGGGTAAAACTACCACCATCGGCAAGCTGGCGCGTCAGTTTGAGCAGCAGGGCAAATCGGTCATGCTGGCGGCGGGCGATACCTTCCGTGCGGCAGCGGTGGAGCAGCTCCAGGTGTGGGGCCAGCGCAACAACATTCCGGTTATTGCCCAGCACACCGGGGCGGACTCTGCCTCCGTGATTTTCGATGCCATTCAGGCGGCGAAGTCGCGTAACGTGGACGTGCTGATTGCCGATACCGCAGGGCGTTTGCAGAACAAATCGCACCTGATGGAAGAACTGAAGAAAATCGTCCGCGTCATGAAGAAGCTGGACGAAGAAGCACCGCATGAAATTATGCTGACTATCGACGCCAGCACCGGACAGAACGCCATCAGCCAGGCGAAGCTGTTCCATGAAGCGGTAGGGCTGACGGGGATCACGCTGACCAAGCTGGACGGCACCGCGAAAGGCGGGGTGATCTTCTCCGTGGCCGACCAGTTCGGCATTCCTATCCGCTACATCGGTGTGGGCGAGCGTATTGAGGATTTGCGTCCGTTTAAGGCGGACGACTTTATTGAGGCATTATTTGCCCGAGAGGACTAACAATGATTCGCTTTGAACACGTCAGCAAGGCCTATCTCGGTGGGAGACAAGCGCTGCAGGGGGTGACATTCCACCTGCAGCCAGGCGAGATGGCATTTCTGACCGGCCATTCCGGCGCGGGGAAAAGTACCCTGCTCAAGCTTATCTGTGGGATCGAACGGCCAAGCGCCGGGAAAATCTGGTTCAGCGGCCATGAAATTAGCCGTCTAAAGAATCGTGAAGTGCCGTTTCTGCGCCGTCAGATTGGCATGATTTTCCAGGATCACCACCTGCTGATGGATCGCACGGTTTTCGACAACGTGGCGATCCCGCTGATTATTGCCGGCGCCAGCTACGATGATATCCGCCGTCGCGTCTCTGCGGCGCTGGATAAGGTCGGGCTGCTGGACAAAGCGAAGAACTTTCCTATCCAGCTGTCCGGCGGTGAGCAGCAGCGCGTGGGCATTGCCCGTGCGGTGGTGAACAAGCCTGCCGTGCTGCTGGCGGATGAACCGACCGGTAACCTGGACGATGCCCTGTCCGAAGGGATCCTGCGTCTGTTTGAGGAATTTAACCGCGTGGGGGTCACGGTACTGATGGCGACGCACGACATGGGGCTTATCTCCCGTCGTTCGTACCGCATGCTGACCCTGAGCGACGGGCACTTGCACGGAGGCCACGGTGAACAAGCGTGATGCAATGAACCAGATTCGGCAGTTCAGCAACCGGTTTGACCGTTTCCGCAAGCCGCAGGGCGGCGGCGACGGCAGTCGCAATGCGCCAAAGCGCGCCAGGGCGACACCGAAACCGAACTCCCGCAAAACCAACGTCTTCAACGAACAGGTGCGCTACGCCTTCCAGGGGGCGTTACAGGATCTGAAAAGCAAGCCGCTGGCGACGTTCCTGACGGTGATGGTAATCGCCATCTCCCTGACGCTGCCGAGCGTCTGCTACATGGTTTATAAGAACGTGAACCAGGCGGCGTCCCAGTATTATCCGTCGCCGCAGATCACCGTTTATCTGGATAAGGCGCTCGACGATAACGCGGCGGCGCAGGTGGTCGGGCAGATTCAGGCCGAGCAGGGCGTGGAGAAGGTCAACTATCTTTCCCGCGACGAAGCGCTGGGCGAATTCCGCAACTGGTCCGGCTTTGGCGGGGCGCTGGATATGCTCGAAGAGAACCCGCTGCCCGCCGTGGCGGTGGTGATCCCGAAGCTCGATTTCCAGGGCACTGATTCGCTCAACACCCTGCGCGACCGCATCACCCGCATTAACGGGATTGATGAAGTGCGCATGGACGACAGCTGGTTTGCCCGCCTTGCCGCGCTGACCGGGCTGGTGGGGCGCGTGTCGGCGATGATCGGCGTGCTGATGGTGGCGGCGGTGTTCCTCGTCATCGGTAACAGCGTGCGCCTGAGCATTTTTGCCCGTCGCGATACCATCAACGTGCAGAAGCTGATTGGCGCAACGGATGGCTTTATCCTCCGTCCGTTCCTCTATGGCGGCGCGTTATTAGGTTTTTCTGGTGCATTTCTTTCATTGATTTTGTCAGAAATTTTGGTCATGCGGCTGTCGTCCGCCGTCACTGAGGTAGCACAGGTTTTCGGAACTAAGTTTGATATCAGTGGCTTAGGTTTCGATGAGTGCCTGCTGTTGCTGCTGGTCTGTTCGATGATCGGCTGGGTGGCAGCATGGCTGGCGACGGTTCAACATTTACGCCACTTTACTCCCGACTAATAAAAGCGTGATATAATCTTTCCCTGCACCGAGATGTTCGCTCTGCAGGGAAAGCGTCCCTGTTGTCTCTTCCCCTGTAATCATCTTCATGTCACATTTTGTGCGTAATTTATTCACGGTTGCACCTGGAACTTGTGGATAAAATCACTGTCTGATAAAAGAGTGAATGCTAATCTCGCTGCTCAAACGCTTTGGCATGGTTGTTGCCTGATGGGGACGACCTGGACCAGAAGAAACATTGAGAGGAATGAATGACCAAAGAAATGCAAACTTTAGCTTTAGCCCCTGTTGGTAACCTGGAATCTTACATCCGGGCTGCGAACACCTGGCCGATGTTAACGGCCGAGGAAGAAAAGGAGCTTGCTGAAAAGCTGCATTACCAGGGCGATCTGGAAGCAGCTAAAACGCTGATCCTGTCTCACCTGCGCTTTGTTGTTCACGTTGCTCGTAATTACGCGGGCTACGGCCTGCCGCAGGCGGACTTGATTCAGGAAGGTAACATTGGCCTGATGAAGGCTGTACGTCGCTTCAACCCGGAAGTGGGTGTTCGACTGGTCTCCTTCGCCGTGCACTGGATCAAAGCAGAAATTCACGAATACGTGCTGCGTAACTGGCGTATTGTGAAAGTCGCCACGACGAAGGCGCAGCGCAAACTGTTCTTCAACCTGCGTAAAACCAAGCAGCGTCTGGGCTGGTTCAACCAGGACGAAGTGGAAATGGTGGCGCGCGAGCTGGGCGTTTCCAGCAAAGACGTCCGCGAGATGGAATCCCGCATGGCCGCGCAGGACATGACGTTTGATATGTCCGCCGACGACGACGCCTCTGACAGCCAGCCGATGGCCCCGGTCCTGTATTTGCAGGATAAAACCTCTAACTTTGCCGACGGCATTGAAGAGGATAACTGGGAAGACCAGGCGGCGAACAAGCTGACCTTCGCGATGGAAGGTCTCGACGAGCGCAGCCAGGATATCATCCGCGCCCGCTGGCTGGACGAAGACAACAAGTCCACGCTGCAGGAGCTGGCCGACCGCTACGGCGTTTCCGCTGAACGCGTGCGTCAGCTTGAAAAGAACGCCATGAAAAAACTTCGTGCCGCTATCGAAGCGTAATTTCCGCGAAGTACACCGAGAACCCTCGAATGCAAATTCGGGGGTTTTGTTTTTTTAGCGCCCGCTCTGGCGAATTTCTCCCCCCTGGCAAACACTTACTGATGCGCTAAGCAGGCGACTTTCTCAGGGGGACAGGGTGAAAAATAACGAACTGAACGACCGGCGCGTGCAGGCGACGCCGCGCGGCATCGGCGTGATGTGTAACTTCTATGCCGATAAAGCCGAAAACGCCACGGTGTGGGACGTGGAGGGCAACGAGTACATTGATTTTGCCGCCGGGATCGCCGTGCTGAACACCGGCCATCGCCATCCTGACGTTATCGCCGCCATCGAAAAACAGCTCCACGCCTTTACCCACACCGCTTATCAAATTGTCCCCTATGAAGGCTACGTGACGCTTGCCGAGCGCATCAACCAGCGCGTGCCGATAGACGGCCCGGCAAAAACGGCCTTTTTCTCGACGGGGGCGGAAGCCGTCGAAAACGCGGTAAAAATTGCCCGCGCGTACACCAGACGTCCCGGCCTTATCACCTTCGGCGGCGCCTTCCACGGGCGCACCTTCATGACCATGGCGCTGACCGGCAAAGTGGCCCCCTATAAGCTCGGCTTCGGCCCGTTCCCCGGCTCGGTGTTCCACGCGCAATTCCCCAACGATCTGCACGGGGTCAGCACCGCGGAGGCATTAAAAAGCCTTGAGCGCATCTTCAAAGCGGATATTGCGCCCGATCAGGTGGCGGCAATCATTATTGAACCGGTTCAGGGTGAGGGCGGCTTCAACATCGCGCCCGCTGATTTTATGCAGTCGCTTCGCGCCCTGTGCGACGCGCACGGGATTTTGCTGATAGCCGATGAAGTGCAGACCGGCTTCGCCCGGACCGGCAAGCTGTTCTCTATGGAAAACCACACCGTAAAGCCGGACCTTATCACCATGGCGAAAAGCCTGGCGGGCGGGATGCCGCTCTCGGCGGTGTCTGGCCGGGCGGAGGTGATGGATGCCCCCGCGCCGGGCGGGCTGGGCGGCACCTACGCGGGTAACCCGCTGGCGATTGCTGCGGCCCATGCGGTGCTGGACGTGATTGACGAAGAAGATCTCTGCACCCGCGCGGCGCATCTTGGCCATCATCTGGTGGAAGTGCTGCATAAAGCGAAGGATGGCTGCCCCTGGATCGCCGACATTCGCGCTCAGGGCTCGATGGTGGCGGTGGAATTTACCGATCCGCAAACCGGACAGCCGTCGCCGGAATTTACCCGTCAGGTGCAGGAGCGCGCGCTGAACGAAGGTCTGCTGCTCCTGAGCTGCGGCGTTTACGGCAACGTTATCCGCTTCCTCTACCCGCTCACCATCCCCGAAGCGCAGTTCCGTAAAGCGCTGGATATTATTTCCGCCTCGCTGACACGATAAAGCCAAAAGCCCGGCTAAATGACGGCCGGGCTTATCATATTTTCATTTCAAATTAGCTATTCCAAAATCATAAAAATGGGGTATGTTTTAGCAGAGTATGCTGAAAAAGCGCGAACAGCACGCCTATAACTGAAATAAAGCGCTACACAACAACATCACAACAATCGTAATAACCATAATAATGGGGAATCTCAGGATGAATATGAAGGGTAAAGCGTTACTGGCAGGATGTATCGCGTTGGCATTCAGCACCATGGCGCAGGCAGATATTAAAGTGGCCGTGGTGGGCGCGATGTCCGGTCCGGTAGCCCAGTACGGCGACCAGGAATTTACGGGCGCGGAGCAGGCGGTTGCAGACATTAACGCTAAGGGCGGCGTCAAGGGCGAAAAGCTGCAGATCGTAAAATACGACGATGCCTGTGACCCGAAACAGGCGGTCGCGGTGGCGAACAAAGTGGTGAACGACGGGATCAAATACGTTATCGGCCACCTGTGCTCCTCGTCCACCCAGCCCGCGTCTGACATCTACGAAGACGAAGGCATTCTGATGATCACCCCGGCTGCGACGGCGCCAGAGCTGACCGCGCGCGGCTATAAGCTGATCCTGCGTACCACCGGTCTGGACTCCGATCAGGGGCCAACCGCCGCGAAATACATCGTGGAAAAAGTGAAGCCGCAGCGCATCGCGATTGTTCACGATAAACAGCAGTACGGTGAAGGTCTGGCGCGTGCGGTGCAGGACAACCTGAAAAAAGCGAACGCTAACGTGGTGTTCTTCGATGGCATTACCGCCGGTGAGAAAGACTTCTCCACGCTGGTGGCGCGTCTGAAGAAAGAGAATATCGATTTCGTTTACTACGGCGGCTACCACCCGGAAATGGGGCAGATCCTGCGCCAGGCGCGTGCGGCGGGCCTGAAAACCCAGTTCATGGGGCCGGAAGGCGTGGCGAACGTTTCTCTGTCTAACATCGCGGGTGAATCTGCTGAAGGGCTGCTGGTGACCAAGCCGAAGAACTACGACCAGGTGCCTGCGAACAAACCTGTTGTGGATGCCATCAAAGCGAAGAAACAGGATCCAAGCGGCGCGTTCGTCTGGACGACCTACGCCGCGCTACAGTCCTTGCAGGCGGGCCTGAACCAGTCGGCCGATCCGGCTGAGATTGCCACCTGGCTGAAGGCGAACACCGTGGAAACCGTGATGGGGCCGCTCTCCTGGGACGAGAAGGGCGATCTGAAGGGCTTTGAGTTCGGCGTGTTTGACTGGCATGCGAACGGTACTGCTACTGACGCAAAATAAAAGCAAAAAGGCAACGTAAGTTGCCTTTTTTTAATGTTTGCCCCCTCTCCCCGTGGGAGAGGGCTGGGATGAGGGCATCAGGCCGCACGAATCAGGCCGCACAAATCTAGCGCTTCTCCCACCCGTTTACCTGCGCCGTAAACCCTAACGCCTGCATAAACGCCGCCATCACGCCGCGGTCCTCCACGCCCACGTCGGCCATCCACCAGGAGGTCACGCTCGGGTTGTCGCGAATAATCTCCTCAACCAGGTACTGCCCGACGCCGCGACGGCGGGTCACGTCGCGCACCCGCAGCGAGTCCAGCGCCCCTTCCGTGCCGCTCAGCGTCACGCGAACGGCAGCCAGCAGGCGCTCGTTGAAGCGTGCGGCATAAATGCGGTGGTTCTCGTCGACGGCCAGCGACGAAGGGGAATATTCCGACCAGATCTTGCCCAGGTCGATATGATCCTGTTCGCTAAAGGTCACCAGACGAACGATAGTCAGTTTCATTAGCTGCTTGTCCAAATCAATAAAAGTGGGGCCAGTGTACTCAATTTACCTGCCCCGGGGCTTTCTCTTTTTATTCCCGTTTGCCAGGCGATTAGTTTTTTGACAATGCATTGTGTAGTTCGAAAACACATGGATTGAAAAATAAGCAGGATTTTAACCTGAAAGGCAGTGATTTATTCCGTGCATTGTACCGTTATTTTATGCTGCAAAAGGCGCTTTTATTTGTTTATCTCTGCCTGATTTCAGAATATTATCTTTCCTTAATCGCCTGAAAAATAGAGATATTAGTCTGGTTTTTGATATAAACCTGCGCTAAACCATTAAAGGCACTGGTAAAAATAGCGTTGTGCATTAAAAGTACAGAATGCTTTTTAACCATAATAAAACAAAATATAAACATCACTTCACGAATGGGGATTCTGAGATGAAAAGGAACGCGAAGACGTTAATCGCGGGGATAGTTGCACTGTCGATTTCGCAGGCGGCGATGGCGGAAGAGATTAAAGTTGCTGTGGTCGGTGCGATGTCCGGCCCTGTCGCCCAGTGGGGTGATATGGAGTTCAACGGCGCGCGTCAGGCTATTAAAGACATCAACGCCAAAGGCGGCATCAAAGGCGACAAGCTGGTGGGCGTTGAGTATGACGACGCGTGCGATCCTAAACAGGCCGTCGCGGTTGCCAACAAAATCGTTAACGACGGCATCCAGTACGTCATCGGCCACCTGTGCTCATCCTCCACCCAGCCTGCGTCTGACATCTATGAAGACGAAGGCATCCTGATGATCACTCCTGGCGCCACCAACCCGGAGCTGACCCAGCGCGGCTATCAGCACATCATGCGTACCGCCGGTCTGGACTCCTCCCAGGGGCCAACCGCGGCGAAATATATCCTTGAGACCGTCAAGCCAGCGCGTATTGCCATTATTCACGACAAACAGCAGTACGGTGAAGGCCTGGCGCGCTCCGTGCAGGACGGCCTGAAAAAAGGCGGCGCGAACATCGTCTTCTTCGACGGTATCACCGCCGGTGAGAAAGACTTCTCCGCGCTGATCGCCCGTCTGCAAAAAGAGAATATCGACTTCGTCTACTACGGCGGCTACTACCCGGAGATGGGCCAGATGCTGCGCCAGGCGCGCGCTACCGGCCTGAAAACCCAGTTCATGGGGCCAGAGGGCGTGGGCAACGCCTCCCTGTCGAACATCGCGGGGGATTCTGCCGAAGGCATGCTGGTCACGATGCCAAAACGCTATGACCAGGATCCGGCGAATAAGGCTATCGTGGACGCGCTCAAGGCGCAGAAGAAAGATCCGAGCGGTCCGTACGTCTGGATCACCTATGCCGCCGTGCAGTCGCTGGCAACGGCAATGGATCGTACCGGCAGCAAAGAGCCGCTGGATCTGGTGAAAGATTTAAAAGCACACGGGGCGAACACCGTGATTGGGCCGCTGAACTGGGATGAGAAAGGCGATCTGAAGGGATTTGAATTTGGTGTCTTTAAGTGGCACGCCGACGGTTCGTCCTCGGCCGCCAAATAATCATCCCACCGCCCGGACCGCCGGGCGGGTATAAAAAGGTTTGCATATGTCCGAGCAGTTTCTCTATTTCATGCAGCAGATGTTTAACGGCGTCACGCTGGGAAGCACCTACGCGCTGATCGCCATCGGCTATACGATGGTTTACGGCATTATCGGCATGATCAACTTCGCCCACGGCGAGGTGTACATGATCGGTAGCTACGTCTCCTTTATGATCATCGCCGCGCTGATGATGATGGGCATCGACAGCAGCTGGCTGCTGGTCGCCGCCGGGTTTGTCGGCGCGATTGTGATCGCCAGCGCCTACGGCTGGAGTATCGAACGGGTGGCCTACCGGCCGGTGCGCAGCTCCAAGCGCCTGATTGCGCTGATCTCCGCGATTGGTATGTCGATCTTCCTGCAAAACTACGTCAGCCTGACCGAAGGCTCGCGCGACGTAGCGCTGCCAAGCCTGTTTAACGGCCAGTGGGTTGTCGGCGCCAGCGAAAACTTCTCTGCCTCCGTCACGACCATGCAGCTGGTTATCTGGGTGGTCACCTTCCTGGCGATGCTGGCCCTGACCGTTTTCATCCGCTACTCCCGCATGGGACGCGCCTGCCGCGCCTGCGCGGAAGATCTGAAGATGGCGAGCCTGCTCGGCATCAATACCGACCGCGTGATTGCCCTGACCTTCGTGATCGGCGCGGCGATGGCGGCAGTCGCTGGCGTACTGCTCGGCCAGTTCTACGGCGTGATTAACCCGTACATTGGCTTTATGGCCGGAATGAAAGCCTTCACCGCGGCGGTACTGGGCGGTATCGGCAGCATTCCGGGGGCAATGATCGGTGGCCTGATCCTGGGCGTGGCCGAAGCGCTCTCCTCGGCGTACCTGAGCACCGAATATAAAGACGTGGTGTCGTTTGCCCTGCTGATTCTGGTTCTGCTGGTAATGCCTACCGGTATTCTGGGCCGTCCGGAGGTAGAGAAAGTATGAAACCGATGCATTTTGCAATGGCGCTGCTCTCTGCCGCCATGTTCTTCGTGCTGGCGGGCGTCTTTATGGGCGTCCAGCTCGGGCTTGAGGGCACTAAGCTGGTGGTGGATACCGCCGCCGACATCCGCTGGCAGTGGGTGTTCATCGGCACCGCCGTGGTGTTCCTGTTCCAGCTGCTGCGCCCGGTGTTCCAGAAGTCGCTGAAAAACGTCTCCGGGCCGAAGTTCGTACTGCCGGCCATCGACGGTACGACCGTGAAGCAGAAGCTGTTCCTGGTAGCGCTGCTGGTGGCTGCCGTGGCGTGGCCGTTTATGGTGTCGCGCGGCACGGTGGACATCGCCACGCTGACCATGATTTACGTGATCCTCGGCCTCGGTCTGAACGTCGTGGTGGGGCTGTCTGGCCTGCTGGTGCTGGGCTACGGCGGCTTCTACGCCATCGGCGCCTACACCTTTGCGCTGCTGAACCACTATTACGGCCTCGGCTTCTGGACCTGCCTGCCGCTGGCGGGGCTGGTCTCCGCCGCGGCGGGATTCCTGCTCGGCTTCCCGGTACTGCGCCTGCGCGGTGACTATCTGGCGATTGTGACCCTGGGCTTCGGCGAAATCGTCCGTATCCTGCTGCTCAACAACACCGAAGTGACCGGCGGCCCGAACGGCATCAGCCAGATCCCAAAACCGACCTTCTTCGGCCTGGAGTTCAGCCGTACCGCCCGCGAAGGCGGCTGGGATACCTTCAGCAACTTCTTTGGCATCAAGTACGACCCGTCCGACCGCGTGATCTGGCTCTATCTGGTCGCGCTGCTGCTGGTGGTCATTACCCTGTTCGTGATCAACCGTCTGCTGCGCATGCCGCTGGGCCGCGCGTGGGAAGCGCTGCGCGAAGATGAGATCGCCTGCCGCTCTCTGGGCCTGAACCCGACCCGCATCAAGCTGACCGCGTTCACCATCAGCGCCGCGTTTGCCGGCTTTGCCGGGACGCTGTTTGCCGCGCGTCAGGGCTTCGTTAGCCCGGAATCGTTCACCTTTGCCGAATCGGCCTTCGTGCTGGCGATCGTGGTGCTCGGCGGGATGGGCTCGCAGTTCGCCGTTATCCTCGCGGCCATTCTGCTGGTGGTCTCGCGCGAGCTGATGCGCGACTTTAACGAATACAGCATGCTGATGCTGGGCGGTTTGATGGTGCTGATGATGATCTGGCGTCCGCAGGGTCTGCTGCCGATGACGCGTCCACAGCTGAAGCTTAAGAGTGCGGAAGCGAAAGGAGAGCAGGCATGAGTCAGCCATTATTATCCGTTAACGGTCTGATGATGCGTTTTGGCGGCCTGCTGGCGGTCAACAACGTCAACCTGGACCTGTACAAGAAAGAGATCGTCTCCCTGATTGGCCCGAACGGCGCGGGAAAAACCACGGTCTTTAACTGCCTGACCGGCTTCTACAAGCCGACGGGCGGCACCATCATGCTGCGCGACCAGCACCTGGAAGGGCTGCCGGGCCAGCAGATTGCCCGCATGGGCGTGGTGCGTACCTTCCAGCACGTGCGCCTGTTCCGCGAGATGACGGTCATTGAGAACCTGCTGGTGGCACAGCACCAGCAGCTGAAAACTGGCCTCTTCTCCGGCCTGCTGAAAACCCCGGCATTTCGCCGCACGCAGGAGGAAGCGCTGGATCGCGCCGCCACCTGGCTCGACCGCATCGGCCTGCTTCAGCACGCCAACCGGCAGGCGAGCAACCTGGCCTACGGCGATCAGCGTCGTCTGGAGATTGTGCGCTGCATGGTGACGCAGCCGGAAATCCTGATGCTCGACGAACCGGCGGCGGGGCTTAACCCGAAAGAGACCAAAGAGCTGGACGAGCTGATTGCCGAGTTGCGCGATCGTCACGACACCACCATTCTGCTGATTGAGCACGACATGAAGCTGGTGATGGGCATTTCGGACCGTATCTACGTGGTGAACCAGGGGACACCGCTGGCAAACGGCACGCCGGAAGAGATCCGCAACAACCCGGACGTGATCCGCGCATACCTTGGTGAGGCATAAGATGGAAAAAGCGATGTTAACGTTCGACAAGGTCAACGCGCACTACGGCAAGATCCAGGCGCTGCACGACGTCAGCCTGCACATCAATCAGGGCGAAATCGTTACGCTAATCGGGGCCAACGGCGCGGGTAAAACCACGCTGCTCGGCACCCTGTGCGGCGACCCGCGCGCCACCAGCGGGCGGATTGTGTTTGATGGCAAAGACATTACCGACTGGCAGACCGCCAAAATCATGCGTGAAGCGGTGGCGATTGTCCCGGAAGGGCGTCGCGTATTTTCCCGCATGACGGTGGAAGAGAACCTGGCGATGGGCGGCTTCTTTGCTCACCGCGATGAATACCAGACCCGCATCAAGTGGGTGTACGAACTCTTCCCGCGCCTGTGGGAGCGCCGCATTCAGCGTGCGGGCACCATGTCCGGCGGCGAGCAGCAGATGCTGGCGATTGGCCGCGCGCTGATGAGCCAGCCGCGCCTGCTGCTGCTGGACGAGCCGTCGCTGGGCCTTGCGCCGATCATCATCCAGCAGATTTTCGACACCATCGAGCAGCTGCGCAAAGAGGGAATGACCATTTTCCTCGTCGAGCAGAACGCCAACCAGGCGCTGAAGCTCGCGGACCGCGGCTACGTGCTGGAAAACGGACGCGTGGTGCTCTCCGATACCGGCGACGCGCTGCTGGCGAACGAGGCGGTGCGTAGCGCGTATTTAGGCGGATAGGTAAAAGCAAAATGGCAACGCACGTTGCCATTTTTAGTGTTTTCTCCCTCTCCCCGTGGGAGAGGGCCGGGGTGAGGGCACCAGCCC
>NZ_JADBRP010000015.1:0-106847 GCF_014930695.1 Enterobacter cloacae complex sp. P40C2 | reverse complement strand
CCCCCCAACCCCCTTCACACAACCATCATCCCCCTGACGCTTTGCCGTCATTTATCTGTAAGCAAACGGTTATTTTTCTGTCATTCGAGCATGTCATGTTACCTCGCGAGCACAAAACGCGTGATATCGCGCATCCGGCACAATAAGAGAGATGACAATGACATCGTTACGACACACGGCTTTGGGTCTGGCAATCGGTCTGGCTTTTGCGACGAACGCAATGGCTGTGACCACCATTCCGTTCTGGCATTCCATGGAAGGGGAGTTGGGTAAAGAGGTGGATTCTCTGGCGCAGCGTTTCAACGACACCCATCCGGATTACAAAATTGTGCCGGTCTACAAAGGCAACTACGAGCAGAGCCTGAGCGCGGGCATTGCCGCCTTCCGTACCGGTAACGCACCTGCGTTGTTACAGGTGTATGAAGTGGGTACCGCGACCATGATGGCCTCCAAAGCCATCAAGCCGGTGTACGAAGTGTTTAAAGAAGCGGGTATCAGCTTTGATGAATCCCGGTTCGTGCCGACCGTGGCGGGCTATTACACCGATTCTAAAACCGGTCACCTGCTGTCGCAGCCGTTTAACAGCTCCACCCCGGTGCTGTACTACAACAAAGACGCCTTTAAAAAAGCCGGTTTAGATCCGGAGCAGCCGCCAAAAACCTGGCAGGATCTGGCGGAGTACACCGCGAAGCTGAAAGCGGCGGGGATGAAGTGCGGCTACGCCAGCGGCTGGCAGGGCTGGATCCAGATTGAAAACTTCAGCGCCTGGCACGGCCTGCCGGTAGCCACCAAAAACAACGGTTTCGACGGTACCGACGCGGTACTGGAGTTCAACAAGCCGGAGCAGGTAAAGCACATCGCGCTGCTTGAAGCCCTGAACAAGAAGGGCGATTTCAGCTACTTCGGGCGGAAGGACGAATCCACCGAGAAGTTCTACAACGGCGACTGCGCGATTACTACCGCGTCTTCCGGCTCGCTGGCCGATATCCGTCACTACGCCAAATTCAACTACGGCGTGGGCATGATGCCGTACGACGCCGACGTAAAAGGCGCGCCGCAGAACGCCATCATCGGCGGGGCAAGCCTGTGGGTGATGCAGGGTAAAGACGCCGGCACCTACAAGGGCGTGGCGGAGTTCCTCGATTTCCTGGCGAAGCCGGAAAATGCCGCCGAATGGCACCAGAAAACCGGCTATCTGCCGATCACCAAAGCCGCCTATGACCTGACCCGCGAGCAGGGCTTCTACAGCAAGAACCCAGGGGCGGACATTGCGACGCGCCAGATGCTGAACAAGCCGCCGCTGCCGTTCACCAAGGGCCTGCGCCTGGGCAACATGCCGCAGATCCGCACCATCGTTGATGAAGAGCTGGAAAGCGTGTGGACCGGGAAGAAAACGCCACAGCAGGCGCTGGATTCCGCGGTAGAGCGCGGGAATCAGCTGCTGCGCCGCTTTGAGCAGTCGACGAAGTCTTAATTAAAACCTTACCCCTCACCCTAACCCTCTCCCCCTAGGGGAGAGGGGACTGCACGGAGCCGTCTTTTCTCCCTCGCCCCTATGGGGAGAGGGCCGGGGTGAGGGGCGAAAACCTACTTGAGCTAACCTATGTCATCATCCCGTCCGGTGTTCCGTTCCCGCTGGCTGCCGTACCTGCTGGTCGCGCCGCAGCTGGTCATCACCGTTATCTTCTTTATCTGGCCTGCGGGCGAAGCGCTGTGGTACTCGGTGCAAAGCGTCGATCCGTTCGGGCTTTCCAGCCAGTTTGTCGGGCTGGATAACTTCACCGCGCTTTTTCATGACAGCTACTATCTGGACTCCTTCTGGACGACGATCGAATTCAGCGCGCTGGTCACCGTGAGCGGCCTTGTCGTCTCGCTGTTTTTCGCCGCGCTGGTGGATTACGTGGTGCGCGGCAGCCGCCTGTACCAGACGCTGATGCTGCTGCCGTACGCCGTCGCTCCGGCCGTGGCGGCCGTGCTGTGGATCTTCCTGTTTAACCCCGGCCGCGGGTTGATCACCCACTTCCTGGCCGAGCTGGGCTACGACTGGAACCACGCCCAGCACAGCGGGCAGGCGATGTTCCTGGTGGTGTTCGCCTCGGTGTGGAAGCAGATTAGCTATAACTTCCTGTTCTTCTTTGCCGCGCTGCAGTCCATCCCGCGCTCGCTGGTGGAGGCCGCCGCCATTGACGGCGCAGGCCCGATCCGCCGCTTCTTCAGGCTGTCGCTGCCGCTGATTGCCCCGGTGAGTTTCTTCCTGCTGGTGGTCAACCTGGTGTACGCCTTCTTCGACACCTTCCCGGTGATCGACGCGGCGACCGCAGGCGGACCGGTGCAGGCGACGACGACGCTTATCTATAAGATCTACCGCGAAGGCTTTGCCGGTCTGGATCTTTCGGCCTCTGCCGCCCAGTCGGTGGTGCTGATGTTCCTCGTCATCATCCTGACGGTGGTGCAGTTCCGCTATGTTGAAAGTAAGGTGCGCTACCAATGATTGAGAACCGTCGCGGGCTGACGATTTTCAGCCATACCATGCTGATTCTGGGCATTCTCGTCATCCTGTTCCCGCTGTACGTGGCGTTTGTCGCCGCCACGCTGGACACCAGGGCGGTGTTCGACACGCCGATGACGCTGATCCCGGGCACGCACCTCTTCGAGAACATGAAGACCATCTGGACCCAGGGCGTGGGCGCCAACAGCGCGCCGTTCTGGCTGATGATGCTCAACAGCTTCATCATGGCGTTCGGCATTACGGTGGGCAAAATTACCGTGTCGATGCTCTCGGCCTTCGCCATCGTCTGGTTCCGCTTTCCGCTGCGTAACCTGTTCTTCTGGATGATTTTTATCACCCTGATGCTGCCGGTGGAGGTACGTATCTTTCCCACGGTAGAGGTAATCGCCAACCTGAAGATGCTCGACAGCTACGCGGGCTTAACCCTGCCGCTGATGGCCTCCGCGACCGCCACCTTCCTGTTCCGCCAGTTCTTTATGACCCTGCCGGACGAGCTGATTGAGGCCGCGCGCATTGACGGCGCCTCGCCGATGCGCTTCTTCCGCGACATCGTGCTGCCGCTGTCGAAAACCAACCTCGCGGCGCTGTTTGTGATCACCTTTATCTACGGCTGGAACCAGTACCTGTGGCCGCTGCTGATTATTCAGGACGTCAACCTCGGCACCGCCGTGGCGGGCATCAAGGGCATGATCGCCACCGGCGAAGGCACCACCCTCTGGAACCAGGTGATGGCGGCGATGCTGCTCACCCTTATCCCCCCGGTCGTTATCGTTTTAGCCATGCAGCGTGCGTTTGTGCGTGGTTTAGTGGACAGTGAGAAATAAGATGGCAGGTTTAAAACTTCAGGCAGTCACCAAAAGCTGGGATGGTAAAACCCAGGTCATTCAGCCGCTCACCCTCGACGTGGCGGACGGGGAATTTATCGTGATGGTCGGCCCGTCCGGCTGCGGCAAATCGACGCTGCTGCGCATGGTGGCGGGGCTTGAACGCGTTACCTCTGGCGATATCTGGATCGACCGCCAGCGCGTCACCGAGATGGAGCCAAAAGATCGCGGCATCGCGATGGTGTTCCAGAACTACGCTCTCTATCCGCACATGAGCGTGGAGGAGAACATGGCGTGGGGGCTGAAAATTCGCGGGATGGGCAAAGGCCATATTGAGGCTCGCGTGAAAGAGGCGGCGCGCATTCTGGAGCTGGACGGCCTGCTCAAGCGCCGCCCGCGCGAACTCTCCGGCGGCCAGCGCCAGCGCGTGGCGATGGGGCGCGCCATCGTGCGCGATCCGGCGGTGTTCCTGTTCGACGAACCGCTCTCGAACCTCGACGCCAAGCTGCGCGTGCAGATGCGCCTGGAGCTGCAGCAGCTGCACCGCCGTCTGAAAACCACCTCCCTGTACGTAACCCACGATCAGGTTGAAGCCATGACCCTCGCCCAGCGGGTGATGGTGATGAACAAAGGCGTTGCCGAACAGATTGGCACGCCGGTGGAGGTGTACGAAAAACCGGCCAGCCGCTTCGTGGCGAGCTTTATCGGCAGCCCGGCGATGAACCTGCTGGACGGGCGAATCAATAGTGCGGGAACCCACTTTGAACTGGAAAGCGGGATGGCATTGCCCATCAACTGGTACTATCGTGGCTACGCCGGGCGTAAGATGACGCTCGGTATCCGCCCGGAGCATATTGGTTTAACCTCTCAGGCGGAGGGCGGCGTGCCGCTGGTGATGGACACGCTGGAGATGCTGGGCGCGGACAACCTGGCGCACGGACGCTGGGGCGAGCAAAAGCTGGTGGTGCGTCTGCCGCATCAGGAGCGCCCGAAAGCAGGCAGCACGCTGTGGCTGCATATGCCGGAAAATCACCTGCACTTATTTGATGGTGAAACAGGACAACGAGTATGAGCAACTGGCCTTATCCCCGCATCGTCGCCCACCGTGGCGGCGGTAAGCTGGCGCCGGAAAACACCCTGGCGGCAATTGATGCTGGCGCACGCTTCGGCCACACGATGATCGAGTTTGACGCCAAGCTGTCGAAAGACGGCGAAATTTTTCTGCTGCATGACGACAACCTTGAACGTACCAGCAACGGCTGGGGCGTGGCGGGTGAACTGCCGTGGCGCGATCTGCTGAAGGTGGACGCCGGAAGCTGGTACAGCAGCGAATTTAAGGGCGAGCCGCTGCCGCTGCTGGCGGAAGTGGCGGACCGCTGTCGTCAGCACGGCATGATGGCCAATATCGAAATCAAACCGACCACCGGCACCGGGCCGCTGACGGGCAAAGTCATCGCGCTGACCGCGCGCGAGCTGTGGGAAGGGATGACCGCGCCGCTGCTGTCATCGTTTGACGTTGACGCGCTGGCAGCGGCGCAGGAAGCGGCACCGGAGCTGCCCCGCGGGCTGCTGCTGGACGAGTGGCGCGAAGACTGGCGCGAGCTGACGACCCGCTTAGGCTGCGTGTCGATCCACCTCAACCACACGCTGCTGGATGAGACGCGCGTGACGGCGCTGAAGGCGGCCGGTCTGCGCATTCTGGTGTATACCGTCAACAAACCCCAGCGCGCGGCCGAACTGCTGCGCTGGGGCGTGGACAGCATCTGCACCGATGCGATTGATCGGATCGGGCCGAACTTTACTTATTAAGCATGCTGCCGTTCTGCTGGGTCGGCAGCATATGCTGCTGACCGCCGCTTTGCGACATCCCGCCTCCTAACATCCCGCCGTTTGAATTGGGCAGCGGCTGCTCGCGCATCTGGCCCTGCTGGACGCGCTGGGTGTTGGCGTTCATCTGGCTTTGCAGGTGCTGCTGCTGCACCTGCGTCTGCGTTTTTAACTGCTGATTGAGCATCCCTTTCTGCTGCTGTTGCTGGCTCATCATCTCCGTCTGCATGCGCTGCTGGCTCGGGATCACGTAGCCCGGCTGGTTCGGGTTGTTCAGCGTGTTGAGCGGCTGTGCGAACGCGGCGAACGGGAGCAGCGCGATCAGGATCGGTAATCGTTTCATGGTTATCTCCTCCTTTGAGGCTTCTCTTAAGTGTACTCCGATTCCACCATAACGATGATTTTTTAGGAGTTGTGAACCAGGCTTAAGCGGGGAATATGGGCCCCTTCACCTGGAGAACAATAATGATGAAACCAACCTTTTTGCGCTGGGTCGCCATCGCTGCGCTGATGGCAGGGGGTACATTTACCGTGGCGGCCAATCCGCCCGCCGCGCCTCCGGTGTCGTACGGCGTGGAGGAGGACGTTTTCCACCCCGTGCGGGCAACGCACGGCATGGTGGCCTCGGTTGACGCGCTGGCGACGCAGGTGGGCGTTGATATGCTTAAGCAGGGGGGCAACGCGGTGGATGCGGCGGTCGCGGTAGGGTACGCGCTGGCCGTAACGCACCCGCAGGCGGGGAATCTGGGCGGCGGCGGGTTTATGCTGCTGCGCACCAAAGACGGCAAAACCACGGCCATCGACTTCCGCGAAATGGCGCCCGGCCAGGCCACGCGCGATATGTTCCTCGACGAACAGGGCAACCCTGACAGCAAAAAATCCCTGACCTCGCACCTTGCGTCCGGCACGCCGGGCACCGTTGCGGGCTTCTCGCTGGCGCTGGAAAAATACGGCACCATGCCGCTGAACAAGGTGGTCCAGCCTGCCATTAAGCTGGCGCGCGACGGCTTCGTGGTCAACGACGCGCTGGCGGACGATCTCAAAACCTACGGCAGCGAAGTCATTCCGAACCATGAAAACAGCAAAGCTATTTTCTGGAAAGACGGCGAGCCGCTGAAGAAGGGCGACAGGCTGGTGCAGAAGAACCTGGCAACCAGCCTGGAGCGCATTGCGGAGCACGGCCCGGACGCTTTCTATAAAGGGGCGATAGCCGACCAGATTGCCAGTGAAATGCAAAAGAACGGCGGGCTGATTACCAAAGCGGATCTGGCGGAATACAGGGCGGTGGAGCGCGAGCCGATTAGCGGCACCTATCGCGGGTATGAGGTGTTCTCCATGCCGCCGCCGTCGTCCGGCGGTATTCACATCGTGCAGATCCTCAACATT
Organism: Enterobacter cloacae complex sp. P40C2; assembly: GCF_014930695.1. Taxonomy (NCBI): domain Bacteria; kingdom Pseudomonadati; phylum Pseudomonadota; class Gammaproteobacteria; order Enterobacterales; family Enterobacteriaceae; genus Enterobacter; species Enterobacter cloacae complex sp. P40C2. Next base: position 100,301 of record NZ_JADBRP010000015.1, on the reverse strand, counting down.
CTTGAAAACTTCGATATGCACAAGTTTGGCTTCGGCAGCGCGGACGCCATGCAGGTGATGGCCGAGGCGGAAAAACGCGCCTACGCGGACCGCTCGGAATACCTTGGTGACCCGGACTTTGTGAAGGTGCCCTGGCAGGCGCTAACCAACAAAGCCTATGCCAAATCGATTGCCGATGGGATCGACATCAACAAGGCGAAGCCGTCGAGCGAGATCCGCCCCGGCAAGCTGGCACCATATGAAAGCAACCAGACCACGCACTTCTCGGTGGTGGATAAAGACGGTAACGCGGTAGCGGTAACCTATACGCTCAACACCACGTTCGGGACCGGGATTGTGGCGGGCAACAGCGGTATTCTGCTGAATAACGAGATGGATGACTTCTCCGCCAAGCCGGGCGTGCCGAACGTGTACGGACTGGTGGGCGGAGACGCTAACGCCGTGGGGCCGAAGAAGCGTCCGCTGTCGTCCATGTCGCCCACCATCGTGGTGAAAGACGGGAAAACCTGGCTGGTGACGGGTAGCCCTGGCGGCAGCCGTATTATCACCACCGTGCTGCAAATGGTGGTAAACAGCATTGATTTTGGCATGAACGTGGCGGAAGCGACCAATGCGCCGCGCTTCCACCACCAGTGGCTGCCGGACGAGCTGCGCGTGGAGAAGGGCTTTAGCCCGGATACCCTGAAGCTGCTGGAGCAGCGCGGACAGAAGGTGGCGGTGAAGGAGGCGATGGGCAGCACCCAGAGCATTATGGTCGGGCCGGACGGGGCGCTGTTTGGCGCGTCGGACCCGCGTTCGGTGGATGATTTAACGGCGGGATATTGAGGGCTCCCCTCACCCTAACCCTCTCCCCATAGGGGAGAGGGGATTGCACGGTGTGGTCTTTTCTCCCTCGCCCCTTTGGGGAGAGGGTCGGGGTGAGGGGTTACTTCATCCGCGCCATATAGTACGCGTCCACATACTCACCGTTGCGCAGCGCAAAGCGCTTTCCGGTCCCCTCAATCTCAAAACCGTGCTTTTTGTACACCGCAATGGCCGGTTCGTTATCAACAAACACCGTCAGCTCAATGCGATCGACGCGCAGCCAGTTGTCGCACATATCGATCATGGTGCGCATCAGGGCGCTGGCGACGCCACGGTTTTGCCACTGCGCGCCCACGCTGATGCCAAAATCGGCAACGTGGCTGCGGCGCGGACGTGGTGCAACCGCAAGGCACAGGTGTCCGGCAACGGTGCCGTCGATACAGGCGACCAGCTGTTTAATGCCCGGCTGGTCGGCGAGCCGCTCCTGCCACATCTGCTCTGAGGGATGAGGAACCTGTAGCGTGTTGTGATACACCTCCGGCTGGGCGTGGATCTGACGAATGGCGTCATAATCTTTCGGTTCAGCGTGGCGTATCACTATCTCACTCATTCCTTCATCCTCGGTCAGTTAAAAGTCCCTTCCAACATCAATGACTTTAAATTTCGAGTCAATCGCTATTTTTTGCAAAAAGTGTTGGACAAGTGCGAATGAGAATGATTATTATTGCTCTGCGTTCAGGAAGACCCCTGCGGTAACCTGAAAGCACGACATTGCTCACATTGCTTCCAGTATTACTTTAGCCAGCTTCTAGCTGGCTTTTTTTTGCTTTTTATTTGGCAAGCTCGCACGCTTCAGGTGCGTTAGCAGGGATGTCCTTGATCAGGCCTACGACGTTGTTCTTTTCGATAGCGGCGGGCAGCATCTCGGCAATACCGGAAAAGATCCCCCCTTTTTTAACGGCCAGCGCGCGGTAGGAAAGCGTTCCCGTCAGCTCACCGTTTTCGCATATTTCTATGGCGTCACTGTGGCATTCACCGATGACGGTCCCGTCAATAATCAGCTCCCGGCAGGTGATGTTTCCCTCAACCCGCCCCCCGCGCATGATTTTGATCAGACTCTGTTCGGAAGCAATGTTGCCGATGAGCTCACCGTGCACGTAGACGTGACCAGTCGAAACGATATTGCCTTCAACGCGGACGTCAGTCGCAATCACCGTGGTACCGTGCTTCTCGGTGGCGGTAGGTTCTTTCTCCAGGACAGGTGGCGACGGCAGGGGATTTGGCACCTTGATATCATTCATTTTGTTCTTCTTAAACATAACGTTTCCCAGGTTGATAAGCAGGGGGAGAGTGAAGGCCAGTACAGATAATGCTGCGAAGAGCCATGCGAGTTGCCAGGCGGCATAGCACCAGGCGAGAAGCGCCAGCAGCCAGAAGAGAAGCGCACTGTTTAACGCGAGATATTTCCTTTCCATAGGAATGGGCGCGACTCCCTTCGCGAGCATAGATTTGACCTTCACCTTATCGTGTTTTTTAGCAGCACGGTCAAGGCAACTGCCGCCATTTTAGGATTCTTTAGGTCAAATTTATCGCTATAGTGAAAACAGAAACCTGATAACAAAGGACGGAACCATGACCCTGAACTGTGCATTTATTGGATTTGGTAAAAGCACTACCCGCTATCACCTTCCGTATGTTCTCAACCGTAAAGACAGCTGGCACGTTGCCCATATCTACCGCCGCAGCGCGAAGCCGGAAGAGCAGTCTCCGCAGTATTCCCATATTCATTTCACCAGCGATCTTGATGAGGTACTGGGCGACCCGCAGGTTAAACTGGTCATCGTCTGCACCCATGCCGACAGCCACTTCGACTATGCGAAACGTGCGCTCGAGGCGGGCAAAAACGTGCTGGTGGAAAAACCGTTCACCCCGACCATCGCCGAAGCGAAGGAACTGTTCGCGCTGGCGAAGAGCAAGGGGCTGACCGTCACGCCGTATCAGAACCGCCGCTTTGACGGCTGCTTCCTGACGGCGAAAAAGGCGATAGAGAGCGGCAAGCTCGGCGACATCGTGGAAATCGAAAGCCACTTCGATTACTACCGCCCGGTGGCGGAAACCAAACCCGGCCTGCCGCAGGACGGTTCCTTCTACGGTCTTGGTGTGCACACCATGGACCAGATCATTTCCCTGTTTGGCCGACCGGACCACGTGGCGTACGACATTCGCAGCCTGCGCAATAAAGCCAACCCGGATGACACCTTCGAGGCGCAGCTGTTCTACGGTGACCTGAAAGCCATCGTCAAAACCAGCCATCTGGTGAAAATCGACTACCCGAAATTTATCGTTCACGGCACCAGAGGCTCGTTTATCAGGTACGGCATCGACCAGCAGGAGACCAGCCTGAAGGCTAATATCATGCCCGGCGAACCGGGTTTTGCCGCGGACGATTCCGCAGGCGTGCTCGAGTATGTGAACGATGAGGGCGTAACGGTCAGAGAAGAGCTGAAGCCCGAAGCCGGTGACTATGGCCGCGTCTATGATGCGCTGTATGAAACCCTCACCAATGGCGCGCCGAATTACGTCAAGGAATCTGACGTTTTCACCAACCTGGAAATCCTTGAACGCGCCTTCGAACAGGCGTCTCCTGCCACGATAACCCTTGCCAGATAAGCAAAAACGGCTCCTCTGAACTTGTTCATAAATTTTGAACAGAGGAGTCAATTTTCACCCTCTATGATCCCAGACGGTTTGCGTCCACACTTACTCCATCGAAACGAACTGAGGGTGAAAACAATGATCTACTTACGCAAAGCAAACGAACGTGGTCACGCAAATCATGGCTGGCTGGACTCATGGCATTCATTCTCGTTTGCCGACTATTATGACCCGAACTTCATGGGCTTCTCCGCGCTGCGCGTCATTAACGATGACGTGATTGATGCAGGCCAGGGCTTCGGTACCCACCCGCACAAGGATATGGAAATTTTGACCTACGTACTGGAAGGGGCGGTTGAGCACCAGGACAGCATGGGCAATAAAGAGCAGGTTCCGGCGGGCGAGTTCCAGATTATGAGCGCTGGCACCGGGGTGCGTCACTCCGAGTACAACCCGAGCAAAACGGAAAAACTGCACCTGTATCAGATCTGGATCATTCCGGAAGAAACCGGCATCACGCCGCGCTACGAGCAGCGCCGCTTCGACGCGAAACAGGGCAAACAGCTGGTGCTCTCTCCGGATGCGCGTGAAGGTTCCCTGAAGGTGCATCAGGATATGGAGCTGTACCGCTGGGCGCTGGCGAAAGATGAACAGTCCGTACACCAGATTGCCGCCAACCGCCGCGTGTGGATCCAGGTGGTGAAGGGCGACGTGACCATTAACGGCACCAAAGCCACAACCGCAGATGGTCTGGCTATCTGGGACGAGCAGGCGCTCTCCGTGCATGCCGACAGCGAAAGCGAAATCCTGCTGTTTGACCTGCCGCCGGTCTAAATAATTTCTCAACCTTCCCTTTAAACGGGGAAGGTTGAGCTTTGTCCGTGATAAACTGAGCAAATCTCTCACTTCAAGATTTCTCAGGACGATGAAAAAGAAACGCCCCGTACTTCAGGATGTCGCCGATCGCGTCGGTGTGACCAAAATGACGGTCAGCCGCTTTTTACGTAACCCGGAACAGGTTTCCGTCGCGTTGCGTGGCAAGATTGCCGCAGCCCTTGATGAACTGGGTTATATCCCCAACCGCGCCCCCGATATTCTCTCCAATGCGACCAGCCGTGCGGTGGGCGTCCTGCTTCCTTCCTTAACTAACCAGGTTTTCGCCGAAGTGCTGCGCGGCATCGAAAGCGTCACCGATGCGTTTGGTTATCAGACCATGCTCGCGCACTATGGGTACAAGCCGGAACTGGAGGAAGAACGTCTTGAATCGATGCTCTCCTGGAACATCGATGGCCTGATTTTAACGGAGCGTACCCACACTGCCCGCACGCTGAAAATGATCGAAGTGGCGGGCATTCCGGTGGTGGAGCTGATGGACAGCCAGTCGCCGTGCCTCGACATTGCCGTTGGGTTCGATAACTTCGAAGCGGCGCGGCAGATGACCGCGGCCATTATCGCCCGCGGCCACCGGCACATCGCTTACCTGGGTGCACGTCTGGATGAACGTACTATCATCAAACAGAAAGGATACGAGCAGGCGATGCTCGACGCCGGTTTGATCCCGTACAGCGTGATGGTGGAGCAATCCTCATCCTACACCTCGGGTATTGAGCTGATGCGCCAGGCGCGACGCGAGTATCCGCAACTGGACGGTATTTTCTGTACCAACGATGACCTTGCGGTCGGCGCGGCGTTTGAGTGCCAGCGTCTGGGGCTGAAGATCCCTGACGATATGGCGATTGCCGGATTCCACGGCCACGACATTGGTCAGGTGATGGAGCCGCGCCTGGCGAGCGTCCTGACCCCGCGTGAACGCATGGGCCGCATCGGTGCAGAACGCCTGCTGGCGCGCATTCGTGGTGAGGCAGTTACCCCTAAAATGTTAGATTTAGGTTTCACCTTGTCACCGGGTGGATCTATTTAATCCGACAAATTTGAAGTAGCTCACACTTATTCACTTCGCGCACGTTTGGATATTGCTTCTCTTTTGCCCCGGCAGGACAATGTTACCGATAACTGTTACCCGTAACAATTGACTGAGGGACACCCTTTGAGCACGACTAATCACGATCACCACGTTTACGTCCTGATGGGCGTGTCCGGTAGCGGTAAATCTGCCGTGGCGAGCGAAGTGGCGCATCAACTCCAGGCTGCGTTTCTTGATGGCGACTTCCTCCATCCGCGCAGCAACATCACCAAAATGGCCGCCGGCGAGCCGCTGAACGACGACGACCGCAAACCGTGGCTGCAGGCGCTGAATGACGCCGCGTTCGCGATGCAGCGTACCAACAAAGTTTCCCTGATCGTCTGCTCCGCGCTGAAAAAAACCTATCGCGATCTGCTGCGCGACGGCAACCCGAACCTCTCCTTCATCTATCTGAAGGGTGATTTCGAGGTAATTGAAAGCCGTCTGAAGGCGCGTAAGGGCCACTTCTTCAAAACCCAGATGCTGGTGACGCAGTTCGAAGCGCTGCAGGAGCCGGGTGCTGACGAGCAGGATGTCCTGGTGGTTGATATCGATCAGCCGCTGGAAGGTGTTGTAGCCAGCACCATCGAGGTTATCAATAAAAGGCAATAAGTTTTGAGTACATTAACGCTTGTTTTGACAGCAGTGGGTTCCGTTTTACTGCTGCTGTTTTTAGTGATGAAGGCGCGTATGCACGCTTTCGTTGCTTTGATGGTGGTTTCTATTGGTGCAGGTCTCTTTTCCGGCATGCCGCTCGACAAGATCGCCGCGACGATGGAAAAAGGGATGGGCGGCACGCTGGGCTTCCTGGCCATTGTGGTCGCGCTGGGCGCGATGTTTGGCAAGATCCTGCACGAGACGGGCGCGGTCGACCAGATTGCCGTCAAGATGCTGAAATCCTTCGGCCACAGCCGCGCGCACTACGCGATTGGCCTCGCTGGCCTGATTTGCGCGCTGCCGCTGTTCTTTGAGGTGGCCGTGGTGCTGCTGATTAGCGTAGCGTTCTCCATGGCGCGCCATACCGGCACTAACCTTGTGAAGCTGGTCATTCCGCTGTTTGCGGGTGTGGCGGCAGCCGCGGCGTTTCTGCTGCCGGGGCCTGCGCCGATGCTGCTGGCTTCCCAGATGCACGCCGACTTTGGCTGGATGATCCTGATTGGCCTGTGCGCGGCAATCCCGGGGATGATTATCGCCGGTCCGCTGTGGGGCAACTTCATCAGCCGCTACGTCGAGCTGCACATTCCTGACGACATCACCGAGCCGCACCTGGGCGAGGGCAAAATGCCGTCCTTCGGCTTCAGCCTGTCGCTGATCCTGCTGCCGCTGGTGCTGGTGGGGCTGAAAACCATTGCCGCCCGCTTTGTGCCTGAAGGCTCTACCGCCTATGAATGGTTTGAGTTTATCGGTCATCCGTTTACCGCGATCCTGGTGGCGTGTCTGGTGGCAATTTACGGCCTGGCGATGCGTCAGGGCATGCCGAAAGACCGCGTGATGGAGATCTGCGGTGCTGCGCTGCAGCCTGCGGGCATCATTCTGCTGGTGATCGGTGCCGGTGGCGTGTTCAAGCAGGTGCTGGTTGATTCCGGCGTGGGTCCTGCTCTGGGTGAAGCGCTGACCGGAATGGGCCTGCCGATTGCGGTGACCTGCTTCGTGCTGGCCGCGGCGGTACGTATCATTCAGGGCTCCGCGACCGTTGCCTGTTTAACGGCCGTAGGCCTGGTGATGCCGGTGATTGAGCAGCTGAACTACTCCGGTGCGCAGATGGCGGCGCTGTCTATCTGCATCGCGGGCGGTTCGATTGTGGTATCGCACGTGAACGACGCAGGCTTCTGGCTGTTCGGTAAATTTACCGGCGCGACCGAAGCGCAAACCCTGAAAACCTGGACGCTGATGGAAACCATCCTCGGCACGACGGGTGCGGTTGTCGGGATGATTGCGTTTACGCTGCTGAGCTAACCCTGGTTTTCTCCTTCTCCCTGTGGGAGAGGGTTGGGGGTGAGGGCAACAGGCCGCAGAGATCTTATTTTGTCGGGTGGCGGCTTCGCCTTACCCGACCTACAAGTCACTCCGGTTTTCTCCCTCTCCCACGGGGAGAGGGAGCAACCACTAAAAACGGCAATCGAAGATTGCCGTTTTGCTTTTACCTAGCCCTTCATCCACGCCCGTATCCCGTCCAGGAACATCTGCGTCGCCATCATCACCAGAATCAGCCCCATCAGACGCTCCAGCGCGTTCACCCCTTTTTCGCCCAGCAGGCGCAGGAACAGCGACGACTGCAGCAGAATAATGAACGTTCCGCCCCAGGCGATCAGCAGGGCAATGACCAGGTGGCTCATCTGATTCGGGTACTGATGCGACAGCAGCATCAATGTGGCCAGAATCGTCGGCCCGGCAACCAGGGGAATCGCCAGCGGCACGATAAACGGCTCTTCACCCGCAGGCAGGCCGCTGCTGCTGCCTTCCGCGCTCGGGAAAATCATCTTAATGGCAATCAGGAACAGAATAATCCCGCCGGAAATCGAAACCGTTTCAGCGCGTAAGTTCAGGAACGCGAGGATTTTTTCACCGGCGAACAGGAAGATGAACATCACCACCAGGGCGATGAGCAGCTCGCGGATCATGATCGCCCGGCGGCGCTTCGGCTCGGTGTGTTTCAGCACCGACATGAAGATCGGCAGGTTTCCGAGTGGATCCATAATCAGGATCAATAAAACCGCGGCGGAAATGATTTCACTCATCTTTAAATTATCCCTGAGTCTTAGTAGTGTTATTCCGATGATTAGCACTTTTTCTGATAGCCGGGCAATCATCGATTAATTTCGCTTGCGACTTTGGCAGCATTTTGTAATGTGAAGCATATCCCAGTTCAATACTGGCTTGCACAATCAGCACACACCCCTTGCAGGAAAAAAATGCTATGAAAAACGTTGGTTTTATCGGCTGGCGCGGTATGGTCGGCTCTGTACTCATGCAACGCATGGTTGAAGAGCGCGATTTCGACGCCATCCGCCCGGTCTTCTTCTCTACTTCACAGCTCGGCCAGGCTGCACCGTCCTTTGGTGGTACCACAGGCACGTTGCAGGATGCTTACGATCTGGAAGCGCTGAAGGCACTCGACATTATTGTGACCTGCCAGGGCGGCGATTATACCAACGATATTTATCCGAAGCTGCGTGAAAGCGGCTGGCAGGGCTACTGGATTGACGCGGCCTCTTCGCTGCGTATGAAAGACGATGCCATCATCATTCTCGACCCGGTTAACCAGGACGTCATCACCGACGGCCTGAATAACGGCGTGAAAACCTTTGTCGGCGGCAACTGCACCGTCAGCCTGATGCTGATGTCCCTCGGCGGCCTGTTCGCCCAGGATCTGGTGGAGTGGGTTTCCGTGGCGACCTACCAGGCGGCATCCGGCGGCGGCGCGCGCCATATGCGCGAGCTGCTGACGCAGATGGGCCAGCTGCACCAGAGCGTTGCGACCGAGCTGGCCGACCCGGCTTCCGCGATTCTGGACATCGAGCGCAAAGTCACCCAGCTGACCCGCAGCGGCGAGCTGCCGGTCGATAACTTTGGCGTACCGCTGGCCGGCGGTCTGATCCCGTGGATCGACAAACAGCTGGATAACGGCCAGACCCGCGAAGAGTGGAAGGGCCAGGCTGAGACCAACAAAATCCTCGCTACCGCGAACACCATTCCGGTCGACGGCCTGTGCGTGCGTATCGGCGCGCTGCGCTGCCACAGCCAGGCCTTCACCATTAAACTGAAAAAAGATGTGTCTATTCCGACCGTGGAAGAGCTGCTCGCCGCACACAACCCGTGGGCGAAAGTGGTGCCAAACGATCGTGATATCACCATGCGCGAGCTGACTCCGGCAGCCGTCACCGGCACGCTGACCACGCCGGTTGGCCGTCTGCGTAAGCTGAACATGGGCCCGGAGTACCTCTCCGCGTTCACCGTTGGCGACCAGCTGCTGTGGGGTGCCGCCGAGCCGCTGCGCCGCATGCTGCGCCAGCTGGCGTAATACTTTGTTAAACACGGGGGGTGATTATCGCCCCCCTTTTTGTGCGTACTACATGGAGTAAAACGCAGATGTCTTATTTTTTATCAGGAGGAACCTCGTCGTTGGCTATGCTTTAAGGAAGATTTATTTCTCACCTGAGGGTAGGACGGAGCAGAGAGGATGAGCTGCACCGTTTAGGTCACATTAAAAGTCGTCCCGGAGCGAGTAAAAAGGGCGACATAAAAAAACAGGATGAATACCATGTCCGATCGTATTTCGAGAGACGTGATTAATGCGCTTATTGCGGGTCATTTTGCCGACCCCTTTTCTGTGCTAGGGATGCACCGTACAGAGGCCGGGCTGGAAGTTCGCGCGCTGTTACCGGATGCAACAGAAGTATGGGTTATCGAACCCAAAACCGGCCGCAAGGTGGGTAATCTGGAATGCCTCGACTCGCGTGGCTTCTTCTCGGGCGTCATGCCTCGTCGTAAAAACCCCTTTCGTTATCAGCTTGCCGTCATCTGGCACGGTCAGCAGAACCTGATTGACGACCCCTATAGCTTTGGTCCGCTCTTGAAAGAGATGGATGCCTGGCTGCTGTCCGAAGGCACCCATCTGCGGCCTTATGAAACGCTGGGTGCCCATGCGGATACCATGGATGGTATTACCGGCACGCGGTTTGCCGTATGGGCGCCAAACGCCCGGCGCGTCTCCGTCGTCGGGCAGTTCAACTACTGGGACGGCCGCCGCCACCCCATGCGCCTGCGCCGGGAAACCGGCATCTGGGAGCTGTTCATCCCCGGGGCGCATAACGGTCAGCTCTACAAGTTCGAGATGATCGATGCCAACGGCAAGCTGCGTATTAAATCTGACCCGTACGCCTTTGAAGCGGAGCTGCGCCCGAATACCGCCTCTCTTATTTGCGGCCTGCCGGAGAAGGTGGTCCAGACGGAGGAGCGCAAGCAGGCTAACCGCTTCGACGCGCCAATCTCCGTTTATGAGGTGCATCTCGGCTCCTGGCGCCGCCACACCGATGACAACTTCTGGCTGAGCTATCGCGAGCTGGCTGACCAGCTGGTACCGTACGCCAAATGGATGGGCTTTACCCATCTGGAGCTGCTGCCGATCAACGAACACCCCTTCGACGGAAGCTGGGGCTATCAGCCCACCGGAATGTACGCGCCTACCCGCCGCTTCGGCACGCGCGATGACTTCCGCTATTTCGTTGATGCCGCGCACGCCGCTGGTCTGAACGTCATTCTCGACTGGGTGCCGGGCCACTTCCCGTCGGATGATTTTGCGCTGGCCGAGTTCGACGGCACGAAGCTGTACGAGCACAGCGACCCGCGCGAAGGCTATCACCAGGACTGGAATACGCTGATCTACAACTACGGGCGGCGTGAGGTAGCGAACTACCTGGTCGGGAACGCGCTCTACTGGATCGAGCGCTTCGGCATTGATGCCCTGCGCGTGGATGCGGTGGCGTCGATGATCTATCGCGACTATAGCCGCAAAGAGGGCGAGTGGATCCCGAACGAGTATGGCGGTCGCGAGAACCTGGAAGCGATTGAGTTTCTTCGCAACACCAACCGCATTATCGGCGAGCAGGTCGACGGTGCCGTGACCATGGCGGAAGAGTCCACCGACTTCCCGGGCGTTTCGCGTCCGCCGTCAACGGGCGGCCTGGGCTTCTGGTACAAGTGGAACCTTGGCTGGATGCACGACACGCTCGACTACATGAAGCTCGATCCGGTTTATCGTCAGTATCATCACGACAAGCTCACCTTCGGGCTGCTCTACAACTACACCGAAAACTTCATGCTGCCGCTGTCGCACGATGAAGTGGTGCACGGCAAAAAATCCATTCTCGACCGCATGCCGGGCGACGCGTGGCAGAAGTTTGCCAACCTGCGCGCCTACTACGGCTGGATGTTTGCCTTCCCGGGCAAAAAGCTGCTGTTTATGGGCAACGAGTTTGCCCAGGGGCGCGAGTGGAACCACGACTCCAGCCTCGACTGGCATCTGCTGGAAGGCGCTGACAACTGGCACCACGGCGTGCAGCGTCTGGTCCGCGATCTGAACCTGACCTACCGCCATCACAAAGCGCTGCACGAGCTGGACTTCGATCCGTATGGCTTTGAGTGGCTGGTGGTGGACGACCACGCGCGCTCGGTGTTTGTCTTTGTGCGTCGTGACAAAGCGGGTAACGAGATCGTCGTTGCCAGCAACTTCACGCCGGTACCGCGTGAGCACTACCGCTTCGGCATTAACCAGCCGGGCAAATGGCGTGAAATTCTCAATACCGACTCCATGCACTACCACGGCAGCAACGCCGGTAACGGTGGCCTGGTGCAGAGCGACGCCATCGAAAGCCACGGTCGTCCGAACTCCCTCAGCCTGACGCTGCCGCCGCTTAGCACCATCTGGCTGGTGCGGGAGGGAGAATGACGCAGCTTACGGCAGGTAAACCCGAACCGCTCGGGGCGAGTTTTGACGGAAAGGGGGTGAACTTCACGCTCTTTTCTGCTCACGCGGAGCGGGTGGAACTCTGCGTGTTTGACGGGGAAGGTAACGAGCATCGTTACGATTTACCGGCGCGCACGGGAGATACCTGGCATGGCTACCTGGCCGGAGGACGGCCGGGGATGCACTACGGTTTTCGCGTTCACGGCCCCTGGGCACCTTCTCAGGGGCACTGGTTTAACCCGGCGAAGCTGCTGATTGACCCGTGTGCCCACCGCGTGGACGGCGAGTTTAAAGACGACCCGCTGTTCCACGTCGGCTACGGTGAACCCGACCACCGCGACAGCGCGTCCGTCGCGCCCAAAAGCGTGGTGGTGCACGATCTCTACGACTGGGAAGACGATGCCCCACCGCGCACGCCGTGGGGCAATACCGTCATTTATGAAGCTCACGTCAAAGGGCTGACGTATCTGCACCCGTCGATCCCGAAAGAGATGCGCGGCACCTATAAGGCGCTTGGGCATCCGACGATGGTCGCCTACCTGAAGCAGCTGGGCATTACCGCGCTGGAGCTGCTGCCGGTGGCGCATTTCGCCAGCGAGCCGCGCCTTCAGCGTCTTGGGTTAAGTAACTACTGGGGCTACAACCCGCTGGCGATGTTCGCCCTTGAACCGCGCTACGCGGTGCATCCGGAGAAGGCGCGGGATGAGTTTCGCGACGCGGTGAAAGCGCTTCACGCGGCGGGAATTGAGGTCATTCTCGACGTGGTGTTAAACCACAGCGCGGAAAGCGATCTGGACGGCCCGACGCTCTCACAGCGCGGAATCGATAACCGTAGCTATTATTGGATCAGGGAAGACGGCGACTACGAGAACTGGACCGGCTGTGGTAACACGCTCAACCTTAGCCATCCGGCAGTCACGCATTACGCGTACGAGTGCCTGAAGTACTGGGTTGAGACGTTCCACGTGGACGGCTTTCGTTTTGACCTGGCGCCGGTGATGGGGCGTACCCCGGCATTCAGCCAGCAGGCGCCGCTGTTTGAGGCGATAAAAAACTGCCCGGTACTTTCACAGGTGAAGCTCATCGCGGAGCCGTGGGATATCGGCGAGGGCGGTTATCAGGTGGGGAACTTCCCGCCGCTGTTTGCCGAGTGGAACGATCACTTCCGCGACGCCGTCCGCCGCTTCTGGCTGGCGCGCGATCTGTCGCTGGGAGAGTTCGCCAGCCGCTTTGCCGGCTCCAGCGATCTCTTTAAGCGTGACGGAAAACGTCCGTCGGCCACCGTCAATCTGGTAACGGCGCACGACGGTTTCACGCTGCGCGACTGCGTTTGTTTCAATCAGAAACACAATGAGGCAAACGGCGAGGAGAATCGCGATGGCACTAACAATAACCATAGCTTCAATCATGGTATAGAAGGGTTAGGCGGAAGTCTGGACGTGATCGAGCGGCGACGCGCCAGCGTTCATGCGCTGCTGACGACGCTTTTGCTGTCGCAGGGCACGCCGATGCTGCTGGCGGGCGATGAGCACGGCCATAGCCAGCACGGCAACAACAACGCCTATTGCCAGGACAATACCCTGACCTGGCTCGACTGGGGAGAAGCGAACAGCGGGTTGATCCATTTCACCGCGGCGCTGATCCATCTTCGCCAGCACATTCCCGCGCTTACCGCCGATCGCTGGTGGGAAGAAGGCGACGGCAACGTTCGCTGGCTGAATCAAGACGCGCAACCGTTAAGCGCGCAAGAGTGGCAACACGGCGTACCGCGCCTGCAGATCCTGCTTTCGGATCGCTGGCTGGTTACGCTCAACGCGACGGATGACGTCGCAGAGATTGTTTTACCTGACGGGGAATGGCGAGCCGTTCCTCCCTTTGCCGGAGCGGATAATCCGGTAGTTATGGCTGTCTGGCACGGGCCTGCGCACGGAGTGTGCGTATTCCAAAGATGATAAAAAAGGAGTTAGTCATGGTTAGATTAGAGAAGAACGATCCGTTAATGTTGGCACGCCAGCTACCATTAAAAACAGTTGCCCTGATACTCGCGGGCGGGCGCGGTACCCGTCTGAAAGATTTAACCATCAAGCGCGCCAAGCCAGCGGTTCACTTTGGTGGTAAGTTTCGTATTATCGATTTTGCACTCTCCAACTGCCTGAACTCAGGCATTCGCCGCATTGGCGTCATTACGCAGTACCAGTCGCACACGCTGGTGCAGCACATTCAGCGCGGCTGGTCATTCTTCAGCGAAGAGATGAACGAGTTTGTCGATCTGCTTCCCGCTCAGCAGCGCGTTCACGGGGAAAACTGGTACCGCGGTACGGCGGATGCCGTAACCCAAAACCTCGACATCATTCGCCGCTACAACGCGGAATACATCGTGATCCTCGCGGGTGACCACATCTACAAGCAGGATTACTCCCACATGCTGATCGACCATGTGGAAAAAGGGGCGCGATGCACCGTGGCGTGTTTGCCCGTGCCCGTTGCTGAAGCAACCGCCTTTGGCGTGATGCACGTGGATGCGGACGACAAGATTATCGACTTTGTCGAAAAGCCGTCGAACCCGCCAACCATGCCGGGGGACGACACCAAATCGCTCGCCAGCATGGGGATCTATGTCTTTGATGCAGATTATCTTTATGAGCTGCTGGAAGAAGACGACAAAGACGAAAACTCCAGCCACGATTTCGGCAAAGACATTATTCCGAAAATCACCAAAGCTGGCATGGCGTATGCACACCCCTTCCCGCTGTCCTGCGTGCAGTCCGATCCTAATGCGGAACCTTACTGGCGCGACGTGGGAACCCTGGAAGCGTACTGGAAAGCCAACCTCGATCTGGCATCCGTAACGCCCGAGCTGGACATGTACGACCAGAACTGGCCGATTCGCACCCATATGGAATCGCTGCCGCCCGCGAAGTTCGTGCAGGACCGTTCCGGCAGCCACGGCATGACGCTAAACTCGCTGGTTTCTGGCGGGTGCATTATCTCCGGTTCGGTGGTGGTGCAGTCCGTGCTGTTCCCGCGCGTGCGTATAAACTCATTCTGTAATATCGATTCGGCCGTTCTGCTGCCGGATGTCTGGGTAGGGCGCTCGTGTCGTCTGCGTCGTTGCGTAATCGACCGTGCCTGCGTCATTCCTGAGGGGATGGTGATTGGCGAAAACGCGGAAGAAGATGCGCGTCGTTTCTACCGTTCGGAAGAGGGGATCGTGTTAGTAACACGGGAAATGTTGCGGAAGCTGCAAATCAAACAGGAGCGATGATGCAGGTTTTACACGTATGTTCTGAGATGTTCCCGTTGTTAAAAACGGGCGGACTGGCGGATGTTCTTGGGGCACTACCGGCGGCGCAAATTGCCGGAGGGGTAGATACCCGCGTGTTGTTGCCCGCTTTTCCGGATATCCGACGCGGTATTCCTGATGCAAAGGTTGTTAGCCGCCGTGAAACCTTCGCGGGACGTATTACCCTGCTGTTTGGACACTACAATGGCGTAGGGATTTACCTGATTGACGCGCCGCATTTATACAACCGACCGGGCAGCCCGTATCACGATACCAACCTGTTCGCCTATACCGACAACGTGCTGCGCTTTGCGCTGCTCGGCTGGGTGGGCGCAGAGATGGCGGTCGGGCTGGATCCGTTCTGGCGTCCTGACGTGGTACACGCGCACGACTGGCATGCCGGGCTTGCGCCCGCGTATCTGGCGGCGAAAGGCCATCCGGCCAGGTCGGTGTTTACGGTGCACAACCTGGCGTATCAGGGCATGTATTACGCCCATCATATGAATGACATCGATCTGCCATGGTCGTTCTTTAACATGCACGGGCTGGAGTTTAACGGGCAGATTTCGTTCCTGAAGGCGGGGCTGTACTACGCCGACCACATTACGGCGGTTAGCCCCACCTATGCGCGAGAAATCACCCAGCCGGAGTTTGGCTACGGCATGGAAGGCCTGCTGCAGCAGCGCCATCGTGAAGGTCGCCTGTCGGGGATCCTGAACGGCGTGGATGAGCAGATCTGGAACCCGGAAACCGATCTTCTGCTGGCGGCGCGCTACGGGCGCGACTCGGTGGAAGATAAAGCGGAAAACAAGCGTCAGCTGCAGATTGCGATGGGGCTTAAGGTCAACGACAAGGTGCCGCTGTTTGCGGTGGTCAGCCGCCTGACCAGCCAGAAAGGGCTGGATCTGGTGCTGGAGGCGCTGCCGGGGCTACTGGAGCAGGGCGGCCAGCTGGCGCTGCTCGGCGCGGGCGACCCGGTGTTGCAGGAAGGCTTCCTGGCGGCCGCGGCGGAACATCCGGGGCAGGTGGGCGTACAGATTGGCTATCACGAAGCGTTTTCCCACCGCATCATGGGCGGTGCGGACGTGATTCTGGTACCGAGCCGATTCGAACCCTGCGGCCTGACGCAGCTCTATGGTCTGAAATACGGCACGCTGCCGCTGGTGCGGCGCACGGGCGGGCTGGCGGATACGGTGTCGGATAGTTCTCTGGAGAACCTGGCGGACGGTATCGCCAGCGGGTTCGTCTTTGAGGACAGTAATGCCTGGTCGCTGCTTCGCGCGATCCGGCGCGCTTTCGTCTTGTGGTCCCGTCCATCCCTCTGGCGTTACGTGCAGCGTCAGGCGATGTCCATGGACTTTGGCTGGCACGTTGCGGCGCAGTCCTACCGCGACCTTTATCAACGCTTGATGTAACGAGGCGAAGTTACTGATATGAATGCTCCATTTAGCTACTCTTCACCCACGCTCAGCGTTGAGGCGTTAAAGCACTCCATCGCCTATAAGCTGATGTTTACCATCGGGAAAGATCCCGTTATTGCCAACAAGCACGAATGGCTGAACGCCACGCTGTTTGCGGTGCGGGACCGTATGGTCGAACGCTGGCTGCGCTCCAACCGCGCCCAGATGTCGCAGGAGACGCGACAGGTGTACTACCTGTCGATGGAATTTCTGATTGGCCGCACCCTCTCCAACGCGCTGCTGTCGCTCGGTATTTACGACGACGTTAAAAACGCGCTGGAAGAGATGGGGCTGGACTTAGAAGAGCTGATTGACGAAGAGAACGACCCGGGGCTGGGTAACGGTGGTCTCGGGCGTCTTGCCGCCTGCTTCCTTGATTCGCTGGCGACGCTGGCGCTGCCGGGACGCGGGTACGGTATTCGCTACGACTACGGCATGTTCAAGCAGAACATCGTCGATGGACGTCAGAAAGAGTCGCCGGACTACTGGCTGGAATACGGTAACCCGTGGGAGTTCAAGCGCCACAATACGCGCTATAAGGTGCGCTTTGGCGGGCGCATTCAGCAGGAAGGGAAAAAATCCCGCTGGGTGGAAACCGAAGAGATCCTCGCCGTTGCCTATGACCAGATCATCCCCGGCTACGACACCGATGCGACCAATACGCTGCGTCTGTGGAACGCGCAGGCCAGTAGCGAGATCAACCTGGGTAAATTTAACCAGGGCGACTACTTCGCGGCGGTGGAAGATAAAAACCACTCCGAGAACGTCTCCCGCGTGCTCTACCCGGATGACTCGACCTACTCGGGCCGCGAGCTGCGCCTGCGTCAGGAGTATTTCCTCGTCTCGGCAACGATTCAGGATATCCTCAGCCGTCACTATCAGCTGCACAAAACCTACGCGAATCTGGCAGAGAAAACCGCTATTCACCTCAACGACACCCATCCGGTGCTGTCGATCCCCGAGCTGATGCGCCTGCTGATTGACGAGCATAAGTTCAGCTGGGATGACGCGTTTGAAGTGACCTGCCAGGTGTTCTCGTACACCAACCACACGCTGATGAGCGAAGCGCTGGAGACGTGGCCGGTGGACATGCTCGGCAAAATTCTGCCGCGCCACCTGCAGATCATCTTCGAGATCAACGACTACTTCCTCAAGACCCTGCAGGAGCAGTACCCGAACGATACCGGCCTGCTGAGCCGCGCCTCGATCATTGATGAATCCAACGGCCGTCGCGTACGCATGGCCTGGCTGGCGGTGGTGATCAGCCACAAGGTGAACGGGGTGTCAGAGCTGCACTCGAACCTGATGGTGCAGTCGCTGTTCGCGGACTTCGCGAAGATCTTCCCGACGCGTTTCTGCAACGTGACCAACGGCGTTACGCCGCGCCGCTGGCTGGCTCTGGCGAACCAGCCGCTCTCCGACGTGCTGGATGAGAACATTGGCCGCACCTGGCGCACCGATTTGAGCCAGCTGAGCGAGCTTGAGCAGCACATTGATTTCCCGACGGTAAACAAAGCCGTGCGGGAAGCCAAGCTGCTGAACAAAAAGCGTCTGGCAGTCTGGCTGGCGATGCACCTCAACGTGGTGGCAAACCCGAAAGCGCTGTTTGACGTGCAAATCAAGCGTATCCACGAGTACAAGCGTCAGCTGATGAACGTGCTGCACGTTATTACCCACTACAACCGCATTAAGGCCGATCCGAGGGCGGAGTGGGTGCCGCGCGTGAAAATCTTTGCCGGCAAGGCGGCGTCCGCCTACTACATGGCGAAGCACATCATTCACCTCATCAACGATGTGGCGAAGGTGGTCAACCAGGATCCGGACATTGGCGACAGGCTGAAGGTGGTGTTTATCCCGAACTACAGCGTGAGCCTGGCGCAGCTGATTATTCCGGCGGCGGATCTCTCCGAGCAGATTTCCACGGCGGGAACGGAAGCGTCCGGCACCAGCAACATGAAGTTTGCCCTGAACGGCGCGCTGACCATCGGCACGCTGGACGGCGCCAACGTCGAGATGCTGGACCACGTGGGGGCGGAGAATATCTTTATCTTCGGCAATACGGCGGAAGAGGTGGAGGCGCTTCGCAAGAAGGGCTACTCGCCGCGCGAGTATTACGAAGAGGATGAGGAGTTACGCCAGGTGCTGACGCAAATCGCTACCGGGGTATTTAATCCTGAGGAGCCCGGCCGCTACCGTGACCTGGTGGATTCGCTGATTAACTTTGGCGACCACTATCAGGTGCTGGCGGATTACCGCAGCTACGTGGATTGTCAGGATAAGGTGGACGAGCTGTACCGTCATCAGGAGAAGTGGACCAGCGCCGCGATGCATAACATCGCCAACATGGGTTACTTCTCGTCGGACAGAACCATCAAGGAGTATGCCGAGAATATCTGGCATATCGATCCGGTGCGGTTATAAAAGCAAAGCGGCAACCCTGGTTGCCGCTTTTAGCGTTAGTTACCTCTCCCTTCGGGGAGAGGATATTAAAGTCCCCTCTCACCTTCGGGGAGAGGGTTAGGGTGGGGGCACCAGCCCGCACCGATCGCATCAAGACGCCAACGACAGCTCACGCTTTCCCGCATGCTGCGCCAGCCACTGCGCCACGCGAGACTGCTGCTCGGCGTTGAGCCACATCCCTTCTTTCGTACGGCACCAGATGGCATCTTCCAGGCGACGAACCCACTCGTGTTCAACCAGGTAGCGCAGCTCCGCTTCGTACAGCTCGTGGCCGAAATGCTCGCCCAGATCGGCAAGCGCTTTCGCGTCTCCCAGGAACAGCTCGGTATTGCTGCCGTAGGTGCGGGCATAGTGGCGCGCCATACCTTCGGTGATGAACGGGTAGCGACGGCGCAGCTTCGCGGCGTAATCATCGCGGTTTCCGCCGATATCACCGCCAGGCAGCACCGCCTCTTTGGTCCACGCCGGGCCAATGCCTTTATAGTACGGCGCCAGTTTTTCCAGCGCGTGCTCGGCCAGCTTGCGGTAAGTGGTAAGCTTGCCGCCAAAGACTGACAGCAGCGGCGCCTGACCGCCTTCGTCGTGAATATCGAGCGTGTAGTCGCGGGTGATCGCCTGCGGTGAATCAGACTCGTCATCGCACAGCGGACGCACGCCGGAGTAAGTCCAGACCACGTCATCGCGCGCAAGCTGCTTTTTAAAGTGCGCGTTATACACCTTCAGCAGGTAGCTGACCTCGCTCTCGTCGATCTCCACGTTTTTCGGATCGCCCTTGTACTCCACGTCGGTGGTGCCGATGATGGAGAACTCGTCCATCCACGGGATCACAAACACGATGCGCTTGTCTTCGTTTTGCAGAATGTAGGCCTGCTTCTGGGTATGCACGCGCGGCACCACGATGTGGCTGCCCTTAATCAGGCGGATGCCGTACGGTGAAGGCAGGTGCATGCCGTCGTCGAAAAACTGTTTCACCCACGGGCCGGTGGCGTTCACCAGGCCGCGCGCTTTCCAGCTAAACTTCTCGCCGGTATCCACGTCTTCCGCTTCCACGATCCACAGGCCGTTTTCACGACGCGCGGCGGTGGCGCGGGTGCGGGTTTTCACCTCGCCGCCCTTCTTCTCAACCATCTGCGCATTCGCCAGAACCAGGCGCGCATCGTCCACCCAGCAGTCGGAATATTCGAAACCGCGCACGATTTCAGGCTTAAGGACCGATTCTGAGCCAAAACGCAAACCGTTCGAACCCGGCAGGCTGGTGCGTTTGCCGAGATGATCGTACATAAACAGGCCAATGCGGATCATCCACGCCGGACGCAGGTGCGGGCGGTGGGGCAGGCGGAAGCGCATCGGGATCGCCAGATGCGGCGCCATCTTCAGCAGCACTTCACGTTCGGCCAGCGCTTCGCTGACCAGGCGGAATTCGTAGTGTTCCAGGTAGCGCAGGCCACCGTGGATCAGCTTGGAGCTGGCGGACGACGTCGCGCAGGCGAGATCGTTAGCTTCCAGCATCAACACGGATAAACCGCGTCCTGCGGCGTCGACCGCAATACCGGCACCGTTGATGCCACCGCCTATCACAATCAGATCTTTGGTTTCCATAACACCCTCATGCACTTTCGTTAAAGCTCAAAAATGTTCGATATCGCTCATAATAGCAAAGGAACGCGCTTTTGGTAACATCAAAAAAACAATTTAGAGTGATATGGATAACATAATGGCGTTTACCCGCCGCCAGGACGTACACTACGGGGTAAAATAGTGCGACTAACTTTTCTCCCTCTCCCCGTGGGAGAGGGCTGGGGTGAGGGCATCAGAGCGCACCCAACCTGAACAACAGAAAGAGAACACCATGGATCAGTTTGAATGTATTAACGTAGAAGAAGCCCACCAGAAGATGCACCAGGGAACAGCGGTGCTGGTGGATATCCGCGATCCGCAGAGCTTTGCGATGGGCCACACCCCGGGCGCGTTCCATCTGACCAACGACACGCTGGGGACGTTTATGCGCGATAACGACTTCGAAACCCCGGTGATGGTCATGTGCTACCACGGCAACAGCAGCAAAGGCGCGGCCCAGTATCTGATCCAGCAGGGCTACGATGCGGTCTACAGCGTCGACGGCGGCTTCGACGCCTGGCATCGTCATTTCCCGGCAGAAGTTGAATACGCGTTCGAGCGCTGATCCCGCTATACTGTCCCCTTTTGTGTGGAAATAAGCGACCGCTGCCCATGTTGATGATCACCTCTTTTAGCAACCCGCGCGTCGCCCAGGCGTTTGTCGACTATATGGCGACGCAGGGCATTATCCTGACTATTCAGCAGCATACGCAAACGGACGTCTGGCTGGCGGATGAAAGCCAGGCCGATCGCGTTAACGCCGAGCTGGCGCGCTTCCTGGAAAATCCTGGTGACCCTCGCTATCTGGCGGCAAGCTGGCAGTCCGGCCATACCGGCAGCGGACTGCATTATCAGCGTTTTCCGTTCCTTGCCACGATCCGCGAGCGCGCAGGCCCGTTTACCCTGCTGCTGATGGCGGCCTGTATCCTCGTTTTCATTATTATGAACGTGGTGGGCGACCAGAGCGTGATGCTGGCCCTGGCGTGGCCGTACGATCCCTCCCTCGAGTTTGACGTCTGGCGCTACGTCTCCCATGCGCTGATGCACTTCTCGGTAATGCATATTCTCTTTAACCTGCTGTGGTGGTGGTATCTCGGCGGCGCGGTGGAGAAGCGGCTCGGCAGCGGCAAGCTGATTGTAATCACCATCATTAGCGCCCTGCTGAGCGGCTACGTGCAGCACAAATTCAGCGGCCCGTGGTTTGGCGGGTTATCCGGCGTGGTGTACGCCCTGATGGGTTACGCCTGGCTCAGAGGCGAGCGCGACCCGGATAGCGGCATCTATTTACAACGCGGCTTAATAACCTTTGCGTTAATATGGCTTATTGCCGGATGGTTCGATCTGTTTGGTATGTCTATCGCCAACGGTGCGCACGTTACCGGGCTGGCGGTCGGGCTGGCGATGGCGCTTGCCGACACGCTCCATGCGCGAAAACGAACATAATTCCCAGGGATATTTCATGAAACAAACACAACGTCATGACGCCATTATCGAACTGGTAAAAAAACAGGGATACGTCAGTACCGAAGAGCTGGTGGAGCAGTTTGCCGTCAGCCCGCAAACCATCCGTCGTGACCTGAACGACCTTGCCGATCAGAACCGTATCCTGCGACACCACGGCGGCGCCGCGCTGCCGTCCAGCTCGGTGAATACCTCGTGGCACGACCGTAAGGCCACGCAAACGGCAGAGAAAGAGCGTATCGCCCGCAAAGTGGCGAGCCAGATCCCGAACGGCGCAACGCTGTTTATTGATATTGGCACCACGCCGGAAGCGGTCGCCCACGCGCTGCTCAGTCACGAGAACCTGCGCGTGGTCACCAACAACCTGAACGTGGCCAACACCCTGATGCAGAAAGATGATTTCCGCATCATTCTCGCGGGGGGCGAACTGCGCAGCCGCGACGGTGGCATTATCGGCGAGGCGACCCTCGATTTTATTTCTCAGTTTCGTCTCGATTTTGGCATTCTGGGGATCAGCGGCATCGACACCGACGGCTCGCTGCTGGAGTTCGATTATCACGAGGTGCGCACCAAGCGCGCGATTATAGATAACTCGCGCCACGTGATGCTGGTGGTGGACCATTCCAAGTTTGGCCGTAACGCGATGGTGAACATGGGCAGCATCAGCATGGTCAACGCGGTTTACACCGACGTGATGCCGCCAGCGGGGGTACTGCAGGTGATTAAGGATAATAATGTGCAGTTAGAGTTATGTTGAGAAGCCATTCTCCCTCTCCCGAAGGGAGAGGGCCGGGGTGAGGGCATCAGACCCCGTACCCCATCATCTTCAGCAGCTGCTGCGCATGCTGCACGGCGTCCTGACGGTGCGCCACGCCCAGCTTCTGATACAGATTGCGAATGTGCGTTTTGATGGTGGTCGCCGCCACCGCCAGCTCGCCGGCAATCTGCTCGTTGCTGTAGCCGGAATAGATTAGCCCCAGCACCTGCCATTCACGCTGGGTGAGCGGGCTGGTGCGGATAAGCTCCGGCACTTCCGGATGGTTCAGCAGTCGTTCAACAAAGTTCTCATCGAAATGCGCAAACTTGTGGCGGTGGTGCTGGTTGATCTCGCGCAGAATGCGCTGGGCGCGATGCTGGTCGAGTTCCGGCAGCGTGTTGAGCTGAATCAGCTGGCGCAGCTGCTGCGCCATCACTTCACCCTCAATCACAAAGTGGCTGATAAACCCGGTGCGGTTCGCCAGCTGCAACGCTTCCAGCAGCACGCGCTGGGCGTCGCTTTTACGTCCCGCCTGCCAGTAAAGCTGGTTTAACAGCAGCAGGTTACGGTTCAAATCACTCATCAGGCGCAGGCTGCGGGCGTTTTCATTTAACTCTTCCAGCACGATCTCGGCAGGCTCGAAGTCGCCCAGCAGGATCTGCACGCGGGCGATATTGCGCCACTGGCTTTGCAGGAAGTGGTTATTGGCAAACGCCGGTTTTGGCGTCTGACGCAGCCAGTTGGCGGCGGATTTTTTATCGCCGGTCATCTGCCAGTAAATCACCCGGACCTTATCGGCGTTGGATACCCAGTCGCTATGGTACTGACCGTTGCCGAGCAGGTTTTCAAGGCGGTTAAGATGGTTACGGGCATTATCCAGATCGCCGCGCGCCAGCGAGCACTGCACCAGCAGGGCCAGGCACTGCAATTGCTGCTGCGGCTGGAAGCTGGAAAGCACGTTCACACCCTGACGGGCGCAGCTTTCTGCTTCATCCAGACGCGACCACGCCCACAGCAGCTGGGCGCGAATGCGCAGCAGGAACTCATGCATCGGCAGCTGCTCAAGATGCTGGTCGCGGATTAGCTGGAACGCTTTTTCCTGGTTTTCCCAGGCGGCCTGCAGGAACCCCTGAGCAAACAAAATCTCGCTCTGCTGGATCAGGCTCCACAGCGCGTAGTGCCAGACATCGTGGCGGCGCGCCATCTGTTCGGTTTGCTGCATCAGTGAAAGCGAACGCGTGAGGTCGCCTTTACAGTGCAGGACTTCGCCGTGCACCGAGGTGGCCACAATGCGGCTGTAGAAATTCGCCAGCGGCAGCTCATCCAGGGCGACCATGGCGAGCCGTTCAGCTTCGTCCGGATCGCCGTCATTAATCGCCACCTGCGCACGCAGGGCGTTAAATTCGCCGTGCAGGGTGGCATCCATCTCGCTTTCCATCTCCTGCTCGGCGCGCGCCAGCAGGGTGTTCACTTCGCTGTAGCGATGCTGGCTCTGCATCAGCCAGGCCTGGAGCAGCACCAGGCGCGGGTTCTCCAGCAGGCTCTCCCACGGCAGCGCTTTTAGCGACTCTTCCAGCAGCGTCAGCTCGCTGTGGTTGAACAGCCCCCACGCGTGGTTGAGCAGAATATCGCGCAGCATACCGGCATCACCGGCGGCCAGCGCGTGGTGGATAGCCTCGCTCGGAAAACCTTGCGCCATCCAGCTTTCGGCGGCGGCGCGGTGTATTTCAGGCAGCTCAGCGGCCAGCTCCCACTGGCAGCGCTGGCGCAGGAAGCTGCCAAACAGCGGGTGGTAGCTAAACCATTCGCCGGGATCGTCCATCCGCGTCAGGAACAGGCCCTGACGTTCAATCTCTTCAAGCTGAAGCTGACCGTTTTCAATGCCGGTGACGCGCACAATCAGCGCATCGTTCATGGAGCGCAGCAGGGAGCTTTTCAGGAGGAAGTGGCGGGTAGTGAGATCGACGCTGTCGAGTACCTCATCAACCAGATAATCCGACAGGTGGCTGGCGTTGATTCCCGCCAGGCGACGCGCGGACTGGTGCGTCGGGCTGTTGTTTTGCCGCGCGGACAGGGCAATCAGCTGAAGCGCCGTGGCCCAGCCAGCAACATCATCACACAGGCGGCTGCTTTCAGACGCTTCAATCGGAGAGGTCAGACGGCAGTCAAAGAACTGCTTCGCTTCCTGATGGGTAAAAGCCAGCTGCTGGCTGCCGATTTCGAGCAGCTGATCGCGCACGCGCAGGTTGGCAATGCCCAGCTGCGGCAGGTTACGCGACAGCACGACCAGCGTCAGATTTTCCGGCTGGTGGCGCAGGAAGAAACGCATCGACTCGTGAATAACCGGGTTAGTGATCAGATGGTAATCATCAATCACCACGTACAGCGGACGGTGCCATTCGGCCAGCTCGATAAACAGCTGTGAGAAAAGGGAGGACAGGCTGGCGTACTGGCGCTTTTGCACCATCACTTCGCTGGTGACGCAGTGTCCGTTGGTTGCCTGCTGAATAGCGGCAATTAAATAGCTGGCAAAACGCTCCTGCTGGTTATCCCCCTCGTCAAGGGAGTACCAGCCGAGATCGCTCTTGCCCGCCGCCCATTGTGAAATGAGCGTTGTCTTTCCATAACCTGCAGGACTCGTAACCAGCGCCAGTCGGAAATTATGCGCGCCGGAAAGTTTAGCCAGCAGGCGCTCGCGGACCACAGTATGGTCAAGACGAACCGGGCGACTTAATTTGGACGGAATCAACATAGTTTTCACTTCACTGTGGGGAACGAGAGAAATTATTTTTTTTGCGCTTCGTAATTAATGCCTATAAGTTCGGCCAATAAAGGAACTATTGCAAGTTATGTCTGGGTTTTGTACCCATGAATTTGCACTGTGTCACAAAACATTATCCGGAATGTTGGAACTTTCTCATTCAGGGCTGGATGCCGCGCCGCTGCTGGTTTGAATGCGTGGAGAAAGGCTTCGCTGAAACTGGTTTCAGAAAGAGATAATGACGGAAAAGTTAATAAAGTCAGGGTAACGTTTCAGGGACTTCATCGCGGTACTTAATTATCCTCCGCGTCCGAAAATATTATTCCAGGTAAGTAATCATTACAGGGAGGATTAATTTCCCCCGAAACCGCATTTCATTTTTTTGACACGCTTCCGGGATATCTTTTTTCCCGCAAAGCACACTCACAGAGTGGCCTCGATCACACTTTTTGCTCATCCCCGCTACTCCTCCCTGCCTAATCCCCGACAGGAGGAGGAAGAGGCGCAATGAGCCAGGCACACTAGCGCCAAATGTGTTTTCTCTCTACAGGATGCCGATTCCCTATGTCACAGCCTACTTTCAACAAAGCTCAATTTCAGGCTGCCCTGACGCGTCAGTGGCAGCGTTTTGGTCTTCAAGCTGCAAGCGAGATGACGCCGCACCAGTGGTGGCAGGCGGTGAGCGGGGCGCTCGCAGAGCAGCTGGATGCTCAGCCCGTGGCGAAGCCCGTTAAAGGCCAGCGCCACGTCAACTACATCTCGATGGAGTTCCTGATTGGTCGCCTGACGGGCAATAACCTGCTGAACCTTGGCTGGTATCAGGACGTCGGCGATGTGCTGAAAGAACACGATATTAATTTGACCGATCTGCTCGAAGAAGAGACTGATCCGGCGCTGGGCAACGGTGGTCTGGGACGTCTGGCAGCCTGTTTCCTGGACTCCATGGCTACGGTAGGCCAGTCCGCCATTGGCTATGGCCTGAACTATCAGTACGGCCTGTTCCGCCAGTCGTTTGCTGACGGTCACCAGATGGAAGCGCCGGACGACTGGCACCGCAATACCTATCCGTGGTTCCGCCACAACGCGCAGCTGGACGTGCAGGTAGGGATTGGCGGTAAAGTCACGAAGCAGGGCCTCTGGGAGCCGGCGTTCACCCTCACCGGCGAAGCCTGGGATCTGCCGGTGCTCGGCTACCGTAACGGCGTGGCGCAGCCGCTGCGCCTGTGGCAGGCGAAGCACGCGCATCCGTTCAACCTGACCAAATTCAACGACGGTGATTTCCTGCGCGCCGAGCAGCAGGGTATCGACGCCGAGAAGCTGACCAAAGTGCTCTACCCGAACGACAACCATCTGGCGGGCAAAAAGCTGCGTCTGATGCAGCAGTACTTCCAGTGCGCCTGCTCCGTGGCGGACATTCTGCGCCGCCACCACCTGGCGGGCCGCACGCTGGCGCAACTGCCTGACTTCGAGGTCATCCAGCTGAACGACACCCACCCAACCATCGCCATTCCGGAACTGCTGCGCGTGCTGATCGACGAGCATCAGCTGAGCTGGGACGACGCCTGGGCAATCACCAGCCGCACCTTCGCCTACACCAACCACACCCTGATGCCGGAAGCGCTGGAGTGCTGGGATGAGAAGCTGGTGAAAACGCTGCTGCCGCGCCATATGCAGATCATCAATAAGATTAACGATCGGTTCAAAACGCTGGTGGAGAAAACCTGGCCGGGCGATAAGGTCGTCTGGGCGAAGCTGGCCGTGGTGCACGACAAGCAGGTACGCATGGCGAACATGTGCGTGGTGAGCGGGTTTGCGGTGAACGGCGTGGCCGCTCTGCACTCGGATCTGGTGGTGAAGGATCTGTTCCCGGAATATCACCAGCTGTGGCCGACCAAATTCCACAACGTGACCAACGGCATTACGCCGCGTCGCTGGATCAAGCAGTGCAACCCGCTGCTGGCCGGCCTGCTGGATAAAACCCTCAAGAAAGAGTGGGCCAACGATCTGGACCAGCTGATTAACCTGGAAAAATACGCTGACGACGCAGCGTTCCGCGAGGAGTACCGCGCCATCAAGCGGGAGAACAAGGTTCGCCTCGCGGAGTTTGTGAAAATGCGTACCGGAATTGTCATCAACCCGAATGCGATTTTCGACATCCAGATCAAGCGCCTGCACGAGTACAAACGCCAGCACCTGAACCTGCTGCACATCCTCGCGCTGTACAAAGAGATCCGTGAGACCCCGCAGGCCGACCGCGTGCCGCGCGTGTTCCTGTTCGGTGCGAAAGCGGCGCCGGGCTATTACCTGGCGAAAAACATTATCCTCGCCATTAATAAAGTGGCGGCGGCGATCAACAACGACCCGAAGGTGGGCGACAAGCTGAAGGTGGTGTTCCTGCCGGACTACTGCGTCTCTGCGGCTGAGATGCTGATCCCGGCGGCGGATATCTCTGAGCAGATCTCTACCGCCGGTAAAGAAGCGTCCGGTACCGGCAACATGAAGCTGGCGCTGAACGGCGCCCTGACCGTCGGCACGCTGGACGGCGCGAACGTTGAAATCGCGGAGAAGGTCGGTGAAGAGAACATCTTTATCTTCGGCCATACTGTTGAAGAAGTGAAAGCCATCAAAGCCAAAGGTTACGACCCGGTGAAATGGCGTAAAAAAGACAAAGTGCTGGATGCGGTGCTGAAAGAGCTTGAAAGCGGTAAGTACAGCGACGGCGACAGGCACGCGTTTGACCAGATGCTGCACAGCATGGACAAACAGGGCGGCGACCCGTACCTGGTCATGGCTGACTTCACGGCTTACCTTGAAGCGCAGAAGCAGGTCGACGTGCTCTATCGCGACCAGGACGCGTGGACCCGCGCGTGCATCCTGAACACCGCGCGCTGCGGCATGTTCAGCTCTGACCGCTCAATCCGTGATTATCAGGCCCGTATCTGGCAGGCAAAACGCTAAGGAAGCGCGATGGAGAGTAAACGTCTGGACAGTGCCGCGCAGGCGGCGGGAATTAGCCTCAGTTACATCAACGCGCACGGCAAACCGCAGTCAATTGGTGCGGATACCAAACGACGTTTGCTGGATGCCATGCACAAAACCGACGCGAAAGCGTCGGCTGCGCCTGTGCCGAACGTGAAGGTCTTTACCGCAGGCAAAAAGATGCCGCTGGCGGTGGAAGGGCGCGGCGAGTTCAGCTGGCTGCTCACTACCGAAGAGGGGCATCAGCACAAAGGCCAGGCCACCGGCGGCAAAACGCTTAACCTTCCGGCGAAGCTGCCGGAGGGCTACCACACCTTAACGCTCACCCGGGACGACCAGCGTTTTCACTGCCGGGTGATCGTGGCGCCAAAGCGCTGCTATGAGCCGCAGGCGCTGCTCGAAGGCAAAAAGCTGTGGGGGGCCTGCGTGCAGCTCTACACCCTGCGCTCGGACAGCAACTGGGGCATCGGCGATTTCGGCGATCTGAAAAAGATGCTGGTGGACGTTGGCGAGCGCGGCGGGGCATTTATCGGCCTTAACCCGATCCACGCGCTCTATCCGGCCAACCCGGAAAGCGCCAGCCCGTACAGCCCCTCTTCCCGTCGCTGGCTGAACGTCATTTATATCGACGTTAACGCGTTAGAGGATTTTAAAAACAGCAAAGAGGCCCAGGCCTGGTGGAAGCTTGAGACCACGCAGCACATGCTGAAACAGGCTCGCGACGCGGACTGGGTTGATTACGCCACCGTTACCGCCCTGAAAATGGCGGCCCTGCGTCTGGCGTGGAAGGGCTTTGCGAAGCGTGACGACGAGCAGATGGCAGCCTTCCGCCAGTTTGTGATGCAGGAAGGCGAGAGCCTTTACTGGCAGGCGGCGTTTGATGCGCTGCACGCTTATCAGGTGCAGGAGGACGAGATGCGCTGGGGCTGGCCGGTATGGCCGAAAGCGTATCAGTCCGTTGATACCCCGGAAGTGAAGGCGTTCTGTGAAACGCACGCCGACGAGGTGGATTTCTATCTCTGGCTGCAGTGGCTGGCGTACAGCCAGTTTGCCGCCTGCTGGCAGGTGAGCCAGGGCTATAAGATGCCGATCGGGCTGTATCGCGATCTGGCCGTGGGCGTGGCGGAAGGCGGCGCGGAAACCTGGTGCGATCGTGAGCTTTACTGCCTGAAGGCCTCCGTCGGTGCGCCGCCGGATATCCTTGGCCCGCTCGGTCAGAACTGGGGCTTGCCGCCGATGGATCCGCACGTCATGGCGGCACGCGCCTACGAGCCGTTTATCGACCTGCTGCGCGCTAACATGCAGAACTGCGGCGCGCTGCGTATCGACCACGTGATGTCCGTGCTGCGTCTGTGGTGGATCCCGTACGGTGAAACGGCAGACCACGGGGCGTACGTGCAGTATCCGGTTGACGATCTCCTGTCGATCCTCGCGCTGGAGAGCAAACGTCACCAGTGCATGGTGATCGGTGAAGATCTCGGTACCGTGCCGGTGGAGATTGTCAGCAAGCTCCGCGACAGCGGCGTCTACTCCTACAAAGTGCTCTATTTTGAAAACGACCATGAGAAAACCTTCCGCGCGCCGAAAGCGTACCCTGAGCAGTCAATGGCAGTCGCGACGACGCATGACCTTCCTACGCTTCGTGGCTATTGGGAAAGCGGTGACCTGACCCTTGGCAAAACGCTGGGCCTTTATCCTGATGAGGAGGTCCTTCGCGGCCTGTATCAGGATCGCGAGCTGGCGAAGCAGGGGCTGCTGGACGCGCTGCACAAGCATGGCTGTCTGCCGAAGCGCGCCGGGCATAAGGCGTCGCTGATGTCGATGACCCCAACGCTTAACCGTGGCTTACAGCGCTACATTGCCGACAGCAACAGCGCCTTACTCGGCCTGCAGCCGGAAGACTGGATTGATATGGCGGAGCCGGTGAACATTCCGGGAACCAGCTATCAGTACAAGAACTGGCGCCGCAAGCTGTCCACAACGCTTGAGAAGATGTTTGCCGATGACGGGGTGAACAGGCTGATTAAGGATCTGGATAAGCGCAGAAGGGCGGTGGGCAAGAAGCGGTAATTTTCCCCTCACCCTAACCCTCTCCCCAACGGGGAGAGGGAACCGATCGAGTCTCTGTGAGGGAAGTCAGACCACCATATTCAGCAGCAGCACCCCGACCAGACCACACACCGAAATAATGGTTTCCAGCATTGACCAGGACTTGATGGTTTCACCGATAGTCAGGTTGAAGTACTCCTTGAACAGCCAGAAGCCCGGATCGTTCACATGGGAGAAAATCACGCTACCGGAACCTACCGCGATAACCATCAGCTCAGGGCTGACGCCCGTTGTAGCGATCAGCGGCGCAACGATACCGCCTGCGGTGATTGCCGCAACGGTTGCAGAGCCCAGCGCGATACGCAGAACCGCGGCGATAGACCAGGCCATCAGGAGCGGCGACACGTTGGTTTCATGCATCATTGCCGCGATATATTTATCCACGCCGCTGTCGACCAGCACCTGCTTGAACGCACCGCCACCGCCGATAATCAGCAGCATCATGGCAATGATTTTGATGGAAGAGGTCAGCGTGTCGTTGATCTGATCCATGGAGCGACCGCGGTTAAGCCCGAAGGTGAACATGGCGATCAGCACCGCAATCAGCGTTGCCATCACCGGGTCGCCCAGGAACTCGGCAACGGCCAGGAACGCGTGGCCTTTTGGCAGAACCATCTCCGCTACGGCACGCATCGCCATCAGGATCACCGGCACCAGCGAGGTCCAGACGCTGACGCCAAAGCCAGGCATCTCTTCTTCGGTGAAGGTTTTGGCGCTGTACAGCCCTTCCGGGATTGGCTTATCAATGCCTTTCAGGAAGCGGGCATAAACGGGGCCTGCCAGGATAACCGTTGGGATCGCCAGAATCGTACCGAACAGCAGGGTTTTACCCATATCGGCATGGAAAATGGTGGCGATAGCGGTTGGGCCCGGGTGCGGCGGCAGGAAGCCGTGGGTCACGGACAGCGCTGCTGCCATTGGTACACCCACGAACAGCAGCGGGATGTTGGCGGCGGCGGCGATGGTAAACACCAGCGGCAGCATCAGCACGAAGCCCACCTCATAGAACAGCGCGAAGCCGACGGTAAAGCCGGTTAACACCACCGCCCACTGAATGTGCTGCTTACCAAATTTCTCAATCAGCGTGGTGGCGATACGCTGCGCGCCCCCGCAGTCCGCCAGCATTTTACCGAGCATGGCGCCGAAGCCCATGATCAGCGCCAGGCTGCCGAGCGTACCGCCGACGCCGGCTTTGATGGAGCTGATAACCTTAACCAGCGGCATTCCCTGCATCAGACCGACTGCAAGTGCCACCAGAACCAGAGCGATAAATCCGTTCATTTTGAAGCGGATCATCAAGAGCAGTAATAACACAACACCGATAGCGACGATGACTAATGGCATGATTGACCTGGCCTTTGAATTGTTATGGGTAACGTCATTGTTTCAACGACAAATTCCGGTTGTCCCAACTGGGAACAGAGCGATAACGGCACTCATACTGATGCCTGCGAAACCGTTAAGTTTAGTCGGCTGTTATAAGGGTGTTGAGTGCCCATGGGAATGATACGGGTAACATGGAGCGGTTGAGAATCACCCAGGATGGCAAAATTTAAATTATGCGACGCAGGTCAACATATAGAGGCAGGAGGCAGGAGGAGGGTCGGCCCGGTAAGCGTAGCGCTACCGGGCAATACGGACGGGCACGGAATCAGTAGTAAGAGTGCTCGCCGCGCTGGTGTTCGGTCAGATCGCGTACGCCCTTCAGCTCAGGGAATTCGTTCAGCAGCTGCTTCTCGATCCCTTCTTTCAGGGTGACATCGACCATGGAGCAGCCGTTACAGCCGCCGCCGAACTGCAGGATAGCCAGACCGTCTTCGGTGATTTCCATCAGGGAAACGCGACCGCCGTGGCCCGCCAGCTGCGGGTTGATCTGGGACTGCAGCAGATACTCCACGCGCTCCATCAGCGGCGCATCGTCAGACACTTTACGCATTTTCGCGTTCGGTGCCTTCAGGGTCAGCTGAGAACCCAGCTGGTCGGTGACAAAGTCGATTTCCGCATCTTCAAGATACGGCGCGCTCAGTTCATCGACGTAAGCGGTGAGCTGCTCAAATTTAAGGGCAGTGTCGGTTGCTTCCACAGCGTCCGGAGGACAATACGAGACACCACATTCTGCATTCGGAGTGCCTGGATTGATCACAAACACGCGGATCTGCGTCCCTTCTTCCTGATTTGCCAGCAGTTTGGCAAAGTGCGCTTGTGCAGAATCGGAAATACGGATCATAGCTTTGGCCTAATAGTTGACTAAATTACCTGGGTATAATCATACGCCCATTGAAGAAGAGCTACAAGGTACGGCACAGACACCATACCTGAACTGACGCGGCGCCGCTTTGCAAAAGCAGTCGGGAAAGTTCAGCAACGGTACTGCCCGTCGTGACGACATCATCCACAATCGCGATATGGAGGCCGCTGACCGGCAATTCAAGGCGAAAGGCGTTTTTCAGGTTCCTTTTGCGCGACCGGGCGTTGAGCCGGTGCTGAAGGGCGGTGGCGTGGACGCGCGTCAGCGCAGAGGCTGGGTAGCGGCATCCCAGCCAGCGGGCGAGCGGACGGCACAGCAGGTCGCTCTGATTGTAGCCGCGCCGCCAGTGGCGACGCTGAAAGAGCGGCACGTTCACGATCGCGTCGACCTGCGGCAGTCCGCGCGTTCGCCGCGCCTGAAGTACCGCCAGTAACAGCAGGCGTGCCAGCGGCTGCGCCAGCGCGCTCTGGCTGGAAAACTTGAACTGATGAATCAGACGGCTCAGCGGTAAAACGTAATCATCCACTGCCACCAGCGCGCTCCACGGCGGCGCTTTTTTAAGGCATCGTCCACAGGGGAGCGTCTGGCTGACGGCAGGCAAGCCGCACTGCGGGCAGCCCTTCAGGCAGCCCACCGCTCGCGTGCAGACGGAACAGACGCCCCACGCGCTTAGCGCAAGCGGCATTCGGCATAGCCAGCACAAGCCGGGCACTGTTAGCATACGTAACCTCCATGTGAAAAAAGAGAACGTTAACTGATGAAGACGCTGTGGTGGCAGACCGTAGGGACGGGAAATTGTCATCTTGTGCTGCTGCACGGATGGGGACTGAACGCCGAAGTGTGGCGTTGCATAAGTGAGGAACTGGCCTCGCAGTATACGGTACATCTGGTCGATCTGCCGGGGTATGGCCGTAGCCACGGCTACGGCGCGATGACGCTCGACGAGATGGCGGAGCAGGTTCTGGATGCCGCGCCGCAAAAAGCCGTCTGGCTCGGCTGGAGCCTGGGCGGGCTGGTGGCAAGCCAGATTGCGCTGAACCATCCTGAGCGGGTTCAGGCGCTGGTGACGGTGGCGTCATCACCGTGCTTCAGCGCCCGCGAGGCGTGGCCGGGCATCAAGCCTGAGGTGCTGGCCGGATTCCAGCACCAGCTGAGCGAAGACTTCCAGCGGACGGTGGAGCGTTTTCTGGCGCTACAAACTATGGGGACGGAGACCGCCCGGCAGGACGCGCGGACGCTGAAACAGACGGTGCTTTCCCTGCCGATGCCGGAAGTTGACGTGCTGAACGGTGGGCTGGAGATCCTGAAGACGGCCGATCTGCGCGAGCCGCTGGCGTCGCTGGCGGTACCGCATTTGCGTATTTATGGCTATCTGGATGGGCTGGTGCCGCGCAAGGTGGTTCCGCTGCTGGACGCGCTGTGGCCGGAGAGCCAGTCGCTGGTGGTTGCCAAAGCGGCACACGCGCCGTTCATCTCTCATCCTGCTGAGTTTTGTTCGGCGCTGTCCGCCTTTACTGGCGAAGCGTCCACCACTCCCTGAGGCAGGCTTTACCTTCCGGACAACTTTTACAACTGCCGGACAGGCAACCGTCCGGCTCTTCCTGAATGCGCACGGCTTTTCCCATCGCCTCCAGCCTTTCCAGCATGGCATCGATCATCGGCTGCGGCGTATGCAGGCTGAGGCTGAGCTGCTTCGCCTCCATTCGTCCCTGTAACGCCAGCAGGTCACGTACCTGAATCAACGTTGCCATCCGTTTGCCCCTTAGTGACAGTCGCCCGCAGGGCTGCTGCAGCAGGTGGTTGGGGTTTTGCGCGTCGCCAGCAGGTTGACGTCAACGCGGCTGCGCGCCCGGCGCAGCAGGCCAATCACCATCACGTTAAACAGGATCACCGCCAGGATACAGACCAGGCTGTAGCGCGGATGCTGCCCGTAGTTAACGGCCTGGTAAAACACGGTCGCCAGCGAGTAGGCAATGTTCAGCCCCCACAGAATGGAGAAGCCCATCCAGCCGCGGCTGGACTCGCGGGCGATGGCCCCCATCACCGAGATGCACGGAATATAGAGCAGGACGAAGATCAGGTAGCTGTAGGCCGCCGACGCGCTGCCGAATTTCTGGCCCATCACGCCCATTGCTCCGGTCGCCATTTCGCCGTCGCCCTTGCTGGCTTCAATCGGGTTCGCCAGCACGCTCAGGCTGAAGGTGTCTTTCAGGCTCTGCCAGGTCTCTTCCGCCGCGCCGAGCAGTTCATCACCGAGGTGGAACGCTGCCGGATTAAACTCCTCGTCCTGAATATTCTCAGCGGTGTAGAGCGTGTTCAGGGTGCCGACCACCACTTCTTTTGCCATCGCGCCGGTGAACAGGCCCACGGTTGCCTGCCAGTTGTCCTCCTGAACGCCAATCGGTTTGAAGACTGGGGTGATAATCCGGCTGACGGAGGCAAGCGCAGAATCATTAATGTTATCTGCCGCCTGGCCGCTCAGGGTGAAGCTGTTAAGGGCGCTCAGGAAAATGCTGACCACCACAATCACCTTACCGGCGCGCAGCACAAAGCCTTTCAGGCGCTGCCATGTCTGAATTACCAGGCTCTTCAGATGCGGAACGTGGTAAACCGGCAGCTCCATCACGAACGGCGACGCTTCGCCGCGCATGATGGTGTGCTTCAGCATCAGGCCGGTGAGGATAGCCATCACGATACCCAGCACATACAGGGAGAAGACGGCCAGCGCCCCTTCCTGACCAAAGAACGCCGCAGCAAACACCGCAAAGATCGCCAGACGCGCGCCGCAGGACATGAACGGTGCCATCATGATGGTCATCAGGCGTTCACGCGGTGCATCCAGCGTACGGGCGCCCATTACCGACGGCACGTTACAGCCAAAGCCGACAATCAGCGGCACGAAGGATTTGCCCGGCAGCCCCAGCGCCTGCATCAGGCGATCCATTACGAAGGCCGCGCGCGCCATGTAGCCGGAATCCTCAAGGAAGGAGAGGAACAGGTACATCATGCCGATTTGCGGCACCAGCGGCAGGACGGTGTTGATACCGCCGCCGATCCCCTGGGCAAGGAAAATGGTCAGCCACTCCGGGAAGTGGAGGGTGTAGCCCAGCCACTGAATGCCGTGCACGAAAATAGCGACAGAGCCGCCATCAAAGATCGGCTGCAGTGCACCGCCGATGTTAATGGCGAGCAGGAACATCACGTACATCACCAGTAAAAAGACCGGCAAACCGAGGAACCGGTTGAGCACGATTTTATCCACTGCGGCGGTAAAGCGGCTGGGCTCCGCGGTTAACGCGTTGCTGACCACGTCGCAGATCGCGGCGATGGCCTGATAGCGGGCATCCGCAATATGCAGAGCGGGATCGTCCAGCTCGTCGCTCAGGCGAGCCAGCGCAACGTCCAGCTTGTCCGCCGCATCGCCTGCGTAGGCGCGGCTGTAGATATCCCCTTCCAGCATTTGCAGGCCAAGCCACAGGCGCTGTCTGGCAGGCATGGCGTTATCCATCGCCTGCGCCAGCTGGCCGGCTTCGCGCAGCAGCGGCTGCGCGTAGTGCACCAGCTCAACGTCGGCGTTGCCCGTGTGGCGGTCAATTGCCAGCTTCAGGGCGTCAATGCCGCGCGCGCGGGTAGAAACCAGCGGAACCACCGGGCAGCCCAGACGGGCGGAGAGGGCATCGACGTCGATGCGCAGCTTTTGCTTCTCTGCGATGTCGAGCATGTTAAGCGCCACGATGCAGGGAATGCCCAGCTCCAGCAGCTGTAGCGTGAGATAGAGATTTCGCTCGAGATTGGAGGCATCTACCACGTTGATTAGCAGATCCGCGTCGCCGCTCAGAATATAGTGGCAGGCGATCTGCTCATCGAGAGAGGTCTGGGAAGAAATGGTGGTGAGTGAATAGGTTCCCGGCAAATCAACCAGCGTGACCTGATTGTCTGTCGTCGTGAACTGGCCTTCTTTACGTTCAACCGTTACGCCTGCCCAGTTTCCCACTCGCTGGCGCGCGCCGGTTAATTGATTGAATAATGTTGTCTTGCCGGAATTAGGATTGCCAATTAAGCCAATAGTTAATTTTTTCATTGTATTAGACCCACCAAAACCGCTGGCTTGTTAACGGGATAGAGATTCAACTTCAATTAATGCGAGGTCTTTTTTACGCAGAACCAGATTTACGCGTCGGGTTTCGATATGAACAGGATCGCCCAACGGCGCTACGCGCACCACCTGGAACGATGACCCGGGCAGCATGCCCAGTGACAGCAGCTTCTGCCGGTAGGCCGGGCTTATCTCACGGGTAAAACCGATAATTTTCCACGCACTGTCTGGAGTGAATTGCATAGCGCCTGATTCCACGAGAGGTTAAATAATCTACACTGCGATGATAATGAGAATAGTTTTTATCAGCAATAATAAAAATGTGACGGGATGTTGTTAAACGTATTAATTTGCGGTCAGATTGACCTTGCTCAATATTTACGGAATTACGGGGAAGGAGATAATAAATTTATTTGTTAACGGAGTGATAACTAGTGGTTTAAATATGGATATGCAATCGGTTTCATATATTTCGAGATGATTTATTCCCCTCATCCTAACCCTCTCCCCAGAGGGGAGAGGGGACTTTAACACCCGCTCCCCTCTGGGGAGAGGGCCGGGGTGAGGGGAGAGGTCAGCGTTTCTTACCCATTGCCGCCGCCAGCGCATCCATCATGGCGCTGTTACCGGCCGGCTGAGCGTCACGTCCACGCGGCTTCGCGGCCTTCGCTGCCGGACGCTGCTGTTCGCGGCCACCGCCGTTACCGCCTCGGCGCGCGTTGGTTTCACCCGGCTGCTCGTCCAGACGCATGGTCAGGGCGATACGCTTGCGCTGGAGATCCACTTCCAGCACCTTCACCTTCACGATGTCGCCCGCTTTGACCACGGTGTGGGGATCTTCCACGAACCTGTCGGCGAGGGATGAGATATGCACCAGGCCATCCTGATGCACCCCGATATCCACAAACGCGCCAAAGTTGGTGACGTTCGTAACTGCGCCTTCCAGCACCATGCCCGGCAGCAGGTCGTTCATGGTTTCCACGCCGTCAGCAAAGGTCGCGGTTTTAAACTCGGGACGCGGATCGCGGCCCGGCTTTTCCAGCTCTTTGATGATGTCGGTGACCGTCGGCACGCCGAACTGTTCGTCGGTGAAATCCACGGCTTTCAGGTTACGCAGCGCGCTGCTGTCACCCATCAGATCTTTCAGCGCCTGCTGGGTGGCGGCCAGAATACGCTCTACAACCGGGTACGCTTCCGGGTGAACGGTAGAGGCATCCAGCGGGTTATCGCCGTGGTTAATGCGCAGGAAGCCCGCGCACTGCTCAAACGCTTTTGGCCCCAGGCGGCTAACCTTCAGTAACTGCTGGCGGTTCTGGAACTGACCGTTCTCATCACGCCAGGCGACGATGTTCTGCGCCATCATGCGGGTCAGGCCTGCCACGCGGGTCAGCAGGGGTACGGAGGCGGTGTTCAGGTCCACGCCGACGGCGTTTACGCAGTCTTCCACCACCGCGTCCAGCTTACGCGCAAGCTGCGTCTGGCTCACGTCGTGCTGATACTGGCCCACGCCGATGGATTTCGGGTCGATCTTCACCAGCTCCGCCAGCGGATCCTGCAAACGACGGGCGATAGAGACCGCACCGCGCAGGGAAACGTCCAGATCCGGGAACTCCTGTGCCGCCAGCTCGGAGGCGGAATAGACCGACGCTCCCGCTTCGCTGACGATCACTTTCTGCGCCGTTACCTTCGGGAACTGCTTCTGCACGTCGAGGTAGAAACGTTCGGTTTCGCGGGAGGCCGTACCGTTACCGATGGCGACCAGCTCAACGTTATATTTTTCACACAGCGCAGCCACGACCGTCGCCGCCTTCGCTGCCTGGCCGGTGTGCGGGTAAATGGTGTCGGTGGCAACCAGCTTGCCGGTACCGTCAACCACGGCCACCTTCACGCCGGTACGCAGACCCGGATCGAGACCCATGGTGGCGCGCAGGCCAGCGGGGGCGGCCATCAGCAGGTCGTGCAGGTTACGGGCGAAGACGTTGATTGCTTCGTCTTCGGCGCGCTCGCGCACGGTGCCCATCAGCTCGGTTTCGAGATGCATCAGCACCTTGATGCGCCAGGTCCAGCTCACCACGCCTTTGCGCCAGCTGTCCGCCGGAGCGTTGTTCAGGCGCAGGCCGAGGTGATCGATAATGATCTGCTCGCAGTGGCTCTCTTTTGGCGGCTCGTCAAACTGCGGATCGGCATTCAGGGAGAGTTGCAGTACGCCCTCGTTACGGCCGCGGAACATCGCCAGCGCGCGGTGAGACGGTACGGTTGAAATGGGTTCGTGGTGATCGAAGTAGTCGCGGAATTTCGCGCCTTCTTCCTCTTTGCCGGCCACCACGGTGGCGACGATATGCGCGTTCTTCCACAGATAGTCACGCACTTTGGCCAGCAGCGCGGCGTCTTCGGCGAAGCGCTCCATCAGGATGTAACGTGCACCGTCCAGCGCGGCTTTGGTGTCCGCCACGCCTTTGTCGGCATCGATAAATCTGGCGGCTTCGGTTTCCGGGTCGTGAGACGGATCGTTCCACAGCAGGTCGGCCAGCGGCTCAAGGCCTGCTTCAATCGCAATCTGCCCGCGCGTGCGGCGCTTCGGTTTGTACGGCAGATAGAGATCTTCGAGTTCGGTTTTGCTCAGGGTACCGTTAATGGCTTGTTCCAGTTCACTGGTCAGCTTGCCCTGCTCGCCGATAGATTTGAGGATCGCCTGACGCCGGTCTTCCAGTTCGCGGAGATAGCCCAGACGCGTCTCCAGGTTACGCAGCTGCGTGTCATCCAGACCGCCGGTGACTTCCTTACGATAACGTGCAATAAACGGCACGGTGTTCCCTTCATCAAGCAGGCGAACGGCAGCTTCTACCTGTTCGGCTCTGGCCTGAATATCACCCGCAATAATGCGGCAGAGCGACTCTTTCATCATGGTCAGTTCATCTTGTGGATCGAAAATCAGGGGGATAGTTATACGGGCTGACACCGAAAAATGCCAGCCGGGGAGGGCGCTCTCGGACTATTTAACATACTCGATTTCGTTGACGTACCAGCTTGCTTCACCCGCGGGCGTCTGGACGATGGCTAAATCACCCACCTCTTTTTTCAGCAGGGCGCGGGCCATCGGCGAATCGATAGAAATGTAATCCTTACGACCGAAAATTTCATCGTAACCGACGATGCGAAAACGCAGGGTATTGCCGTCATCATTTTCGATCTCCACCCAGGCACCGAAGAACACTTTGCCTTCCTGCTGCGGGGAGTAATCGACGATTTTGAGATTTTCGAGGCATTTCGTCAGGTAGCGCACCCGGCGATCGATTTCGCGCAGGCGCTTTTTATTGTACTGGTAGTCCGCGTTCTCGCTGCGATCGCCCAGGCTTGCCGCCCAGGTGACTTTTTTGGTCACTTCAGGACGCTCTTCGCGCCACAGGTAATCCATCTCTTTTTTGAGTTTCTCATACCCTTCACGGGTGATCAGGGGCGTTTTCATGGTGCAGCCTTAATGCCGGTTAACTGTCTTTGCGCACAATACGTAGCGCACAGTGTAACAGACAAGATTAATAATGATTTATGTGATGAAATGAACAGATAAGCTGCTGTTAAATATGCTTTGTAACAATTTCGTCTAGAATTTATACCAGAATTTGCTGGTCGAACACGTGCACTTTTTTAGAATACGCTGTTCCAGGCCTATCCGAACCTTTGGGAGTACACACAATGCAAGAGAACTACAAAATTCTGGTCGTAGATGACGACATGCGCCTGCGTGCGCTGCTGGAACGTTATCTGACAGAGCAGGGCTTCCAGGTTCGTAGCGTCGCGAACGCGGAACAGATGGATCGTCTGCTGACGCGTGAATCCTTCCACCTGATGGTGTTAGATCTCATGCTGCCGGGCGAAGACGGGCTCTCTATCTGCCGCCGCCTGCGCAGCCAGAGTAACCCGATGCCGATCATCATGGTGACGGCGAAGGGTGAAGAAGTTGACCGCATTGTCGGCCTTGAAATCGGCGCTGACGATTACATTCCAAAACCGTTTAACCCGCGTGAGCTGCTGGCGCGTATTCGCGCCGTGCTGCGTCGTCAGGCGAACGAGCTGCCTGGCGCGCCGTCTCAGGAAGAGGCGGTGATTGCATTCGGTAAGTTCAAGCTGAACCTCGGTACCCGTGAGATGTTCCGTGAAGATGAGCCAATGCCGCTCACCAGCGGCGAGTTCGCGGTACTGAAAGCGCTGGTCAGCCACCCGCGCGAACCGCTCTCCCGTGACAAGCTGATGAACCTCGCGCGCGGTCGTGAATATTCCGCGATGGAGCGCTCTATCGACGTACAGATTTCCCGTCTGCGCCGCATGGTGGAAGAAGATCCGGCGCACCCTCGCTATATTCAGACCGTATGGGGTCTGGGCTACGTATTCGTCCCGGACGGCTCTAAAGCATGAGGCGAATGCGCTTCTCGCCGCGAAGCTCGTTTGCCCGCACGCTGTTACTGATCGTCACCCTGCTGTTCGTCAGCCTGGTGACGACCTACCTGGTGGTGCTGAACTTTGCGATCCTGCCGAGCCTTCAGCAGTTTAATAAGGTGCTGGCATACGAAGTGCGTATGCTGATGACCGATAAGCTGCAGCTGGAGGACGGCACGCAGCTGGTCGTTCCCCCGGCGTTCCGTCGGGAAATCTACCGCGAGCTGGGCATTTCACTGTATTCGAACGAAGCGGCGGAAGACGCGGGCCTGCGCTGGGCGCAGCACTATGAATTTCTCAGCCAGCAGATGGCTCAGCAGCTTGGTGGTCCGACGGAAGTACGCGTTGAGGTCAACAAAAGCTCGCCGGTTGTCTGGCTGAAAACCTGGCTGTCACCCAACATCTGGGTGCGCGTTCCGCTGACCGAAATCCATCAGGGCGACTTCTCGCCGCTGTTCCGCTACACCCTGGCGATCATGCTGCTGGCCATCGGCGGCGCGTGGCTGTTTATCCGTATCCAGAACCGACCGCTGGTCGACCTGGAGCATGCGGCCCTACAGGTCGGTAAAGGCATTATTCCTCCGCCGCTGCGTGAATACGGCGCGTCGGAAGTGCGCTCGGTAACGCGTGCGTTTAACCATATGGCCGCAGGCGTCAAACAGCTGGCGGACGATCGTACGCTGCTGATGGCGGGCGTCAGCCATG
Organism: Enterobacter cloacae complex sp. P40C2; assembly: GCF_014930695.1. Taxonomy (NCBI): domain Bacteria; kingdom Pseudomonadati; phylum Pseudomonadota; class Gammaproteobacteria; order Enterobacterales; family Enterobacteriaceae; genus Enterobacter; species Enterobacter cloacae complex sp. P40C2. Next base: position 58,043 of record NZ_JADBRP010000015.1, on the reverse strand, counting down.
ATTTACGCACGCCGCTGACGCGTATCCGCCTGGCGACGGAGATGATGGGCGAGCAGGATGGCTATCTTGCCGAGTCCATCAACAAGGATATCGAAGAGTGTAATGCCATCATCGAGCAGTTTATCGACTACCTGCGCACCGGGCAGGAGATGCCAATGGAGATGGCGGATCTGAACGCGGTGCTGGGGGAAGTGGTCGCCGCCGAAAGCGGCTACGAACGTGAAATTGCCACCGACCTCCAGGCGGGCGAGATTCAGGTACGTATGCACCCGCTCTCCATCAAACGCGCGGTCGCGAATATGGTGGTCAACGCGGCGCGCTACGGCAACGGCTGGATTAAAGTCAGCAGCGGTACGGAACTCAACCGCGCCTGGTTCCAGGTGGAAGACGATGGCCCGGGCATCAAGCCCGAACAGCGTAAGCACCTGTTCCAGCCGTTCGTGCGCGGCGACAGCGCGCGCAGCACCAGCGGCACCGGCTTAGGCCTGGCGATTGTGCAGCGTATTGTTGATAACCATAACGGACTGCTGGAAATTGGCACCAGCGAGCGGGGTGGTTTGAGTATTCGCGCGTGGTTACCGGTGCCGGTGATGCGGGGGCAGGTTAAAGAGGGTTAAAAAAGGGAGGCTTTAGCCACCCTTTTTCGTAGGTCGGGTAAGGCGAAGCCGCCACCCGACAAGGTACGTTCTCTGCGGCCTGATGCCCTCACCCCAACCCTCTCCCACAGGGAGAGGGCGAAGGGCTACAGCTTCGGTCCCGCACTTACCAGCGCAGCACCCGCCGGGGTGTCGGTATACTTCTCAAAGTTCTCAATAAACAGCTTCGCCAGCGATTCCGCCTTTTCACGCCACTGCTCCGGTGAACCGTAGGTATTGCGCGGGTCAAGGATACGGGTATCCACGCCCGGCAGCGCCGTTGGGATCGCCAGGTCGAACATCGGCAGCGTAAAGGTCTCGGCGTTATCCAGCGAACCGTCCAGAATGGCGTCAATGATGGCGCGCGTATCTTTGATGGAGATACGTTTGCCCGTACCGTTCCAGCCGGTGTTCACCAGGTAGGCCTGCGCGCCGGATGCCTGCATGCGCTTCACCAGCACTTCCGCGTACTGCGTCGGGTGCAGCGACAGGAATGCCGCGCCGAAGCAGGCGGAGAAGGTTGGCGTTGGCTCCGTCACGCCGCGCTCGGTGCCCGCCAGCTTGGCGGTAAAGCCGGAGAGGAAATGGTACTGCGTCTGGCTGGCCGTCAGGCGAGAAACCGGTGGCAGGACGCCGAAAGCATCCGCGGTCAGGAAGATCACCTTCGTGGCGTGGCCCGCCTTCGACACCGGCTTCACGATGTTGTCGATGTGGTAGATCGGGTAAGAGACGCGGGTGTTTTCCGTTTTGGACGCATCGTCGAAGTCGACAGAACCATCGGCGCGCACGGTGACGTTTTCCAGCAGCGCATCGCGGCGAATGGCGTGGAAGATATCCGGCTCTGCCTCTTCAGACAGGCGAATGGTCTTCGCGTAGCAGCCACCTTCGAAGTTAAACACGCCGTCATCATCCCAGCCGTGCTCGTCGTCGCCAATCAGACGGCGTTTTGGATCGGTGGACAGCGTCGTTTTACCGGTGCCGGAAAGGCCGAAGAATACCGCCACGTCGCCTTTTTCACCGACGTTGGCCGAGCAGTGCATGGAAGCGATACCGCGCAGCGGCAGCAGGTAGTTCATGACGGAGAACATCCCTTTCTTCATCTCGCCGCCGTACCAGGTTCCGCCAATCAGCTGGATGCGCTCGGTCAGGTTGAAGGCGATGAAGTTTTCGGAGTTCAGACCCTGCTCTTTCCACTGCGGGTTAGTGCATTTCGCCCCGTTCATGACGATGAAATCCGGGGTAAAGTCCTGCAGCTCTTCGTCAGTCGGACGAATGAACATGTTCTTCACGAAATGCGCCTGCCAGGCTACTTCGGTGATAAAGCGTACGGAGAGGCGGGTGTCGGCGTTAGCGCCGCAGAAAGCATCGACGATAAACAGTCGCTTTCCGGAAAGTTGATGGGTGACGAGCCCTTTCAGATGCTGCCAGGTTTCGGGAGAGAGCGGTTTGTTATCGTTCTTCCCTTTGCCTTTATCAGCCCACCACAGCGTATCGCGGGTGGTATCGTCTCGGACAATATACTTATCTTTCGGCGAACGGCCGGTAAAGATACCGGTATCGACGGCGATAGCTCCAAGGTTCGTCAACACACCTCGCTCGTATCCTTCCAGCGCTGGATTGAGCTCTTCCTGATACAGCGTATCGTAATCGGGGTTGTAGACCACTTCCTGGACGTCGTGAATACCATAAGCCTTGAGATCTTGCGGGGTTAAACCATTAACACGCATATCACTGCTCCTTAGCCAATATGTACTGCCTGAAATTGTAGGGTTTTTCTGGGGATGTTAACCGCGACGGGGCTCATAGATTTACGTATCTGGTCAAAACCCTTACTAACGGAAAACCCTGCGACTCCAGCCACAGGGCGGGCAGATTATCGCAGGAATCGCTTTTTGGTTGGGGAAAATGTTCTTAAAAGGTTAATTGATGGTGAATTTAACCGGAAGAATGTGAATGTAATCGCATACATGTAGGAAAATTACGTAAGGGTTACATTGAGAAAACGATTCATGTCTCCCGCAGCTATGATTTCAGATATTGCCGTTGACGCCCTGTTATCGCTTTAATGGGGCACTATGCTTTTCGTAAACAAGGGATGAAAGATGGACAACAGTGAAACGTTATCCCCTTCAACGCGCCTGGCCGTCGTGCTGGCGGGCGCCTTACAGGGAGTGCTCTGCTATGCCATTACCTGGTACATCGGGTATGCGAAATTGCCGACCGATACGCTGTGGTTGATGTGCGTTATTCCTGCCACCGTGGTAATGACGACCACGATGTCGCTTGCAGTGACATCGTTCCGAAAGCCTTTTTTGTGGCTGGCGCTCGGGATGACCGGCGCGGCCGTTGCGGGCATGGGCGGCTGGCTTAAGTGGAGCGTAGCGGGGCTCGAAAGCTGGAGCATCAGGGATGAAATGCTCGTTTTCGGCTTTCACCTGCTGCTGATGACGCTGTTCATACTGCCATGGCTTCAGCGGCGTCTGGATCCCGTCCCGACCACTTCGTTTTACAGCGACTTTTATCAGCGAAACTGGCATAACGCGCTGACGCTGCTCGTTATTTTTGTTTCAAATGGCCTCTTCTGGCTGGTGCTTTTCCTCTGGGCCGAGCTTTTCGAACTTATCGGCATACGCTTTTTTGATCGGCTTTTCTTCCATTCTGACGGGTTTATTTCAGTGGCGACTGGCGTAGTTTCAGCCAGTGCGGCCGTGCTCACGCGCGTGCAGGTACGGTTACTTCTTGCCCTGCAAAACCTGCTCACCCTGATCGCCACCGGTCTGCTACCCCTGATGGCGGCGCTGGCCCTGCTCTTTATTGGCGCGCTGCCTTTCGTGGGCTTCGAAACCATTTCGGCCAGGATCTCCGCCGCGGGCTTGCTCACCACCCTGGCGCTGCTGCTGCTATTCCTGGTGACGATAGTGTGGCATCCACAGCGTCAGACGCTGCCTTACTATGCCCCGCTGCGAGGGATGATTCGCCTTGCCGTGGCTATCGTACCCGCATATCCGGTTCTGGCGGGGTGGGCGCTGTGGCTTCGCATTTCGCAATACGGCTGGTCACCCGAGCGTCTTTACGGCGTGTTGATAACCATCGTGGCGCTGGTCTGGGCGGTCGGATTTTGTGCCAGCGTCCTGATACAGCGTCGTGAGCCGCAGCAGATCCATACGTACGTCATCCCGGCGACCGGGCTGCTTTCCCTCGTCTTCCTGATGTTGATCCATACCCCCGTGCTGGATCCGTGGCGAATAAGCGTCGCAAGCCACATGGCCCGCTATCAGACCGGAAAAATTACCGCGGATCGGGTAAGCCTCCACATGCTCAGCCACGCCGGGCGCAAGGGGCGTGAGGCGTTGCTGACGCTGCAAAACGATCCGCAGTTTATGTCCGACCCGAAACGCGCGCGTGAAGTGAAAGGGTTGCTCGCCGGCAGCCCCCGGGGAGCGGGACAAATGACGGCCACCATGCTGGAGAAAGCGATCCAGCTTGCGCCCGGCATGCCGCGTCCCGATAGCGCGCTATGGCAAGCGATGCTCAGGGAGCAGTATCGGTTTGAATCCTGCAGCAGCGCGCAGAGAAACTGTTTGCTCATGCCGCTGGATCTGAATGCTGACGGTAATCCTGAGGCCGTGCTGTACCAGTTTACCGATCGCGCCATCATGGCCTATACGCATACCGGTACGGGCTGGCAGCACGTGGGGGATGGATGGACAATGCCGGAAGGACTGACGCGCGAGGAGCTGGACCGTGCCTTACAGCAGGGAAAGGTTAAGCCGGTCGTGAAGCCCTGGGCAGATATTGAAATTTTCGGGGAACGCGTAGATATGCTTTACGGCAGTGGCGCTAGCTTACGGCGCCCATAACGAATAACGGCTCCGTAAGGAGCCGTTTTGCCATGCTTAGTGAACCTGCGGGTCCGCCGGAGAGGCGTTATTGCGGATCTCCGCGATATCCATCGAATTGAACACGTAGTGCGTACCGCAGTAGTCACAGTGCATATCGATTTCACCGTCTTCCGCCATGATGCTGTCGATCTCTTCGTCCGGCAGCGTTTTCAGGGCGCCAGCACAACGCTCGCGGGAGCAGGTGCACTTAAATTCCACCGCCTGCGGATCGTAGACCGTCACCTCTTCTTCGTGGTACAGACGCCACAGCACGTCGGTCGCCGACAGGGTGAACAGCTCTTCCGCTTTGATGGTTTCCGTCAGGGTTGCCAGGTGCTCGAAATCATTGGTCTGCGCATCCTGCGCTGGCAGAACCTGCAACAGCATGCCGCCGGCTGCCGGCTGGCCATCCACTTCACCGGTACGGATGAACAGGCGGGTTGGCAGCTGTTCGGAACGCATGAAGTAATCTTCCAGGCAGGCGGCAAGCGTATCGCCTTCCAGCCCGACAACGCCCTGATAGCGCTCGCCCTCTTCAGGGGAGATGGTGATCACCAGGTAGCCGTTGCCGACCAGCGTTTTCAGATCGGCATTTTCAGGCACATCGCCCTGAACGCGCGCCACGCCGCGCATATGCTGCTGGTTGTTGCCGTTGATCACCGCCAGCGACATCGGGCCATCGCCCTGAAGCTGAACGGTAATATCGCCCGCGAACTTCAGCGTGGCGGTCAGCAGGCTGGTGGCAACCAGCAGTTCGCCCAACAGGGTTTTCACCGGCAGCGGGTAGTTGTGGTTTTCCAGAATCTGTTTCCAGGTTTCGGATACGGTGACCAGCTCGCCGCGCACGGCGAATTGTTCAAACAGATAGCGGTGTAATTGGTCGTGTTGGGCCATTTTCATCTCTCGTGCAGGTGAGGGTTACTCGTTCTCACCGTGTTTAAATTTCATCAGATCGCGGCGCTCCTTTTTATCCGGTCGCCGGTCCGGGTGAGGCATGGTCAGCGCATTCATTTTGCGCGCCAGCGCGGTTTTCTCGCGCTTCGCTATGCTTTCCGCCGTCTCTTCATAAAGCAAAACGGCTTCCGGGGCGGGCCGCCGCTGTTCGGTAATGGCTTTCACCACTACCGTTTTCTCATCGTTGCCCTGGCGAAGCGTCAGCGTGGCATTCAGTTCAACCAGCTTGCTCGGTTTGCTGCGCTGGCCGTTGTAATGCACCTTACCGCCGTCAACCATTTCACGGGCAAGGGCGCGCGTTTTGTAAAAACGGGCGGCCCACAGCCATTTATCCAGTCTTACCCCATCAGAGGGTTTTTCTTTCATGGCGTCTCCTTCACGGTGAGTGAGGGGATCATCCGGCGATAGTCGTTCAGCCCCGGATGTCGCAGATAGCTTTTTTCAGCCAGGCCGGAATCAGGATTGGTCACGCCAAGGCAATAGCGAATGCCAAACGCTGCCGCAGAATCCAGAATCGGCTCGCTGTCGTCAATGAACAGCGTCCTTTCCGGCTGTAAACCGGTCTCTTCCACCACCGCATGCCACAGCCGCTGATCCTCTTTCGGATAACCAAATGTGTGGGTGGAAAGTAATAAATCAAGGTGTGAAGCAAGACCGGTATGTTCCAGCTTCACGGCCAGGTTATGGGGATGCGCGTTCGTCAGCAGAATACGGCGCTTGCCGCAGGCTTTCAGCGCGTCCAGGAACGGGACCGTATCGTCGCGCAACACGGCGCGCGCGCCCTGGGCGGTGGTCATGGCGCAAATATCCAGACCGAGTCGCTCGCTCCAGTAGTCAAGACAGTACCAGTTTAGCGTATGCTGCACCGCACTATACTGCGAACGAATGAATTCCTGCGCTTCTGCCGGGGAGATCCCCTGCTGTTCACCGTACGTTTCCGGGACCAGCTTTTGCCAGAAATAGTTATCAAAGGCGAGATCGAGCAGCGTGCCGTCCATATCAAGCAGGACGGTATCGACCGCCTGCCAGTCGATGTCAAGATGCATAAGGGGGAACTCCAGCCAGAAGAAACGTGCGCGACAGGTTATCACAACTTGTCGCGCGGGGACGTTATCCGATCAGGCGCTAAGGGGTGGAGATCAGATTCGGATTGAGGCAGTTTTCGTAGTAGGCCTGGATTTCAGCCAGTCGCGTACGGGACCGCTGGTAGCGGCGTACGGCCTGATAACCGTTCCAGACGATGCAGGCCAGCATCGCCATCAAAAGCAGGGACGTTCCCACGTAGCGCCACAGGCCAGCGCTATCCGGCATCCGGTGCAGCCCAATATGGCGCGTGCCGTTGGCGTCGGTAACGATGCTGGTGACGATCCCTTCCGCGCTGAACGGCGTCTGCATCAGCATCTGCGCCAGGCGCTGAAACTCGCTCCACTGTTCCTGAGCCGGATAGTCGTAAAGCGAAACCTGCGGGTAGGGTTGATCCACCAGGTCGCTGCCTTCATCGCTGGCAATCACAAAACCGCCCGGCGCCGGGCTGTTAAGCGCCTGGGCCGCGCGGGTGGTTTCACGCATCACGAAGGGGGCGGTAGAGGTCGCCACCAGGTTATCCAGCGACTCGGCGCTGACCGGACGCAGAAGCACGTTCACCCCGTCCAGGCGTCCCGCTTCGGCGCGCTTCACCAGCGCGTCCCAGTCTTTACTGTTGCCGAGGTTCACCAGCGCGTTCTTAAGGCGAACGCAGTCGTCCTGCGCTGAACAGAGGTCTTCTGTTTTCAGAACGATTTCGCCAAAGTCATCCAGCAGCACCATGCCCGATTTCTGAATAGCCGAGCGCAGGGCAGGGCTTACGCGAGAATCATCGTCCGGTTTCGGATGGAGCTGGCGGTTTATCGTCTGGGTAAGCGCGGTAGCTTTATTGACCACATCCGATTCCGGCAGCGGCAGCGGCGAGGCGTCGTTCCAGATGATCTGTGAGCAATCGAACGGCGAGAACGGCGAGTTCTGGCGCGTGTTCCAGGCTCCCGGCGCGTGGATATTACACATGCCGGTGCCTTTCAGACGCAGCGTATCCCCCACGCGGACGCCCGCTTCTTCAAGCTGCTTCACGCTGGTGGCTTCTACGGTTTGCGCCCCTTTTATCCACGACAGGGTAAATTTGATCGGCATATCCAGCGGCACGAAAAGCAGCAGCATGATGAAGACCAACGCGGCGCCACCGGCAATTACCGCGCTGCGCAGCCAGTGCTGAAGCGGGAAGTTTTTCACCTCATCGTGCAGGGATAAATAACGCCCCTGGCGGACGACGTGGCGATCGAGGTAAATATCAATATCCGTTTTATGGCCCAAATCCTGGGCGATCCACGGCTGCCAGTGGCGCGGATAAATGAGGTCGATGATCCCGAGGGAGATATTGTTGATATGCTCCTGATCGTTCTCCCCGAACAGGCCCCAGCGCTTTGGCGTGCCGCGCAGGCAGTGAATTTCACGTAGTGAGGTTTTTGCCGGCGGGGCAAATATGCCCCACAGCCCGGCGGCCAGCAGCAGCACCGCGCCGCCCGCAAGCCACGGTACAAACACGTCCGGCGTAAGCAGGCAGATGAAAAAGAGCAGGAACGAGGCGACAATCAGCACCGCTTCGCGAATACCATCGGGGCGGCTCAGGACATACTCTTCATGCGTCTCCTGACGGATGTTAAGCAGTTCGATTTGCTCCGTTTCTTCACCGCGAATAGAGGCCTGCGTTCCGCTCGCGCGTTCCAGCGCAAAGCGTGGCGCTTCCTGAACATATTCGCTCAGGGTATGACCATTAAGGGAAATAACCAGCGGCAGCGTGTCGGTATGGATCAGCTCAACGCTGTTCTCATCGTTAATGTACTGCTCCCAGAAGGGAGGCAGGTGGACTTCAACCGAATCGAGATAGTAGCGCCATTTGTTGGGATCGTCGGTTGTGATGCCGTAGCGGGTAATCGAGCGCGTCACGCACAGAACGGTGTCGCTTTGTGCATTCAGGTTGAGCGACACGGGGGCGGTGCTGGCACCGGTAGGTCCAGGCGAGAGCCGGGATCGGTTCAGCGTGTCGAGATACTGCTCAACGGTGCTGCGTTCTTCAGGCGACAGCTTGCGCGTGCTTGCCCCGGCGAACGCGTTTAAAAAGGGCAACCGGTAACGGCGATGTACGCGGCGCCTGAATACCCACACCGCAATCGACGCGCAGGCCAGCACAGCAGCGAGAAAAATCAAAATGGTGCTCATGCTTTCCCCATCTTACTTATCTTCTTACAGGTGTTGTCGGTCGCACCTTTTGTACAATGAATGAGATCTGTGGTCGGCTATCGGCAAGTATGGAGTCTAACTTGAGCATGTTGACGCGTATCCCAGTGACCGATAATGATATCAAAGCCTGTACCGGCGCGATATCAGCAAATTCCTGGAAACATTTCAACCTCTTGACATTTGATTTGAAATGCGAATCAACCTCAGTTACGTTGCATAAATGTAAATAAAGAGCAATTGACATTGCCGAAACCGTGCGGCGTATCGCACAATAAAGCCAGTTCCCCCAGCATAGACCCGTCAAGATGACCAAACCCTTACAAAAGCCCACCATTCTGAATGTTGAAACCGTCGCAAAATCGCGTCTGTTTAATGTTGAAAGTGTGGATCTGGAGTTCAGCAACGGCGTGCGTCGTGTTTATGAACGTATGCGTCCCTCCTCGCGCGAAGCGGTGATGATTGTGCCCGTCGTCGACGAGCATCTGATCCTCATACGTGAATACGCCGTGGGGACCGAATCTTACGAGCTGGGCTTCTCAAAAGGGCTAATCGATCCGGGCGAAACGGTTTTTGAAGCGGCAAACCGCGAGCTGAAAGAAGAGGTCGGTTTTGGCGCGAAGGAGCTTACGTTCCTGAAAAAGCTGAGCATGGCGCCGTCCTACTTCTCCAGCAAAATGAATATCGTGGTGGCGGAAGATCTCTATCCTGAGTCGCTGGAAGGAGACGAGCCGGAACCGCTGCCGCAGGTTCGCTGGCCGCTGGCCCACCTGATGGATTTGCTGGAAGATCCCGACTTTAACGAGGCGCGCAACGTGAGCGCACTGTTCCTGGTGCGGGAGTGGCTGAAGGGGCAGGGGCGCCTGTAGCAGCCTGAACCCCTCTCCTGTGAGAGAGGGTGCAAACGTAAAAACGGCAACCCGAGGTTGCCGTTTCGATTTTAGAACAGCTCGTGCGTCTCGCCGTTATCAATTATCTCTGTACCCACCTCATGCACCGCCTGCGTGGTTGGCTGCGTGCCCTCGATGAAATACTCTGCGCGGCTGTTGCCGCCGTTAGCGAGCTGCCCGGTGCTGCGGTCAATATTGACCGTAACAATGCCCGGAGGAGGCGTTAACGGCTCCTCCGGCACGCCTTCGAGAGCGGCTTTCATGAAAGCATCCCAGGCCGGTTGCGCACTCTTCGCCCCGCCTTCATAGCCGGAGATCTGATCTTTAATCGCGCCAGAAGCGGTTGTGCGCCCCAGCGTGCGGCGGTGATCGTCAAAGCCAATCCAGACGGAGGTGACTACGCCCGGGCCGTAGCCTGAGAACCACGCATCTTTTGAGCTGTTGGTCGTGCCGGTTTTGCCGCCGATGTCGCGGCGCTGCAAATCGCGGCCCGCGCGCCAGCCGGTACCCTGCCAGCCCGGTTCGCCAAAGATATTGGTGTTCAGGGCGCTCTTGATCAGGAACGACAGCGGGGTGCCGATCACGTGCGGGGCATACTCCTGAGCGCCGCTCTGGGCGACCAGCGCCTGATTGGCCTGCTCCAGCTGAGGCTGAGGTACCGCCAGGTTCCGACGCTCCTGTGAGATGGCAACGTCTTCCATATCCTTGTTTTCAAGAACGTTTGATTTTGGCGTATCGCCGTAAATCACCGGAAGATCGCACTCAGGGCAGGCAATTTTCGGTTTCGCTTCAAACAGCACGCCGCCCTGATCGTTCTCGATTTTGCTGATGAAGTACGGGTCGACCAGGAAGCCGCCGTTCGCCATCACCGAGTATCCACGGGCCACCTGGAGCGGCGTAAAGGACGCGGAGCCCAGCGCCAGCGATTCGGTATGAACGATATTCTGCGCCGGGAAGCCGAAGCGTTGCAGATATTCTGCCGCATAATCTACGCCCATCGCCCGCATCGCACGCACCATAACCACGTTTTTCGACTGGCCAAGACCCTGACGTAGACGAATAGGGCCGGCATATTGCGCCGGAGAGTTCTTCGGCTGCCAGTCGGAACCGGCACCGGCATCCCAGCGGGAGATTGGCACGTCGTTGAGAATGCTGGCGAGCGTCAATCCTTTATCCATCGCTGCGGTGTAGAGGAACGGCTTGATGTTGGAACCCACCTGCCGCAGCGCCTGGGTTGCGCGGTTAAATTTGCTCTGGTTGAAATCGAACCCGCCGACCAGCGCCATGACGGCACCGTTTTGCGGATTGATGGAAACCAGCGCGGAGTTCACGTCCGGCACCTGGGCCAGCCACCAGGCATCATCTACCTGACGCACCCAGATTTGCTGTCCGGTTTGTACAACGTCGGTCACTTTACGCGGCGTAGGCCCCTGAAGGGTGTCGGAACGGTACGGACGCGCCCAGCGCATGCCGTCCATGCGCAGCGATACGGATGTGCCATCGGCCATCATCGCCACCGCTTCCTGCGGATCGGCCTGGGTTACCACCGCCGGTCGCAGCGGGCCGTAGGTCGGGAGCGCCTTCAGGGAATCAACGATTTTTTTGCTGTCCCATGCGCCTTCGCCCACTCTCCACAGCACGTTGGACGGGCCGCGATAGCCGTGACGCATATCGTAATTCATGACGTTGTTACGCACCGCCTGCTGGGCAGCCTGCTGCACCTTGCGGGTCACGGTGGTATAGACGCGATAGCCATCTTCATACGCTTTATCACCGTAGCGACTCACCATCTCCTGGCGAACCATTTCAGTAAGATACGGCGACGAGAAGGCGATTTCAGGCGCGTGGTAATTGGCGTCGATAGCCTCGCTGCGCGCCCGATCGTAGTCAGCCTGGCTGATGTAGCCTTCGCTCAACATGCGCGACAGCACCACGTTACGACGCGCGGTGGCGCGGTCCAGCGAATAGAGCGGGTTAAAGGTGGATGGCGCTTTTGGCAGGCCGGCAATGGTCGCCATTTCGCTCAGCGTGAGCTGTTCGACCGGCTTGCCAAAATAGACCTGTGCCGCTGCCCCGACGCCATAGGCGCGGTAGCCGAGATAGATCTTGTTGAGGTAAAGCTCAAGGATCTCGTCTTTGCTCAGCAGCTGCTCAATGCGGATCGCGAGGAATACCTCTTTGATCTTACGTATCAGCGTCTTTTCCGGGCTGAGGAAGAAGTTACGCGCCAGCTGCTGGGTAATGGTACTTGCCCCCTGAGAGGCATGACCGGAGAACAGCGCCACGCTTGCCGCACGGAAAATACCGACCGGATCCACACCGTGGTGCTCGTAAAAACGGCTGTCCTCGGTGGCGATAAAGGCCTTCACCATTACGGGTGGAATTTGGTTTAAGGTCAGAGGGATACGACGTTTTTCGCCGTATTGCGCCATCAGTTCACCATCGGCGCTATAGACCTGCATAGGGATCTGGAGCCGCACATCACGAAGCGTGGCGACATCAGGTAGCTGTGGCTCGACATATTTGTACAAACCAATAATCGAGCCTGCTCCCAGCAGAATGAAACAGACTGCAAGGATCAATAAATACTTTACGAACTTCACCGGAGATTTCCCATTTGGTTTAGCCTGGGCAGTTTCTAAACAATCGCGCGGTAGTATAAAGGCAAGCCTGATTCATTGATATAGCCGTCACTCCGACGGGCGATAAGGAGATCGTGAAGCATGGCTTTTAAAACATGGCAAACGGGCGTTCATATTCAACAGGATAAGGTGGTTGCGGTTGCGCTAACCAGAGAGCGGGCGGGCTGGCGTTTACGGCGCTGGTGGGCCGTGCCGGTTGCGGACGGTATTATCCGGGACGGGAAGATTCTTCAGCCAGAACAGCTGGTTAATGCGCTGCGCGCCTGGCGTAAGACGCTGCCGCACTCGCATCGGGTATTTCTCTCATTTCCGGCGGCGCGCGTTCTGCAACGCGCTTTGCCCCGACCCTCCGTTGCCCTGCGTGACAGCGAACAGCTCACCTGGCTAGGGTCCGCATTATCACGCGAGCTGGAGATGCCTGCCGATACGCTGTGTTTTGACTACGCGCAGGACACGTTCAGCAACACATTTCACGTCACCGCGGCGCAGAACAGGGAGGTCGATACCCTGCTGTTGCTGGCGAAATCGCTGCGTTTGCGCCTGGCAGCAATCGCCCCGGATGCCGGCGCGCTGGCAAACCTTCTCTCCGCGGTAGCGCCCGCCCGGTGCGTAGCCTGGAGGGATAAAGAGCAGTGGCTGTGGGCGATGCGGCACCAGTGGGGGCGACGCTACGTCACGGAAGCGGCAGATGCGAATGCGCTGGCGGCGCTGCTTGCGCTTTCTCCTTCCGATATTGCCGTTTTTGATGCTGAACACGATCCCTGGGAAACGGTGTCGCTATGCCAGCCGCCGCTGCCAGAATGCGGCGCCGATTTCACCGTCGCCCTGGCGCTGGCCATGAGCGAGGCGCCTTAATGAGCATGCCGAATCTCTTACCGTGGCGTCGGGAGCGGCGCATTCAGCAGCTGCGGTTCTGGGGCCTGCTGTACGCCGCCTCGCTGCTGTTGATGCTGGCGGGAGGCGTCAGCCTGCGTGTGGCGCAGAGCCTCGCGTCACAGGCGTTGCAGAGCGATCTTGCGGGAACGCGTGCGGTTCAGAAGGTATTGAAAGCGCGGCAGCCGCAGCCTGCGAAAGCGAGCTCCCCTTCGCAGCCGCCGGAGCCGGTAGCATGGCAACCCGCCCTGGAATCCCTTGCCAGCGCGATGCCGCACCAGGCCTGGCTGACGACGTTACGTTATCAGCCCCCCTCACTGATCCTGAGCGGCTACGCCACCTCTTTCACGGCACTTACCGCCATGACCGATGCGCTGAAGCGGGTAACCGGGTTTATCCCCGGTCCGGCAGGCGCATTGCAGCAGGATAGCCGGGGGCGGTGGATGTTTACGTTTCAGCTTCATAGCCGGAGGTAGGCGATGAATATGTGGTATCAACGCTGGGCCGACGCGCCTCCTTCCCGGCGCGTGCTTTGCTGGTCGATCGCCTCGGCTATTGTTGCGCTTGCGATCTGGGGGCTGCTGCTGAGACCCGCTTATATCCACTTCGCCCGCATTCAGGCGCAGGTCCTTGGTGCCGGGCGCATCAACGCGTCGCTGTGGCCACGGGCTCTGCGGCAGCCGGTAGTAGCGCAGGTGAGAGGCGCGCATTCGGCTGAGCCCTTTTCCCCGCTGGCGCTTCAGGGAGAGGGCGCCAGGCTGGTGCACTGGAAACCGCGGCAGAGCGGGGGAGAGCTGGCGCTTGACGTTTCATGGCAGGCGGTCCCGGCGCTTTTTTCCCGTCTGGCGCGTGAGGACGTGCGGGTAAGCGCGTTTGACATCGCCCCTCAGGGCACGCAGCTTCGCCTCAGCCTCCAGCTGGAGACCGACCATGCCCGGTAAAGCACGCGTACTGATCCTGCTTTCTTTGCTTTTCCTGACGGGGATGCGGGACCCCTTCTCCGCGCCGGAAGACCTTTGTGCCGCAGGTCAGCTCGGCCAGTGGCGGTATCGGGGAGTTATCAGCGGCAGCAGCGATATCGGCCTTATGCAGGACGGGCAGAAACGCTGGCACCGGGTTAAGCGGCAGATGCGGTTAACGCCAGGGTGGCGGGTAAGCGCGATAGATAAACAACAACTGACCGTTGGCGTCGGCGAGAGGTGCGAGCCGCAGCAATGGACATGGCAACGAGAAGGAACGAAAAAAAGTGAAGATAAGGATATTGCTGCTGCTGATGGCGCTCAACCAGCCCCTGTTGGCCGCCGCGCCAAAGCCGGTCACCCTGCTGGTGGATGAGGTGCCGGTGGTTCAGGTGCTACAGGCGCTGGTCGCGCAGGAGGACCGCAACCTGGTGGTATCGCCGGACGTTAGCGGCTCGCTTTCGCTGAATTTAGCGCGGGTGCCCTGGCGGCAGGCGCTTCAGACGGTAGTCAATAGCGCCGGGCTGGTACTGCGGGAAGAGGCTGGCATTTTTTATGTGCATACGGCGGCCTGGCAGCGGGAGCAACAGGCGCGTAAGGAGCAGGAGCGGGCCCAGCGTCAGCTCAACGCCCCGTTAATCGCTCACAGCATTCCATTTTCCTACGCAGACGCCGGCGAATTGCAAAAAGCGGCGGAAAAGCTCTTAAGCCCGAAGGGCAGCTTATCCGTCGACAGGCGCACCAACCGTCTTCTGGTAAGGGATAACAAGACGGTAGTGGACGTGCTGCAGCGCTGGGCGGCGCAGATGGATCTGCCCGTCGAGCAGGTGGAGCTGGCGGCGCAAATCGTAACAATCAGTGAAAAAAGCCTGCGCGAGCTGGGCGTGAAGTGGAGCCTTGCCGGGGCAACTGGGACCGAAAAAATCGGACAGGTCACGACGCTTGGCGCAGACCTGGCGGCGGCGGGCGCAACCGCCCACGTTGGGTTTAACATCGGGCGCATCAACGGCAGGATGCTGGATCTGGAACTGTCGGCGCTTGAGCAAAAGCAGCAGGTGGATATCATCGCCAGCCCGCGGCTGCTGGCGTCCCACATGCAGCCAGCAAGCATCAAACAGGGCAGCGAAATTCCGTATCAGGTCTCGAGCGGCGAGAGCGGGGCAACCTCGGTTGAGTTTAAAGAGGCGGTATTGGGGATGGAGGTCACGCCGGTGGTGCTGCCGGGAGGCCGCGTTCGCCTTAAGCTGCATATCAGTGAAAATATGCCCGGCCAGGTGCTGCAACAGGCAGACGGCGAAACGCTGGCAATTGATAAGCAGGAGATTGAAACGCAGGTTGAGGTAAAAAGTGGAGAAACGCTCGCGCTGGGCGGCATTTTTTCGCAAAAGAATAAAACCGGACGCGATAGCGTGCCCGTGCTGGGAAACATCCCGCTGCTGGGCCAGCTGTTTCGCCATGACGGAAAAGATAATGAACGACGCGAGCTGGTGGTGTTTATCACGCCACGTCTGGTCAGTATTGATTAATGGGTAACGATCCCCGCAATGATTTTGCATTCAGTTTGTTGCAGATGTTTGACGTGGGGCATGAATTAGCATACAAGGAGTACCGATTTGAGTTGGACATACGTCTTATTTCCCAGTGCACCGGGTACGGTGATTTAATCAGTTGCCAAACAAGCCGGAGTATTGAGATAATTTTTCGTCTGACTCTCGCTCTATTGCATATGAGGTTTCAGTTCATGTCCTGCTACGCCAGGTGTCTGCGCAGCGGGGATTACCATTAACGAATAGTCTTAGTAGTACCGAAAAAATGGCAGAGAAACGCAATATCTTTCTGGTTGGGCCTATGGGTGCCGGCAAAAGCACTATTGGGCGTCAGTTAGCTCAACAACTCAATATGGAATTTTACGATTCTGATCAAGAGATTGAGAAACGAACCGGAGCGGATGTGGGCTGGGTCTTCGATGTAGAAGGCGAAGAAGGTTTCCGTGACCGAGAAGAAAAAGTGATCAACGAACTCACGGAAAAACAGGGCATTGTGCTGGCAACAGGCGGCGGCTCTGTAAAATCTCGCGAAACCCGCAACCGTCTCTCCGCCCGTGGTGTAGTGGTCTATCTTGAGACGACCATCGAAAAACAGCTGGCACGCACGCAGCGTGATAAAAAGCGCCCGTTGCTGCAGGTTGAAACGCCGCCACGTGAAGTTCTGGAAGCGTTGGCCGATGAACGCAATCCTCTGTACGAAGAGATTGCTGATGTGACCATTCGTACTGACGATCAGAGCGCTAAAGTGGTTGCAAACCAGATTATTCATATGCTGGAAAGCAACTGATTCTGGCTTTATATACACTCGCCTGCGGGTAATAAGCATTTAAGGTGGATGTCGCGTCATGGAGAGGATTACAGTTACTCTCGGGGAACGTAGTTACCCTATCACCATCGCGGCTGGTTTGTTTAACGACCCAGCTTCCTTCTTACCACTGAAAGCGGGTGATCAGGCGATGCTGGTCACCAACGAGACGCTGGCTCCGCTTTATCTCGACCGCGTACGTCACCTGCTTGAGCAGGCGGGCGTAAAGGTCGACAGTGTGATTCTGCCCGACGGCGAGCAGTATAAAAGCCTGACGGTGCTTGATACCGTCTTTACCGCACTTCTGCAAAAACCGCACGGTCGTGATACAACGCTGCTTGCCCTGGGCGGCGGTGTTGTAGGCGATCTGACCGGTTTTGCAGCCGCCAGCTACCAGCGCGGCGTGCGCTTTATTCAAATTCCAACCACGTTGCTGTCACAGGTCGATTCGTCTGTAGGCGGTAAAACGGCGGTGAACCATCCGCTTGGCAAAAACATGATTGGCGCGTTCTACCAGCCTGCATCGGTGGTGGTGGATCTCGACTGTCTGAAAACCTTGCCAGCGCGCGAGCTGGCTTCTGGCCTTGCAGAAGTGATCAAATACGGCATTATTCTTGACGGCGAGTTTTTTAACTGGCTCGAAGAGAATATGGATGCGCTGCTGCGCCTCGATGGGCAGGCAATGGCCTACTGTATTCGCCGTTGCTGTGAGCTGAAAGCAGAAGTCGTTGCCGCAGATGAGCGTGAAACCGGCTTACGTGCTTTACTGAATCTGGGGCATACGTTTGGCCATGCGATCGAAGCCGAAATGGGCTACGGTAACTGGCTTCACGGTGAAGCCGTCGCTGCCGGGATGGTCATGGCAGCGCGTGCCTCTGAACGTCTGGGTCAGTTCAGGCCGGAAGAGACCGCGCGTATCATCGCGTTGCTTAAACGTGCGGGGTTGCCGGTGAGCGGACCGCAGGAAATGGCTGCGCAGGCGTACCTTCCCCACATGATGCGCGATAAAAAAGTATTGGCAGGCGAGATGCGTCTGGTGCTCCCGCTTGCAATAGGGAAAAGTGAAGTGCGCGGCGGAGTGCCGCACGACGTCGTACTTGGCGCTATTGCTGATTGTCAGCAGGCGTAACAACTAGAAAGGTCAGACCGCTCTAACGGGTGGTCGTTTAGCTTCAGGTAAATGCAGAGTCGTTGGCATAAGCCTTTGAGTGGGGTGTTAAATGGATGAATTCAAACCAGAAGACGAGCTGAAACCCGATCCCAGCGATCGTCGTACTGGTCGTTCTCGTCAATCTTCAGAACGTGATAACGAGCCGCAGATCAATTTTGACGATGTCGATCTGGATGCAGACGATCGTCGTCCTTCGCGCAGCCGCAATGCGCGAAATGAGCGTGAAGATGAGGAGTACGAATCCGAAGAAGCGTTAATGGATGAACAGCCCGTCGAACGCCGACCGCGCAAGCGTAAAAAAGCGGTAGCGGCAAAACCGGCTTCCCGACAGTACATCATGATGGGTCTTGGCGTTCTGGTACTGATATTGCTGATTGTCGGCATCGGTTCCGCGCTGAAAGCACCTTCTACAAATTCTGGCGAGCAGACCGCGTCTGCTGAAAAGAGCATCGACCTGTCTGGTAACGATGCGAGCAATCAGGCGAACGGCGCGCAGCCTGCGCCGGGCATGACTTCTGCAGAGCAGACTGCCGGCAACACCAGCGCCGGTCAGGATATCTCTCTGCCGCCTGTTTCTGCTACCCCGACTCAGGGCCAGACCCCTGCTGCGCCTGAAGGCCAGCAGCGTGTCGAAGTCCAGGGCGATCTGAACAACGCGCTGATGCAGCCGCAAAATCAGGAGCAGGTTAACAATGCCGTGGTGAACTCCACGCTGCCAACTGAACCTGCCACCGTTGCGCCAGTTCATGGCAGTACTGCCCAACAGCAGGCTGCGGCAACGGAAACCAAACCGCGCCAGACGCAGACTGCACCGCGTCAGGAACGTAAGCAGGCCGTGATTGAGCCGAAGCGTGAGGCTAAACCGCAGGCCGTAGCAAAAGCGCCTGAAGCGAAAGCGCCAGCGCAGTCAAAACCTGCGGTGAGCCAGCCGGTTAAAGCGCCAGCGCCAGCAGCAACCGCTGCTCCGAAAGCGACGGCGACCACAGCGGCGCCTGCTGCGACAGCGGCACCGGCTGCAACGCCAACCGCTAGCGCATCCAGCACCGCGGCAGGTAAAACGACGGGCAACGTAGGTTCTCTGAAGTCGGCGTCATCCAGCAACTACACGTTGCAGCTGAGCAGTTCGTCTAACTACGACAACCTCAACGCCTGGGCGAAGAAATCGAATCTGAAAAACTATGTGGTTTATCAGACTACCCGTAACGGACAGCCGTGGTACGTGCTGGTAAGCGGCGTTTATGCTTCTAAAGATGAAGCAAAACGCGCCGTGGCGTCACTGCCAGCGGACGTACAGGCGAAGAACCCGTGGGCGAAGCCGATCCATCAGGTGCAGGCCGATCTGAAGTAATGTTTAAAGCGCAGGATGCTGTCGGAGCTTTCTCCACAGCCGGAGAAGGTGTAATCAGTTAGTCAGCATGAAAAAAAATCGCGCTTTTCTGAAATGGGCAGGGGGGAAATACCCCCTGCTCGACGATATTAAAAAGCACCTGCCGAAAGGCGAGTGTCTTATTGAGCCCTTCGTGGGCGCGGGATCGGTGTTTCTGAATACCGATTTTTCTCGTTATATCCTGGCGGATATCAACAGCGACCTCATCAGCCTCTATAACATTGTTAAGCTGCGTACCGACGAGTATGTGGAAGAGGCGCGCAAGCTGTTTACGCCAGAGAACAACAGCCCGGACGTTTACTATCAGTTCCGCGCTGAGTTTAACCAGAGCCAGGATCCGTTCCGCCGCGCGCTGTTGTTCCTCTATCTCAACCGTCATGGCTATAACGGCCTGTGCCGGTATAACCTGCGTGGCGAATTTAACGTGCCGTTTGGCCGCTATAAGCGCCCCTATTTCCCGCAGGCCGAGCTGTATCACTTTGCTGAAAAAGCGCAGAATGCCGAGTTCTACTGCCTTTCGTATGAAGCGTGCATGGAGCTGGCTGGCGTAAACTCGGTGGTCTACTGCGATCCGCCTTACGCGCCGCTCTCGGCCACGGCAAATTTTACCGCCTACCACACCAACAGCTTTAGCCCGGCCGAGCAGGCCCGTCTGGCAGAGATGGCGGAAAAGCTGGTCAGCAAAAGAATTCCGGTGTTAATTTCGAATCACGACACGCCTGATACGCGCGAATGGTACAAAGCCGCGAAGCATTTTCAGGTAAAAGTGCGGCGTAGCATTAGCAGCAACGGCGGCACACGTAAAAAGGTGGACGAACTTCTGGCGCTTTATCGACCCTGAGCCTTTGCCCGCCGGTAAACACATTTCAAGGAGATGCGGATGAAACAGTTTTTGATTGCTCCCTCAATTCTGTCGGCCGATTTTGCCCGCCTGGGTGAAGACACTGCCAAAGCTCTCGCGGCTGGCGCGGACGTCGTCCATTTCGACGTTATGGATAACCACTACGTTCCCAACCTGACCATCGGCCCGATGGTGCTTAAAGCGCTGCGTAACTACGGCATCACCGCGCCCATTGACGTGCACCTGATGGTGAAGCCGGTTGACCGCATCGTGCCTGATTTTGCCGCGGCGGGTGCCAGCATCATCACGTTCCATCCGGAAGCCTCCGAGCACGTCGACCGCACCCTGCAGCTTATCAAAGAGAACGGCTGTAAGGCGGGGCTGGTGTTTAACCCGGCGACGCCGCTGAGCTATCTCGATTACGTGATGGACAAGCTGGACGTGATCCTGCTGATGTCCGTCAACCCGGGCTTTGGCGGCCAGTCGTTTATCCCTCAGACCCTCGACAAGCTGCGTGAAGTGCGCCGCCGTATTGACGAGTCTGGCTATGATATTCGCCTGGAAGTGGACGGCGGCGTGAAGGTCAATAACATCGGTGAGATTGCGGCTGCGGGGGCAGATATGTTCGTTGCAGGCTCTGCCATCTTCGACCAACCGGATTACAAAACCGTCATTGATGAAATGCGCCGTGAACTGGCGAAGGTGAGTCATGGATAAATTGCAGGCTATTCGGGGTGTAGCATTTGACCTCGACGGCACGCTGGTCGACAGCGCGCCAGGATTAACCAGCGCCGTCGATCGTGCGCTGTATGCGCTTGAACTACCCGTTGCGGGCGAAGAGCGCGTCGTGACGTGGATTGGTAACGGTGCGGACGTGCTGATGGAGCGCGCGCTGGCCTGGGCTCGTCAGGAGCGCGCCTCTCAGCGTTCCGCGCAGGGAAAGCCGGGCGTTGACCACGCGGATATTCCCCAGGACGAGCAGCAGCGTATTCTGCGCAAGCTGTTCGACCGCTTCTACGAAGAGACCGTTGAAGAGGGCAGTTTCCTGTTCCCGGACGTGGCTGAAACCCTGAGTGCGCTGCACGCGAAAGGTATTCCGCTGGGGCTGGTTACCAACAAGCCGACGCCGTTTGTTGCGCCCCTGCTGGACGCGCTGGATATCGCGAAATACTTTTCCGTGATTGTGGGCGGCGATGACGTGCAGAACAAAAAGCCTCATCCCGAGCCGCTGCTGCTGGTGGCAGGAAAATTATCCTTATCGCCTGCGGAGCTGCTCTTTGTCGGCGATTCACGCAATGATATTCTGGCCGCCAGAGCGGCAGGTTGCCTCTCTGTTGGGTTGACCTATGGCTACAACTACGGTGAGGCCATCACGCTGAGTGAGCCGGACGTCGTGTTCGACCACTTCAAAGATTTGTTGCCCGCACTCGGGCTCTCGCACAGTGAACATCAGGAATTGAATAATGACTAAGCCCATCGTTTTTAGTGGCGCACAGCCTTCAGGTGAACTGACCATTGGTAACTACATGGGTGCGTTACGTCAGTGGGTGAGCATGCAGGATGACTACCACTGCATCTATTGCATCGTGGATTTGCATGCCATCACCGCCCGTCAGGATCCCGAGAAGCTGCGTAAAGCGACGCTGGATACGCTGGCGCTGTACCTGGCGTGCGGCATCGATCCTGAGAAAAGCACCATCTTCGTTCAGTCTCACGTGCCGGAGCACGCGCAGCTGGGCTGGGCGCTGAACTGCTACACCTACTTTGGCGAGCTGAGCCGCATGACCCAGTTCAAGGATAAGTCTGCCCGCTACTCTGAAAACATCAACGCCGGCCTGTTTGACTATCCGGTGCTGATGGCGGCAGATATTCTGCTGTACCAGACCAACCAGGTGCCGGTGGGTGAAGACCAGAAGCAGCATCTGGAGCTGAGCCGCGATATCGCCCAGCGCTTTAACGCCCTGTACGGTGACGTATTCAAAGTGCCTGAGCCGTTTATTCCGAAATCCGGCGCGCGCGTGATGTCGCTGCTGGAGCCGACCAAGAAAATGTCCAAGTCTGACGATAACCGCAACAACGTTATCGGCCTGCTGGAAGATCCGAAATCGGTGGTGAAAAAGCTGAAGCGTGCGGTGACCGACTCCGACGAGCCGCCTGTTGTGCGCTACGACGTGCAGAACAAAGCGGGCGTTTCCAACCTGCTGGATATCCTCTCCGGCGTAACCGGACAGAGCATCCCTGAGCTGGAAAAACACTTCGAGGGCAAGATGTACGGCCACCTGAAAGGCGAAGTGGCAGAAGCGGTTTCCGGTATGCTGACCGAGCTGCAGGAGCGCTATAACCGCTTCCGCAACGACGAAGCCTTCCTGCAAAAAGTGATGAAAGACGGTGC
This sequence comes from Enterobacter cloacae complex sp. P40C2, assembly GCF_014930695.1. Lineage (NCBI taxonomy): Bacteria > Pseudomonadati > Pseudomonadota > Gammaproteobacteria > Enterobacterales > Enterobacteriaceae > Enterobacter > Enterobacter cloacae complex sp. P40C2. The sequence continues at coordinate 35,799 of NZ_JADBRP010000015.1, read as the reverse complement.
GGAAAAAGCCAGCGCGCGCGCGTCCGAAACCCTGAAAGCGGTATACGAAGCAATCGGGTTTGTCGCTAAGCCATAGGTAAAAGCAAAACGGTAACCACGTTACCGTTATTAGAGTTTATTCCCTCTCCCTGTGGGAGAGGGCCAGGGTGAGGGCATCAGGCCGCACCACCCAAACTAAAAAACCGGGAAACCCCCGGTTTTTTTTACGCCTGAAAAACGCTTACTGCTGTGCTGCCGGGCCGCAGCCACCAATGATCTTCGAAATGGAGATCGCCGGGTGCAGCAGGTAATCATAGCTGCAATTATTTTTGGTGTTTTGAACGTGACCGGTGCAGGCAGTCAGAGTCGATAACAGGCCAACCAGAACGGCGGCTTTTGCCAGTTTGAACATACGCATTCCTTGTCTAAATATCGAAAAATGGATGTAACACGAGGGAATAAATGGAAAAGTTCCACTATGCGGACGGTATGTTATCGACTGAGGTAAGAAGGGAGTAGTCCGCTTAAAGACTACTCCCGGACAAGAGAATATGCGTTAGTGGTTTGAGAACCAGTTCAGCTTTTCGCGAAGCTCAACCACGCGGCCAACGACGATCAGCGCCGGGCTTTCAACCTGCTGCGCCAGCTCGCCCAGCTGCGTCAGCACGCCATCGACCACGCGCTGGGTGATAGCGGTACCGTTTTCCACCAGCGCGACCGGCATATCTGCCTCCATGCCGTGCTCCAGCAGCCTGGCCTGAATGGTCGCAGCCTGATTAAGCCCCATGTAGAACACCAGCGTCTGCTTTTCAGCGGCCAGATTATGCCAGTCCAGCTCGCTGCCGGTTTTCAGGTGGCCCGTCACCAGGCGCACGCTCTGGGCATAGTCGCGATGGGTTAACGGTATGCCGGAATAGGCAGAGCAGCCGGATGCCGCCGTAATGCCCGGCACCACGGAGAACGGAATGCCCGCGTTGCACAGGGTTTCCAGCTCCTCGCCGCCGCGGCCAAAGATAAACGGATCGCCGCCCTTCAGGCGCACCACGCGCTTACCTTTCTGCGCTTCCCGCAGCAGGATCTGGTTAATCTCCTCCTGCGGCACGCAGTGGTAACCCGCCCGTTTGCCGACGAAAACCCGGTCAGCGTCGCGGCGCACCAGGTTCATGATGTCATCGGAGACCAGGCGGTCATATACCACGATGTCGGCCTGCTGGATCTGCTGCAGGCCTTTCAGCGTCAGCAGACCCGCATCGCCGGGGCCTGCGCCTACCAGCACCACTTCGCCACGATGATCCAGCGGCTCAGAGAGCAGCTGCTCGGTCGTCTCTTCAACGGCCTTCACATCCTGGTTCGCCAGCGACTGCGCCAGCCTGTCGTTGACGAAGAATTTCTCCCAGAAGCGACGGCGCTCGCCAACGGTGGCGAAGGTTTGCTTCACGCGTGAACGCAGTTGACCTGCATAGTGGGCGATCTGGCCGAGATGCTGCGGCAACACGGCTTCCAGCTTTTCCCGCAGCAGGCGGGCAAGAACGGGCGAGCGGCCGCCGGACGACACCGCAATCATCAGCGGTGAGCGGTCGATAATCGACGGCATGATAAAGCTGGCCTCTTTCGGCGCATCCACCACGTTACAGAAGATCCGGCGCGCTTCGCAGGCGTCGCTGACGCGCTGGTTCACCCCGTCGTCGTCCGTGGCGGCAATCGTCAGCCAGCAGGTTTCCAGCAGGGATTCATCAAACTCACCCTGTACCAGCGCGAGCATCCCTTCCTGCGCCCAGACGTGAAACTGCGGGGCAAAGGTGAGGGCGTTGACGGTCAGTCGGGCGCCAGCCTCAAGCAGCAGGCGCGCCTTGCGTTCAGCCACATCGCCGCCGCCCACGAGCAGGCAGTCGCGGTTGCGTAATTGACAGAAAATCGGCAGGTGATCCACGACGTTACCTCACAGCATGGGTGGCGGGGGAAGAATTGACGTCAGGATAACAGCAGGAATCGTACAGAACATACGGTTTTTCCTGCCGTTACCCATAAGGGGTCATAAGCCTTTCCTATTGAAAAGGCGGGGCGTTACGCTTTCAGCTGCACCTCGCCGTCCTTCACGCGGACGTCGTAGTGCTTGACCGAGAAGCGTTCATCTTCCATGCAGTAGCCGTCGGTTAAGCGGAAACGCTGCTTTTTCAGCGGGCTGGCGACCCACAGCTCGCCCTGGTGCTCCGCAATCAGTCCGCGGGAGAGCACGCTGGCCTCGAAGAACGGGTCGATATTGCTGATGGCAAAGACCTGTTCGTCGTGGCGAGGACGGAAAATCGCCACCTGCTCGTTACCCAGCAGCGCGCAAACGCCGGTCGCTGGCAGAATGTCGTTAATGTTGCAGATGTTTACCCACTGGCTCATGCGTTTTCCTCCACCAGCATCACCGGAATGCGTTCATACGGTGTTGCAGGACGATGCTGTTCGCGCTCTGGCACCACCTGCACGTTCGGGTCGCGCTGGGTGCTGTTGATAAAGTGTTTGAAGCGAGTCTGCGCCGCTGGCGTGTTTACGGTTTCGGTCCACTCGCAGATCACCGCCTCGCGCAGGCGAGCCATCTCGGACTCCAGCTGTTCATTCAGGCCCAGCTTGTCGTCGATGATGACCGATTTCAGGTAGTCGATGCCGCCTTCCAGGTTATCCAGCCAGGACGCGGTACGGGTCAGCTTATCGGCGGTGCGAATGTAGAACATCATGAAGCGGTCGAGATACTTGATCAGCGTATCGCGATCGAGATCCGCAGCCAGCAGGTCGGCGTGGCGTGGCTTCATCCCGCCGTTACCGCATACGTACAGGTTCCAGCCTTTCTCGGTGGCGATAATACCCACGTCTTTACCCTGCGCTTCCGCACATTCACGGGTACAGCCGGAGACGCCGAACTTCATCTTGTGCGGCGTACGGATGCCCTTGTAGCGGTTTTCCAGCTCTACGCCGAAGCCCACGCTGTCGCCCACGCCGTAGCGGCACCAGGTGCTGCCCACGCAGGTTTTCGCCATGCGCAGCGCCTTGGCGTACGCGTGGCCCGTTTCGAACCCTGCTTCAATCAGCTGACGCCAGATTTCCGGCAGGTCATCTTTTTGCGCGCCGAACAGGCCGATACGCTGGGAGCCGGTAATTTTGGTGTACAGGTTAAACTCGCGGGCGATTCGACCCACGGCGACCAGGCCTTCCGGGGTAATTTCCCCACCGGCAGAACGCGGGATCACCGAGTAAGTACCGTCTTTCTGGATATTGGCCAGGAAGTTATCGTTGGTGTCCTGCAGCGGCGTGTGCTCCGGTTTAAGCACGTATTCGTTCCAGCAGGACGCCAGCAGGGAACCGACGGTCGGCTTACACACTTCACAGCCGTAGCCCTGGCCGTGTTTCTCCAGCAGTTCGTCGAAGGACTTAATGCCTTCCACGCGGATCAGGTGGTACAGCTCCTGGCGAGAGTAGGCAAAGTGCTCGCACAGGTTGTTGTTTACTTCGATGCCCTGTTTTGCCAGCTCAGCGTTCAGCACCTGCGTTACCAGCGGAATACAGCCGCCGCAGCCGGTACCGGCTTTGGTTTCGGCCTTCAGCGCCGCAACGGTGTGGCAGCCTTTGTTGATGGCGGAGATCAGCATGCCTTTGGTCACGTCGAAGCAGGAGCAAATCTGCGCGCTGTCCGGCAGTTTATCTACGCCGATAGACGGTTTGCCGCTGGACGCGTGGGCCGGAAGGATCAGCGCGTCCGGGTTTTCCGGCAGCTCAATGGCGTTCAGCACCAGCTGGAGCAGGTTGCCGAAGTCGCTGGTATCGCCCACCAGCACCGCACCGAGCAGGGTTTTGTTGTCCTGGCTGACGATGAGACGTTTATAGACTTCTTTGCTTTCGTCCAGATAGACGTAGCTGCGGGAGTTCGGGGTGCGGCCGTGCGCATCGCCAATACCGCCCACGTCCACGCCCAGCAGCTTCAGCTTGGCGCTCATGTCTGCGCCGGTGAAGGCGTTTTCGCTGCCGAGGATATGGTCAACGGCGACCTGCGCCATTTTGTACCCTGGCGCTACCAGACCATACACGCGGTTATTCCAGCTGGCGCACTCGCCGATGGCGTAAATATCCGGATCGGAGGTCTGGCAGGTATCGTTGATCATGATCCCGCCGCGCTGCGCAACGGCCAGGCCGCACTGAGTGGCCAGCTTATCGCGCGGGCGAATACCGGTAGAGAAGACGATAAAGTCCACTTCCAGCTCGCTGCCGTCGGCAAAGCGCATGGTTTTACGCGCTTCGGTGCCTTCCTGAACGATCTCTTTGGTGTTTTTGCTGGTGTGAACCTTCACGCCCATGCTTTCAATCTTACGGCGTAGCTGATCGCCACCCATGTGGTCCAGCTGTTCGGCCATCAGCATCGGGGCAAATTCGATGACGTGGGTTTCAATGCCGAGGTTTTTCAGCGCGCCCGCTGCTTCCAGGCCCAGCAGACCACCGCCGACAACCGCACCGCGTTTGCTGCGGCGCGCGCAGGATTCAATGGCGTTGAGATCTTCAATGGTGCGGTAAACGAAGCAATCCTGGGTGTCCGAACCTTTAATTGGCGGGATCCACGGATACGAGCCAGTCGCCATAATTAGCTTATCGTAAAAAACCGTACGCCCGGCGCTGGAGTGGATCACTTTCTCCTGACGGTTGATGGTGATAGCGCGTTCGCCCACCAGCACTTTTACGCCATGCTTCTCGTAGAACCCTTCGCGCACCAGGGATAGCTCTTCGGCGGTATGGTGGGAGAAGTAGGAAGACAGGTGCACACGGTCGTACGCCTTGCGGGGTTCTTCACAGAACACGGTAATATCGAACTGGTCAGCATCGGCTTTATCAAGAAGATCCTCAATAAAGCGGTGGCCGACCATGCCGTTACCGATGATAGCGAGTCTGACTTTGCTCATTTTTGCCTCGATTTCTTTTCTATTACTGCCTACCTTAACGATTCAGCAGGGGCACTTATTGATGCAAATCAAATACGCCTTCACCTACCCCTTAGGGGGTATATGTATGATTTGTCAGGATTTTTATAAGTGGCGGATATTGTTCGATTTTTGTGCTTGCTGGTTTTTTGCACAAATTTATGTGGATTTTGAGAACGCGGCGGGCAGGGCGGGCGAGGCGGGGAATCACCCCTTTGCAGGCGCAAAGGGGTGATGGCGATTAATGGGTAGCGGTTGCCGTATTGTGCTGGCGATGGCGGGTCACGAAGCCGAGCACGAAGCACATGATAAATACCACCGCGTACAGACCGTTAGCGGTATGCAGCGCCGCCAGCGGGCCGCTGTGCGCTACGATTGGGCCAGTGACCACGAAGGTCAGCATGGTGCCGATGGTGCCGCAGGTCAGCACGAAGTTCACCAGCTTCGGTGAGGCCACTTTGGTCTGGAGCGAGCCAAGGGTGATGATCGAGGTATAAATCGCGCTGGAGAAGAAGCCCAGGGTCAGGATGAACCATGGCATATGCTCCGGAGAGCCGTTGATGAACAGATACATCAGCACGGTCGCCAGGCCCGCCAGCACGGTCAGAATACGTTGCAGGTCGAAGAAGCGCAGGATGAAGCTAAACGCCCACATGCCGAACATGTAAGACATCCAGAAATCGCTCACCAGTTTGCCCGCGTCGTTCAGGCTCATGCCCAGACCTTTCGCGTATTCCGGTACCCACGAGATAAAGCCCAGCTGGCCCAGGATGTAGCACAGGGCGGCGATGGAGAGGAACAGCACGCCGATACCCCATTTTTCCTTCGCAACCGGCTCTGAGGTGGTCTGCGCTTTTTTGCCCAGCACCGGGAAGTCACAGCCGAAGGTCAGAATGAAGATTGCAACATAGACCAGACCAATGCAGGCGTACACCCAGTACCATTCGATGCTGCGCGCGAGAAGATACGCGGCGACCATCGGGAAAATCATCCCGGCCATGCTGAAGAAGGAGTCGGTAAACAGCAGACGCGCGCCGCGCTGGCGGCCTTCATACATATGGGTGATCAGGAACGTACCGATCGACATGGTGATACCGCTCACGAGGCCCAGCACGAACATGGCGGCAGAGAACAGGGCGATGCTGTGGCTCAGCATCAGGCCCGCCACGGCGGCCACCATCAGCACAAAGCCGAAACGCAGCTGCGTTTTCAGCGGCACGATTTCCATCAGCCAGGCATTAAGGAAAATAGAGATCAGGATCCCCGCGTTCAGGAAGGTAAAGGTGTTACTCATGCTGGAAACGGGCAGCTGGAAGTAGTCTGCGATATTTCCCATCACCATCCCGGTGACGATCACCAGCGCGCCGGTCAGGGCGTAAGAGAAGAAGCTGATCCATGTGAGCTTGATGCGGTTGCTGTTAGTCATGTCTGGCCTGTTAAAAGTAAAGAAAAACGCAGTGAGTGCGTTTGAGCGGGCAGATTTTAGTCTCGAAAGTGATCTAATTAAATCTTTTCAGAAAATTTTGAGCACAATTGCAGGCTTTATCGTGATAAAGATCACATTAAATCGCGTGATGGACAATCGTTTGCGCGGTAATAATTGTTTCAATTTCGTAAAATTAGGTAAAAGACTGGTCTGGGTTCATACTGCTCTTTAGAATCAAGCCATTCGCTTTTTATACTGCGCTTTGTTAAGGAATTCTCATGCTCAAATCAACACTGGCGGCTGTCGCAGCTGTGTTTGCTCTTTCTGCCGTTTCCCCTGCTGCGCTGGCAGCAAAAGGAGACCCCCACGTCCTGCTGACAACCTCTGCGGGGAATATTGAGCTGGAGCTGGATAGCCAGAAAGCCCCTGTTTCTGTGAAAAACTTTCTCGACTATGTGAACAGTGGTTTCTATAACAACACCACGTTCCACCGCGTCATCCCGGGCTTTATGATTCAGGGCGGCGGTTTTAACGAGCAGATGCAGCAGAAACAGCCTAACCCGCCAATTAAAAATGAAGCAGACAACGGCCTGCTGAACAAGCGCGGCACCATCTCCATGGCGCGTACGGCGGACAAAGACAGCGCCACCAGCCAGTTCTTCCTCAACGTGGCGGACAACGCCTTCCTGGACCACGGCCAGCGCGACTTCGGCTACGCGGTGTTCGGCAAGGTGGTGAAAGGCATGGACGTTGCGGACAAGATCTCTCAGGTGCAGACCCACGATGTTGGTCCTTATCAGAATGTGCCGTCAAAACCGGTGGTGATCCTCTCCGCGAAAGTGCTGCCGTAACCCTTCACACGCGGGCAGATCCTGCCCGTGTGAAACTGCCCTCCCTGCGAAAGCGCGTTTTGCTGCTTATACTTGTGGCAAACGGACTATTCAGGGAGGCGTTTAGTGAAAAAACTCACCGACAAGCAAAAATCCCGTCTCTGGGAGCGACAGCGCAATACCAATCTACAGGCGAGCAGCCTCCTTGAAAAAGGTCATGGTCCTGCTGAACCCCACATTGATACGCTGGAGCTTGGGCCTTCAGCACCCGGTTTGCCCCAGCTGTGCCACATTCACCGCCATCTGTATCGCAGCGAGATGAAGCGGGCAGGCGAGTTCCGTACCGACGATATTTTTAAAGGTGAGATCCCTTTCTGCCATTTCGAATACATCGAGACGATGGGAAATGAACTGATGGCGGCGCTGGAAAGCGACAGGTATCTGGTTGGCCTTCAGAAAGAGGCGTTTATCGAACGCATAAGTCATTACTATTGTGAAATCAATATGCTACATCCGTTCGCGAGCGGGAACGGCATTGCGCAGCGCGTATTCTTTGAACAGCTGGCAATCCATGCCGGCTACATCCTGGACTGGCGCGATATCGATCCTGAGCAGTGGGTGGCGGCAAACCAGAGCGGCGCAACCGGGGATTTGACCGACCTGAACGCCATCTTTGCCAAAGTAGTGAGTGAAGCGCGGGAATCTGAGTAGAATAGGGCGGCATTTTTTTCGGGAGCCGCCATGATTTTGCTGATTGATAACTACGATTCCTTCACCTGGAACCTTTACCAGTATTTTTGTGAGCTGGGTGCAGAGGTGGTTGTCCGCCGCAATGACGACATCGCGCTGGCCGACATTGAAACGCTGGCTCCGCGAAAAATTGTGATATCGCCGGGGCCGTGCACCCCGTCCGAGTCCGGTATCTCCTTGGACGCTATCCGCCACTACGCGGGCAGGCTGCCGATTCTGGGCGTCTGCCTGGGGCATCAGGCCATTGCGCAGGCGTTTGGCGCAACCATTGTCCGCGCCGCGAAGGTGATGCACGGCAAAACCTCACCGGTCTCCCACACCGGCGCGGGCGTATTCGCGGGGTTAAATAACCCGTTAACCGTCACGCGCTACCACTCTCTGGTCATCGACCCGCCAACGCTACCCGCCTGTTTTGAGGTTACCGCCTGGAGCGAGACGCAGGAGATCATGGGCATCCGCCACCGGGAATGGGATCTCGAAGGCGTGCAGTTCCACCCGGAAAGTATTCTTAGCGAGCAGGGGCACGCGCTGCTGGCTAATTTTCTCAATCGCTGAATATCAGTTGCCTTGCTGTGATTTTTTATGCATATTTTGTGATTATATTTTCACAATAACTGTGACATAAAAATGGATGGTCATGACATGGCAACTGAACAACCAGCAATTACACGCGCGACATTCGATGAAGTGATCCTGCCGATTTATGCACCGGCTGAGTTTATCCCGGTGAAAGGGAAAGGCAGCCGCGTCTGGGATCAGCAGGGTAACGAGTACGTTGATTTCGCGGGCGGCATTGCGGTGACGGCGCTGGGCCATTGCCATCCTGCGCTGGTGGAGGCGCTGAAAACCCAGGGCGAAACCCTGTGGCACACCAGCAACGTTTTCACCAACGAACCGGCGCTGCGTCTGGGGCGTAAAATCATCGATGCGACCTTTGCCGAGCGCGTGCTGTTTATGAACTCCGGCACCGAAGCCAACGAAACGGCCTTCAAGCTGGCGCGCTATTACGCCACCACGCGCTACAGCCCGTACAAAACCAAAATCATCGCGTTTCATAACGCCTTCCACGGCCGTTCCTTCTTCACCGTTTCCGTGGGCGGCCAGCCGAAGTATTCCGACGGCTTTGGTCCGAAACCTGCGGATATCATCCACGTGCCGTTTAACGATCTGCACGCGGTGAAAGCGGTGATGGACGACCACACCTGCGCGGTGGTGGTTGAGCCAATCCAGGGCGAAGGCGGCGTGACGGCGGCCACGCCGGAATTCCTGAAAGGGCTGCGCGAGCTGTGCGATGCGCACCAGGCGCTGCTGGTGTTTGATGAAGTCCAGTGCGGGATGGGGCGTACCGGGGATCTGTTCGCCTATATGCACTACGGCGTGACGCCGGATATTCTGACCAGCGCCAAAGCGCTCGGCGGCGGTTTCCCGGTCAGCGCGGTGCTCACCACCCAGGATATCGCTTCCGCGTTCCACGTCGGCTCACACGGCTCTACCTACGGCGGTAATCCGCTGGCGTGCGCCGTGGCGGGCGCGGCATTCGACATCATTAATACGCCGGACGTTCTGAACGGCGTGAACGCGAAGCGCGAACGGTTTGTGAAGCACCTTCAGCAGATTGACGACCAGTTTGACGTCTTCAGCGAGATCCGCGGGATGGGGTTGCTGATTGGCGCGGAGCTAAAGCCGCAGTACAAAGGCCGCGCGCGCGATTTCCTGCACGCTGCCGCGCATGAAGGCGTTATGGTGCTCAACGCGGGGCCGGACGTCATGCGCTTTGCGCCGTCGCTGGTGGTGGAAGAGAAAGATATTGAAGACGGGTTAAGCCGTTTTGCAGCGGCGGTCGCGAAGATTGTAAAAGGTTAATACGCCGTCCGCTTCAGCCTGCGGGTTAACCAAATCCCGTGATGCGGACGCTGGCGCCATGCCACCGACGAAATGGTGTGCATGGTGTTCAGATGCCCCAGCACGCGCTGCAAATGCTGCTCCAGGGTGCTCATCGGCCCGTGGGTCAGCGTCTCCGGCGCTTCCAGTATATTCGTTTCTCCCGACTCGCCCGGCGCGTCATACTCCAGACGCTGCTGGCAGCGCTGCAGCGCAATTTCACACGACTGCAAATAGCGCTGCGCCAGATCCGGCGTCAGCATCGTGTGCTCGCGCGCCAGCGTGGTCATGGCGTTAATATGCTCGACGATGAACTGGCTGTGCGTTACCCACAGCTTCATGTCCGCAAGATAGTGCGCGTTAAAGCCCGGCTCCTGCATGGCCTGGTTGAGGGAGTTAAACAGGGCGTTATGCGCCTGGTTGACCTTCATCCGCTCGTAGGCCAGCGGGGAAGGCTGCGGATCGTCGCTCAGGATCAGGCGAATCGCCCGCTGGTCGGCCTCCAGCGCGTCGTGGGCGTTCTGCCTCAGCAGCCCGCTCTGCCACTGCGGCCACAGCCAGACCATGCCGCCAAAGGCGATCAGGCAGCCAATCAGCGTATCGACCAGCCGGGCGATAATAAACTGTTCCCCGTTTAGCGTGAGCAGCTGCAGGGTATATACCGCCGTCACCGTAAAGCCCACCATCGCCCAGCCGTAGTTTTTGCGGATAATCAGGTAGCTCACCAGGGTAATGGCCAGCATGCCGGCCAGCGTGTAGCCCTCCGGCACGTGGAAGTGCAGCGTCACGCCCGCGATAATAAGCCCTGCCATGGTGCCTCCCGCCCGGTGCAGAATACGTACCCGCGTGGCGCCGTAGCCGTTCTGGGTGACAAACAGCACGGTCATTAAGATCCAGTAGGGTTTCGGCAGGTGCAGTGCCATGCCCATCAGGCTGGCGACGCTCAGCATCACGCTTATCCGGGCGGCGTTACGCAGGGCGGCTGACTTCAGCGACAGATAGCTTTTCAGGGCGGGCAGCAGCGGGAGCCGCTTTTGCTTATCCGCCATCAGGTCACGGGCGTACAGCGGGCGCTGGGTGCGCAGCACCCGGGCGATACGGCTGAAATGCCAGGCGGCAAACTGGCCGACCGGGTTATCCGGGTGCTGACGCGCAATCTTCTCCAGCGCGCCGAGCTGTTTGTCCATGGTAAAGCGCGTCGGGTAGCGGTGATAGAGAATATCGTCCGCCAGCACCCGCAGGCGCGCCGCAACGGTCTGCGCGTTCCAGCGGATCACCGCCTCCGCGTGGCTGCGCTCCACCAGCTTTTGCACCTCTTCCGGGTGGTGAAGGCTGACGGAGATATGCTCCTGCAAATCCAGCCCGACCTGGAAGATACGCAGCAGCCGCTTGTATTCCTGGTTTTGGCTGGCGGCGAGCATGTGCAGCTGCTGGTAGCACTGGCTTATCAGATCCACCACCTTTTGCTGGCGCTCCAGCAGCGGCGGCAGCGATTTTTCCGGATCGGTGTGCTGCGTCAGCAGGGTATATTTCGCTTCGCAATACTCCGCCAGCTGACGGTAGAGCAGGCTGAGGGATTCGCGCATCGGCTGTTCCCGCCACAGCCAGAACCAGAACCAGTTAAACAGCCCGTACCATAGCGTGCCGAGGGCGTAGATCAGCAACGGCTCCCACACCGGCATATTGCCCGCCAGGCTTAAGGTGAAGATGGCGGCGATCAGCGACGCGGGAAGGAGGCGGGCGTGCAGCGAGCTGATTTCGGCGGTCACGCCGAGTGTCATCGCCAGCACGGTCAGGATCAGCGGCAGGGGAATGTCCCGGGCCAGCAGGAGCTGGACGGCAAGGCTACAGCCGGCAAACAGGCAGCCGCCGACGATCAGGCGTTTGAAAAAGCGTTTATGCGGCGTGTCCAGACCGGCAATGTTGCAGCAGGCGGGAACGAGGGAAAACAGCAGGCCTTGCTGCAGGTATCCGAGGATCAGGCCCACGGCCACGGGAAGACACAGCACCAGCGTTTGTCGCAGTGCGTAGTTAACTTCCGGGTGATAGATCAGCCTGCGCCACATGAGGAGTAGAGACAAAAACGGCGTGCCACCCTGCGGCGGCACGCCGTTTGGCCGGAATTAACGGGTTCCGTAGACCACGATAGTTTTACCGTGGGCAGAGATCAGGTTCTGATCTTCCAGCATCTTCAGGATACGGCCCACTGTTTCACGGGAACAACCGACGATCTGACCAATTTCCTGACGGGTAATTTTAATTTGCATGCCGTCAGGGTGGGTCATGGCGTCTGGCTGTTTCGCCAGGTTCAGCAGGGTCTGCGCGATACGGCCGGTCACGTCCAGGAAGGCCAGGTTGCCTACCTTCTCAGAGGTCACCTGCAGACGGCGCGCCATCTGGGAAGAAAGACGCATCAGGATGTCAGGGTTAACCTGAATCAGCTGACGGAATTTCTTGTAAGAAATTTCAGCCACTTCACATGCTGTTTTTGCACGAACCCAGGCGCTACGTTCCTGGCCTTCTTCAAACAGGCCCAGTTCACCGATAAAATCGCCCTGGTTCAGATAAGAAAGGATCATCTCTTTCCCTTCTTCATCTTTGATCAGCACGGCCACCGAGCCTTTAACGATGTAATACAACGTTTCCGCTTTTTCACCCTGGTGAATCAGCGTGCTCTTTGATGGGTACTTATGAATGTGGCAATGAGACAAGAACCATTCGAGAGTCGGGTCTGTTTGCGGTTTGCCAAGCACCATGCGCTGTTATCCTCTGTTATAAGCTGTCACCAGAGTCATAAGATGCATCCGGACTCTGGGGTTGCAATCGAATTCTTACCCATACCTGGGAAGTCGGCTGTCGTAACGTTTCGCAGCCAGTAAAGTTTGATGTCCTCTGCATACATGTGTAACGTCAATGTATTACTGTAGCATCCAGAGTGTTTTAGCATAGCTTTCGCCGCGTGTCTCCTGGTGTCTCGCTTCAGCATGACGCAGGTCGCCTTCCGTTGCGAGAAATGTAACGTACACGTAATCTGTCATAAAAAATGCAACGTTGGAGTGAGTGAATATGCAAGCGCGCGTGAAATGGGTTGAAGGGTTAACGTTCCTGGGCGAGTCCGCTTCCGGGCATCAGATTTTGATGGATGGCAATTCCGGCGATAAAGCCCCAAGCCCTATGGAAATGGTGCTGATGGCCGCGGGTGGATGCAGCGCTATCGACGTGGTGTCGATCCTGCAAAAAGGCCGTCATGACGTGACCGATTGTGAAGTGAAGCTGACGTCAGAACGTCGTGAAGAGGCGCCACGCCTGTTTACGCACATCAATCTGCACTTTGTGGTCACCGGTAAAGCGCTGAAGGACGCGGCGGTGTCCCGCGCGGTGGACCTCTCCGCGGAGAAGTACTGCTCGGTGGCGTTAATGCTCGAGAAAGCGGTAAACATCACGCATTCGTATGAGGTGATCGAGGCGTGAGTGAGGGGGCATCTGCGTGTTGATGCCCTCACCCTAACCCTCTCCCGCAGGAGAGGGGATATGATTATGCGATCTGCTTCCCTTCCATCAACCGCTGTACCAGCGGCGTCATGATCAGCTCCATCGCCAGCCCCATTTTTCCGCCCGGCACCACTAACGTATTCATATGCGAAATAAATGAACCCTGCAGCATCGCCAGCAGCCACGGGTAGTCGATGCCTTCCAGATTGCGGAAGTGGATCACCACGAAGCTCTCGTCCAGCGACGGAATGCTTTTTGCGGCGAACGGGTTTGAGGTGTCTACGGTAGGGACGCGCTGGAAGTTAATATGGGTTCGGGAAAACTGTGGCGTCAGGAAGTTGATGTAATCTTCCATGGAACGTACCACCGAGTCCATCACCGCCTCGCGAGAGTGCCCGCGCTCGCTGATGTCACGCGTCAGCTTCTGGATCCATTCAAGGTTAACAATCGGCACCACGCCCACCAGCAAATCCACATGGCGCGCCACGTCGTGCTGTGGCGTGACCACGCCGCCGTGCAATCCTTCATAAAACAGCACGTCAGTCGGTTCCGGGAGGGGCTGCCAGGGCGTGAACGTGCCCGGCACCTGATTCCAGGGCACGGCTTCATCGTAGGTGTGCAGATACTTGCGGGACTGTCCGGTACCGCTCTGCCCGTATTCACGAAAGGTTTGCTCCAGCAGGCCGAAGTCGTTGGCCTCCGGTCCGAAGTAGCTAATGTGTTTACCCAGATCGCGCGCCTTGCGGATGGCCATGTCCATCTCCGGGCGCGTGTAGCGGTGAAAGCTGTCGCCTTCCACCTCTGCCGCCCGTAAATTCAGCTGTGCGAAGATCTTGCGAAAGGCGAGGCTGGTGGTGGTGGTTCCCGCCCCGCTCGAACCCGTAACGGCAATAACCGGATGTCTGGCAGACATAGCAACTCCCTGACTGGAAAGGTTTAAAGATCAGCCATGAAACGCGTTGCGGGGCATAATATTGACCGTCTCATGCAGTTCGGACCATACCAGCACCACGTCGCCGCTCTTAAGCTGGCGCTTAACATCGTTGACCTTTTGTTCAAGCGAACGTTCATGTTCACCATAATCGGTGCCTTCGCGCAAGACAAAGCTTTCAATCAGGTTATCGAGCGTTTCGGGAGAGAGATCCTGCCAGGGAATAATCATTTTTTACCGTCCAGATAGGCCGTTAACCAGTCGGGTATACGCGTCTCAAGCCACATTTTTGGCCGACGCAGCGTGCCGCCAACAAAGCCCACGTGGCCGCCAAACTCGGTGAGCTGATACTCCACGTTATCCGGCAGATAGTCAGGGGCGGGGATCGAGTGATGATCCATAAACGGGTCATCTTTGGCGTGGATAATCAGCGTGGGTTTCGTGATTTGATTCAGCAAAGGCATGGCGCTGCACTGACGGTAATAGTCAATTGCATCGGCAAACCCGTGGATCTTTGAGGTGATCAAATCATCAAACTCGCGCAGGCGCTTCACGCGTTTGAGCTGTTGCAGCGTGACGGGCAGCGTGTCCGGATAGGCCTTCAGCTTGCGCGCGGCGTTAGCCTTCAGCAGGTTGAGCAGATACCGCTGATAGACCCGCGAAAACCCCTTTTCCATATGATAGCTGCACTGCTCCAGCATAAACGGCGCGGAGACAATAACCGCCGCGTCCAGCGGCACCGCGTCGCTCTCCTTCGCCAGCAGGCAGGCCAGCATATTACCCCCCAGCGAATACCCCACCGCCGCCGTAGGCGCCGCGCCAAAATTGTCTCTCAGCCAGTGCAGGAACCAGGTGCCGTCCTCGGTTTCACCCGAGTGATAAATGCGTTTTTGCCGATTTGGCTCGCCGCTGCATCCGCGAAAGTGCATCACCACCCCAAGCCAGCCGCGGGCCTTTGCCGCCTCGATGAGGCCGTGCGCGTAAGGGCTGTGCAGGCTGCCCTCCAGACCGTGAAACACCACGAGACGGGGTTTATGCCTGGCCTGCTCTGGCGCTTCGCTCCAGGCGAGATCCAAAAAGTCACCGTCCGGCAGGTCAATGCGCTGCCAGTGGGGGTTGAACTGCACCTTGCGGCGGATCAGGCGCGGGAGCATGGTTTGCAGGTGGGGGTTAGCCACACCGCGCATGGGCACGAACTCGGCGCTCTCTTCGGCTGCAATGTCGAAGTCTGAGGGAATGATTTGGGTCATAAGGGCGATGCTGATTCTTGTCAGAAATTAACTATACCTTCCGAATTGTACCCCGTTTAGCCCGTTTTTCCGAAACATGAACTGATCCCGATCACATTTCCTTACCTTGTTTATTACTCTCAAGCTAATGATTCACTCCTACGCTTAATTGATGCCTTTATCACCAGAGCGCACACTTTACTCAACGTTAAGCAAATCAGAATGATGTGCTGAATCAGGAGGTTAATAATGTTATCTGGGCAAACACCCACCCGGCAATGGAACACCCGACGCAGCGAGAAAGCGCGTCGTCTGGCATCCGTACCGGTGCAGGGCAAGGTACTGCCAACCGGCGATCTTGTCGCCATGCTGGAAAAACTGATCGCACCAGGCGACAAAGTCGTTCTGGAAGGCAATAACCAGAAGCAGGCGGATTTTCTTTCCCGTTCACTGGCTGAAGTGAACCCGCAAATTGTTCACGACCTGCATATGATCATGCCGAGCGTCGGGCGCAGCGAACATCTGGATATCTTTGAGAAAGGCATCGCCCGCAAGCTGGACTTTTCCTTCTCCGGTACGCAAAGCCTGCGCATTTCGCAGCTGCTGGAAGATGGCCAGCTCGAAATCGGTGCGATTCACACCTACATCGAACTTTACTCACGCCTCTACGTCGACCTTTCGCCAAACGTGGCGCTGATTGCCGGGTTTAAAGCGGACCGTAAAGGTAACCTCTACACCGGGGCGAGTACCGAAGATACCCCGGCGCTGGTGGAAGCCGCCGCGTTCCACGACGGCATCGTTATCGCACAGGTAAACGAGCTGGTGGACGACGAGTGCGACCTGCCGCGCGTCGATATTCCGGGCTCGTGGATCGATTACGTGGTGGTGGCGGACAAGCCGTTCTTCATTGAGCCGCTCTTCACCCGCGACCCGCGCCTGATTAAACAGGAACACATCCTGATGGCGATGATGGCGATCAAAGGCATCTACGCTGAACACCAGGTGCAGTCCCTCAACCACGGGATTGGCTTTAACACCGCGGCGATTGAGCTGCTGCTGCCCACCTACGGCGAACAGCTCGGCCTGAAGGGCAAAATCTGTAAACACTGGACCCTGAACCCGCATCCGACGCTGATCCCGGCAATCGAAAGCGGCTGGGTGGAGAGCGTGCACTGCTTCGGCGGCGAGCTGGGGATGGAAGAGTACATCCGCGCCCGTCCGGACGTGTTCTTTACCGGTGCCGACGGCTCCATGCGGTCTAACCGCGCCTTCTGCCAGCTGGCAGGCCAGTACGCGGTAGATATGTTTATCGGCTCTACGCTGCAGGTTGATGGCTACGCTAACTCCTCAACCGTCACCCGCGGTCGCCTCTCCGGCTTCGGCGGCGCGCCAAACATGGGCCACGATCCGCACGGTCGCCGCCACGCCACGCCGGCCTGGCTGAACATGATCACCGAGCCTGACCCAATGCAGCGCGGTAAAAAACTGGTCGTGCAGATGGTGGAAACCTTCCAGGCAGGCGTGAAGCCAACCTTCGTGGAAAAACTCGACGCCGTTGACGTCGCGAAAGCCTCCGGCATGCCGCTGGCGCCGGTCATGATTTACGGCGATGACGTTACCCACGTGCTGACGGAAGAGGGGATTGCTTACCTCTACCGGGCGAAAGATCTGGAAGAGCGTCGCGCCATGGTCGCCGCCGTGGCGGGCATCACCGATATCGGTCTGGGCGTGGATGCCAAACGCGTGGCGGAACTGCGCCAGAGCGGCAAAGTGGTCTATCCGGAAGATATGGGTATTCGCCGCACCGATGCCACCCGCTCTCTGCTGGCGGCGGGCAGCGTGGCCGACCTCGTTGAGTGGTCCGGCGGCCTGTACAACCCACCTGCGAAATTCCGGAGCTGGTAATGAAACTTCTGCCCCGGATCCAGGTTGAAGGCGGTGCCGAATGGCTGGCGCGAACCGCCACGCAGTGTCTGATTGACGAAGCACGTTTAAGCCCGAAACCCGGTCTGGTGGACAGTCGGGGGAACGGCGCGCACCACGATTTATCGCTTGCGCTGATGGAGCGCTCCGCGCACAGCCTGACTCCCACGTTTCAGGCGCTGGCGCAGCAAAGCTGGCAGCGTCCGGCGGATATTGCCCTCCGGCAAACCGTTGGGCGCCTGGGGCGCGACGGCGAGCGGCAGATGATGGCCGCTACCGACGGCGTAAACACCCACCGTGGCGCGATCTGGGCGCTGGGGCTGCTGGTGAGCGCGGTGGCGATGCTGGGCGGTGATGCCAGCGCGCAGGCCGTCGCTAACACCGCCGCCCGGCTGGCAAAACTCCCGGACGATGCGGCACCGAAGGTGTTCAGCAAGGGGTTACGCGCCACGCACCGCTACCGCGTACCCGGCGCGCGTGAAGAGGCGCAGCAGGCGTTTCCGCACATCATGCAGCGCGCGCTGCCGCAGCTTCGCCTGAGCCGCCTTAACGGCAGTAGCGAAACAAACGCCAGGCTCGACGCGCTGATGGCAATCATGACCTCGCTCACCGATACCTGCGTGCTGTCGCGCGCCGGAATGGAGGGGCTGGACGCCATGCAGAACGGCGCCCGGGCGGTGCTGAACGCCGGAGGATGCGCAACGCTCGCGGGGCAGCAGGCGCTGGCGCAGTTAGACCGCCAGATGCTGACGCTTAACGCCTCACCGGGCGGCGCCGCAGACCTGCTTGCGGCCACGCTGTTTCTCGATCGCGTCGAAACGCCATATTCAAAGCATTAAGAGGATGTTATGGAAAAAATTACATTGACCGTGCCCGCCCGCCGCGAAGTAAGCGGCAGGGCGCTGGCAGGCGTCGTCGGCTCCGGGGATATGGAGGTGCTCTTCACCGCCGAACCGGGCCAGACCTTGACCGTTGATATCACCACCTCCGTCGACAACAGCCGCGGACGCTGGGAGGCGTTGTTCAGCCGCCTGGAAACCGTCAGCAGCCTGCCCGCAGGCAAACTGACCATCCACGACTTCGGCGCGACGCCGGGCGTGGCGCGCATTCGTATTGAACAGGTGTTTGAAGGGGTGAGCCATGCGTGATGACAGCAGCTTTATCGAATTAAAAGCGCGCCAGCGTGCGCAGGCGCTGCTCGACGAGGGCAGCTACCGCGAACTGCTGGATCCGTTTGAAGGCATTATCTCTCCGTGGCTTGGGCCACAGGGGATTGTTCCGCAGGCCGATGACGGCATGGTGGTCGCGAAAGGGACCATCAACGGCCAGCCAGCGGTAGTCGTGGCGATTGAAGGTACCTTCCAGGGCGGCAGCATGGGCGAAGTTTCCGGCGCCAAAATGGCGGCGGCGCTGGAGCTGGCGGCGGAAGATAACCGCAACGGCATTCCAACGCAGGCGGTACTGTGCCTCGAAACCGGCGGCGTGCGCCTGCAGGAAGCGAACCTTGGCCTGGCGGCGATTGCCGATATCCACGCCGCGATCGTTGACCTGCGTCGTTATACCCCGGTCGTCGGGATTGTGGCCGGAACCGTGGGCTGCTTCGGCGGGATGTCTATCGCCGCGGCGCTGTGCAGCTACCTGATTGTGACCCGCGAAGCGCGTCTCGGCCTCAACGGCCCGCAGGTTATCGAGCAGGAAGCGGGCATTGAAGAGTACGACTCCCGCGACCGGCCGTTTATCTGGAGCATGACCGGCGGCGAAGTGCGCTATGAAAGCGGGCTGGTGGACGCGCTGGTAGGCGACGGCGTGAACGCGGTGAAAGCCGCGATGAACGAGGCCATCGCGAAAGGCGTACCGGCGAAGCATCGCACCGATAACTATGACGATTACCTGAACCGTCTGACGAATTTCGACACCCGCAAACAGGCCGATGCCGAACAGATTAAAGCGCTTTTTGCCCGGGAGGTGAAATGATGAATAACGCAATAAGCCGTGGCGAACGCTGGCTGGAAACCCTCGCTCCGAACGCCAAACGTATTGAGGGGCTGTGCCCGTCCGTGCAGGCGGCAGACGGCGAGCTGAACGGTGAAACGGTGCGTTTTGTCGCCGTGGTGCCGGATGCCAACAACCACTTCCCGCGCGCGGCGAAAGGGGAAGTAGGTCTGCTGGAAGGCTGGACGCTGGCAAAAGCGGTTAGCGAAACCGTAGCCGCTGACGCTGATAAAGCCGTTAAGCGCCCGATTGTGGCGGTGATCGACGTCCCAAGCCAGGCCTATGGCCGTCGCGAAGAGGCGTTTGGTATCCACCAGGCGCTCGCGGGAGCCGCGGCCGCCTACGCCAACGCGCGTCTGGCGGGTCATCCGGTGATTGGTCTTATCGTCGGTAAGGCAATGTCCGGCGCGTTTCTGGCGCACGGCTACCAGGCTAACCGTCTGATTGCCTTTAACGATAAAGGCGTGCTGATCCACGCGATGGGCAAAGAGTCTGCGGCGCGCATTACGCTGCGTACCGTCGACGCGCTGGAAAAACTGGCGGCAACCATTCCGCCAATGGCGTACGACATCAGCAACTACGCCACGCTGGGGCTGCTTTCCGACCTGCTGGATATCAGCAACCCGGATGCCCCATCCGATAACGATCTGACGCTGGTGAAAACCACCCTGCAACAGGCCATCAGTGACGCTCGTCAGGACACCACGCTGAAAAGCCGTCTGGGTGCTGACAACCGCCGCAGCTCGGCGCTCGTACGCGAACGTATGCGAGCCAGCTGGTAAGTAAAAAGAGACCTGCCAGATGCACCACCCCGTGGGCGCGCCCGCTGCGCCCGCGTGGGTGCCTGCATCCTGAAAATAATAAACATCGCGTCAGTGCTTAAACTTTTTTACTACAGGTGATTTATGACTTACGTAATTGTTCATGCTCTTGCACCGATTTTCGTCATCATGCTGCTGGGATTCTGGGCCGGTAAGGCAAAGATGGTCGATAACAAAAATGTTTCCCTGCTGAATATTTTCGTCATGGATTTTGCGCTTCCGGCCGCGCTGTTTAGCGCCACCGTGCAAACCCCGTGGACCGGCATCGTGGCGCAGTCGCCGCTGATCCTGGTGCTGACGCTGGCGATGTGGATCACCTATGCGGCTATCTACTTCCTCGCGACGAAAGTATTTAAAAAATCCCCGCAGGATGCGGCCGTGCTGACGCTCACCGTCGCGCTGCCAAACTATGCGGCGCTTGGCCTGCCGATTCTGGGCAGCGTGCTGGGCGAAAGTTCTTCCACCTCACTGTCCGTGGCGGTCTCTATCGCCTGCGGTTCCGTGCTGATGACCCCGTTCTGCCTGCTTATTCTGGAGCGTGAAAAAGCGCGCGCCGAGGGCAATAGCTCCGGTTCAACGCTCTCCATGCTGCCGGTGCTGATGTGGCGCTCCATTAAAAAACCGATCGTGATGGGCCCGCTGCTGGGTGTGATCCTGTCCGCTATCGGCATCAAAATGCCGGAACTGGTGCTGGCGGCAATTAAACCGCTGGGGCTGTCCGCGACCGCGGCGGCGCTGTTCCTGACCGGCGTGATCCTCTCTGCCCGTAAGCTCCAGATCAACACCATGGTGATCACCTCCACCTTCGCCAAGCTGCTGATCCAGCCGGCGATTGCCTGGGGTATCGTTTTAATCTTCGGTCTGCACGGCTCCGTGGCGATCACCGCTATCCTGATGATTGCGCTGTCCGCGGGCTTCTTCGGCGTGGTGTTCGGTAACCGCTTTGGCGTGCAGTCGCCGGATGCAGAAGCCGTGCTGCTGTTAAGCTCCGTACTGTGTATCCTGTCGCTGCCGCTGTTTATCTCGCTGACTTCAGGAATGTAATTATGACCACAACATTACGCCCCCACGACCTCATCTGGCTTACCTCGCGCGACGCGCTGGAAGGTATTACCGAATCCTGGGTTGAATCTGCCTGGCATGCAGGCCTGCCGGTGGTGGTGCGGCGTGATGTTGATAACGACGGCCGTATTCCCGTTGGCGTGCGCGGACTGCGCCGCGACCAGCGGGCGGCCGGATGGGTGAAGCCCGGGAACGTGCTGCGCGTGGTTTCACCTGAAGACCTGTGCACCACCGCCGATCTGCTGCGTTCGCCGTTTGTAACCCAGCCGCCGGTACAGGTGGCGCTTCAGCTTGCTCAGCAGTCGTGGCCGTGGACGTGGGGCATTACCGGCAGCACCGGCTACGCGCTGGCGACCGGTATTCCGGTGATCCATGCCGACAGCGATCTCGACCTGCTGATCCGCGCTCCGCATGCCGTTTCCCCTGACGCTTTTGCTGGCTGGCAGCTTCAGCTCGGCCGCGCGCTGTGCCGGGCGGATACGCAGGTGGATACGCCGGAAGGCGGATTCGCGCTGGCGGAGTGGCTGCGCGACGGTAAAACGCTGCTGAAAACCCGCCGTGGGCCACGCCTGGTGGCAGATCCATGGCGCAGGGAGGAGTGATGAAAATACTGTTTACCTTTCCGGGCCAGGGCACGCAGCATGAAGGTATGCTGCAAAACCTGCCGGGAACGGAGCTGGAACAGGCTCGTGACGTGCTGGGTGCGGAAGTCGATACGCTGGACAGCGCAGCCTCGTTAACCCACACCCGCGCGGTGCAGCTTTCGCTGTTAATTGCCGGCGTGTCGTGGGCGCGCGAGCTGGAGCGACGCGGCGTGTCGCCTGACATCGTTAGCGGTTTATCGATTGGCGCTTATCCCGCGGCGGTGGTGGCGGGCGCGCTGGAATTTACGGACGCGCTGAAGCTGGTGGCGCTGCGCGGCGATCTGATGGAACAGGCCTGGCCGCACGGCTACGGCCTGACGGCAATCATGGGCTTAACCCTGCCGCAGGTGGAACAGCTTATCGAGGGTAGCGGAACGTACATTGCCAACCTGAATGCCGAAACGCAGATCGTCATTGCCGGATCCGATGAAGGGATGGCGCAGGTGGCAAAACGCGCCCTGGAAAAGGGCGCGAGCAAAGCGAAGCGGCTGGCCGTTAGCGTGCCGTCGCACTGCGAGCTTCTGGCGGAGCCGGCGCAGAAGCTGGTGGCGGCGTTTAGCTCGGTCACGCTTTCACGCCCGCGCTGCGCGTACCTGAGCGGCAGCACGGGGCGCGTGCTCTGGCAGCCGGAAAGCATTGCCGACGATCTGGCGATGAACATGGCGCGCACCGTGCGCTGGCAGGAAGCGGTGATTTCGGCTAACGAGCGTGACGCAAGGCTGGCGATTGAAATGCCTCCCGGCGGCGTGCTGACCTGCCTGACGCGACAGGCTTCGTGGGAAGGGGAGTCAATTTCGCTGGAGCGCAGCGGCGTGGACGTGGCGGTGCATCTGGCGGGACGGCTTCAGCGGTAAGTTTTTGCCCGGCAAAGCGCGGCCGGGCAATACGTCACGCATCCTCCTGCAGGCTGCGCGCATACATCCGCCCCTCGGCGGCTAATGCCCGCAGGCTCGGATCCTGCTCGCGGTTGCGGGCAAAGACGATCGCGATCAGCTGCTGCATCTGGTACGGCTGCGCCAGCTTCAGCAGCTGCACCGAATTTTCGTACACCTTCTTCATCCTGCCCGGCATCAGCGTAAAGCCAACCCCCGCCTGCACCAGGCTCAGCATCGAAAAGATGTCGTTCACGCGCGTCACAATCTCCGGTTCGAATCCGGCGATATGAAACGCCTCCTGAAACCCCGCATACGTGGCAAACCCTTCCGCGAGGGCAACAAACTTGCGGTCTTTATAGTCGCGCAGATCGGCGGGGCCGCTGGTATCGAGCGTGACAGAGGCAGGCGCGGCAAGGAAAATATCGTCGTGGAACAGGGGCAGCACTTCGAGGCTGTTGCGGTCGATATCGCTCTCGGAGATGGAGATTAAAATGGCGTCCAGCGTGCCGTCGTCCAGCATGTGCAGCAACGTTTCGTTGGAGCCCATGGTCAGATCCATTTCCAGATCCGGACGGCGCAGCTTCATGCCCATTATCAGGCGCGGTACGGTTTCCAGCGTCAGCGAGTAGAGCGTGCCGACGCGTAACCGGCCCTGACCGATGCCGGCGACCTTGCGCGACTCTTCCAGCCCGCGCTCCATCACCTGCATTACTTCCTGGCAATACTCCAGCAGCGTCCACGCCGAGGGAAGGGCAATCAGGTTACGCCCTTTGTGGGTAAAGAGCGGGCAGCGGACATTCTCTTCCAGGGTATGCAGCGCCCGGTGTACGCTGACGCCGCTCAGGCCCAGCGTTTCGGCGGTACGCGCGATATTGCCCTTCTCCATAAACGTCATGAAGATGCTGAGCTTGCGGAATGTAATCTCGCTCGTGGTATCGAAACGCATAACCCTCCCGGCGTGTTAGTCGGCCTGCAGCATGGCTTCCAGCTGTTCCTGCGCGTCCAGCCAGGCCATCTCACACGCTTCGAGGCTGGATTTGGCTTTCGCCTGGGTTTGCAGACAGTCGGTCAGCTCGGCTTTACGGCTCTGGTCATACAGTTCGCTGTCGCCCAGCTTCTCTTCAACGGTAGCGAGCGTGGCGTTGAGCTTTTCCATCTCTTTTTCGAGACGGGCAATCTCTTTACGCAGCGGCTGAGTCTGGGTGCGCAGCTCGGCCTCGCGGCGCTTCTGGTCTTTACGCGCCTGGGCGCTGTTGGCGTTGTCTTTCGCCGCTTCTTCCGGCTGGTTTTCCTGCTTCTGCACGTCCGTCAGCCACTGCTGGTAATCCTCCAGATCGCCGTCAAACGGCTCCACCTTGCCGCCGTGTACCAGATAGAGATCGTCGGTGGTGGAGCGGATCAGGTGGCGATCGTGCGAAACGACAACCAGCGCGCCTTCGAACTCAATCAGCGCTTCGGTTAGCGCCTGACGCATGTCGAGATCCAGGTGGTTTGTAGGTTCATCGAGCAGCAGCAGGTTCGGGCGCTGCCAGACGATCAGCGCCAGCACCAGGCGGGCTTTTTCACCGCCGGAGAAACGCGCGGTATTTTCGGTGACCTTATCCCCCTGGAAGCCGAAGCCGCCAAGGTAGTCGCGCAGCTTTTGCTCCATCTCCTGCGGCGCCAGGCGCGCCAGGTGCTGAATGGGAGATTCATCGGCGCGTAAAAATTCCAGCTGATGCTGGGCGAAGTAGCCAAGCTTGATGCCCTTCGCCAGCCCGATTTCGCCGCTGACCGGGTTAAGCTCGCCCGCCAGCAGTTTGATGAGCGTTGATTTACCGGCGCCGTTGCGCCCCAGCAGGCCGATACGCGAGCCCGGTACCAGGTTGAGCTTGATGGAGTCGAGAATAATGCGATCGCCATAGCCCGCGCTCACTTTTTCCATCTTCAGCAGCGGGTTCGGCAGGCTCTCCGGCTCGCGGAAGCTGAAGTGGAACGGGTTATCCACGTGCGCCGGTGCGATCATCTCCATGCGTTCCAGCATCTTGATGCGGCTCTGGGCCTGCTTGGCTTTAGAGGCTTTGGCCTTGAAGCGATCCACAAAGCTCTGCAGGTGCGCCACGCGCTGCTGCTGGCTTTCATACATCGCCTGCTGCTGGGCGAGGCGCGTCGCGCGCTGGCGCTCGAACGAGCTGTAGTTACCGGTGTACTCGAACATGCTTTGCTGTTCGATATGAATGATTTTATCCACCACCGGGTCGAGGAAGTCGCGGTCGTGGGAGATCAGAATCAGAGTGCCCTGATAGCTCTTAAGCCACTTCTCCAGCCAAATAACCGCATCGAGATCGAGGTGGTTGGTCGGTTCATCGAGCAGCAGCAGGTCAGAGCGGCAGATCAGCGCCTGCGCCAGGTTAAGGCGCATACGCCAGCCCCCCGAGAAGTCGCTGACCGGGCGCTCAAGCTGTTCGTTGCTGAAGCCCAGACCGTGCAGCAGGCTGGAGGCACGGGAGCGAATGGTCCAGGCGTCGATGGCGTCGAGCTTGCCGTGGACGGTCGCGATGGCGTGACCGTCGTTGCGCTCGTTGGCGGCGTTGAGCTCCGCCTCCAGCCTGCGGTATTCGCGGTCGCCGTCGATAACATAGTCGAGCGCGGGCTCGCTCAGCGCGGGCGTCTCCTGGTTCACCCAGGCGAGCTGCCAGTTGCCCGGGAAGGTAAAGTTCCCGCCATCCGCGCTTATCTCGTTTTTCAGCAGCGCCAGCAGGGTGGATTTACCGCAGCCGTTTTTGCCGACCAGCCCAACTTTCTGGCCCGGGTTGATGGTAGCAGTCGCGTTATCCAGCAGGACGCGCACGCCGCGACGAATTTGTAACGAGGAGAAAACAATCATAGAAGCGCCGTATGTTCCGACTATGTTAATTTGTCATTATGATAATGTAAGGTGTGGGCCATTTTCCCCACCGGGCCGCCATGGTAGCCCAAAACGACAACAATACACAAAAACAGAACCGGGAGGGGAGTGATGTCTCAGACAGCGAAAGTGCTGCTGCTGTATGCCCATCCGGAATCACAGGACTCGGTGGCGAACCGGGTACTGCTTAAGCCGGCCACACAGCTCAGCAACGTAACGGTGCACGATCTCTACGCGCACTATCCAGATTTCTTTATCGACATTCCTTACGAGCAGGAGCTGCTGCGTCAGCATGACGTCATCGTGTTCCAGCATCCGCTTTATACCTATAGCTGTCCGGCGCTGATGAAAGAGTGGCTGGACCGCGTGCTGAGCCGGGGCTTTTCCAGCGGGGTGGGAGGCAACCAGCTGGCGGGAAAGTACTGGCGGAGCGTCATTACCACCGGTGAGCCGGAGAGCGCTTACCGCCATGACGGGCTGAACCGTTATCCCATGAGCGATATCCTGCGGCCGTTCGAGCTGACGGCAGCGATGTGCCGCATGCACTGGATGAGCCCGATTATCGTCTACTGGGCGCGGCGGCAGGATCCGAAGGCGCTGGCGAGCCACGCCAGAGCCTATGGCGAATGGCTGGCATCACCGATTCCGGCGGGAGGACGTTAATGGACGGTTCGAATTTACTCCTTGCCGGCGTGCTGTTTTTATTTGCCGCGGTTGTCGCGGTACCGCTTGCCGCAAGGCTTGGCATTGGCGCGGTGCTGGGCTACCTGCTGGCGGGGATTGCGATAGGCCCCTGGGGGCTTGGCTTTATCAGCGATGTGGATGAAATTCTCCACTTCTCCGAACTGGGCGTGGTATTCCTGATGTTCATCATCGGGCTTGAGCTGAACCCCGCTAAGCTGTGGCAGCTGCGGCAATCCATTTTCGGCGTCGGGGCGGCGCAGGTATTGCTCAGCGCCGCCATTCTTGCGGGCCTGCTGATGCTGACGCAGTTTTCCTGGCAGGCCGCGGCGATTGGCGGGATAGGGCTTGCGATGTCGTCCACGGCGATGGCGCTACAGCTGATGCGCGATAAGGGAATGAACCGCAACGAGGCGGGGCAGCTGGGCTTTTCGGTGCTGCTGTTTCAGGATTTAGCGGTGATCCCGGCGCTGGCGCTGGTGCCGCTGCTGGCAGGCTCCGGGGACGATCATTTCGACTGGATGAAAATCTCCATGAAGGTGCTGGCCTTCGCGGGCATGCTGATCGGCGGACGGTTTTTACTGCGTCCGGTGTTCCGCTTTATTGCCGCATCCGGCGTGCGCGAGGTATTTACCGCCGCAACGCTGCTGCTGGTGCTCGGCTCGGCGCTGTTTATGGATGCGCTGGGCCTGTCGATGGCGCTCGGTACGTTTATCGCCGGGGTGTTGCTTGCGGAAAGCGAGTACCGGCACGAGCTGGAGACGGCCATCGATCCGTTCAAGGGGCTGCTGCTAGGGCTGTTCTTTATTTCGGTGGGCATGGCGCTCAACCTTGGCGTGCTCTATACCCATCTTCTGTGGGTAGTGATGAGCGTGGCGGTGCTGGTGGCGGTGAAAGCGCTGGTGCTGTATGTCCTGGCGAGGATTTATGGCCTGCGCAGTTCGGAAAGAATGCAGTTTGCCAGCGTGTTAAGCCAGGGCGGAGAGTTTGCGTATGTGCTCTTTTCTACCGCGTCGTCACAAAAGCTGTTCAAGGATGACCAGATGGCGCTGCTGCTTGTGACGGTGACCCTGTCGATGATGACCACGCCGCTGCTGATGAAGCTGGTGGACAAACTGCTGTCGCGCCGCCTGAACCCGGCAGACGATGAAGGCGAAGCGCCGTGGGTAGAAGACGATAAGCCGCAGGTGATCGTCGTGGGTTTTGGCCGCTTCGGGCAGGTGATCGGGCGACTGCTGATGGCGAACAAAATGCGCATCACGGTGCTGGAGCGCGATATCAGCGCGGTCAACCTGATGCGCAAATATGGCTATAAGGTGTACTACGGCGACGCGACGCAGCTTGAACTGCTGCGCTCGGCGGGCGCGGAGGCCGCGGAGTCTATCGTCATCACCTGTAACGACCCGGAAGACACGATGAAGCTGGTGGAGCTGTGCCAGCAGCATTTCCCGCATCTGCATATTCTGGCGCGGGCCCGCGGACGTGTTGAAGCTCACGAACTTTTACAGGCAGGTGTGAAACACTTCTCCCGTGAAACCTTCTCCAGCGCGCTGGAGCTGGGTCGTAAGGCGCTTATCTCGCTAGGGATGCATCCTCACCAGGCGCAACGCGCCCAGATGCATTTCCGCCGGCTGGATATGCGAATGCTGCGTGAACTGATGCCTGTGCACAGCGATACGGCGCAGATCTCCCGCGTGCGGGAAGCGCGCCGCGAACTGGAGGAGATCTTCCAGCGCGAGATGCAGCAGGAACGACGCCAGCTCGACGGCTGGGATGAATTTGAATAAAGGGTAACGAAAGATGGCTGTACGTAAACGCTTTATCGCGGGCGCAAAATGTCCGTCCTGCCAGGCACAGGATACGCTGGCCATGTGGCGCGAAAATAATATCGATATAGTTGAATGCGTTAAGTGCGGACACCAGATGCGTGAGGCCGACAAAGAAGCCCGCGATCACGTTCGCAAAGAAGAGCAAGTGATCGGCATTTTTCATCCAGACTAGCGATATGCTCTGAGTTTTTTTAAGCTTAAGGGTACACGGGTGCAGATTTCCGCTACAATCTGCGCCAGCAATTTTCCCACGCTCAGGAGATATCATGAAAGTAGCAAAAGACCTGGTGGTCAGCCTGGCCTATCAGGTACGTACAGAAGACGGTGTGTTGGTTGATGAGTCTCCGGTGAGTGCGCCGCTGGACTACCTGCATGGTCACGGTTCCCTGATTTCCGGCCTGGAAACTGCGCTGGAAGGTCATGAAGTTGGCGACAAATTTGACGTAGCTGTGGGCGCGAACGACGCTTACGGCCAGTATGATGACAACCTGGTTCAGCGCGTTCCTAAAGACGTGTTCATGGGCGTTGACGAGCTGCAGGTTGGCATGCGCTTCCTGGCTGAAACCGACCAGGGTCCGGTTCCGGTTGAAATCACTGAAGTTGAAGACGACCACGTTGTGGTTGACGGCAACCACATGCTGGCTGGCCAGAACCTGAAGTTCAACGTAGAAGTTGTTGCCATCCGCGAAGCAACCGAAGAAGAGCTGGCTCACGGCCACGTTCACGGTGCGCACGGTCACGACCACGATCACGAACACGGCCACGATGGCTGCTGCGGTGGTCACGGCCACGACCATGGTCACGACCACGGTAAAGGTGGTTGCGGTAACGGCGGCTGCGGTTGCCACTAATTCCGTAAGACGGAAAATAAAAAAGCGGGATAATCCCGCTTTTTTTACGCCTCAATAGTGAGGTGGTGGCGTCTCTTCAGACTGTGAGGCAATGTTCGACGGCTGCGTCGCCTTCAGCTTTTCCGTCAGCAGGCGCATATGATCCCGCAGTTTTGCCATTTCAAGCTCATGTGCCGTCACGGTCTGGTTCAGCTCTTCGATGGTGATGTCCTGAAAAGCCAGGCGGCTTTCCAGCTCAGCCAGTCTCGCTTCCATCATTGTATCCTTCATCATTCACCTCGTTCATCTCTCAGGGGCCATCAAGGGGGCCTGCGGCGGCGAAGTTTAGCTGACTTTTCCCTTAAGTACAGTATCCATCTCCCTGACAAGAAACTTATTTAAACAAAAATAGTCTGAAAAGAAGAGACATTCGGGGGAGTCTGTCTGTAGATTTCTTCCACAACGTTTTATAGTACGTCACTCATTTACGTTTAACACTGGGGTGAGAGACCTCAGGTCCTGGAGATATGGATGAAATCACTGTTTAAAGTTACGCTGCTGGCGACCACCATGGCTGTAGCGCTCAACGCGCCGCTGTCTTTCGCTGCTGATACTGCTGCGAAGCCTGCTGCGACTACAGACAGCAAAGCGGCATTCAAAAATGACGACCAGAAATCCGCCTACGCACTGGGCGCGTCTCTGGGTCGCTACATGGAAAACTCTCTGAAAGAACAAGAGAAGCTGGGCATCAAACTGGACAAAAACCAGCTGATCGCAGGTGTTCAGGATGCGTTCGCAGACAAGAGCAAACTGTCTGACCAGGAAATCGAGCAGACTCTGCAGGCGTTTGAAGCGCGCGTGAAAGGCGCCGCTCAGACCAAGATGGAAGCTGACGCTAAAGAAAATGAAGCGAAAGGCAAAGCCTACCGCGATACGTTTGCTAAAGAGAAAGGCGTTAAAACCTCCTCTACTGGCCTGATCTATAAAGTTGAGAAAGAAGGTACCGGTAGCGCGCCTAAAGACAGCGACACCGTTGTCGTTAACTACAAAGGTACGCTGATCGACGGTAAGGAGTTCGACAACTCCTACACGCGCGGTGAGCCTCTCTCCTTCCGTCTGGACGGTGTGATCCCGGGCTGGACTGAAGGCCTGAAGAACATCAAGAAAGGCGGTAAAATCAAGCTGGTTATCCCACCGGATCTGGCTTACGGCAAAACGGGCGTTCCGGGGATCCCGGCTAACTCCACGCTGGTATTTGATGTAGAACTGCTGGACATCAAACCGGCACCGAAAGCGGATGCGAAAACAGACGCACCGGCTGACGACAAAGCCGCAGCAGCGAAGAAGTAATGCTGAAAAAAACCGCCGCCTTTCAGGCGGCGGTTTTTTTTATTGTGGGGCAGATATAATTAACACTGGAAAGCGTTATACACGCTGTATTAATTTAGTTGTCCGTGTAGATAATGAGCCTGCCCTGAAAACCTAACGACAGGCTCCTGAAAAGGAGTGTTTTTTTCATGTCCAGGTCGCTTTTAACCAACGAAACCAGTGAACTTGATTTGCTGGATCAACGTCCATTTGACCAGACCGACTTCGATATTCTGAAATCCTACGAAGCGGTAGTGGACGGGTTAGCGATGCTCATTGGTTCCCACTGCGAAATCGTATTGCATTCCCTGCAAGATCTTAAGTGTTCCGCTATCCGCATTGCGAATGGTGAGCACACTGGCCGTAAAATTGGTTCGCCAATCACCGACCTTGCATTGCGTATGTTGCATGACATGACCGGCGCGGACAGCAGCGTCTCAAAATGCTATTTCACCCGCGCCAAAAGCGGCGTGCTGATGAAGTCTGAAACTATCGCAATCCGTAACCGCGATCAGCGGGTTATCGGCCTGCTGTGCATCAACATGAACCTTGATGTGCCATTCTCCCAAATCATGAGTACCTTCGTTCCGCCAGAAACGCCGGACGTAGGCTCGTCGGTGAACTTTGCTTCTTCTGTTGAAGACCTTGTGACCCAGACGCTGGAGTTCACCATCGAAGAGGTGAATGCCGATCGCAACGTATCCAACAACGCCAAGAATCGTCAGATCGTGCTGAATCTCTATGAGAAAGGGATTTTTGATATCAAAGATGCCATCAACCAGGTGGCCGATCGTCTTAACATCTCTAAGCACACGGTTTACCTCTATATTCGCCAGTTCAAAAGCGGCGACTTCCTGGGGCAAGAGAAGTAATGCGTTTTGCGTTAATGGTGACGGGCCCGGCGTACGGCACCCAGCAGGCCAGCAGCGCGCTCCAGTTTGCCCATGCCCTGCTTGAGGCCGGTCATGAACTGGCAAGCGTCTTTTTCTATCGTGAAGGGGTCTATAACGCGAACCAGTTTACGTCTCCGGCGAGCGATGAGTTTGACCTTGTGCGCGCCTGGCAAAAATTAAACGAGACGCAGGGTGTTGAGCTGCACATCTGCGTGGCGGCGGCACTGCGGCGCGGCGTAGCGGATGCGGCCGAAGCCGAACGCCTCGGTCTGTCGGGGGCTAACCTGCAGCCGGGCTTTTCGCTCAGCGGCTTAGGCGCCTTAGCACAGGCTGCGCTGACCTGCGACAGGGTGGTACAATTCTGATGAAGCGCGTAGCGTTTGTTTTTACTTCTGCGCCGCATGGCAGCGCGTCAGGTCGGGAAGGGCTGGATGCATTGCTCGCGACGTCGGCATTGACGGAAGATATCGGCGTGTTCTTTTTGGGCGATGGCGTATTCCAGCTTCTGGCGGGTCAACAACCGCAGGCTATTCTTGCGCGCGATTACATCGCGACGTTTAAAGTGCTGCCGCTCTATGACATTGAAACCTTCTACGTGTGCGCCGACTCGCTGGCGGCGCGGGGGTTAAACGAGAAAACGGCATTCGTGCTGGACGTGACGATCCTTGCATCTGCCACGCTGCGCGAACATCTCTCTCACTACGATACCGTTCTGACTTTCTGAGGCTGTCATGCTCCATACCCTGAGCCGTTCACCGTGGCAATGCGATATCGACACCTTACTAAGCATGCTGTGCGAAGGCGACGATCTGCTGCTGATTCAGGACGGCGTGCTGGCGGCGCTTGAGGGCAGCCGTTTTGTTGAAATCCTCAGTAATGCCCCCATAACAGTCTCTGCGCTGAAGGACGATCTGGCTGCGCGGGGTCTTTCTGGTCAAATTTCAGCCAAAATTGACGTGGTTGGCTATACTGATTTCGTCAATCTTACTGTGACGCACGCCAGTCAAATGAACTGGTGATTTGAGATCGCTGTATATTTCTTGACACCTTTTCGACGTAGCCCTAAAATTTCGCGTCCTCATATTGTATGAGGTCGTTTTATTACGTGTTTACGAAGCAAAAGCTAAAACCAGGAGCTATTTAATGGCAACAGTTAACCAGCTGGTACGCAAACCACGTGCACGCAAAGTTGCAAAAAGCAACGTGCCTGCGCTGGAAGCCTGCCCGCAGAAACGTGGTGTATGTACTCGTGTATATACCACCACTCCTAAAAAACCAAACTCCGCACTGCGTAAAGTATGCCGTGTGCGTTTGACTAACGGTTTCGAAGTGACTTCCTACATCGGTGGTGAAGGTCACAACCTGCAGGAGCACTCCGTGATCCTGATCCGTGGCGGTCGTGTTAAAGACCTTCCGGGTGTTCGTTACCACACTGTTCGTGGTGCGCTGGACTGCTCAGGTGTTAAAGACCGTAAGCAGGCTCGCTCCAAGTACGGCGTGAAGCGTCCTAAGGCTTAATGGTTCTCCGTTAAGTAAGGCCAAACTGATTTATCTTAATGTCAAACTAAACTCGTAGAGTTTTGGACAATCCTGAATTAACAACGGAGTAATCCCATGCCACGTCGTCGCGTCATTGGTCAGCGTAAAATTCTTCCAGATCCGAAATTCGGATCAGAACTGCTGGCAAAATTTGTAAATATCCTGATGGTAGATGGTAAAAAATCTACTGCAGAAGCAATCGTATACAGCGCGCTGGAGACCCTGGCTCAGCGTTCTGGTAAAAATGAACTGGAAGCTTTCGAAGTCGCTCTCGACAACGTGCGCCCGACTGTAGAAGTTAAGTCTCGCCGCGTTGGTGGTTCTACTTATCAGGTTCCAGTTGAAGTTCGTCCGGTTCGTCGTAATGCTCTGGCAATGCGTTGGATCGTTGAAGCTGCTCGTAAACGCGGTGATAAATCCATGGCTCTGCGTCTGGCGAACGAACTTTCTGATGCTGCAGAAAACAAAGGTACTGCAGTTAAGAAACGTGAAGACGTTCACCGTATGGCAGAAGCCAACAAGGCGTTCGCACACTACCGTTGGTAATCCCTTCGGAGTCGTAGTCACCAGGCGGGCGCTTCAGAGAAGCCGCCCGCTCTGGGTAACTTAACTGAACGCCTAAAGATATAAACGAGGAATCAAATGGCTCGTACAACACCCATCGCACGCTACCGTAACATCGGTATCAGTGCGCACATCGACGCCGGTAAAACCACTACTACCGAACGTATTCTGTTCTACACCGGTGTAAACCATAAAATCGGTGAAGTTCATGACGGCGCAGCCACCATGGACTGGATGGAACAGGAGCAGGAGCGTGGTATTACTATCACCTCCGCAGCGACTACTGCATTCTGGTCAGGTATGGCTAAGCAGTACGAACCGCATCGCGTAAACATCATCGACACCCCAGGGCACGTTGACTTCACCATCGAAGTAGAACGTTCCATGCGTGTTCTTGACGGCGCGGTAATGGTTTATTGCGCAGTTGGTGGTGTTCAGCCACAGTCTGAAACCGTATGGCGTCAGGCAAACAAATATAAAGTTCCACGCATCGCGTTCGTTAACAAAATGGACCGTATGGGTGCTAACTTCCTGAAAGTTGTTGGTCAGATCAAAACCCGTCTGGGCGCGAACCCTGTTCCGCTGCAGCTGGCAATTGGTGCTGAAGAAGGCTTCACCGGCGTTATCGACCTGGTGAAAATGAAAGCCATCAACTGGAACGAAGCAGATGCAGGCGTTACCTTCGAATACGAAGATATCCCGGCTGAGATGCAGGACCTGGCTGACGAATGGCACCAGAACCTGATCGAATCCGCGGCTGAAGCATCTGAAGAGCTGATGGAAAAATACCTGGGTGGTGAAGAACTGTCTGAGCAAGAGATCAAATCTGCTCTGCGTCAGCGCGTTCTGAACAACGAAATCATCCTGGTAACCTGTGGTTCTGCGTTCAAGAACAAAGGTGTTCAGGCGATGCTGGATGCGGTAGTTGACTACCTGCCATCCCCGGTTGACGTTCCTGCGATCAACGGCATCCTGGACGACGGTAAAGATACTCCGGCTGAGCGTCACGCAAGCGACGACGAGCCATTCTCTGCACTGGCGTTCAAAATTGCTACCGACCCATTCGTGGGTAACCTGACCTTCTTCCGCGTTTACTCTGGTGTGGTTAACTCCGGTGACACCATCCTGAACTCCGTGAAAGCGGCGCGTGAACGTTTTGGCCGTATCGTACAGATGCACGCTAACAAACGTGAAGAGATCAAAGAAGTTCGTGCTGGCGACATCGCTGCAGCTATCGGTCTGAAAGACGTGACCACTGGTGACACCCTGTGTGACCCGGATCACCCGATCATTCTGGAGCGTATGGAATTCCCTGAGCCGGTAATCTCCATCGCGGTTGAACCAAAAACCAAAGCTGACCAGGAAAAAATGGGTCTGGCTCTGGGCCGTCTGGCGAAAGAAGACCCATCATTCCGCGTATGGACTGATGAAGAATCTAACCAGACCATCATCGCCGGTATGGGTGAACTGCACCTGGACATCATCGTTGACCGTATGAAGCGTGAATTCAACGTTGAAGCGAACGTGGGTAAACCTCAGGTTGCTTACCGCGAAGCGATTCGCGCGAAAGTTACCGATGTTGAAGGTAAACACGCTAAGCAGTCTGGTGGTCGCGGTCAGTACGGTCACGTTGTGATCGACATGTACCCACTGGAGCCGGGCTCTAACCCTAAAGGTTACGAGTTCATCAACGACATCAAAGGTGGTGTAATTCCTGGCGAATACATCCCTGCCGTTGATAAAGGTATCCAGGAGCAGCTGAAAGCTGGTCCTCTGGCTGGTTACCCGGTTGTAGACATGGGTATTCGTCTGCACTTCGGTTCTTACCACGACGTTGACTCCTCTGAACTGGCGTTTAAACTGGCTGCGTCTATTGCCTTTAAAGAAGGCTTTAAGAAAGCAAAACCAGTTCTGCTTGAGCCAATCATGAAGGTTGAAGTAGAAACTCCTGAAGAGAACACCGGTGACGTTATCGGTGACTTGAGCCGTCGTCGCGGTATGCTGCGTGGTCAGGAATCCGAAGTAACTGGCGTTAAGATCCACGCTGAAGTTCCGCTGTCTGAAATGTTCGGATATGCAACTCAGCTGCGTTCTCTGACCAAAGGTCGTGCATCATACACTATGGAATTCCTGAAGTATGATGATGCGCCGAACAACGTTGCTCAGGCCGTTATCGAAGCCCGTGGTAAGTAATCCACAGGATTAAAACCTAAGTCCCGTGCTCTCTCCGAAGGGGAGAGCACTATAGTAAGGAATATAGCCGTGTCTAAAGAAAAATTTGAACGTACAAAACCGCACGTCAACGTTGGTACTATCGGCCACGTTGACCATGGTAAAACCACCCTGACTGCTGCAATCACTACCGTACTGGCTAAAACCTACGGCGGTGCTGCTCGTGCTTTCGACCAGATCGATAACGCACCA
>NZ_JADBRP010000014.1:0-111467 GCF_014930695.1 Enterobacter cloacae complex sp. P40C2 | reverse complement strand
AGAAGTGAAACGCCGTAGCGCCGATGGTAGTGTGGGGTCTCCCCATGTGAGAGTAGGGAACTGCCAGGCATCAATTAGAAGAACCCCGTACCGTAAGGTGCGGGGTTTTTTGCTTTGCGCACGAGAAAGTGCCGGGTGGCGGCACAGCCTGACCGTGTCTACAATTGTTAAAACGATTCTTAACAATGGTGCCGCTTTGACACGTCCCTTTGATTACCAACAAGATTTTGCCACCATTAATTTTCGCGAGCATCCCGAACTGTATCAGGTAGGTCGGGGTGAACAGGGCGTATTGATGGTCGAACCTTATAAAAGCGAAATCCTTCCGCACTGGCGCTACAAAAATGCTGAAGTCGCAGCGCGCTCGGCAAAAGCGATATATGCCCTGTTTGAAGAATACCGTCAGCAAAATGATTTTGTGGGTATGGATATGGCGCGTAAATTCATTCAAATGGGCTACACGCGCGCCCGGCGATATGCAAATCATAAAGGCGGTAAAAAGTATGATGAGAAACGCCAGGTCAAGCCCCTCGACCACGATCCTGTAAAAGCTGAAGCCGCTGCGGTATTCAAAACCTGGTGGGATAAGATTCGGGCGGATGAAGATTATTTACAGCGAAAGAAGGCGCACCAGCAGGCGTGGGGCTAATTACTACGTTCGCTAATAATTCGATACCTGATCGACTTCACAAAACGCAATGAAACATATTAGAAACATTTTATTTACCTAACGATTCGTTTTAAATCCGATTTTACTGTTTGTGGGCAATGGCCCGCAATGTGATACAGGGGATTTAAAATGACAGAAACCGTAGCCAGTGCAGATACGGATAATACAAATTTAGCAGACAAGGATACTCGCCGTCGGGTTTGGGCAATCGTTGGGGCCTCATCGGGGAACCTGGTAGAATGGTTTGATTTTTACGTCTATTCATTCTGCTCGCTCTACTTCGCGCATATCTTTTTCCCGTCCGGGAATACCACTACTCAGCTTCTGCAAACCGCTGGCGTTTTTGCTGCCGGGTTCCTGATGCGTCCTATTGGTGGATGGCTGTTCGGCAGGATCGCGGACAGAAAAGGGCGCAAGACCTCCATGCTTATCTCTGTCTGTATGATGTGCGTCGGCTCGCTGGTAATTGCCTGCTTGCCAGGGTATGACGTTATCGGAACATGGGCACCCGCGCTGCTGCTATTGGCCCGTCTGTTCCAGGGGCTTTCAGTCGGTGGAGAATACGGCACCAGTGCGACATACATGAGTGAAGTGGCCGTAGAAGGACGAAAAGGTTTCTATGCGTCCTTCCAGTATGTGACCCTCATTGGCGGGCAGCTGCTGGCGTTACTGGTTGTGGTGATCCTTCAACAGATCCTTAGCGATGAAGATTTACGCGCCTGGGGCTGGCGTATCCCGTTTGCTATGGGGGCTGCCCTGGCGGTCGTGGCGCTATGGTTACGCCGTCAGCTTGATGAAACCTCTCAACAGGAGGTCAGGGCGCTGAAAGAAGCCGGTTCGATGAAAGGCCTCTGGCGAAACCGCAAAGCATTTTTGATGGTATTAGGTTTTACCGCTGCAGGCTCGTTGAGCTTCTATACCTTCACCACCTACATGCAAAAATATCTCGTTAACACAACGGGCATGCATGCCAACGTTGCGAGCGTCATCATGACGGTGGCGTTACTTGTCTTTATGCTGATCCAGCCGATTGTGGGTGCGCTGTCGGACAAAATAGGTCGCCGCACGTCAATGCTCATCTTTGGCGGCTTGCTTACCCTCGGCACCGTTCCGCTTCTTACCGCCCTCCAGCATACCACCTCTCCGTATGTCGCTTTTGCGCTGATTATGGTGGCACTGATTATTATCAGTTTTTACACGGCAATTAGCGGTATTTTGAAAGCAGAGATGTTTCCGGCACAGGTGAGGGCGCTAGGCGTTGGGCTCTCTTACGCAGTCGCTAACGCCCTGTTCGGCGGATCGGCTGAGTACGTCGCGCTTTCGCTTAAGTCATGGGGCAGTGAAACAACCTTCTTCTGGTATGTCACCGTAATGGGGGCGCTGGCATTCATTGTCTCGCTGATGCTGCATCGCAAAGGAAAAGGTATTCGCCTTTAATAATGCGCCATCTGCCAGACGGCGTAGCCGGTTGTTGCACCGGCTACGTCCCAGGCGAAATCTTTCCAGCTCCAGCCGCTTCCCGAGGGTCGGCTGTCCCATATTTCTTTCGATGCCCCCAGGCTTACAGAGAACATCAGGCCAATTGCGGCACTTCGATCCCGGCTATATCCCTGATGCTGCGCATACTCATTGCCCGCTGCGGACAACATTGCAGAGGCCAGAAAGTGTTGAGCTTTATCCTGACCTGACCAGTTATCATTGGCCATATGGCTACAGCCGGTCAGGCAAAGGGGAATTAACAGGAGAGGGATACGCATAACAGGCTCCATAAAAAAGCCCCGTCGTTGACAGGGCCCGTATATTACAGAATGCGGCTGATGAGGCGATCGATACGGATCCGGCGCAGACGGCGTATCAGCTTACGGACCTTAACCGGATAGTCAGCGATGCTTTGCAGATCGCGATAGTGACGAACAACGGTAGTATGGGTGCGTATAAGCTCCAGCTCACGATCGCGTTTCGCGGCCAGCGCATGCTGAGGATCGTGAATAAGAATGGCATTTTCCAGATCCAGACGCCAGGCGCGCGGGTTCAGGTTATTACCGGTCAGCAGCATCCACTCATCATCAACCCACATCCCCTTGAGGTGGTAGCTGTTGTCTTCGTCTTTCCAGAGACGTACAACCAGCTGGTCGGTGTTCACATAGTACTGCAAGCGGCTCAGGAAACGACGCAGGTTGATCTCATAAAGATAGGGTAGTGCGCCGATAATCTTGAAAGGCTGATCTTCCGGAATAAAGAAGTCATTTGCCGTTTTATCCCCGACGATGATTTCTACCTTTTTACCATCACGCAGCAGCTGAATGATATTACGCACCAGAACGGCGGGAAGGTTGAAGTACGGCGTGCAGATAGTGAGCTTGTGCTCCGCGCACGGCATCAAATGGAAGATAGTCTTGTTCAGCAGGCTGGATTTTCCTAACCCTACCAGCGGCGTAACGGACAGCTCTTCGTTGTTGGCATCACCCTGGAAGCGATAAACCGCGTCGCGCAGCTCCTGACGGAAGGAACGAACCTCATTTTTGATTTCCGGGCTTTTAGGGCGATGAGGATCGTCAAGGCGGTTAACACCGCGTCCATGCACCAGGTTTTTATCAACCCAGTTAAACATGATGTCAGCCATCTGCGGATTGCGGATTAGATGGTAGCGATCGTAACGGTATTTATCGAGCTGATGGAGGTAAACATCATTCAGGCTGGCGCCGCTGTAGAGGACGCTGTCATCAATGATAAATCCTTTGAAATGGAGTACGCCAAGCGCTTCACGGGTATTCACCGGCACGCCATACACCGGGATATCAATACCCGGGTTTTCCTGGGCCGTGCGGCAATACCAGTCAGCGTTTGTGTTTGAAGCAGCCGCGCCAATACGGCCACGCTGCGCACGGTGCCAGTCAACCAGCACGCGAACGTCCAGTTCCGGACGCTGACGTTTCGCTTCATAGAGCGCGTTCAGGATCGCGCGCCCACCTTCATCCTGTTCAAGATAGAGCGCCACAATGCAGATGCGTCGCGTCGCGCTGGCAATCTTTTCCAGAAGCGTCTCCCGGAAGCGAGCGGGAGCATAAAAGAACTCTACATCATCAACTGACTGAGAAATCTTCGGTAGTTGAGCAAGGTGTTGTTGATGTTTGTTACGCTTAAATTTTGACAACATCACAGTGCGTTTCTTCTCTGTTCATTGAAGGGTTGTCTGTACCAGGCAAACAACATAAGCGGACAATGATACCCCAGTGCCGTGAAAAGTGGGTAACATTTCCAGCAGCTTAGTTCTGTTTATCCGTGGAATTCAGGCTGAGCGAAAGGGAGACGATGCCTTCATCCAGCTGGATATCAACGTCAAAACCAAGTTTCCGCGCCAGGGTCACCATGCCCCGATTGTTTGGCATAGTAATGCCATTCAGGCGTAACAATCCGTGATCGCGCGTATAGCCAATAAGCTTTTCGAGCAGCCGCCTGCCCAACCCCAGACCTTTAAGATCGGAACGCACCAGCACGGCAAACTCCGCATCCACGTTGTCCGGGTCGGAAATGGCGCGCGTCACGCCAAGTATTTCATCTCTTTGCCCGGAACGGCGCACTGCCACGAACGCCATTTCTCGATCGTAGTCGATCTGGGTCATATTGGCTAAATCATCGTGGGTAAATTCGTTGATTTCGCTGAAATAGCGATAGTACAAATCTTCCTTTGTCACCTGCGAGATAAATTCCCGCAGCAGCGGCTCATCTTCCGGAAGGATAGGGCGAAACAGCGCCTTCTCGCCATTTTTCATCTCCACCCACTCTTCAAGCTGAAGAGGATAAGGGCGGATGGCGAGACGGCTTTCCCGGTCTCCGACGAATGGCGCAATATCCAGCGTCACGTCCAGGGCAGTAAATTCATTCCCGGAGGCGAGGAGCGGGTGAATATCCAGGCGCTGGATCTCGGCGCAGTCGACAATCAGGTTAGAGACCTTCACCAGAAACTGACTTAACCCGGCGATATCAAGCGGCCTCAGGGCGCTTCGTCCGCGGATCTTTTTGCTTTTGATAGCCTGAATAATCAGATAACGCGCCAGGTTCATGTTAAGCGGCGGGAGAGCGACCACCGCCTGCTCTTCTGGACGCCATTCGACACCCCCTTCACCCAGCATAATGAGCGGACCAAAAACCGGATCGTGCTCCACGACTACCCGCAGTTCCTGCGCTCCCGCACGGTTAGCCATGCTCTGCACCAGCAGACCGTGGATCCTGGCCTGGGGCCATGTCATTTTAACGCGATCGATAATGGCGTCCGCAGCCTGCTGAACTTCCGTCGCGGTGCGCAGGTACAGCATCACGCCCTGAACATCAGACTTATGCGGAATATCGGGCGAGCGCAGCTTCAGCGCGACCGGATAGCCAATCTGTTCAGCGATATGCACCGCCTCAGCGCTATCGCTGGCAATCCAGGTTGGCAGGGTTTGCATTCCATAGCTGCCAAGAATGGGCTGCACCTCATGGGTATCAAGAGAAGTTGCGCCTTCTTCGATGGCCTGCTGCAACAGCCTGTGAACGTCCACGGAGTTTGCCGTCAGATTGCCCGGCAGGGCAGGCGTTTCACGCAGCTGCTTCTGGTTGCGCCGGTACTCAACCATATGCATAAACGCCGTAATGGTGCCCTCCGGGGTACGATAGGTTGGCAACCCGGCTTCACTAAAC
Source organism: Enterobacter cloacae complex sp. P40C2 (assembly GCF_014930695.1). Taxonomy (NCBI): domain Bacteria; kingdom Pseudomonadati; phylum Pseudomonadota; class Gammaproteobacteria; order Enterobacterales; family Enterobacteriaceae; genus Enterobacter; species Enterobacter cloacae complex sp. P40C2. The sequence goes on along the minus strand of NZ_JADBRP010000014.1, from coordinate 106,117 downwards.
AGACGTCGCGCTTCCTGCGAGGAGAACTCGCCGCACCAGTTGGTCAGTAAGGTGACATATTTGCCGCGTGGATGGTTTCGGACGGCCTCGATCAGCGCACGCGCGCTTTCGCTGCCCGGCGCGACCGCGCTGGGCGAATGGATAATCATGAGTGCATCAAAATCCTGACTATCGAGCAAAATCGATATCGCCTTTATGTAGCGGTCACTGCTGGCATCATCGCGTAAATCGAGCGGGTTACCGGGCGCAACGCTTCCCGGCAGTGCCTCACCCAGACGCTGAAGCGTCTCTTCTCCCAGCGTTGCCAGCTTGCCGTTGCGCAGCCACAGCTCGTCCAGCGCCAGAGCGGCGGGAGCGGCACCGTTGCTGACGATCATCAGCTTCTCGCCGCGCAAGGGGCGCATGTGGCTTAATGTTTCGACGGCGGAAAAAAGCTCGTGCGTATCCTGTACCCGCAGCAGACCGGCGCGCTGGATGGCGGCATCCCAGGCGGGATCCATCCCGGAATGGGAATGCAGCAGGCGCTGGGCCGCAGGACTACGGCCGCTTTTGATGACCAGAATCGGTTTATTACGCGATGCGCTACGAGAGGCCGACACAAAGCGGCGGGCGTCGCTCAGGTGCTCAAGGTAGAGAAGAATAGCGCTGGTTTTGCTGTCGCGCGCCAGGAAATCCAGCAGCTCATCGACGTCAATATCCAGGCTGTCGCCGAGGGCGATGAAGTAGGAAAAGCCCATCTCCCGCTGTTGCGCCCAGTCGAGGATCGTATTGGACACGGCCGCCGACTGCGAAATAAAGGCCAGCTTGCCTTTGCGGATCGGAACCGGGGAAAAACTGGCATTCAGCCCTTGCCAGGGCGCAAGCAGGCCGAGGCTATTCGGGCCCAGGATGCGCATCTGGTAGCGGCTGGCGCAGGCCAGCAGCTCGGGCTGCTGTTCAGGAGGCGATGAGAGAATAATACAGGTCTTGCAGCCTTTCTGGCCGAGCGATTCCAGCAGGTCGAGGTTTCGTCTGGCATGCGTACAGAGCACCGCGAGATCGGGAACAAAAGGTAAACTTTGCACGTCCGGCCACGCCAGCACGCCCTGTACCGCTTTATAGGCAGGGGTGACGGGCATCACCGGGCCGTTAAACCCGCCTGCCAGCAGGTTACGCATCATCAGATAGCCTGCGCGATCCGGCTTCATTGAAGCGCCAATAACGGCAATGGATTTCGGACGTAGTAGCGCTTCTAACCCTCTCTGGCTCATGCAGGCCTCCCGTGAATGCAAGCGACCTGATGATTTTAAACGCTTTCTGGCTCTGTTGCTGTGATACTGCCCTTATGAACGGTTTTTCCCGCAAGATAACGTTCGCGGAAGCAGGAGAAGTGGTTACCCAGCGCGCCTGCTGCCCGGGCGTCACCCGCCAGGTCCAGAAGTGCAATGGCCACTTCGGCGGTACAGTATTGCCCGTCAGCATGGGCTTCACGCAGGCGATAGGCTGAAACGCGCGACAGATCGACGGAAATCACCGGCAGCGCGTCGAGATACGGGCTTTTGCGAAACATCTTTCTCGCTTCCGTCCAGGTGCCGTCAAGCATGATGAACAGCGGCGGCTTACCGGATGGCGGTTCCGAAAGCACCTGGCGATGTTCGCCTGCATACGATGCGGGAAAAACGACCATTGGCTGATAGTCCGGGCTTGCCACCAGGTCGAGCAGCGCCTGAGGTGGCTCGGTGCGTGACCACTGAAACGCGGCGGTGTCTGGCAAAATATCGGCGATCAGGCGGCCCGTATTGCTGGGCTTCATCGGTTCGGTATCGAACATGACCAGACAAAACCGGCTTCTCGCCGTACTCGGTGAAAGCGTTGCGCACAGGCAAACTTTCAGCGGCAACAGGCAGCGCTGGCAGCGGCGAATACGGTTGCCGCGTGCAAGAAAGGGGCGAGTTGCGCGCGCAAGGCGTTCGGCGCGTAGTTGAAGTACAGCGTTATCAGTCATGGGCGAAAGGGCAGGGAAAACCCCATTTTCGCAGAGGAGAGAACGGGGCACAAGATGTGCCCCGTGAATGTTACAGGGATTCGTTTAACCAGCTTTCAAACGGCGCTTTTGGCACGGCACCGTTGAGCATGTCGATCACTTCACCATTTTTGAAAATCATAATGGTGGGGATGCTGCGAATGCGGAAACGGGCGCTCAGTTCGCGCTCTGCTTCGGTATTCACTTTCACAAAACGCATTTTCCCGCTGCGCTCTTCAGCCACGTCCTCAAAGACTGGCGCAAAGTTACGGCAGGGGCCGCACCACGGTGCCCAGAAATCGACCACAACAGGCAGATCGTCCTTGAGGAGTTTGTCCAGCGTAGCACCCGTCGCGTTAATCACCTCGCCGTCAAACAGTTCGTGACCACAACGCCCGCATTTGGCACCGTCATCCATCCGTTCGTCCGGAATGCGGTTTAAAGCCTGACAGTTGGCACATACGGTATTCATAACTAACCTCTGATAGAGCCGTGGAACAACGGCAAAACGCCGATAATGTTTCTGATATGTTACATATTATCAGTGAGCCTGTATGAAACGACAACGCGTTTTATTCGATGGGAACAATAGTCACAGGCTTTTGTACGAAATTATGGCTATGAGCTTGCACATCGGGTAATCTGCGCGCTTCGCGCAGCGCTGGTGGAGAAAAGCATGAACGACGAAATGAAAAACAAAAGCGGCAAGGTCAAAGTGATGTATGTCCGCAGTGATGATGACTCTGATAAACGCACCCAAAATCCGCGTACCGGAAAAGGTGGCGGGCGTCCGGCGTCTTCTCGTGCAGACGGTGGCCGTCGCCCCGCCCGCGATGACAGAAATAACCGCGGCGATGACCGCAAACGTGATGACCGCAAGCGCGACGATCGCAAACGCGATGATTATGTCCGCGACGGCGCATCCCCATGGCGCACCGTTTCGCGCGCGCCGGGTGAAGAGGCTCCTGAAAAAGCCGATCACGGCGGTATCAGCGGTAAAAGCTTTATCGATCCGGAAGTGCTGCGTCGTCAGCGCGCGGAAGAGACTCGCGTTTACGGCGAGAACGCCTGTCAGGCCCTGTTCCAGAGCCGCCCGGAATGTATCGTACGCGCATGGTTTATCCAGAGCGTGACCCCGCGCTTTAAAGAAGCGCTGCGCTGGATGGCGGCGAACCGCAAAGCCTATCATGTGGTTGACGATGCCGAGCTGACAAAAGCGTCGGGTACCGAACACCACGGCGGCGTTTGCTTCCTGATCAAAAAACGTAACGGCACCACCGTTGAGCAGTGGGTCAGCCAGGCGGATGCCGATGACTGCGTGCTGGCGCTGGAGGACGTGGGCAACCCGCATAACCTGGGTGCCATGATGCGCAGCTGCGCGCACTTTGGCGTGAAAGGCGTACTGTTGCAGGATGCCGCGCTGCTGGAGTCCGGTGCGGCAATCCGTACTGCGGAAGGCGGTGCCGAGCATGTTCAGCCGATCACCGGCGACAGCGTGCTGGATGCACTTGAGCAGTTCCGTAAAGCGGGCTACACCATTGTCACCACCTCAAGCCGTGCCGCTACGCCGCTGTTTAAAGCAACGCTGCCGCGTAAAATGGTGCTGGTGTTAGGTCAGGAGCGCGATGGTCTGTCTGATGCGGCACTCTCCAGCGCGGATCTGAGCGTCTCTATCGACGGGACAGGCAACGTTGAAAGCCTGAACGTATCCGTTGCGACTGGCGTGCTGCTGGCGGAATGGTGGCGTCAGAATAAAGCATAAGCATTTGTACTTATTGATTGCCCGGTCCACCGGGCATTCAAACTCAAATTACTCACTTTCTGCCGGTAACACAGGCATCCAGTCAATTGGCTTTTCGCCACGCTTTTCCAGCCACTCATTCGTCAGAACAAAATGATTACTGCCAAAGAAACCGCGGTGTGCAGACAGCGGCGACGGGTGCGGTGCCTTCAGAACGTGATGTCGCTGACGATCGATAATCGCCCCTTTCTTCTGCGCATGCGAACCCCAGAGTAAAAATACGACCCCTTCACGGTGCTCATTAATCAGGCTGATTACCTTATCGGTAAACGTTTCCCATCCCAGGCTGGCGTGAGAGTGTGCCTGACCCGCCCGAACGGTTAACACGGTATTCAGCAGCAGCACGCCCTGGCGCGCCCAGCTTTCCAGATAACCATGAGTAGGACGGGTAAAGCCGGGGATCGTTCCTTCCAGCTCTTTATACATATTCAGCAGAGAAGGGGGGATAGCCACGCCAGGACGAACGGAGAACGCCAGTCCGTGAGCCTGACCGGGGCCGTGGTAAGGATCCTGTCCCAGAATAACCACCTTCACATCGCTCAGTTCGGTGTAGCGAAAGGCGTTAAACACATCCTTCTGCGGCGGATAAATTGTCTGTCCGGCCTGCCGTTCAGCCGCAACGGTGCTGAGGGTCTGGATAAAATAGGGCTGCTGCTTCTCTTCTGCCAGCACGTCATGCCAGGTTAAAGGTGTGGTCATCTCGCTCTCCTGCGAATTTCATTCTGTGCCTAGCTTACCTGCTAAAGCCCGGTGAGCAAAATAACGAGCTGAAAAGTGGGCTAACTCGCTAAATTTATTTTAGAAAGGATGCGAGGGAAGTTGAATTGGTAAGATGTAAAAATTGATCTGAAACAATAAATCCTGACCACACTCTTTATGTGGTTAGTGTTTTTGTTGATTTAAATCAATAAATCGCCCGGGGCTGAATGTTATATATACACACAACAAACAATGGTTTTACCAATTGGCCGCAAAAGGCCAGCATAAGTTAATGTAGCCTAAGGGAGGCAACACATGATTACAGGTATCCAGATTACTAAAGCTGCAAACGACGACCTGCTGAACTCTTTCTGGCTGCTGGACAGCGAGAAAAACGAAGCGCGCTGTGTAGTAGCGAAAGCCGGTTTTGCGGAAGACGAAATCGTTCCGGTTAACAAGCTGGGCGAAATTGAATACCGTGAAATTCCAATGGAAGTGCAGCCAGAAGTGCGCGTAGAAGGCGGTCAGCACCTGAACGTTAATGTTCTGCGTCGCGAAACGCTGATGGATGCCGTTGAGCACCCTGAAAAATACCCACAGCTGACCATCCGCGTGTCTGGCTATGCGGTACGTTTCAACTCTCTGACCCCGGAACAGCAGCGCGACGTTATCGCCCGTACCTTTACTGAAAGCCTGTAAGGCTTCAGCCACGGGGGTGGAATAAAAAAGCCGGGACATGTCCCGGCTTTTTTTTACTCTTCAGTTTTTGTCTCTGGCGCAGCAGAGCTTGGCTTACGGCGCTTACCAATGTTTTTGGTATCGCGGTGGCGCTGCTTCACGCGCGGCTTCTCTTTTTCTTTCTCTTTTCTTTCTGCACGTTTCGCGAGCGCTTTCTTGGACGGTTTACCCGTCATTTTTTCACTCGGTGCACGCGTGGTCGGACGAAGCCCGTCAATGACGCGAGCTTTCAGCGGCTCATCAACGTAGCGGCCAATTTTCTGCAGCAGCAGATGGTCGTGCGCTTCTACCAGAGAAATGGCAATACCTTTGCGGCCCGCACGGCCGGTACGGCCAATACGGTGCAGGTAGGTATCACCGCTGCGCGGCATGTCGAAGTTGATCACGTGGCTCACGTCCGGGATGTCGATTCCGCGTGCGGCAACGTCGGTGGCAACCAGCACGTTCACGCGACCATCGGTCAGGCGCTTAATCCCTTCGGTACGCTTAACCTGCGCCATTTCCCCTTCGAGATAGCAGTTATTGATGCCAGCGTTGCGCAGCATTTCAGCCAGCTCGTGCACGCGCTCGCGTTTACGTACGAATACGATGCTACGGGTCGCGTCTTCCTGCTTGAGCAGGTGTTTAAGCAATTCAACCTTGTGTTCAAGATTGTCCGCACGGTAGTACCACTGGTGGATCTTCTTACGCTCACGCGTCGATGGCGTGGCGGACACTTCCACCGGATCTTCCAGCAGACGTTCGGCGAAATCTTTAATGGCATCCCCTTCAAGGGTTGCCGAGAACAGCATGGTCTGGTTACGCCAGCGCGTTTCACCCGCGATGTGTTCGATATCCTGCGCAAAGCCCATGTCCAGCATGCGGTCGGCTTCGTCGAGTATTAACGTTTCAACCGCGCGGCAGTCGAAGTTCTCTTCTTTGATGTATTGCAGCAGGCGGCCGGTCGTCGCAACAACGATATCCTGGTTTTCGCTGAACACTTCGGCGTGGTTCATGTACGCAACGCCGCCGGTGATGGTGGCGATATCCAGATGGGTGTTCGCCGCCAGTTCACGCGCGTGTTCTGCAACCTGCATCGCCAGTTCACGGGTCGGCGTCAGGATCAAAATACGCGGCGGGCCGGATTTTTTACGCGGAAAATCGAGCAAATGCTGCAACACAGGCAGCAAGTAGGCTGCTGTCTTCCCCGTGCCGGTTGGCGCAGAACCGAGCACATCGCGGCCCTCAAGCGCAGGCGGAATGGCCGCGGCCTGAATGGCGGTCGGGCGTGTAAAGCCTTTGCTCTCAAGTGCATTGAGCAGGCTTTCATCGAGTTCAAGTTCGGAAAAAGTCGTTACAGTCATGTTCTACCTCTGTGTGGGGCGCTGATTATAGACGTTACGGCTGTAATCTTCATCTGTTTGTATGGATATCGCTTTTCGACCACTTCGCTTTCCCCTATGCTACTCCAGTTTCACTCAGAAGGTTGCCCTGACATGTCTCAACTCAAAGCGCAGCTGCGCCGCGATGGCTTTACGTTTAAACAATTTTTTGTGGCGCACGATCGCTGTGCGATGAAGGTCGGTACAGACGGTATTTTACTGGGCGCATGGGCACCTGTCGCAGGTGTAAAGCGCATTCTGGATATTGGTACGGGCAGCGGACTGCAGGCGCTGATGCTTGCACAGCGAACCGAGGAACACGTCACGATCGATGCCGTTGAGCTTGATCCTCAGGCGGCGGCGCAGGCAGGAGAAAATGCCGCTGAATCGCCGTGGGCTGAACGCGTCAGGGTTATCTGTGCTGATGTCCTGGCCTGGGCGCCAGAGCAGACGGCGCGTTACGATTTAATTGTCAGCAACCCGCCGTATTTCGAGCCGGGCGTGGAGTGTGGAACGCCGGAGCGCGAGCAGGCACGGTACACCGCTTCGCTCGATCACAAGGCGCTGCTGACCAGCGCGGCTGAGCTAATCTCGGAAGAGGGATTTTTCTGCGTGGTCTTGCCGGAAAGCACGGGCAATACGTTTATTGAGATAGCTCGCGAGATCGGCTGGAAACTGCGGCTGCGTACCGATATTTCGGATACGGAAGGCCGCTTGCCGCATCGCGTGCTGCTGGCGCTCTCGCCAAAAGAGGGGGAGTGCTTTATCGACAGGATGGTCATTCGCGGGCCAGACCAGCGCTATTCCGAAGATTACACTGCCCTGACCCAGGCCTTTTATCTGTTTATGTGAACCTGCGGTGATAATACCGACGGGCCGGACGTTTCCAGCTGGTCGGGATAATCCAGGGTGTAATGCAAACCCCGGCTCTCTTTACGCATCATCGCGCAGCGCACAATCAGCTCGGCAACCTGCACGAGGTTGCGCAGCTCCAGCAGGTTATTTGAGACGCGAAAGTTGGCGTAATAGTCATCAATTTCCTGCTGCAGCATCATGATGCGCCGTAACGCGCGCTCCAGACGCTTCGTCGTGCGTACAATCCCAACATAATCCCACATAAAAAGCCGCAGCTCGTGCCAGTTATGCTGGATAACCACCAGTTCGTCCGGGTTTTCTACCCGGCTTTCATCCCATTCCGGCAAGTGCGTTGTCGGACGCGCATAAGGCATGCGTCTGGTAATGTCTTCCGCAGCAGACCATCCGTACACCAGACACTCCAGCAGCGAGTTTGATGCCATGCGGTTTGCGCCGTGCAGGCCGGTATAGCTGACCTCGCCAATCGCGTACAGACCATCCACGTCAGTCCGCCCATGATCGTCAACCATCACCCCGCCGCAGGTGTAGTGAGCCGCGGGCACAATCGGTACCGGATCGCGGGTCAAATCAATGCCCAGGCCCAGCAGCTTTTCATAAATCATCGGGAAGTGCTGGCGAATAAAGTCTGCCGGCTTGTGGCTAATGTCCAGATACATACAATCCACGCCAAGACGCTTCATCTCGTGGTCAATGGCCCGGGCCACGATATCGCGCGGTGCCAGTTCACCTCTGGCATCAAAATCCGGCATAAACCGGGTACCATTGGGGCGTTTCAGGTATGCGCCTTCGCCGCGCAGCGCCTCCGTCAGAAGGAAGTTTCGCGCCTGGGGATGGAACAGGGCAGTAGGATGGAACTGATTGAACTCCAGGTTCGCCACGCGGCAGCCCGCGCGCCAGGCCATGGCGATACCGTCTCCGGAGGCGATATCCGGGTTAGTCGTATATTGATAAACCTTCGAGGCTCCGCCGGTCGCCAGCACGACGGCTTTCGCCTGACAGGTTTCCACCTTCTCTTTGTTGCGATTCCATACCCAGGCGCCGATAACCCGACGCGTACCGGGCAGGCCAATCTTGTCGGATATGATCAGGTCGACGGCGTTGCTGCGCTCCAGCACGCGAATATTGGGATGGCTGAGCGCTTTGCTGACCAGCGTCGTTTCCACCGCTTTTCCGGTTGCATCCGCTGCGTGCAAAATACGGCGATGGCTGTGTCCGCCTTCTCGGGTCAGGTGATAGCTCGCTTCACCGTTAGGCTGAACCTGCGTATCGAACAGCACGCCCTGGTCAATGAGCCACTGCACGCAGTGGCGGGCATTGCTGGCGACGAATTCTGCGGCATGCTTATCCACGATCCCGGCACCGGCAACCAGGGTATCTTCAACGTGTGAGGCGATGCTGTCAGCCTCATCAAACACGGCTGCAATACCGCCCTGAGCATAAAAGGTGGACCCTTCGCTCATCGGCCCTTTACTCAGCACGATTACGTTCTGATGTTCCGCCAGGCGCAGCGCGAGGGAGAGGCCGGCAGCACCGCTACCGATGATCAGTACATCACAATGAAGTTCAGGCGTAGTATTCATGATGTTTGTTTAATTTACTAAACATGGTTTGGGCAGAATAGCATTGTGATGCGAGATGTCGCACGTTTTTTTTAAAGCGTGTTGCAATGACTAAACGAAAGGCACGAAGTTAAATAAGCACTAAATACCAGGAAATATTTTGCGAAGCAGGTCGTTAGCTTCAGATTTTGTGGTGAAATAAAGCCTGTGTTGCGTTACTCTTCTGACGATAAAGTTGATGATTCTTGTCAGAAAGTGGGTGCGTATCGTGAACAGACTTATAATGAGAGAAAATGAACGGTCTGCGGCGCGATGAACAAAAACAAAGGCGTAACGGAACTTATTGAAGAACATACACTCTAATTCGGTGCTTGCTCAAAGTGCAATGTTGTTAGAGTGGCGTTTCGATAACGCGTGGAATTTAGGTTTGGGGAGACATTACCTCGGATGAGCGAGCAGTTAACGGACCAGGTCCTGGTTGAACGGGTCCAGAAGGGAGATCAGAAAGCCTTTAACCTACTGGTGGTGCGCTACCAGCATAAGGTGGCGAGTCTGGTTTCCCGCTATGTACCGTCAGGCGATGTGCCTGATGTTGTACAAGAGTCTTTTATTAAGGCCTATCGCGCGCTGGATTCATTCCGGGGGGATAGTGCTTTTTACACCTGGCTGTATCGTATTGCTGTCAATACGGCTAAGAATTATTTGGTTGCTCAGGGGCGTCGTCCACCGTCAAGCGATGTCGATGCTATCGACGCTGAAAACTTCGAAAGTGGCGGCGCGCTGAAAGAAATTTCGAACCCTGAGAACTTAATGTTGTCAGAAGAACTGAGACAAATCGTTTTTCGCACGATCGAGTCGCTCCCGGAAGATTTACGCATGGCAATTACGTTACGGGAGCTGGATGGCCTAAGCTATGAAGAGATAGCCGCCATCATGGATTGTCCGGTCGGCACGGTTCGTTCACGAATTTTCCGTGCGCGAGAAGCCATTGATAATAAAGTTCAACCGCTTATCAGGCGTTGACGATAGCGGGATACTGGAAAAGGTATTAGGCATGCAGAAAGAAAAACTTTCCGCTTTAATGGATGGTGAAACGCTGGATAGTGAGCTGCTCAATGAGTTGTCTCATTCTCCCGAAATGCAACAGACCTGGGAGAGCTATCATCTTATCCGCGACACGATGCGTGGTGATACCAGCGAGGTTCTCCATTTCGATATCTCAGCACGCGTAATGGCGGCCATTGAGAACGAACCTGTTCATCAGACCACGCCGCTGATTCCTGAAGCGCAGCCTGCACCACACCAGTGGCAAAAAATGCCGTTCTGGCACAAGGTGCGTCCGTGGGCCAGCCAGCTCACCCAGATGGGTGTCGCGGCGTGCGTATCGCTTGCAGTTATCGTTGGCGTCCAGCACTATAATACTCAGTCTGAAGCCAGTCAGCAGCCTGAAGCGCCAGTGTTCAATACGCTGCCGATGATGGGTAAAGCCAGCCCGGTTAGCCTGGGCGTGCCGGCAGATGCGTCCGCAAGTGGCGGTCAGCAACAGCAGGTACAGGAGCAGCGTCGTCGCATTAATGCGATGTTGCAGGATTACGAACTGCAGCGTCGTCTGCACTCCGAGCAGCTTCAGTTTGAGCAGGCCCAAACCCAGCAGGCTGCTGTGCAGGTGCCAGGAAACCAAACTTTAGGAACGCAATCGCAGTAATGAAGCAACTTTGGTTCGCCATGTCTTTGATGGCGGGTAGCCTGTTCTTCTCTGCCAACGCCTCGGCTGATGTTTCATCCGGGGCGTTGTTGCAGCAAATGAATCTGGCCAGCCAGTCACTCAACTATGAGTTGGCATTTATCAGCATCAATAAGCAGGGTGTCGAGTCGTTACGCTATCGCCACGCCCGCCTTGATAATCAGCCGCTCGCCCAGCTTTTACAGATGGATGGCCCGCGTCGGGAAGTGGTCCAGCGAGGGAATGAAATCAGCTATTTCGAGCCGGGCCTTGAGCCGTTTACGCTCAATGGCGACTACATCGTTGACTCCCTGCCGTCGCTTATTTATACCGATTTCAAACGTCTCGCCCCTTACTATGACTTTATCTCAGTAGGACGCACGCGCATTGCTGACAGGCTGTGCGAAGTGATTCGCGTAGTCGCGCGGGATGGAACGCGCTACAGCTATATCGTCTGGATCGATGCGGAGACAAAACTGCCGATGCGCGTCGATCTGCTCGATCGCGACGGTGAAACGCTGGAACAGTTCCGCGTGATCTCTTTCGACGTGAACACGCAGGTCGGCAACAGCATGCAGAATCTGGCCAAGGCCAGCCTGCCGCCGTTGCTTTCCGTACCTGCCGGCGATTCAGTCAATTTCAACTGGGTACCCTCCTGGATCCCGCAAGGCTTTAGCGAAGTGTCCAGCAGTCGTCGCCAGTTACCTACCATTGAAACCCCGGTTGAGTCGCGACTCTATTCCGACGGTCTGTTCAGCTTCTCGGTGAACATTAACCGCGCCACGGCCAACAGCTCCGAGCAAATGCTCCGAACCGGACGCCGGACGGTCAGTACGACGGTGCGCGACGGTGCAGAAATTACCATTGTCGGCGAGTTACCGCCGCAAACGGCAAAACGCATTTCAGACAGCATTAAGTTCAGGGCTGCGCAATGATTAAAGAGTGGGCCACGGTAGTATCCTGGCAGGATGGGGTTGCGCTGGTCAGCTGTGACGTTAAAGCGTCATGCAACAGCTGCGCGTCGCGAGCCGGTTGCGGCAGCCGCGTGCTGAATAAGCTGGGGCCGCAGACGTCGCACACTATTGCTGTGCCGAGCGAGCAGCCGCTGGTGGCAGGGCAGAAAGTGGAGCTGGGCATCGCTGAAGGCAGCCTGCTCACCTCTGCCATGCTGGTTTACCTTTCTCCGCTGATTGGCCTGTTCGTCATGGGCGGCGTTTTCCAGATGCTCTTTGGCACCGATTTGGCCGCCATGTGCGGTGCCGCTTTAGGCGGCGTGGGGGGTTTTTGGCTTGCAAAAGGCGTTTCCCCGAGGCTTGCCGCCCGGGAAGCGTGGCAGCCCGTCATCCTCAGCGTTGGGCTGGAACCCAACCAGCTTCGCGTTGAGACGCTCTCTTCTGAGGCCCGGTGATCTGCCGGGCTTTATTATTATTTACACCCCGATAAAGAAAACCTCGTCTCTACGCGCTATACCTGGCTCTAAGTGCATTTCCAGCGGACGAGGATGTAGTGTAGAATGCTGCGTTTTCGCACTGAAAAACGTCAGGCTAAGAACAGCGGCCTCCAGGAATTCGTAAGGCATAATTATTTAACTATATGAAGAACATACGTAACTTTTCGATCATTGCTCACATTGACCACGGTAAGTCGACGCTGTCTGACCGTATTATCCAGATTTGCGGTGGCCTGTCTGATCGTGAAATGGCAGCCCAGGTTCTGGACTCCATGGACCTGGAACGCGAACGCGGCATTACCATCAAGGCGCAGAGCGTCACGCTCGACTATAAGGCCTCCGATGGTGAAACCTATCAACTGAACTTTATCGACACCCCAGGGCACGTTGACTTCTCCTATGAAGTGTCACGCTCGCTGGCGGCCTGTGAAGGGGCGCTGCTGGTGGTGGATGCCGGGCAGGGCGTTGAAGCCCAGACGCTGGCAAACTGCTACACCGCCATGGAAATGGATCTCGAAGTCGTGCCGGTTCTGAATAAAATCGACCTGCCTGCCGCCGATCCAGAGCGCGTGGCGGAAGAGATTGAAGATATCGTCGGCATTGATGCCACCGATGCGGTGCGCTGCTCGGCGAAAACCGGCGTGGGTGTTCCGGACGTGCTGGAGCGTCTGGTGCGTGATATTCCGGCGCCGGAAGGTGACCCGGATGCACCGCTGCAGGCGCTGATCATCGACTCCTGGTTTGATAACTACCTGGGCGTGGTCTCGCTGGTGCGTATTAAAAACGGCACCATGCGTAAAGGCGATAAAATCAAGGTAATGAGCACCGGGCAGGTCTACAACGCTGACCGTCTGGGCATCTTCACGCCAAAACAGGTTGACCGTACCGAGCTGAAATGCGGCGAGGTGGGTTGGCTGGTCTGCGCAATTAAAGACATCCTCGGCGCGCCGGTGGGCGATACCCTGACCGGCGCACGTAACCCGGCGGATAAAGCGCTGCCGGGCTTCAAAAAGGTGAAGCCGCAGGTTTATGCGGGTCTGTTCCCGGTCAGCTCTGACGATTACGAAAACTTCCGCGATGCGCTCGGTAAGCTGAGCCTCAACGACGCCTCCCTGTTCTACGAGCCAGAAAGCTCAACGGCGCTGGGCTTCGGCTTCCGCTGTGGCTTCCTCGGTCTGCTGCACATGGAGATCATTCAGGAACGTCTGGAGCGTGAATACGATCTGGATCTGATTACCACGGCACCGACGGTAGTTTACGAAGTAGAAACCACGTCGAAAGAGGTGATCTACGTCGATAGCCCGTCCAAGCTTCCGCCGCTGAATAACATTCAGGAACTGCGTGAACCAATCGCAGAGTGCCACATGCTGCTGCCGCAGGAGTTCCTCGGCAACGTGATTACCCTGTGTATTGAAAAGCGTGGCGTGCAGACCAACATGGTTTACCACGGTAACCAGGTGGCGCTGACCTATGAAATTCCGATGGCAGAAGTGGTGCTCGACTTCTTCGACCGCCTGAAGTCTACCTCCCGTGGCTATGCGTCGCTGGACTACAACTTCAAACGCTTCCAGGCCTCGAACATGGTCCGTGTGGACGTGCTGATTAACGGCGAGCGCGTTGACGCCCTCGCGCTGATCACCCACAACGACAACGCGCCGTACCGCGGTCGTGAACTGGTTGAGAAGATGAAAGACCTGATCCCGCGTCAGCAGTTTGACATTGCGATTCAGGCGGCCATCGGCAACCACATCATCGCCCGTTCAACCGTGAAGCAGCTGCGTAAAAACGTTCTGGCTAAGTGCTACGGCGGTGACGTCAGCCGTAAGAAAAAGCTGCTCCAGAAGCAGAAAGAAGGTAAGAAGCGTATGAAGCAGGTCGGTAACGTTGAGCTGCCGCAGGAAGCATTCCTTGCCATCCTTCACGTTGGTAAAGACGGTAACGGTAAATAACCCTAAGGAGCTGGCATGGCGAACATGTTTGCCTTGATCCTGGTCATCGCTACCCTGGTGACAGGTCTGCTGTGGTGTCTGGATAAGTTTATCTTCGCCCCAAAACGCCGTGAACGTCAGGCTGCCGCGCAGGCAGCCACTGGCGATGGTATTGACGCGAAAACCCTGAAAAAAGTGGGCCCCAAGCCGGGCTGGCTGGAAACCGGGGCATCGGTATTCCCGGTGCTGGCGATTGTTCTGGTGGTGCGTTCATTTATCTATGAACCTTTCCAGATCCCGTCAGGTTCGATGATGCCAACGCTTCTGATCGGTGATTTTATTCTGGTTGAGAAGTTTGCCTACGGCATTAAAGATCCGATCTACCAGAAAACGCTGATCGAAACGGGTCATCCTAAGCGTGGCGACATCGTGGTGTTTAAATATCCGGAAGATCCGCGTCTGGATTACATTAAACGCGCGGTGGGTCTGCCGGGCGATAAAGTAACCTACGATCCGGTAGCGAAGGAAGTGAGGATTCAGCCAGGCTGCAGCTCTGGTACAGCGTGCGAGAATGCACTGCCGGTGACCTACTCCAACGTTGAGCCTGGTGACTTTGTGCAGACCTTTGCTCGTCGTAACGGCGGTGAAGCGACCAGCGGCTTCTTCCAGGTGCCAAAAGGGGAAACCAAAGAGAACGGTATTCGTCTGGATGAGCGCAAAGAGACGCTGGGCGATGTTACTCACCGCATTCTGACCGTGCCCATCGCACAAGATCAGCTGGCAATGTACTACCAGCAGCCAGGACAGCAGCTGGCAACCTGGATTGTGCCGCCGGGACACTACTTCATGATGGGTGATAACCGCGATAATTCTGCGGACAGCCGTTACTGGGGCTTTGTGCCGGAAGCGAATCTGGTGGGTAAAGCAACTGCCATCTGGATGAGTTTCGAGAAGCAGGAAGGCGAGTGGCCGACCGGCGTTCGCCTGAATCGCATTGGCGGAATTCATTAATTCTCGTGAAAAATAACGCGTAGCGGCTTTTATTCGCCGCTACGCGAATTATTTCAGCGATAAATCTCTTTGAACTAACGACATCCCCTGTCGTTGTGTATAGAATATTCCCCCGAAGTTTAAGGTTGGCCCTGCAAGGGTGCCACGGCACACGAAACCGCGTTGGTTTTCTCAGGTCGGTTTCGTGTGCTGCATTTTTGACGCATTCATTTATTGGTATCGCATGAACCCCATCGTAATTAATCGGCTTCAACGGAAGCTGGGCTACACTTTTCATCATCAGGAGTTGTTGCAACAGGCATTAACCCACCGCAGTGCCAGCAGCAAACATAATGAGCGTCTCGAATTTCTGGGCGACTCAATTTTAAGCTTTGTGATTGCGAATGCGCTTTATCATCGTTTCCCGCGAGTGGACGAAGGTGATATGAGCCGCATGCGCGCCACGCTGGTGCGCGGCAACACGCTTGCTGAGATCGCTCGCGAGTTTGAGCTGGGTGAATGCCTGCGTCTGGGGCCTGGTGAGCTGAAGAGTGGTGGATTCCGTCGCGAATCCATTCTTGCGGATACGGTCGAGGCGTTAATCGGTGGCGTATTCCTGGACAGCGATATCCAGACCGTAGAAAAGCTGATCCTGAACTGGTATCAGACTCGTCTGGACGAAATCAGCCCGGGCGATAAACAAAAAGACCCGAAAACGCGTCTGCAGGAGTATTTGCAGGGTCGTCACCTCCCGTTGCCTTCCTATCTGGTGGTGCAGGTGCGTGGCGAAGCGCACGATCAGGAATTTACCATCCATTGCCAGGTCAGTGGCCTGAGTGAACCGGTGGTCGGCACAGGTTCAAGCCGTCGTAAGGCTGAACAGGCTGCCGCCGAACAGGCGTTAAAAATGCTGGAGCTGGAATGAGCGAAGAAAAAACCTATTGCGGATTTATTGCTATCGTCGGACGTCCGAACGTTGGCAAATCCACCCTGTTGAATAATCTGCTTGGGCAGAAGATCTCCATCACCTCGCGTAAGGCGCAGACCACGCGTCACCGCATCGTTGGTATCCATACTGAAGGCGCGTATCAGGCGATTTACGTCGATACCCCAGGCCTGCACATGGAAGAGAAGCGTGCTATCAACCGCCTGATGAACAAGGCGGCAAGCAGCTCCATTGGTGACGTTGAGCTGGTGATTTTCGTGGTTGAAGGCACCCGCTGGACGCCGGACGACGAAATGGTTCTGAACAAACTGCGCGACGGCAAAACGCCGGTGATCCTCGCGGTTAACAAAGTGGACAACGTGCAGGAAAAAGCCGATCTGCTGCCGCACCTCCAGTGGCTGGGCAGCCAGATGAACTTCCTGGATATCGTCCCGCTGTCTGCGGAAACGGGTCTGAACGTCGATACCATCGCCGGCATCGTACGCAAGCATCTGCCGGAAGCGATTCATCACTTCCCGGAAGAGTACATCACAGACCGCTCTCAGCGCTTTATGGCCTCTGAGATCATCCGTGAAAAGCTGATGCGTTTCCTGGGCGCAGAGCTGCCGTACTCGGTAACGGTGGAGATCGAACGTTTCCAGTCTAACGAGCGTGGCGGTTACGATATCAACGGCCTGATCCTCGTTGAGCGTGAAGGGCAGAAGAAGATGGTGATCGGCAACAAAGGTGCCAAAATCAAAACCATCGGTATCGAAGCCCGTAAAGACATGCAGGACATGTTTGAAGCGCCCGTTCACCTGGAGCTGTGGGTGAAAGTGAAATCTGGCTGGGCCGATGATGAGCGTGCGCTGCGCAGCCTCGGTTACGGCGAAGATCAGTAACCTGAGACGACAAGCATATGGATGGATGGCAGCGCGCCTTTGTCCTGCATAGTCGTCCCTGGAGCGAAACCAGCCTGATGCTGGACTTCTTCACGGAAGAGTCCGGTCGCGTGCGCCTTGTTGCCAAAGGCGCACGTTCAAAACGTTCTAATCTGAAAGGCGCCCTCCAGCCTTTCACGCCGCTGCTGGTCCGCTTTGGCGGGCGAGGGGAGGTCAAAACCCTGCGCAGTGCTGAGGCCGTCTCCCTGGCGCTTCCCCTTTCCGGCATCACGCTTTACAGCGGTCTGTACGTCAACGAACTCATCTCACGGGTTCTTGAACATGAGACCCGTTTCTCTGAACTTTTCTTTGATTACCTGCACTGTATTCAGTCGCTTGCGGGCGCAACCGGCACCCCGGAGCCTGCGCTGCGACGTTTCGAGCTGGCGCTGCTCGGGCACCTTGGATACGGCGTCGATTTTCTGCACTGTGCGGGAAGCGGGGACGAGGTAGAAGATACCATGACCTATCGCTATCGTGAGGAAAAGGGCTTTATTGCCAGCGTCGTCGTTGATAACAGCACCTTCACCGGGCGCCAGCTCAGGGCACTGTATGAACGCGAGTTCCCGGACGCCGACACCCTGCGTGCGGCAAAACGCTTTACCCGGATTGCGCTCAAGCCGTATCTTGGAGGTAAACCCCTGAAGAGCCGCGAATTGTTCAGGCAGTTTATGCCGAAACGTTAACGTTTTACCCCTCACCCCAGCCCTCTCCCGGAGGGTGAGGGGGAAGGGAAATGAATCAAAATACCGAGGATTGTCATGGCTGAATTACTGTTAGGCGTCAACATCGATCATATTGCCACGCTGCGTAATGCACGTGGTACGGCGTATCCCGATCCGGTTCAGGCGGCGTTTATCGCGGAGCAGGCGGGCGCGGACGGCATTACCGTTCACCTGCGCGAAGACCGCCGCCACATCACCGACCGTGACGTGCGTATCCTGCGCCAGACGCTGGACACCCGCATGAATCTGGAGATGGCGGTGACTGAAGAGATGCTGACGATCGCCTGCGATACCAGGCCGCATTTCTGCTGCCTGGTGCCGGAGAAGCGTCAGGAAGTCACTACTGAAGGCGGTCTGGACGTGGCAGGACAGCTCGACAAAATGCGCGATGCCTGCAGGCGCCTGGCGGATGTCGGTATCCTGGTTTCTCTGTTTATTGACGCTGATTTCAGCCAGATCAAAGCCGCTGCCGACGCGGGCGCGCCGTATATCGAAATTCATACCGGCTGTTATGCCGATGCCAAAAACGATGCAGAACAAGCCAAAGAGCTGGAGCGTATCGCAAAAGCGGCAACTTACGCGGCAAGCCTGGGCCTGAAGGTCAATGCCGGACACGGCCTGACCTATCACAACGTGAAGGCCATCGCCGCGCTGCCGGAAATGCACGAGCTGAACATCGGCCACGCTATTATTGGCCGGGCGGTGATGAGCGGCCTGAAAGAGGCGGTTTCAGAGATGAAGCGCCTGATGCTGGAAGCGCGTCAGTAATGGCCATTCTGGGCTTAGGCACCGATATCGTTGAAATAGCCCGCATAGAAGCGGCGATCGCCCGCAGTGGCGATCGCCTTGCCCGACGGGTGCTGAGCGATAACGAATGGGCTATCTGGGAGGCGCATCAGCAGCCGGTGCGCTTTCTGGCAAAGCGCTTTGCGGTAAAAGAGGCAGCGGCGAAGGCGTTCGGCACGGGTATTCGAAACGGCCTGGCGTTTAACCAGTTCGAAGTCTTTAACGATGAGCTGGGCAAGCCGAGCCTTCGTCTGTGGGGCGAAGCGCAAAAGCTGGCGGAGAAGCTGGGTGTGAAACACATGCACGTGACGCTGGCGGATGAACGCCACTACGCCTGCTCGACGGTGATTATCGAAAGCTAGAGCTTGTCCGCATGATGCAGCAGGACAAACTTATCCCACAGCTGTTCTTCGCTCTCAGCGTGTGCCGGATCTTTTAAGATCGTATTGGGGATTGGGCACACTTTCTGGCAGGTTGGCGTGTCGTAGTGGCCGATACATTCGGTGCAGCGGTCGCTGTTAATCTCATAAATGCTGTCACCCATCGAAATGGCCTGGTTAGGACATTCCGGTTCGCACATATCGCAGTTGATGCATTTTTTGGTGATTAACAGCGCCATCAGGAAATTCTCAGAAACAACACAAACAGGGCGGGCATTATACGCCTAATCTGTGCTCAAACCAGTTTTTTTACCAGCTCTTCGCTGTGGCGTATACGCTCTGGCGCGCGCTCCAGATCCTGCTGAACCAGGGCCATAAACAGCAGGTCCGTCAGCATCATCTGCGCACTCGTCGACGAGATCGCGGCGCTGCGCGTGGCCTGTTCCTCGGCTATGGTATATAGACAGCGCGTTGCCCGCTGCTGTAGCGCATTGGGGCTAAAGCCGGTAATGGCCAGAATTTTTCCCCCGACGCGCAGGGCTTCGTCGGTGGCCATAATAATTTCACGGCGCTCGCCGGAATAGGAGATGGCCAGCAGTAAATCATCAGGATCCATCGCCTGAACGGTCGCCAGCAGCGCGTGCATATCCTGCTCCACGATGGCGTTATAGCCGATCTTGGTCAGCTTCCAGCCAAAGTTACGCGCAACCAGCCCGGAGGCGCCAATCCCGGTCAACACAATGCGTCGGGCGTGACGAAGCATGGCTACGCTTTCCAGCAGCTTCTCTTCGGTGTTCACATCCAGGGTGGCATGCATTGCCGCCACGTTCTCTTTGATCAGCTTTTCCCCGACCAGACGCATCGGATCGTCGCCACGGATCTGGTTATGCACCGGCATGGACTGCGGATTAGGGTTGCTCGCCAGCGCTTCGCTGATCGCCAGCTTCAGCGCCGGAAAGCCCTTGAACCCTATCTTCTGGGCAAATTTCACCACGCTCGACTGGCTTACCCCGGCTTCGCCTGCCAGCTGCTGGGAGCTAAGGTGCCGCGCGCGATCGGGCTGAGAGAGTAAAAAGTCCGCCAGCTTCTTGTCACTCTGGGCAAAGCCTGCGTAGCGCTGACGAATGCGAATTAAACAGTTCATACGGTCTCCTGGCGAAAGTGTGATTGCCTGCGCAAATACGGATTTTGCTCGCCTGAATGAATTTTATATTCCATTATAGTGCGTTTATTATGAATTAAAAATTCCTGAGGTACTTAACATGAATCTTGGCTCACTTGTTTCTGAAACGCGTAACCCGCAAACCATGGATCTGGATGCACTCTCTACGCTCGAGCTGGTAACTCGCTTTAATCAACAGGATACCCTCGTCGCGCTGGCAGTCAAAGAGACATTGCCCGAGGTGGCAAAAGCGGTGGACGCCGCAGCCGATGCCCTGAAAGCGGGAGGACGCATCATTTATATGGGGGCCGGAACCAGCGGGCGCCTCGGCGTGCTGGATGCCTCGGAATGTCCGCCTACCTTTGGGGTTCCGCACGGCCTGGTCGTTGGCCTGATTGCCGGCGGCCCCGGTGCGCTGCTGAAAGCGGTAGAAGGGGCGGAAGACAACAAGCAGCTCGGTGAGGACGATCTCAGGGCCCTGAACCTGACCGCGCAGGATCTGGTCGTCGGGCTGGCGGCCTCCGGCCGTACCCCTTACGTCATTGGCGGTCTGGAATACGCCAGAAAAACGGGGTGTACCACGGTCGCCATCTCCTGTAACCCTGGCTCGCCGATTGCGCAGGTGGCGGCCATTGCCATCTCTCCGGTTGTCGGGCCTGAGGCGCTGACCGGATCGACGCGTCTGAAATCGGGCACCGCGCAGAAGCTGGTGCTCAATATGATCTCCACCGGCGCGATGGTGAAATTCGGCAAGGTCTACCAAAACCTGATGGTGGATATGCAGGCCACCAATATCAAGCTGGTGGACAGGGCGTGTCGTATGGTGATGGAGGCGACGGGAGCCAGCCGTGAAGAGGCTGAAAGAGTGCTTCAGCAAACCGATCATGATGTTAAACCGGCCATCCTGATGATATTAACCGGGCTGGATGCAGCCGCGGCCAGAGCCAGACTCGATGCCCATCATGGGTTCTTACGGGCGGCGTTAGAGAACGAATAAGAGGCGTTTATGGACAAAACAGCAGCGCTCGCCAGCGACATCCTGCTTGGGATCGGTGGGGAAGGAAATATACAGCGTCTGGAAAACTGCATGACGCGCGTGCGCGTCGAGGTGCATAGCGACGAAAAGCTTGATATCGCGCGCCTTAAGCAGCTCCCCGGCGTAAGCGGGTACGTTAAGCAGGGCCAACAGCACCAGCTGATTGTAGGTCCGGGCAAAGCGGCGCAGGTGGTTGATGCCATGCGCGCCCTGATGACGGGCGGCGAAACCTCTGCACCCTTTGACGACGCCGAACGCACCAAAGCGCAGGCGAAAGCCAAATATAAAGCCCCCATGAGCGATGCGCTGCGCCAGCTGGCAAACGTCTTTATTCCCCTGATCCCGGCGTTTATCGCCTCGGGCTTAATTACCGGCATCATTAATATCCTCAAGCGTCCGGATATCGTCGGGGATTTTGCGACGCAGTACCCAAACCTGCTGGGTATCCTCGCGATATTCGGCAGCGCGGTGTTTGCCATCATGAACATCCTGGTGGGGGTGAACACCGCCAAAGTGTTTGGCGGCTCGCTGGCGATGGGCGGCGTGATGGCGGGCATCCTCTCCAGCCCGCAGCTGGCAAACATTACGCTGTTCGGCGAGGCGCTTCAGCCTGGCCGTGGCGGGGTGATTGCCGTGCTGCTGGTGGTGATTCTGATGTGCTGGATCGAGAAAAAGCTACGTGCGGTCCTGCCCGGCTCCATTGAGCTTATCCTCAACCCGCTGCTTACCACACTGATTACCGGCAGCGTGGCGATTGTGGCGCTGCAGCCGTTAGGCGGGACGATCTCAGAAGCTATCGCCCACGGCGCGTCTCTGGCTATCGATCGCGGTGGATTACTGGTGGGGGCGGTGCTTTCCGGTACCTTCTTACCGCTGGTGCTGACAGGTTTGCATCAGGGTCTGGTGCCGATCCACGTCGAACTGGTGCAGGCGCACGGCTATAACGCGCTGCTGCCGATCCTGTCGATGGCCGGCGTGGGGCAGGTGGGCGCGGCTATCGCTGTACTGATGAAAACCCGCAACGCGCGTCTGAAAAAGGTCATTAAAGGGGCGCTGCCGGTCGGATTACTCGGCATCGGCGAGCCGCTCATTTTCGGCGTTACGCTGCCGCTCGGCAAGCCGTTCCTGGCGGCCTGTCTCGGCGGCGCGGTGGGCGGGGCGCTGATCAGCTACTGGAAAGTGGCGACCGTTATCACCTTTGGGATCTCCGGTTTACCGCTGGCATTAACCATCGTGACCGGAAAAGTGATGCTCTATCTGTTAGGCTATCTGGTAGCGGTGATCGCCGGGTTCCTGTTTACCTGGCTGTTAGGATTCAACGACCCAGAGGAGTAAGGTTTGGCAAATCACGAGCGTCGCGTTGTCTTTTTCGATCTGGATGGAACGCTGCATCAGCAGGATATGTTCGGCACCTTTATGCGCTACCTGCTGCGGCGCCAGCCCCTTAACGCGTTGCTGGTATTGCCCCTCTTACCCGTTATTGGCATCGCGCTGCTGGTGAAGGGCCGTGCAGCGCGCTGGCCCATGAGCCTGCTGCTCTGGGGATGCACGTTTGGCCATAGCGACGCGCGCCTTAAACGGCTGGAGCAGGATTTTGCGCGCTGGTTTCGCGGTCATGTGGCCGCGTTCCCTGTTGTACAGGCGCGCCTCACCAGCTACCTCGACGCAAACGACGCCGATATCTGGTTAATCACCGGCTCGCCGCAGACGCTGGTGGAGCAGGTCTACTTTGACACGCCCTGGCTACCGCGCGTGAATCTCATCGCCACGCAGATTGGCCGTGGTTACGGCGGCTGGGTGCTGACGATGCGCTGCCTGGGGCATGAAAAAGTCGTGCAGCTGGAAAAACGCATCGGCACGCCGCTGCGTCTGTACAGCGGCTACAGCGACAGCAAGCAGGACAACCCGCTGCTCTATTTTTGCCAGCACCGCTGGCGCGTTACGCCACTGGGTGAACTTCAGCAACTCGAATAGTCTTATCTATTGAGGGTGTGTATAATGCCGCCCGCTTTTCGAGTGGAGTATTAGCCCTTGTCCAACCCTGAACACAATCATGAATACTGGATGCGCCATGCGCTGGCGCTGGCTCAGCGCGCCTGGGAAGAGGGCGAAGTGCCCGTGGGTGCGGTGCTGGTTCATAACAATCAGGTGATTGGCGAAGGGTGGAACCGTCCAATTGGCCGTCACGATCCTACCGCACATGCCGAAATCATGGCGCTACGCCAGGGCGGGCTGGTGCTGCAAAACTATCGTCTGCTGGATACTACCCTGTACGTCACGCTTGAACCGTGCGTGATGTGTTCCGGCGCGATGGTGCACAGCCGAATCGGTACGCTGGTGTTTGGTGCGCGAGATGAAAAGACCGGGGCCGCCGGTTCGCTGATGGACGTGCTTGGACACCCGGGAATGAACCACCAGGTGAAAACTATCGGTGGGGTACTTGCACCGGAATGTTCGGGTCTGTTAAGTGATTTTTTTCGAATGCGTCGGCAGCAGAAAAAGCAACAAAAGGCAGAATTGAAGCCGCAGGGTGACTGAGCTCGTCCGGTGCGACTACCGGATAGCTTTCAGCCAGCTGCTGCGCTTCTGTCGCCTCTTTTTCTTTCTCCAGCAGATATCCCACCAGGCTTATCTGATACTTACGAATGTTCTCCACGTAGGCATAGGCTTCGTGCCCGCGCGCATAGCCGTACGTCAGCTTTTTGTACCACTGTTTCTGGCTGAGCAGCGGCAGACGCTGTTTCACATCAGACCAGCTGTCCGGATTGCCCTTGGTTTTTGCCGTCAGCGCTCGCGCGTCGAGCATATGCGCGTAGCCCATGTTATAGGCGGCGAGCGCAAACCAGATCCGTTCCCCTTCCGGTACCGTCTCCGGCACTTTAGCCATCATATCCTGTAAGTACTGCGCGCCGCCGCTGATGCTCTGTTCCGCATCGGTACGATCGCTGATGCCGAGACTCTGGGCGGTATTTTTGGTCAGCATCATCAAGCCGCGCACGCCCGTCGGCGAGGTGGCCTGGGCATCCCAGTGCGATTCCTGGTACGAAATGGCCGCCAGCAGCTTCCAGTCAATTTCCCGGGCGTACTTCTCAAACAGCGGTTGCAGCTCCGGCAGCACGCTATCCACCGCGCGCAGGAAGCTGCGGGTATCAACGTAGTCAAAGTCATCCCCGTGACCAAGATATTTCTCTTCCAGGCGCGCCAGGGTGCCGTCTTCATTGATGGAGTTAAAGAAATCGAGCATGGCCGCAGAGACGGTCTGATCGTCGTCCAACTGGGTAAACCAGGTCACCGGCTGTTCATCGGTGACATCCAGCGCCACGGCGATTTCAGGGTGGACTCGCTGGAAAAGGCTGATCGCCACCGAATCAGCAATGGTATAGGCCAGCTTCTTATCTTTTACCTGCTCCAGCAGCGCATTGGTGCCCAGCTTCGGGTCTACCTTCCAGCTGAGGTTCGGGTATTTTTTCTCTTTTAATTCCCGCAGGTCGTCGATCACCACGTGACCGGGGGCGATGGTTAACTGCTGAGCGGTGACGTCGGCCAGCGAGCGCGGGCGCAGGCTACCCACACGATAAACCACCTGCTGCGAAACGGAGTAGTAGGTTGGGCCGGGCTGATAGTTTTTGCTCCGCTCGCTGTTGTAAACCAGCCCGGCGGCGAGGATATCGGCGCGGTTATGATCCAGGTCGTCAAACAGCTGGTTGATGTTCTGACGTACGGTTACGTTCAGCTTCACGCCCAGGTAGTCCGCGAACAGCTGAGCCAGCTCATAGTCCAGACCAATGGTTTTGCCGTTGATGTCGCCGTAAATCAGCGGGGAGGAAAGGGTACTGACGCGCAGCTCCCCCCGCTCCTTAATAGCGGCGATACGGTTTTCGGCTTTGCCGAACCAGGGGATAGAAGGCCAGAGGGCCACTGCCAGCAGCAACGTAACAATGCCGATGAGCAGATAATTAATCTTTAATTTTTTCAATTAGTTAATTCTCTGCGACGCCGGATGCCTCAGTGTGCTGTAGTCATGTTATGAAGAAGGTTTGCCATTGATTGAGCGGCATTTTGCGCAAAGTAGCGCCAGTTGGCAACCAATTAGAGAGACAGGTCACATCTATTGTTAAACATAAAGGTTGATTTTATTTCGACGCAAACGGTTTCGTCGGCGCTCAGGATTCTCTATAATGACGCCCGTTTTCCCCCCTTGCGCACACTGTAAGCGCCCCGGCGCTTCGAAGACGAGAGACTTATGATGGAAATTCTGCGTGGTTCGCCTGCACTGTCTGCCTTCCGTATTAACAAACTGCTGGCACGTTTTCAGGCGGCCGACCTTCCGGTAAGCAATATTTACGCTGAGTATGTCCATTTTGCTGACCTGAATGCCCCCCTGAATGCAGAGGAGCGCGTACAGCTGGAACGCCTGCTCAAGTATGGCCCAAGCCTGAGCAGCCATACGCCGACCGGCAAACTGATCCTTGCCACGCCGCGTCCGGGCACCATCTCCCCCTGGTCTTCCAAAGCCACCGATATCGCGCACAACTGCGGTCTGAGCCAGATTAACCGTCTGGAGCGCGGCGTGGCGTACTATGTTGAAGCGTCCACCCTGAGCGACGCGCAGTGGCAGGCCGTGGCGGCCGGGCTGCACGATCGTATGATGGAGAGCGTGTTTGCCTCTCTGGATGATGCGCAGAAGCTGTTCGCCCACCATCAGCCTGCGCCGGTACAGAGCGTGGATCTGCTGGGGCAGGGCCGTCAGGCGCTGATCGACGCGAACCTGCGTCTTGGTCTGGCGCTCGCAGAAGATGAAATCGACTACCTTCAGGATGCGTTCGTTAAGCTGAACCGCAACCCGAACGATATTGAACTGTACATGTTCGCGCAGGCCAACTCAGAGCATTGCCGCCATAAAATCTTCAACGCCGACTGGATTATCGACGGCGAACAGCAGCCGAAATCGCTGTTTAAGATGATCAAAAACACCATGGAGCAAACCCCTGACCACGTGCTGTCTGCCTATAAAGACAACGCGGCGGTAATGGAAGGTTCCGAGGTAGGCCGCTTCTTCGCCGACCGCGAAGCAGGGCGCTATGACTTCCATCAGGAGCCTGCGCATATCCTGATGAAGGTAGAAACCCATAACCACCCGACGGCAATTTCGCCGTGGCCGGGCGCAGCGACCGGTTCCGGCGGTGAAATCCGTGATGAAGGGGCAACCGGCCGTGGCGCTAAGCCAAAAGCGGGACTGGTCGGTTTTTCCGTTTCCAACCTGCGCATCCCGGGCTTTGAGCAGCCGTGGGAAGAGGATTTCGGCAAGCCAGAGCGCATCGTGACCGCGCTGGATATCATGACCGAAGGCCCTCTGGGCGGCGCGGCATTCAACAACGAATTTGGTCGTCCGGCGCTGAACGGTTACTTCCGTACCTATGAAGAGAAAGTGGACAGCCACAACGGCGAAGAGCTGCGCGGCTACCACAAACCGATCATGCTGGCGGGCGGGATCGGCAACATCCGCGCCGATCACGTGCAGAAAGGCGAGATCGTGGTTGGCGCGAAGCTGATCGTACTGGGCGGCCCGGCGATGAACATCGGTCTGGGCGGCGGTGCGGCGTCTTCTATGGCGTCCGGCCAGTCTGACGCGGATCTTGATTTCGCCTCCGTGCAGCGCGACAACCCGGAAATGGAGCGTCGCTGTCAGGAAGTGATCGACCGCTGCTGGCAGCTCGGCGACGCTAACCCGATCCTCTTCATCCATGACGTGGGCGCGGGCGGTCTTTCGAACGCCATGCCGGAGCTGGTGAGCGACGGCGGTCGCGGCGGCCGTTTCAACCTGCGCGACATCCTGAGCGATGAGCCAGGCATGAGCCCGCTGGAAATCTGGTGTAACGAATCTCAGGAACGCTACGTGTTGGCGGTTGCCGCCGACCAGCTGCCGCTGTTTGACGAGCTGTGCCGCCGCGAGCGCGCGCCGTATGCCGTCATCGGTGAAGCGACCGAAGAGCAGCATCTCTCCTTAAGCGACACCCACTTCGACAACCAGCCTATCGATCTGCCGCTGGACGTGCTGCTGGGCAAAACGCCGAAGATGACCCGCGACGTGCAGACCCGTAAGGCGGCGGGCAAAGCGCTGGATCGTCAGGACATCACCGTTGCCGACGCGGTAAACCGCGTACTGCATCTGCCGGCCGTGGCTGAGAAAACCTTCCTGGTGACCATCGGCGACCGTACCGTCACCGGTATGGTGTCACGCGATCAGATGGTCGGCCCGTGGCAGATCCCGGTCGCTAACTGCGCCGTGACCACCGCGAGCCTCGACAGCTACTACGGCGAAGCGATGGCGCTGGGCGAACGTACCCCGGTGGCGCTGCTGGACTTCGCCGCGTCTGCCCGTCTGGCGGTCGGTGAAGCGCTGACTAACATCGCCGCGACGCAGATTGGCGACATCAAACGCATTAAACTTTCCGCAAACTGGATGGCCGCAGCCGGACACCCTGGCGAAGATGCTGGCCTGTACGAAGCGGTGAAAGCGGTAGGTGAAGAGCTGTGTCCTGCGCTCGGCCTGACCATTCCGGTGGGTAAAGACTCTATGTCGATGAAAACCCGCTGGCAGGAAGGTAACGAGCAGCGCGAGATGACCTCTCCGCTGTCGCTGGTGATCACCGCGTTTGCGCGCGTGGAGGACGTGCGTCATACCATCACGCCGCAGCTGTCGACCGACGACAACGCCCTGCTGCTGATTGACCTGGGTCTTGGCCACAACGCGCTGGGCGCGACCGCGCTGGCGCAGGTTTACCGTCAGCTCGGCGATAAGCCAGCCGACGTGCGCGACGTGGCGCAGCTGAAAGGCTTCTACGACGCGATCCAGGCGCTGGTGGCTCAGCGTAAGCTGCTGGCCTACCACGACCGTTCCGACGGCGGCCTGCTGGTTACCCTGGCGGAGATGGCCTTTACCGGCCACTGTGGCGTGGAGGCGAACATTGCCTCTCTGGGCGATGACCGCCTGGCGGCGCTGTTTAACGAAGAGCTGGGTGCGGTTATTCAGGTGCGTGCGGCGGATCGCGATGCGGTTGAAGCCGTGCTGGCGCAGCATGGCCTGGCAGACTGCGTGCACTATCTGGGTAAAGCCGTTCAGGGCGACCGCTTCGTCATTGAAGCCGACGGCCACGCGGTGTTCAGCGAAAGCCGCACCACGCTGCGTATGTGGTGGGCGGAAACCACCTGGCAGATGCAGCGCCTGCGCGACAACCCGGAATGTGCCGACCAGGAGCACAACGCGAAGGCGAACGACAGCGATCCTGGCCTGAACGTGAAGCTCTCCTTCGACATCAACGAAGACGTTGCCGCGCCGTACATCGCGACCGGCGCGCGTCCGAAGGTGGCCGTGCTGCGCGAGCAGGGCGTTAACTCCCACGTTGAGATGGCGGCAGCCTTCCACCGTGCGGGCTTTGACGCCATCGACGTTCACATGAGCGACCTGCTGGCAGGGCGCACCGGCCTGGATGATTTCCAGGCGCTGGTGGCGTGCGGCGGATTCTCCTACGGCGACGTGCTGGGCGCGGGTGAGGGCTGGGCGAAGTCCATCCTGTTCAACAGCCGCGTGCGTGACGAGTTCGAAACCTTCTTCCACCGTCCGCAAACGCTGGCGCTGGGCGTGTGTAACGGCTGCCAGATGATGTCTAACCTGCGCGAGCTGATCCCGGGCAGTGAAGCGTGGCCGCGCTTTGTGCGTAACCACTCCGACCGCTTCGAAGCGCGCTTCAGCCTGGTTGAAGTGACCCAAAGCCCTTCACTGCTGCTGCAGGGCATGGTGGGGTCCCGGATGCCAATCGCCGTTTCCCACGGTGAAGGTCAGGTTGAGGTGCGCGACGCGGCGCATCTGGCCCAGCTTGAAAGCAAAGGCCTCGTGGCGCTGCGCTTTGTCGATAACTTCGGCAAGGTCACCGAAACCTACCCGGCTAACCCGAACGGTTCCGCTAACGGTATTACGGCGGTGACCAGCGAAAGCGGCCGTGCGACCATCATGATGCCGCACCCGGAACGCGTCTTCCGCACCGTGAGCAACTCCTGGCACCCGGAAAACTGGGGCGAGGACGGCCCGTGGATGCGTATTTTCCGCAACGCGCGTAAACAGCTGGGTTAATCGGTAGTGCTCCTCCAGGCCCGGCAGGCGTTATCGCCACCGGGCTTTTTTATTTGTGTCGCAAATTCGCGACAAACCGTTAATGCCACTGTCTCCAAACGGAGACATATAACTCGTTGTTTTATAGAAGTAATGAGTTGACGCTGCCAAGGTGTTGTTAATTTGCGACACTTAGCCTGGAAATCATTCAGCAGACATACAACGCGCTGAATGCATAAAAGTATTGCTATTCAGTAAGTTAATATATTTTTTTGCATTGTGGCACGGCTGTTGCATAATATTAACCAGTGGCTCATTCACCTTCTTATGTCAGCCCCTTCGGGACGTGCTACATAAACTTCGAATGACGCACAAAAAGGTGCCTGCCGTCCAACTACTGATTATTGCATTGCTTTATCAGGCCAGGGCGAAACGTCGAGTTAGGCACCGCCTTATTCCACAACAAAGCCGGGTTTTTACCCGGCTTTGTTGTATCTGAAGGGCAGACTCAGTTACGCTCTCCTCAAACCCGGATGAAGAGAGTAATGTGTTGAAACGCTGGCCCGCTTTCCCTCGCTCCCTGCGACAGCTCGTTATGATGGCCTTCCTGCTGATCCTGCTGCCTTTGCTGGTCCTGGCGTGGCAGGCGTGGCAAAGCCTCAATGCGCTCAGCGCCCAGGCAGCCCTGACTAACCGCACCACGCTGATTGATGCCCGCCGTAGCGAGGCGATGACTAACGCCGCGCTGGAGATGGAGCGGAGCTATCGGCAGTACTGCGTGCTGGACGACCGTACGCTGGAAAGGGTGTACCAGAATCAGCGCAGGCGCTACAGCGAAATGCTGGACGCCCATGCGGGGGTATTGCCGGATGACAAACTCTATCAGGCGCTACGTCAGGATCTAAACGATCTGGCGCAGCTACAGTGCAAAAACAGTGGTCCCGATGCCGCCGCGGCCGCCCGGCTTGAAGCCTTCGCGAATGCCAATACGGAGATGGTTCAGTCCACCCGTACGGTTATCTTTTCCCGCGGGCAGCAGCTTCAGCAGGAAATTGCCGAGCGCGGCCAGTTCTTCGGCTGGCAGGCCCTGGTGCTGTTCATGGTCAGCCTGGGGCTGGTACTGCTCTTTACCCGTATGATCATCGGCCCCGTGAAGGGGATCCAGCGGATGATTAACCGGCTGGGGGAGGGCAAATCCCTCGGCGATACGGTTATTTTTAAAGGCCCGCGCGAGCTGCGTTCGGTAGGCCAGCGCATCATCTGGCTTTCAGAGCGCCTGGCGTGGCTGGAATCGCAGCGCCACCAGTTTCTGCGCCATATCTCCCACGAGCTAAAAACGCCGCTGGCGAGTATGCGTGAAGGCACGGAACTGCTGGCAGACGAAGTGGCGGGGGCGTTAACCCCCGAGCAAAAAGAGATCGTCGCGATTCTGGATGCCAGCAGCCGCAATTTACAAAAACTTATTGAACAACTGCTGGACTATAACCGCAAGCTGGCGGATGGTGCTGTGGTGCTTGAGCGCGTGGAGATTGAACCGATAGTGGACATGGTCATCTCCGCCCATAGCCTTCCAGCAAGAGCTAAAATGATGCATACCCAGGTGGAACTCAACGTGTCGTCCTGCCTGGCAGAGCCGATGCTGTTCATGAGCGTGCTGGATAATCTCTATTCCAATGCAGTGCACTATGGTACTGAATCCGGTACCATTTATATCAGAAGCAATAGCAACGGTTCGCGGGTATTTATTGACGTAGCGAATACGGGAAGCCCGATTCCGGATGAAGAAAAAACGATGATATTTGAACCCTTCTTCCAGGGGAGTCATCAACGAAAAGGTGCGGTAAAAGGAAGTGGTCTGGGGCTGAGTATTGCCCGCGACTGCATACGACGCATGCAGGGGGAGCTTAATATCGTTAGTGACGAACGCTCCGATGTCTGTTTTCGTATCGAACTGCCTCTTGAGCCGGAAAAATCAATGAAATGAATAACAACCTGGTGAGTATGTCACACGTCTTTTACCGCGCACTGCGCGCGGTGTTTTCCTGCAAAAATATGCGCCTGAGCCTGCCCTGCTTACTGCTGGCAGGGTGTGTTTCACATGCACCGCAAAGTGCGATAAGCCATAAACAAGAAGATAAGTGGCCCCAAAAGCAGCTGGCCGATTTCCTTTCAACGGGCTGCGATGATATCTGGAATTTATCGGGGCACGATGTCGAATCAAACCCGCTGTTCTGGCTGCGCGGAATCGACTGCGCCCAGCGGCTGGCGCCAGCCGAAGCGCGTGCGCAGGCGGCGATGCTGGTGGACGATACCTGGCAGGACGCGTTTAAGCGCGGCATCGTAATGGCCGATGCCAGAATCACGCCCGTCGAACGGCGCGCCAACGTCACGCGGCTGGATACCTTTGTTATCAACATTCCGCCCCAGGTGCGCCCGATTTATCAGCTCTGGCGGGACGGACAAACGCTGCAGTTACAGCTGTCAGAAGAGCGTTTTCGCTACAGCAAGCTGCAGCAGTCAAGCGACAGCGAGCTTGATGCGCTTCGCCAGCAGCAGGAATCGCTGCGCGAGCAGCTTGAGACCACCACGCGCAAGCTTGAAAATCTGACCGATATTGAAAGACAGCTCTCGACGCGTAAACCGGCCGGCAGTTATCTGCCTGATAGGTCGAAAGGCAGCCCTGCCACGACGCCAGACGGTGAAACGCCGAAACAAGAGGATGTGAAGCATGACGAGCCGTAAACCTGCCCATCTTTTACTGGTGGATGACGATCCCGGGCTGTTAAAGCTGCTGGGGATGCGTCTGGTCAGCGAAGGCTACAGCGTGGTCACCGCGGAAAGCGGGCAGGAGGGGCTGAAGGTGCTCAGCCGCGAGAAAATCGATCTGGTGATCAGCGACCTGCGGATGGATGAAATGGATGGCCTGCAGCTGTTCACGGAGATCCAGAAGCAGCAGCCCGGCATGCCGGTCATCATCCTCACCGCTCACGGATCGATTCCGGATGCGGTTGCCGCGACCCAGCAGGGGGTGTTCAGCTTCCTCACCAAACCGGTGGATAAAGACGCCCTTTATAAAGCGATCGACAGCGCGCTTGAGCACGCGGCGCCGTCCGGTGACGACGCCTGGCGCGAATCCATCGTCACGCGCAGCCCTGCCATGCTGCGCCTGCTGGAACAGGCGCGGATGGTGGCCCAATCAGACGTTAGCGTGCTGATTAACGGCCAGAGCGGGACCGGGAAAGAGATCCTTGCCCAGGCGATCCACAACGCCAGCCCGCGCAGTAAAAATGCCTTTATCGCGATTAACTGTGGCGCGCTGCCGGAACAGCTGCTTGAGTCTGAGCTCTTCGGGCATGCCCGCGGCGCCTTTACCGGCGCGGTGAGCAGCCGTGAAGGGCTGTTCCAGGCGGCTGAGGGCGGCACGCTGTTCCTCGATGAAATTGGCGATATGCCCGCGCCGCTGCAGGTCAAGCTGCTGCGCGTATTGCAGGAGCGAAAAGTGCGTCCGCTCGGCAGCAACCGCGATATCGATATCAACGTGCGTATTATTTCCGCCACCCACCGTGATTTGCCCAAGGTGATGGCGCGCAACGAGTTTCGTGAAGATCTCTACTATCGCCTTAATGTCGTAAACCTGAAAATCCCGGCGCTGGCCGAGCGTGCGGAAGATATCCCGCTGCTGGCAAACCATCTTTTGCGCCAGGCCGCAGACCGCCACAAGCCGTTTGTGCGCGCGTTCTCCACCGATGCGATGAAGCGCCTGATGACGGCGAGCTGGCCGGGCAACGTGCGCCAGCTGGTTAACGTGATTGAGCAGTGCGTGGCGCTCACCTCATCGCCGGTGATCGGCGATGCGCTGGTGGAGCAGGCGCTGGAAGGGGAAAACACGGCCTTACCGACTTTTGCGGAAGCGCGAAATCAGTTCGAGCTGAACTATCTGCGCAAGCTGCTGCAAATCACCAAAGGCAACGTGACCCACGCGGCGCGCATGGCCGGGCGTAACCGCACCGAGTTCTACAAGTTACTCTCGCGCCACGAGCTGGAAGCGAACGATTTTAAAGAGTAGTACCGCAAAATTCGCCTGAATATGATACTGTGAGCAATCGATTACGAGGCAGCTTACAGGCATGAGTTTAAGGACACACCATGAAAAAGATTGATGCGATTATTAAACCTTTCAAACTGGATGATGTACGTGAAGCGCTGGCAGAAGTGGGCATCACCGGGATGACCGTAACTGAAGTGAAAGGTTTTGGTCGTCAGAAGGGCCACACCGAGCTATACCGTGGCGCAGAGTACATGGTGGACTTCCTGCCGAAAGTGAAAATCGAGATCGTGGTGAGCGATGATATCGTCGATACCTGTGTGGACACCATTATCCGCACGGCGCAGACCGGTAAAATTGGCGACGGGAAAATCTTCGTCTTTGACGTGGCGCGCGTGATCCGCATCCGTACCGGCGAAGAAGACGACGCGGCGATTTAAGCAGCGTTTCCTGGTCGGGCGTGGCGCGCCGACGCCCGACAAAAAAAGCCCCTCGAAAGAGGGGCTTTTTGCGTTACAGCACCTTATGCGGGCCAAAACATTCGTAATGAATGTTGTCTTTATTTACGCCCAGCTCAACCAGCTGCTTCGCGGCATACTGCATAAACGCCACCGGACCACAAACGTAGAACTGCATTTCCGGCGCGCTGAACGTCCCTTCATGCTCGCCTAAATTCATCAGGCCTTCGCTGTCAAAACGTGCCGCCGCGCGGTCAGCTTCCGTCGGCAGACGATACCAGGTATGGGCGGTAAAGTGGGGCAGACCCGCCGCCAGCGCTTTCACTTCATCCGCAAAGGCGTGAACGTCGCCGTTCTCTGCCGCGTGGAACCAGTTTACCTGCGCGCTGTGGTTTGATTTTGCCAGCGTATCCAGCATTGCCAGCATCGGGGTTTGACCAACGCCTGCGGAGATCAGCGTCACCGGGGTAGTGGCCTCAACCGCCATAAAGAAGTCGCCTGCCGGCGCGGCCAGATGGACGATATCACCCACGCGGGCGACGTTATGCAGCCAGCTTGAGACCTGGCCACCGTCCTCGCGTTTCACCGCAATGCGATAGCCTTTGCCGTTTGGCTTACGGGTCAGGGAGTACTGGCGGATCTCCTGGTGCGGGAAACCTTCCGGCTTCAGCCACACGCCCACGTACTGGCCGGGCTGGTAATCGGCAACCGGCTGACCGTCAACCGGCTCAAGCTCAAAGCTGGTGATAAGCGCGCTGCGCGGCGTTTTCTCAACGATGCGGAACGCGCGCGTGCCTTCCCAGCCGCCGTTCTTGCTGGCGTTTTCGCTGTAGATTTGCGCTTCACGGTTGATGAAGACGTTTGCCAGCACGCCGTAGGCTTTACCCCAGGCGTCAAGCACCTCCTGGCCCGGGCTGAACATTTCGTCCAGCGTGGCGAGCAGGTGGCTACCGACGATGTTGTACTGGTCTGGTTTGATCTGGAAGCTGGTGTGCTTCTGCGCGATTTTTTCCACCGCGGGCAGCAGGGCGGGCAGGTTGTCGATGTTGCTGGCATAGGCGGCAATGGCGTTGAACAGCGCTTCACGCTGATCGCCGTTACGCTGGTTGCTCATGTTGAAAATCTCTTTGAGCTCCGGGTTATGCGTAAACATGCGATCGTAAAAATGGGCGGTCAGCTTAGGACCCGTTTCAACGAGCAGGGGAATAGTGGCCTTCACGGTAGCGATGGTTTGGGCGTCGAGCATAGCAGCTTCCTTCTGATGTTACTTTAATGATGTATTTTAGATGCATCTTATAAAAATAACCCTGCAATGTAAATGGTTCTTTGCATCGTGAAAAATATGCATCACAAACCTGAAAAGAAATCCGTTCAACGCAGCGCACGCTTTATTCCTCAAACCCTTGCGTGGCGCGAAGGAAAACGTTTGCGTAAAATCGTTTGTCAAGACCTGTTATCACAGAACGATTCAGTTATACTGTTGCCCGTTGTCCAACAGGACTGCCTTTTCAGGCCAAAATTTACTTGTTAGCTGAGTCAGGAGATGCGGATGTTAAAGCGTGAAATGAACATTGCCGATTATGATGCCGAACTGTGGCAGGCTATGGAGCAGGAAAAAGTACGTCAGGAAGAGCACATCGAACTGATCGCCTCCGAAAACTACACCAGCCCGCGCGTGATGCAGGCGCAGGGTTCTCAGCTGACCAACAAATATGCTGAAGGTTATCCGGGCAAGCGCTACTACGGCGGTTGCGAATACGTTGATATCGTTGAGCAGCTGGCCATTGACCGTGCGAAAGCACTCTTTGGCGCTGACTACGCTAACGTCCAGCCGCACTCTGGCTCCCAGGCTAACTTCGCTGTATACACCGCGCTGCTGCAGCCGGGCGATACCGTTCTGGGTATGAACCTGGCACAGGGCGGCCACCTGACTCACGGCTCCCCGGTTAACTTCTCCGGCAAACTGTACAACATCATTCCTTACGGTATCGATGAGTCCGGTAAAATTGACTACGAAGACATGGCGAAGCAGGCCAAAGAGCACAAGCCGAAGATGATCATCGGCGGCTTCTCCGCATACTCCGGTATCGTTGACTGGGCCAAAATGCGTGAAATCGCGGACAGCATCGGCGCATACCTGTTTGTTGACATGGCGCACGTTGCCGGTCTGATTGCCGCGGGCGTTTACCCTAACCCGGTTCCACACGCTCACGTTGTGACCACCACCACCCACAAAACCCTGGCAGGCCCGCGCGGCGGCCTGATCCTGGCGAAAGGCGGTGACGAAGAGCTGTACAAGAAACTGAACTCCGCTGTGTTCCCAAGCGCACAGGGCGGCCCGCTGATGCACGTTATTGCTGCGAAAGCGGTAGCGCTGAAGGAAGCGATGGAGCCTGAGTTTAAGGTTTACCAGCAGCAGGTTGCCAAAAACGCCAGGGCGATGGTGGAAGTGTTCCTGAACCGTGGCTACAAGGTGGTATCCGGCGGTACTGAAAACCACCTGTTCCTGCTGGATCTGGTTGATAAGAACCTGACCGGTAAAGAAGCTGACGCCGCCCTCGGCCGCGCCAACATCACCGTGAACAAAAACAGCGTACCAAACGATCCGAAGAGCCCGTTCGTGACCTCCGGTATCCGTATCGGTTCTCCGGCCGTAACGCGCCGCGGCTTTAAAGAAGCGGAAGTGAAAGAGCTGGCGGGCTGGATGTGCGACGTTCTGGACAACATCAACGACGATGCGGTTATCGAGCGCGTTAAAGGTAAAGTTCTGGATATCTGCGCACGCTTCCCGGTATACGCGTAATACCTCTGCTTTGCAGAAATAAAAAAGGCCGCATCCGCGGCCTTTTTTTATGGGCTAACGTCGGTCGAGAGAGAGTGCCCCCGGACCCACGATAGCCAGCAGTATAAATGCCCCCGCTATGCTGACGTTCTTGTAGAAATTGATCATGTTCGGCACAACCGCATCCCCGGTCATATCCCAGTAATGGTGGCCAATAATCGCCGTGCCCAGCGTGTAGAACACAAACAGTACCGCGAGTGGGCGGGTAAAGAAGCCCAGCACAATCAGGAACGCGGCAGGAACCTCCATCACAACGGCAATAATGGCCGCCAGCGTGGGCATGGGGGCGCCAAGCGAGGCCATATACTGTACGGTGCCGCTAAAGCCCGTCAGCTTTGGATAACCGAAAATAATAAACAGAACAACGATGGCAATACGGGCAATCAAAAGCAGGAGAGAACGGGAGGAGCCGAAATCGAAATAACGTAAGCTGTTCATGGTAAACAACCTCTTCAGGCGATGTACTTTAAACGTAATACAGATTTACCGCTCCCGCCATACGCCGTCCGGCTGGCGATGATGTTAATTTTTCGTTAATTTATAGCGCGCTAACGGCTTGCTAAAGGGCCGGATAAACGCGAGACTATCGCCTCCATTTCGGGAGGGATTCATGGTCTTGCATTCCACGCGCTGGCTGGCGCTCAGCTATTTCACCTATTTCTTTAGCTACGGTATTTTTCTGCCTTTCTGGAGCGTCTGGCTCAAAGGAATCGGCCTTACGCCAGAAACTATCGGCATCCTGCTGGGCGCGGGGCTGGTGGCACGTTTCCTCGGTAGCCTGCTGATTGCGCCTCGCGTCAGCGATCCCTCTCTGTTGATTAAAGCCGTGCGTATTCTGGCCCTGCTGACGCTGGTCTTTGCGGCGTGTTTCTGGGTCAGCCACCAGTTTGCCTGGCTGATGGTGGTGATGGTTGGCTTTAACCTGTTCTTCTCCCCGCTGGTTCCCCTGACGGATGCGCTGGCGAACACCTGGCAAAAGCAGATCACCATGGACTATGGCCGCGTGCGCCTGTGGGGATCGATTGCCTTTGTTATCGGCTCTGCGCTGGTGGGCAAGCTGGTCAGCCTCTATGATTACCGCGCGATCCTGGCATTGCTGAGCATCGGGATCGCCTCCATGCTGCTGGGGATGCTGCTGCGCCCGTCGGTGATGCCGCAAGGGGAAAGCCGCCATCAGGACAGCGCGGGCTGGCCCGCCTGGCGAAGCCTCGTGGCGCAAAGCTGGCGTTTTCTGGCCTGCGTCTGCCTGCTTCAGGGAGCGCATGCGGCGTATTACGGCTTTAGCGCCATCTACTGGCAGGGCGCGGGGTATTCCGCTTCCGCCGTCGGCTATTTATGGTCCCTTGGCGTAGTGGCCGAAGTGATTATCTTTGCGCTCAGCAAAAAACTGTTCAGCCGTTTCGGGGCGCGGGATCTGCTGCTGCTTTCCGCCGTATGCGGCGTGGCGCGCTGGGGCATTATGGGCTGGACGACCGAATTACCGTGGCTGATTGTGGCGCAGATCCTGCACTGCGGCACTTTCACCGTGTGCCACCTGGCGGCGATGCGCTATATTGCCGCGCGAGAGGGCGGGGACGTCATCCGGTTGCAGGCTGTTTATTCAGCGGTTGCGATGGGCGGCAGCATTGCGATAATGACCGTTTTTGCTGGTTTCCTCTATCAGCATCTCGGCCACGGCGTGTTCTGGGTGATGGCTCTGGTCGCTTTACCGGCGATAGTCATCCGCCCAAAAGTAACTGCTCGCACTTGATTACGATTCAAGCATAACCCGAATATGTTCCTGCTGCTGCGCGTTCAGGGTCTCAACGGCATGAATGAGCGGCGGCGAGAACAGCGGCAGCGCGGTTGGGTAAGGCGTAATGACCAGCGCCGCCTCGCGGGGCGCGCCCTCTTTCCTGAAGGCCTCCAGGCTGAGATAGCGAATATTGAGCGGCAGCAGCGTTAACTCGCGCAGCTGCTGTTCAATCACCTCCTCACAGGATTTATCCTCCCCGGTTAATAACACCACCTGTTTTTCGTGCAGATCGGTCTCCTGCATCAGCCAGGCACCAAAAATTACCGCCACGAGCGCCATCTCTTCATCGGAGAATTGCAGCTCAAACTCGGCTTCCAGCTCGGCCAGCGCCGCTTTGGTGGTGCGAAGTAGCCGGGGATAAAGGCGGTGAACCTCTTCCGGAAGGCTGTTGTCGATGCCAATTTCAAATAAGGAACGATCCAGCGCCTGGGCCAGATGGATGTAAAGCTGATCGGTCAGCCCTTGCTCATCGCTGAACTTCATGCCGGTTTGCGAGCGAAAACGGGCCACCATGCGCACAATGGCGCGGCGCAAACGCTGGTCCTGCTGGTGCTTGTCAAGCACCGGGTCCGGCGTGCGCAGCATCATAAACAGCAGCGCCAGGAACAGCTGTTCTTCGCTGTGCGTGCCCTGGGGAACGCGCCGCTTCCAGTGGCGGACAATGTCCTGCGCCGTAAAATACTCCCCTCTGGACTGCGTCCAGCTGCGCTGAGCGGGGGAGAACTCCGGCGTATTGCCCAGATGATGCTGAATCAGACAGTATTGCAGGTAGAGCTGTAAAAACTGCACGTCCCGGGGCTCAAACTGACGCTGCAGCTTGCGCGAACAAAAGCTGATAAGCGCCCGAAGATTCGCATCGTCATAAAGCGGGCGGGAAACGCCGTGCTGTTTAAGCGCGGTTTTTAAGGCCGGGGTAAACTGTTGTGAAACAAAATGCGGACACAGCCGGAGCGCCCTGCGCAGCCAGTGCAGCAGGCACAAGCGCTGGTTCAGGGCGGTACCCTCTATTCGGTAGCAGCCATCGAGGTGCGTGACGATATCAAGCCGGTGATAGCGCTGGATTTCATCGCGCGTCTCGGCTATATCTTGCCGTGCCACGACGTCATCCACGCCGTTGGCAGCGATTATGCTCTGTGCGGTGACGGCAGCGTCGGGCAGGTAAAGCATCAAAAGCACCTGGCAGCGGCGCTGCGAACTGGAAAGCACAGATGGAATTTCAAGCGTCGGCATCATCTGTCGGGTATCCAGTGTGAATGTTTGATAAGAATAGCTAAAGGATGGGCGCTGAAAAGCGCACCGGCGGGCCTTTCACTCAGGATTGCGGGCGAACATCACAGAATTTTTGACGTGAGGAATTGATGCAAATAGTTAAACAAAGCGCGGTAGCGTTATTTTTGGCGGTTTTCACTTTCACCGCCAGCGCGCACCCTCACAGCTTTATCAGCCTGAAAACGGAACTGGTAACGGACGGAACGCAGCTCAGCGGCCTTAAAATGCGCTGGACGATGGATGAAATGACCTCCGCCGATCTGCTGTACGATGCCGGAGACGCAAAGCCCGGCGATGAGATCTGGAAAAAACTGGCGGCGGAAGTGATGGCCAACGTGCTCGGCCAACACTACTTCACCGAGTTCTGGCACAACGGGCAAAAGGTCAAATTTCTTAACCGCCCCACGGAGTACGGCATGACCCGCGACGGCCATCAGGCGGTGCTGACGTTTATCCTTCCGCTGGCGCACCCGCAGCCGCTGGCAGGGCAGAAGTACACCTTCTCCACCTTCGATCCCACGTACTACGTCGACATGAGCTACGCCGGGGACAGCGACGTTCAGCTACCGGCGGCACTGCAAAAGAACTGCAAAATTACCCTGCGCACGCCGACGCCCAGCGAAGAAACGCTGAATTTTGCCGTTTCCCTCGATAAAGAAGATGCTCCCCCTGAGGATATGGAGTTAGGTAAACAGTTTGCGCAGGAGGTGACGTTGCAATGTCAGTGATCGCTTCT
Organism: Enterobacter cloacae complex sp. P40C2; assembly: GCF_014930695.1. NCBI lineage: Bacteria > Pseudomonadati > Pseudomonadota > Gammaproteobacteria > Enterobacterales > Enterobacteriaceae > Enterobacter > Enterobacter cloacae complex sp. P40C2. The sequence goes on along the minus strand of NZ_JADBRP010000014.1, from coordinate 65,780 downwards.
CCCGTCAGAACATCACGCCGCTGGCTTCAGCTCTGGCCGCTGGCGCTCTTTTTGCTGTTAGCCGCGGGCGGCGCGCTCTGGCTATGGCAGGCCTGGCCGCAGGTGATGATGAAAAGCATCCTCTGGCAGCGCGAGGTTAACCAGCAGATGAGCGGGCTGCTTAAGGCGGTGGCGGAAAACCCGACCAAAGCGGGCGGCTCCCTGCTGGCGTTCAGCTTTATCTATGGCGTGCTGCACGCGCTGGGGCCGGGGCACGGCAAAATTGTCATCACCACCTGGCTTGCCACTCACCCGTCTAAGCTGAAATCGAGCATTGGCCTCACGCTGGCCTCTTCGCTGCTTCAGGGCGGCGTGGCGATTGCGCTGGTGGCGGTTGTGCTTTTGCTGCTACAGCTCCCCGCCCGACAGCTGCACATGAGCAGCTTCTGGCTGGAGAAGGGCAGTTACGCGCTGGTGGGCGTGCTCGGGCTGCTCCTCTGCTGGCGGGCGTTGAAAAAGCTGCGCGCGCTGCTGCAAAAGCCGAAATTTAAAGCCTTTACGCCGCATCACGTTCACGATGACAGCTGCGGTTGCGGGCATCAGCATCTGCCGACGCAGGAACAGTTGCAGAGCGGTGACGACTGGCGCGCGCGCCTGGCTATCGTGCTCTCTATGGGGATGCGCCCGTGCTCGGGGGCAATCGTGGTGCTGCTGTTCAGCAAGGTGATTGGCGTATTCGGCTGGGGCATGCTCTCGGCGCTGGCGATGGCGGCAGGAACGTCCGTCACCATTTCGTCTTTGGCTTTGCTGGTGCACAGCTTCCGTCAGCTGGCGGTAAAACTCAGCGGCAGCAAGACGCCGGTGCTGTGGCGACAGATAGGGTGGGCAACGCTTGCGCTGGCGGGGGGCGTGATTCTGCTGGGAGCGGCGGTGACGATGTGGATGAGCGCGGTGCCGTTTAACACCCTCTCCCCGTTTGGGAGAGGGCTGGGGTGAGGGACTAGCGCTTCAGCGCGTCGCTCAGTTCGTCACGCATGTTGGCCAGCATGGCTTTAACAACGCGTGGGTTACCTGCAACGATGTTGCCGGTGGTCATGTAGTTGTGGCCGCCGGTAAAGTCGCACACGATGGCGCCCGCTTCACGCGCGATCAGCTCGCCCGCCGCAAAGTCCCACGGCTTCAGCGACAGCTCGAAGTAACCGTCAACGCGACCGGTCGCAACGTAGGCCAGATCCAGTGCAGCAGAGCCGGTGCGGCGGAAGTCCGCGCATTCAGTGAACAGTTTGCCCAGGATATTCATATAGGTGGTCGCGTGCTGCTTCGCCTTGAACGGGAAGCCGGTCGCCAGAATGGTGCCGTCCAGATCGCGCGCGTTGCTGCAGCGCAGACGGTAGCCGTTCAGCTGAGCGCCCTGACCGCGGGTAGCGGTGAACAGTTCGTTACGCATTGGATCGTACACAACGGCGACTTCAGTACGGCCTTTGATGCGTACGGCAATAGATACGGAGAAGTGCGGCAGGCGTTTAACGAAGTTGGTGGTGCCATCCAGCGGATCGATAACCCATTGAACATCCTGATCGGTACCTTCATGTTCACCGCTTTCTTCGGTGATGATGGTGTGCTGCGGGTAAGATTTGCGGATCGTTTCGATAATAATCGCTTCTGCGGCTTTATCGACGTTAGTCACGAAATCATTGCTGCCTTTCTGGCTGGTTTCTACGGAGTCTGGGGTTTCGTAGTGTTTGGCAATTACGTTACCCGCCTTGCGCGCTGCGCGCACGGCGATGGTCAGCATCGGATGCATCGGTCTCTCTCACTGGATGTTAAAGAACAGGAAAATCGGCGCAGAGTATAGCAGCGGGATCGGATTATGTCTCTCGTTTATGATAATATGCCCGAATATTCTTCAGACACTGAATCCAGACATCTAAAAATTATGCTGCAAAACATTCGAATCGTGCTGGTCGAAACATCGCACACCGGCAACATGGGCTCCGTGGCCCGCGCTATGAAAACCATGGGCTTAACAAACCTGTGGCTGGTTAATCCTCTGGTGAAGCCAGACTCTCAGGCTATTGCTCTGGCGGCCGGTGCCAGCGACGTGATCGGCAATGCGCAAATCGTGGACACCCTGGATGAAGCCCTGGCCGGTTGCAGCCTGGTGGTGGGCACCAGCGCGCGCTCCCGCACGCTGCCGTGGCCGATGCTGGATCCGCGCGAATGCGGCCTGAAAAGCGTCTCAGAGGCCGAACAGGCGCCGGTGGCGCTGGTGTTTGGTCGCGAGCGCGTTGGCCTGACCAATGACGAACTACAGAAGTGCCACTACCACGTCGCGATTGCCGCGAACCCGGAATACAGCTCGCTGAACCTGGCGATGGCGGTACAGGTCATTGCCTACGAAGTGCGTATGGCGTGGCTGGCGACGCAGGAGAAACCGGTAGAACCGAAAGAGGAGACGGCCTACCCGCTGGTGGACGACCTTGAGCGCTTCTACGGCCACCTGGAGCAGACGCTGCTCTCTACCGGCTTTATCCGTGAAGGTCATCCGGGCCAGGTCATGAACAAGCTGCGCCGAATGTTCACCCGCGCCCGCCCGGAAAGCCAGGAGCTGAATATCCTGCGCGGGATCCTGGCGTCGATTGAGCAGAAGCATAAAGAGTAGTGCAGCGTGTTTTCTCTCTCTCCCTGTGGGAGAGGGCATTAGGCCGCACCTTTGTTATGAAGGCACAGAAGGTTAAATACCTGACTAAAACAGTCAAGTAAATAGTTGACCAATTTAGTCAGGAATGTCAGACTTGGCCCTGCTATGCAATACCCCCATTTTACAATAAAAAACCCCGGGCAGGGGCGAGTTTGAGGTTAAGTAAGACATGAGACTGACATCTAAAGGGCGTTATGCCGTGACCGCGATGCTGGACGTTGCGCTCAACTCCGAAGCGGGCCCGGTTCCGTTGGCTGATATTTCTGAACGACAGGGGATCTCCCTCTCTTACCTGGAACAGCTGTTCTCCAGACTGCGTAAAAATGGACTGGTGTCCAGCGTTCGTGGCCCGGGCGGCGGTTATCTGCTGGGTAAAGACGCGGGCAGTATTGCGGTTGGCGAAGTCATTAGCGCGGTTGACGAATCCGTTGACGCGACCCGTTGCCAGGGTAAAGGCGGCTGCCAGGGCGGCGATAAATGCCTGACCCACGCGCTGTGGCGCGATCTGAGCGACCGTCTGACCGGCTTCCTGAACAACATCACCCTGGGTGAGCTGGTAAATAATCAGGAAGTTCTGGATGTCTCTGGTCGTCAGCACAGTCAGGATTCACAACGCAGCACCCGTTCGCAGGACGCCATCGACGTTAAGCTGCGCGCGTAACTAAAAAGATAAGTATTCTGAATCAGGCCGGGGTGGTCACACCCCGCGTACTCGGTCGTACATCCAGCCGGTTGCCTGATTCCTTGCATTGAAGCGATGTACGGAGTTTATAGAGCAATGAAATTACCGATTTATCTCGACTACTCCGCAACCACGCCGGTGGACCCGCGTGTTGCCGAGAAAATGATGCAGTGTCTGACCCTGGACGGAAACTTTGGTAACCCAGCTTCCCGTTCACACCGTTTTGGCTGGCATGCTGAAGAGGCGGTTGATATCGCCCGTAATCAGATTGCTGACCTGGTGGGCGCCGACCCGCGTGAAATTGTTTTCACCTCCGGTGCGACCGAATCCGACAACCTGGCGATTAAAGGTGCAGCCAACTTTTATCAGAAAAAAGGCAAGCACATCATCACCAGCAAAACCGAACACAAAGCCGTGCTGGACACCTGCCGTCAGCTGGAGCGTGAAGGGTTCGAAGTGACTTACCTGGCGCCACAGAGCAACGGGATTATCGACCTGAAAGAACTCGAAGCGGCGATGCGTGATGACACCATTCTGGTTTCTATCATGCACGTTAACAACGAAATCGGCGTGGTACAGGACATTGCGACCATCGGCGAAATGTGCCGCGCCCGCGGTATCATCTACCACGTGGACGCGACTCAGAGCGTGGGCAAACTGCCAATCGACCTGAGCCAGCTGAAGGTGGATCTGATGTCCTTCTCCGGCCACAAAATCTATGGCCCGAAAGGCATCGGCGCGCTGTACGTTCGTCGTAAGCCGCGTATCCGCATCGAAGCACAGATGCACGGCGGCGGTCACGAGCGCGGCATGCGTTCCGGCACGCTGCCTGTTCACCAGATCGTGGGCATGGGCGAAGCGTATCGCATTGCGAAAGAAGAGATGGAAACCGAGATGGCACGCCTGCGCACGCTGCGTAACCGTCTGTGGGACGGCGTGAAGGATATGGAAGAAGTCTATCTGAACGGCGATCTCGAGCAGGGCGCACCAAACATTCTCAACGTCAGCTTCAACTATGTTGAAGGCGAATCGCTGATCATGGCGCTGAAGGACCTGGCCGTTTCTTCCGGTTCTGCCTGTACGTCCGCAAGCCTGGAGCCATCCTACGTGCTGCGCGCGCTGGGTATGACTGACGAGCTGGCACACAGCTCCATCCGTTTCTCTTTAGGTCGTTTCACTACCGAAGAAGAGATTGACTACACCATCAAGCTGGTTCGTAACTCCATCGGCCGTCTGCGCGACCTTTCTCCGCTGTGGGAAATGTTCAAGCAGGGCGTGGATCTGAACAGCATTGAATGGTCACATCACTAATCGGTACATAAGGAGAATTCAATCATGGCATACAGCGAAAAAGTTATCGATCATTACGAGAACCCGCGCAACGTTGGCTCTTTTGACAACAGCGACGAATCTGTCGGTAGCGGTATGGTTGGCGCACCGGCGTGTGGCGACGTGATGAAGTTGCAGATTAAAGTCAACAATGAAGGTATCATTGAAGACGCGCGCTTCAAGACCTACGGCTGCGGTTCCGCTATCGCCTCCAGCTCCCTGGTCACCGAGTGGGTGAAGGGCAAGTCTCTGGACGAAGCACAGGCAATTAAGAACACGGATATTGCTGAAGAACTCGAACTGCCGCCGGTGAAAATTCACTGTTCTATCCTGGCAGAAGACGCGATCAAAGCCGCCATTGCGGATTACAAAAGCAAACGTGAAGCAAAATAATTGAGGTTTGAGTATGTCGATTACCCTTAGCGACAGCGCTGCCGCGCGAGTAAGCTCTTTTCTGGCGAACCGTGGTAAAGGCTTTGGCCTGCGACTGGGCGTACGTACCTCCGGCTGTTCTGGTATGGCTTACGTACTGGAGTTTGTTGACGAGCCGGCGTCTGATGACACCGTGTTTGAAGACAAGGGCGTGAAGGTGGTGGTCGATGGCAAAAGCCTGCAATTCCTCAACGGCACTCAGCTGGACTTCGTAAAGGAAGGCCTGAACGAAGGGTTCAAATTTACGAACCCGAACGTCAAAGACGAGTGTGGTTGCGGCGAAAGCTTCCACGTTTAACCGCGCGTCATCCGAAACCCCACCGTGGCTTTGCTGCGCGTGGGGTTTGTTCTAACAGGCTACCCCTGAGATTGTTATGGATTACTTCACTCTCTTCGGACTACCCGCTCAATACCCGATCGATCTGCAGGCGCTGACGGTCCGTTTTCAGGATCTGCAGCGTCAGTACCATCCGGATAAATTCGCCAGCGGGACGCAGGCAGAGCAGCTGGCCGCGGTGTCGCACTCTGCGACCATCAACCAGGCCTGGCAGACGCTGCGCCATCCGCTGGCGCGTGCCGAATATCTGCTCTCACTCCACGGTTTTGATCTGGCGAGCGAACAGCATACCGTGCGCGATACCGCGTTTCTGATGGAACAGCTGGAGCTTCGCGAAGAGCTGGATGAGATTGAACAGGCCAAAGACGAGGCGCGTCTGGAAAGCTTCATCGCGCGCGTGAAGGGCATGTTTGATACCCGCCATCAGCAGATGGTGGAGCAACTGAACAACGAGACCTGGGACGTGGCGGCAGACACTGTGCGCAAACTCCGTTTTCTCGATAAACTGCGAAGCAGTGCTGAACAACTCGAAGAAAAGCTGCTCGATTTTTAATTTCGGAAGCAATTATGGCCTTATTACAAATTAGTGAGCCCGGTTTAAGTGCCGCACCGCACCAGCGTCGTCTGGCGGTAGGTATTGATCTCGGCACCACCAATTCCCTCGTGGCGACCGTGCGCAGCGGCCAGGCGGAAACGCTGGCTGACGAGCAGGGCCGCCATCTGCTGCCTTCCGTGGTCCACTACCAGCAGCAGGGGCACGCGGTTGGGTTTGATGCCCGCGCTAACGCCTCTCGCGATCCGGCGAACACCATCAGCTCTGTTAAGCGCATGATGGGCCGCTCGCTGGCCGATATCCAGACCCGTTACCCGCATCTGCCGTATCAGCTGCAGGCCAGTGAAAACGGCCTGCCGATGATTGCCACGGCTGCCGGTCTGCTGAACCCGATTCGCGTTTCCGCGGATATTCTCAAGGCGCTGGCGGCGCGCGCTACGGCGACGCTCGGCGGCGATCTGGACGGGGTTGTGATCACCGTTCCGGCCTATTTTGACGACGCACAGCGTCAGGGCACCAAAGACGCCGCGCGTCTGGCGGGCCTGCACGTGCTGCGCCTGCTGAACGAACCGACGGCGGCGGCGATTGCCTACGGTCTCGACTCCGGTCAGGAAGGGGTGATTGCAGTTTACGACCTCGGCGGAGGCACCTTTGATATCTCCATTCTGCGCCTGAGCCGCGGCGTGTTCGAAGTGCTGGCGACCGGCGGGGACTCCGCGCTTGGCGGCGATGACTTCGACCATCTGCTGGCCGATTACATCCGCGAGCAGGCGGGCATCAGCGATCGCAGCGATGCCCGCGTACAGCGTGAGCTGCTGGACGCTGCCGTTGAGGCAAAAATCGCGCTGAGCGATGCGCAGTCCGTCAGCATTAACGTCGCGGGCTGGCAGGGTGACATCACCCGCGCCCGGTTCGATGAACTTATTGCCCCGCTGGTGAAACGCACGCTGATGGCCTGCCGTCGCGCATTGAAGGATGCGGGCGTTGAAGCCAGCGAGGTGCTGGAAGTGGTCATGGTGGGTGGCTCAACGCGCGTGCCGCTGGTGCGCGAACGCGTGGGCGAATTCTTTGGCCGCACGCCGCTGACCTCCATCGACCCGGATAAAGTCGTTGCCGTAGGCGCGGCCATCCAGGCCGATATTCTGGTGGGCAACAAGCCGGACAGCGAAATGCTGTTGCTGGACGTCATCCCGCTGTCGCTTGGTTTAGAAACCATGGGCGGCCTGGTGGAGAAGGTTATCCCGCGCAACACGACCATTCCGGTGGCGCGCGCGCAGGAGTTCACCACCTTCAAAGACGGCCAGACCGCGATGTCCATTCACGTGATGCAGGGCGAACGCGAGCTGGTGCAGGACTGCCGCTCCCTGGCGCGCTTCGCGCTGCGCGGCATCCCGGCGCTGCCCGCGGGCGGGGCGCATATTCGCGTCACCTTCCAGGTGGATGCGGACGGTCTGCTGAGCGTGACGGCGATGGAAAAATCCACCGGCGTCGAATCGTCCATTCAGGTGAAGCCGTCCTACGGCCTGACCGATGGCGAAATCGCCTCCATGATTCAGGACTCAATGAGCTACGCCGAGCAGGATGTGAAGGCGCGTATGCTGGCCGAACAAAAAGTTGAAGCCGCACGCGTGCTGGAAAGCCTGAACGGCGCGCTCGCTGCCGATGCCGCGCTGTTAAGCGCCGCCGAGCGCCAGGTGATTGACGAGGCTGCCGCGCGCTTAAGCGCAGTAGCAGAAGGCAATGACGCTGACGCAATAGAAGAAGCCATTAAAAACGTTGATAAACAAACCCAGGACTTCGCTGCTCGCCGCATGGACAAATCTGTCCGCGTCGCGCTGAAAGGCCAGTCCGTGGACGAGGTTTAATATGCCAAAGATTGTTATTTTGCCTCATGCGGACCTCTGTCCGGATGGCGCTGTTCTGGAAGCGAAGACCGGTGAAACCATTCTCGACGTTGCCCTGCGTAACGGTATCGAAGTGGAACACGCCTGTGAAAAATCCTGTGCCTGCACAACGTGCCACTGCATCGTGCGTGAAGGTTTCGACTCGCTCGCCGAGAGCACCGAAGATGAAGACGACATGCTGGATAAAGCATGGGGTCTGGAGCCGGACAGCCGCTTAAGCTGCCAGGCCGCGGTGACCGATGAAGATCTGGTCGTGGAGTTCCCACGCTATACTATCAACCACGCACGCGAGCATTGATATGGGACTGAAGTGGACCGACAGCCGCGAGATCGGCGAAGCGCTGTACGACGCGAACCCGGATCTCGATCCGAAGACCGTGCGATTCACCGATATGCATCAGTGGATCTGCGATCTGGAAGATTTTGACGACGATCCAAACGCATCCAATGAAAAAATTCTGGAGGCGATTCTGTTAGTCTGGTTAGATGAAGCAGAGTAAATCACTTAACGGGCTGCCTTCTGGCGGCCCGTTTGCTAATAAGGATAAATAAAATGACCGAAGCGATGAAGATTACGCTCACCACGCAGCCAGCCGACGCGCGCTGGGGCGAGAAAGCCACCTGGAGCATCAATAACGACGGTATTACCCTGCACCTTACCGGCAAAGATGATTTAGGGCTGATCCAGCGCGCCGCGCGTAAAATTGACGGCCTGGGCATTAAGCATGTGTCTCTGGAAGGTGAAGGCTGGGACACCGACCGCAGCTGGGCGTTCTGGGCCGGTTACAAAGGCCCGAAAGGAACCCGCAAAGTTGAGTGGGCCAGCCTCGACGAAGCCGGGCAGAAAGAGCTTGAAAGCCGCCTGCAAATCATCGACTGGGTGCGCGATACCATCAACGCCCCGGCGGAAGAGTTAGGCCCGGAGCAGCTGGCGCAGCGCGCCGTTGACCTGCTGTCCGGCGTGGCGGGCGACAGCATGTCCTACCGCATCACCAAAGGTGAAGATCTGCGCGAGCAGAACTATATGGGCATCCACACCGTGGGCCGCGGTTCTGAGCGTCCTCCTGTGCTGCTGGCGCTGGACTACAACCCAACCGGCGATAAAGCCGCGCCGGTATTTGCCTGCCTGGTCGGTAAAGGCATCACCTTCGACACCGGCGGCTACAGCCTGAAGCAGAGCGCGTTCATGGACTCCATGAAGTCCGACATGGGTGGCGCGGCAACGATTACCGGCGCGCTGGCGTTCGCCATCACCCGCGGTCTTAAAAAGCGCGTGAAGCTGTACCTGTGCTGCGCGGACAACATGGTAAGCGGTAACGCCTTCAAGCTGGGCGACATCATTCGCTACCGCAACGGTAAAAACGTCGAAGTGATGAACACCGACGCCGAAGGCCGCCTGGTTCTGGCCGATGGCCTGATCGACGCGTCAGCCCAGAAGCCGGAGCTCATTATCGACATGGCAACCCTGACCGGTGCGGCGAAGACTGCCCTGGGTAACGACTACCATGCGCTGTTCAGCTTCGACGACAGGCTGGCCGCTCGCCTGCTGGCAAGCGCCGCGGCGGAAAACGAGCCGTTCTGGCGCCTGCCGCTGGCCGAGTTCCACCGCAGCCAGCTGCCGTCTAACTTTGCCGAGCTGAACAACACCGCAAGCGCGGCGTACCCGGCGGGGGCAAGCACCGCAGCAGGCTTCCTGTCCCACTTCGTCGAGAACTATCAGGAAGGCTGGCTGCACATCGACTGCTCCGCAACGTACCGTAAGGCGGCGGTTGAGCAGTGGTCCGCGGGCGCGACCGGTCTGGGCGTGCGTACCGTGGCGAACCTGCTGACGGCTGAGTAATTATTGGCCCCTCACCCCGGCCCTCTCCCCACAGGGGAGAGGGTGTTCAAATTCCCTCTCCCCTTTGGGGAGAGGGTTAGGGTGAGGGGAAAATGCATTATCTGGAACTGTTATGTCCGAAACCAAAAATGAATTAGAAACTCTGCTGGAGCAGGCGGCTACCGAGCCTGCCCACCGTCCGGCATTTTTCCGCACGCTGCTGGAATCCACCGTCTGGGTGCCGGGCACGGCGGCGGAAGGCGAGCAGGTTGTCGAAGACAGCGCGCTGGATCTGCTCCACTGGGAGAAGGACGACGGCACTTCGGTGATCCCGTTCTTTACCTCGCTGGAAGCGTTACAGGAAGCGGTCGAAGAGGAACAGGCGTTCGTGGTGATGCCGGTGCGCACGCTGTTCGAAATGACGCTGGGGCAGACGCTGTTCCTCAACGCGAAGCTGCCGACAGGAAAAGAGTTCACCCCGCGCGAAATCAGCCATCTGATTGGCGAAGAGGGTAACCCGCTCAGCACCCAGGAGGTGCTGGAAGGGGGCGAAACGCTGCTGCTCTCTGAAGTGGCCGAACCGCCCGCGCAGATGATTGACTCCCTGACCACGCTGTTTAAAACCATCAAGCCGGTAAAGCGCGCGTTTCTCTGCTCCATCAAAGAGCAGGCTGACGAACAGCCGGTGCTGCTGATTGGTATTGAAGCGGACGGGGATATCGACGACATCATTCAGGCGGCGGGAAGCGTTGCTACCGACACGCTGCCGGGCGATGAGCCCATTGATATCTGTCAGGTCAAGAAAGGCGAGAAGGGCATCAGCCACTTTATTACCGAGCACATTACTCCGTTCTACGAGCGTCGCTGGGGTGGCTTCCTCCGCGATCTCAAAACCAACCGCATTATCTGATTACAGCGGGGTGAGTTTCACCCCGTTGCTTCCAGCAGCAGTAAATCCATCAGCAGGACCAGATTCGACTCAAACGACGTCACGCCTGCGGCTTCGGCAGCGAAGTGTACCGCCTCGTCATACAGCGCGAAATGCAGATCCGCCATGCCCGCCAGCGTATTGGCGGAGGCACGGGTAAAGGCGACGACCGTCATACCCACGTTTTTGGCGATCCGCGCTTTATCCAGCACCTGCTCCGTTTCACCGCTGCGGGAGACGGCAATAAATACCTGATAGCGTGCGGCGTTGCTGAGGAAAATATTCCGGCTGTCCCCCGGCCCGGAGATAAACGCCGTTTTACCCAGCACCTGCAGTTTCTTGGTCAGGTACTCGGCAAAAAGATAGGAAAAACCGGCGCCGTAGAGAAAAAAGCTCTCTTTCTGGCGCAGCAGGCTGGAAAACTGCTGGCGTTTCTTCTGCGTAACCCACTGAAAGGTTTGCTGATAGTTGGCGATAAACTGATTAAAAAGCGCCGGTAATTCTGCATGCTGCTCGGGCTGTACGGCGATATGCGGCGTGTCTGTAAGCAGCTGCTTGCAGTGCCAGATGAACTCGCTGAAGCCGCTGAATCCCAGCTTCTGGCACAGCCGCATAATGGTCGCGGTGGAGACAAACGTCGCCTGCGCCAGCTCGCGCACCGTGATGTTGCCCACCAGCAGCGGATGCTCCGTGAGGTGGGCGAGAACGCGATACTCCGCGCGGGTCAGGGACGCCCCGCGCGTTAACAGCGTGGCCAGGCGGTTATCCATTATTTCGCCGGTTCAACCGGCAGATCCTCTCGCGCACCCCATTCGCTCCAGGCGCCGTCGTACAGCGTGACGTCATTCACGCCCAGAGTCGCCAGCGCAAGGATCGCCACGCAGGCCGTCACGCCGGAACCGCAGCTGGCGATGATCGGACGATGCAAATCAACACCCGCACGGTCAAAAATTGCCTTTAGCTCGTCGGTGGTTTTCAGCTCCCCCTCGAACACCAGATCGCCCCACGGCACGTTCAGCGCGCCCGGAATATGGCCACGCTTCAGGCCCGGACGCGGTTCATCCGCTTCGGCGTTAAAACGTGGCGCAGGGCGGGCGTCGACGATTTGCGCTGTTCTTTCGTGGCTAACAACCAGAACGTCAGTCAGTCGCTTCACCACCTGCGCGTCAAACGTCGCGTCGAAATCGCCTTCCGGCAGCGTCACGTCACCCTGCTGGAGCGGCAGCGCATCGCGCTTCCAGCCCGCAAGGCCGCCTGCCAGAATCGAAACGTTTTCCACGCCGAAAGTTTTCAGCATCCACCACGCGCGCGGTGCCGAGAAGAGGTTACCTTCATCGTAAACAACAAGGTGTTTATCTTTGCTGACGCCAAGTTCGCGCATCGCGACGGAAAACGCTTCCGGGCGTGGCAACATGTGCGGCAGGGGAGAGGTGTGATCGGAAAGGGCTTCGATATCAAAAAATACCGCGCCGGGCAGATGTCCGGCACGGTATTCACCGGGAACGTCACGATGCTCCTGGCCCGGAGGAGCCATGCGCGCGTCAATAATCTGGACTTCCGGATCGTCGCCGTGCTCAATCAGCCAGTCGGCGGCGACAAAATATGAGGTGGACATGGGTTGCCTCCATTCTTTTCCGTAAAAAAGAATTGTCGGTGTTTTTTCTGACACCGACAAGCAAACCGCGTTCAACTCGCGAGCAAGCCCCTATTTTTTCACCGTTTCGCCGTCCTGCCAGGCTTTTTGCAGCGCAGGCCAGTAGTCGCGGTTGGCTTCAATCATGTCATCCAGAATCGCTTTCGCGTGCGCCATGGTCGGCACGGTACGGTTCAGGGTAAAGGCCTGCAGCGCTTTCTCATAGCTGCCTTCGATGGTTGCCTCCACCAGCAGCTGTTCAGACGCGAGCTGCTGTTGCAGGAGGGTCTGATAGAACAGCGGCACCTTGCCCACGCGGACGGGCTCCGGTCCTTCGGAGGTGATATAGGCGGGCACTTCCACTACCGCGTCGTACGGCAGATTGGTTATCGCGCCGCGGTTTTCCACCATCACCAGATGGCGGCTCCGCAGGTTAAAGGCCAGCGAGCAGGCGACATCGACGATAAACTCACCGTGGACGCCTACGTGGAAGGCATCCGGTAAAATCCCGGTGCGCTTGTACTCTTCCGCGGCGGCGAAAAGTTTTTTCTCACGCCCGTTCATCACTTCGTTGGCGCGGGTGTACTCCGGGTCCTGATGCTCCACAATCTGGTTCGGCATCAGGTAGTACTGCAAATACGGGTTCGGCAGGTACTCCGGGAAGTTATCCATAATCGGCTTGATGTTGCGCCAGGTTTTCACCCACGACGGATCAGAATGCTGCGGATCCGTTTTGGCGGCATCTTCCGTCAGCAGGCCAAACTTCGCGATATGCTTACGCAGCTCCGGCAGCCTGTCTACGCCGTCCACCAGCACGCGGGTAAACCAGCCGAAGTGATTCAGACCAAAGTAGTCCACCTCCAGCTTGCGGCGATCCACGCCCAGAATGGCGCCCATATTACGCATCGCGGCAACCGGCATATCGCAGATGTTCAGCACGCGCGCATTCGGGCGCAGACGACGTACGCCTTCAGCGACGATAGCCGCCGGGTTGGAGTAGTTAACGATCCACGCTTTCTCATGCGCGTAGCGATCCACCAGATCGATAAGCTCCACCATCGGCAGGATCGTACGCAGCCCGTACGCCAGCCCGCCGGGGCCGCAGGTTTCCTGGCCAACCACGCCGTGACGCAGCGGGATCTTCTCATCCTGCTCGCGCATCCTGTACTGACCAACGCGCATCTGGGCAAACACAAAATGCGCGCCGCTGAAGGCCACTTCCGGGTCGCTGGTGACGGTGAATTTGATGCTCTGGCTGTGGTCGCGAATAACCTTTTCCACCACCGGCGCAATAGTGTCCTGACGCGCCTCGTCGATGTCATAAAGGCGAATCTCCGCCAGCGGGAAATCCTGCAGGCGCACCATCAGGCTTTTCACAATACCCGGCGTATAGGTGCTGCCGCCGCCGGCAATGGACAGAATGAATGGGGGTGTAAACATCTTTAGCTCCTTTCAGAGAAACGTCTCAACGGCTTCTCGCATTTTTTTGACATGCAGCCCGTAGACCACCTGAACGTTGTTGCCTTGTTTGATAACCCCTTTCGCGCCGGTCGCTTTCAGGCGCGGTTCGTCGATGATGGCGACGTCCTTCACCGTGACGCGTAAGCGGGTGTAGCAGTTATCAACGACTTCAATATTTTCCCGGCCGCCCAGACCCACCACGATGGATTCGCCCAGCCCGTCGTTATTCCCCTTCGCCTGGTACTCCTGCTTGCTGTAAAGGCGCGTCTCCTGCTCCTCATCTTCACGGCCCGGCGTTTTCATGCTGAAGCGCAGGATCAGGAAGCGGAACACCACGAAGTAAAGGGCGAACATAATCAGTCCGACCACGATGTACATCGGCCAGTTGGACTTCTCCGTGCCGAGCGGCAGGTTGTAGAGAATGAAGTCGATAACCCCGTTGGCACCGATGGCGTGAACGCCGAACAGGGAGAACAGCATCATGCCGATGCCGGTCAGCACCGCATGCACCACGAACAGCAGCGGGGCGACAAACAGGAAGGAGAACTCAATCGGCTCGGTGACGCCCACCAGCAGCGAGGTTAACGCCGCCGGGATCAGAATGGCTTTCGCAATGGCTTTACGCTCCGGCTTTGCGGTCATGTACATCGCCAGCGCGGCGGCAGGCAGGCCGAACATTTTACTGATGCCGCGCGCGTCCCACACTACGGTGCTGCTCAGCTGCTTCACGTCCGGGCAGGCCATCTCGGCGAAGTAAATGTTGCGCGCGCCCTGGTAAACCGTGCCGCACACCTCCTGCGTACCGCCCAGTTCGGTATAGAGGAACGGGGTGTAGACCAGATGATGCAGGCCCGTCGGCACCAGGATGCGCTCAAGGAAGCCGTAGATCGCCACGCCGAACGGACCGGAGCCTTTGATCGCCAGCGCCAGCGCGCTAATGCCGTGCTGAGCGTACGGCCACAGCTCACTCATCACCACGCCGAGCAGCATTGAGACGGGCAGCATCACAATGGCAACAAAGCAGTGGCCGGAATAGATCGCCATCGCGCCGTTAAACTGCACGCCGGAGTATTTGTTGTACAGATAACCGGAGAGCGCCCCGGTCAGGATCCCGGCGAACACGCCCATCTCCAGTACCTGAACGCCAAGCACCATGCTTTGACCCGCGGCTTTCATCTGGTCAGCTGGAGCCAGTTCACCCTGAAGCTTTAGCGTCACGTTCATGGCGTTGATAAACACCACAAAGGTCACCAGCCCAATCAGTGCCGCGTAGCCTTTGTCCCGCGTGGCCAGGCCAATGGGGATCCCGACGGCAAACACCAGCGCCAGGTTAACCAGCACCGACACGGCAGATTTGGCGATCAGCTGGCCAACATTCTGGATCAGCGGATGGCCGAGAAACGGCAGGTACTCGGCCAGATTACCGTTGCCCAGCACATTGCCAAAGGCGATAAACAGACCGACGATAGGTAAGATAAGTACCGGTCCGTAAAGTGATTTACCGAAATTTTGTAGGGCGTTCACGGCTCGTTTCATGGCTTTCTCTCTTATTGAACCGCGCACTCGGCGTGCGTCATGGTCATAAAACTAGCAGGCCCGGAAGGATCTTATCCAGCTATCTTCTTGTTTTAAAAACAAATGACGTGAAAGGTAACATGTTACGTTAAGGGCTGTGATCGTGGTTCCAACACCGTATGGCAGGGTGATGTCATTCTGCGAGGCGCTTTCCACAATACTAAATTGGACTTTTTGTATTAACGAAACTTGCGGATAATACTTATCCGGACGACGACCAACAGGCCTCACAGGCCAGAGACTAAGGATGAAACCGTTTCGCTTAGCCGCGATCTCTCTCGCGCTGCTCACCACGTTTACGCTTGTCGGCTGCGATAACAGCGACGACAAAACACAGGCTGCTGCGCCCGCAGCGTCAACCGCTTCAGAAAAGAAAGCACCGGAAAAACCGGACCCAAAAACGCTGGCTGCGCTGGCTGCACAGAGCCAGGGTAAGGCGCTGACGCTGCTGGATGCCTCAGAGGTACAGCTTGACGGCGCTGCGACGCTGGTGCTGACCTTTTCGGTGCCGCTGAAGCCCGATCAGGACTTCGCCAAAACCGTGCACGTGGTGGATAAGAAAAGCGGCAAGGTGGACGGTGCCTGGGAGCTGGCGCCCAATCTGAAAGAGCTGCGCCTGCGCCACCTGGAACCAAATCGTAACCTGGTCGTCACCGTCGAACGTGGTCTTGAGGCGCTGAACAGCGCGACGTTTGGCATTGATTATGAAAAAGCTATCACCACCCGGGATGTTGAACCGACGGTCGGATTTGCCAGCCGCGGTTCGCTGCTGCCGGGCAGCGTGGTGGAAGGGCTGCCGGTGATGGCGCTTAACGTTAACAGCGTGGACGTGAACTTCTACCGCATTAAGCCGGAGTCGCTGGCCTCGTTTGTCAGCCAGTGGGAGTACCGGAACTCACTGACCAACTGGGAGTCCGACACGCTGCTGAAGATGGCGGAACTGGTCTATACCGGCCGCTTTGACCTTAACCCGGCGCGCAACACCCGCGAGAAACTGCTGCTGCCGCTGAAGGATATTAAGCCGCTCCAGCAGTCGGGCGTTTACATAGCCGTCATGAATCAGGCCGGGCACTACAACTACAGCAATGCCGCGACGCTTTTCACCTTAAGTGATATTGGGCTCTCCGCCCACCGCTATCATAACCGCCTGGACATCTTCACCCAGAGCCTGGAAAACGGTGCGGCGCAGTCAGGCGTTGCCCTTACCCTTCTGAACGATAAAGGCCAGACCCTGGCCGAGGCGAACAGCGACGCGGACGGTCATGCGAAGCTGGAGACGGATAAAGAAGCTGCGCTGATCCTCGCCAGCAAAGACGGGCAGACCACGCTGCTCGATCTCAAACTTCCGGCGCTCGACCTGGCGGAGTTTGATATCGCCGGCAAGCCGGGTTATAGCAAACAATTCTTTATGTTTGGCCCGCGCGATCTCTATCGTCCGGGTGAAACGGTGCTCCTCAACGGCCTGCTGCGCGACAGCGACGGAAAACCGCTTCCCGATCAGCCTGTGAAGCTTGACGTATTGCGCCCGGACGGTCAGGTGGCGCGCACGGTTGTTGTGCAGCCCGAGAACGGACTTTACCGCTTCAACTACCCGCTTGATAGCGGCGCGCAGACCGGCATGTGGCATGTTCGCGCGAATACGGGAGACAACCAGCAGCGCATGTGGGATTTCCAAGTTGAAGATTTCATGCCTGAACGCATGGCGCTGAATCTGACGGGGCAAAAAACACCGGTTTCTCCACGGGATGACGTGGACTTTAACGTAGTGGGCTATTACCTGTATGGCGCACCGGCTAACGGCAACGCCCTGCAAGGCCAGCTTTTCCTGCGCCCGCTGCGTGAGGCGGTAACTGCGCTGCCGGGATTCCAGTTCGGTGATATTGCGGAAGAGAACCTGAGCCGTAGCCTGGACGAAGTGCAGCTTACGCTTGATGAGCAGGGGCGCGGACAGGTGACCACTGAAAGCCAGTGGAAAGAGGTGCACTCGCCGCTGCAGCTGATTTTGCAGGCCAGTCTGCTTGAGTCGGGCGGTCGCCCGGTGACGCGTCGCGCCGAGCAGGCTATCTGGCCGGCGGCCACGCTACCGGGGATCCGTCCTCAGTTCGCCAGTAAGGCCGTTTACGATTACCGTACCGATACCACCGTCAATCAGCCGATTGTCGATGAAAACGGCAACGCCAGCTTTGACATCGTTTATGCCGATGCCGGCGGGGCGAAAAAAGCGGTGTCCGGTTTGCAGGTGCGCCTGATCCGCGAGCGCCGGGACTATTTCTGGAACTGGTCAGAGAGTGAGGGCTGGCAGTCGCAGTTTGACCAGAAAGATCTTGTTGAGGGCGAGCAGGAACTTAACCTCAAGGCTGATGAAACCGGTAAAGTCACTTTCCCGGTGGAGTGGGGCTCATACCGTCTGGAAGTGAAAGCGCCTGATGACATGGTCAGCAGCGTGCGCTTCTGGGCAGGCTACAGCTGGCAGGATAACAGCGACGGCACGGGGGCGGTGCGCCCTGACCGCGTGACGATGAAGCTTGATAAGCCAGCTTATCAGCCTGGCGATACCATCAACCTGCATATTGCCGCACCGGCCGCGGGCAAAGGCTATGCCATGATTGAATCCAGCGAAGGGCCGCTGTGGTGGAAAGAGATCGACGTCCCGGCAAACGGTCTGGATCTCTCCATTCCAGTGGATAAAGCCTGGAAGCGTCACGATCTGTACCTCAGCACGCTGGTGGTACGTCCCGGCGATAAGTCCAAATCCGCCACGCCAAAGCGCGCGGTCGGGCTGCTGCATCTGCCAATGGGTGACGAAAATCGCCGCCTGAACATTGCGCTTGATAATCCGCAGAAAATGCGTCCTAACCAGACGCTTTCTGTGAAAGTGAAAGCCAGCGTGAAGGAGGGCGCGGCACCACAGAAGGTGAACGTGCTGGTTTCGGCTGTTGATAGCGGCGTGCTGAACATTACCGACTACGTTACGCCGGATCCGTGGGAAGCCTTCTTCGGACAGAAGCGTTATGGCGCGGATATTTACGATATCTACGGCCAGGTCATTGAAGGCCAGGGGCGCATGGCCGCACTGCGCTTCGGCGGTGACGGCGATGAGCTGAAGCGTGGCGGTAAGCCACCGGTTAATCACGTCACTATTATTGCCCAGCAGGCGCAGCCGGTTACGCTGGATGCTAACGGTGAAGGCACCGTTACGTTGCCGATTGGTGATTTCAACGGCGAGCTGCGTCTGATGGCGCAGGCGTGGACGGAAGACGATTTCGGCAGCAGCGAGAGCAAGATCGTTGTAGCCGCGCCAGTCATTACCGAACTTAACACGCCGCGTTTCCTGGCAAGCGGTGACACCTCCCGCCTGACGCTGGACCTGACTAACCTCACCGATCGGCCGCAAACGCTGAACGTCACGCTAACCTCAACCGGCAAGCTGTCGCTGGAAGGCGCTCAGCCAGCGCCTGTTCAGCTACCGCCTGGCGCACGCAGCACCCTGTTTATTCCGGTGCGGGCGCTGGAAGGATACGGTGATGGCGAAATTACCGCTCAGATTGCCGGGCTACAGCTTCCGGGCGAGACGTATACTCCCCAGCAGAAGAGCTGGAAAATTGGCGTGCGCCCCGCATTCCCGGCGCAAACGGTGAATACGGGCACGATGCTCAACCCTGGCGAATCCTGGACTGCCCCAGCGCAGCACATTGCCGGTTTCTCTCCTGCGACGCTACAGGGGCAGCTGCTGCTCAGCGGAAAAGCGCCACTGAACCTGGCGCGCTACATCCGTGAGCTGCAGGCTTATCCGTACGGGTGTCTGGAGCAAACCACCAGCGGCCTCTTCCCGTCGCTATACACCAATTCCGCGCAGCTCAAGGCTCTCGGCATTAAGGGGGATACTGACGACAAGCGCCGTGCGGCTATCGATCTCGGTATCTCCCGCCTGCTGCAAATGCAGCGTGACGACGGGGGGTTTGCGCTCTGGGATAAAAACGGTCCGGAAGAGTACTGGCTGACCGCGTACGTTACTGACTTCCTCGTGCGCGCAGGGGAACAGGGCTATAGCGTTCCTGCCGATGCGGTAAATAAGGCGAATAACCGCCTGCTGCGTTACTTACAGGATCCGGGCATGATGTCTGTCCGCTACAGCGACAACGCTGAGGCCAGTAAGTTTGCCGTACAGGCTTATGCCTCGCTGGTTCTGGCGCGTCAGCAAAAAGCGCCGCTCGGCGCGCTGCGTGAAGTCTGGGAGCGCCACGCTCAGGCTGCTTCCGGGCTGCCGCTGATGCAGCTGGGGATGGCCCTGAAGCTGATGGGAGATGCACCGCGCAGCCAGCAGGCGCTGGATCTGGCTATCAAAACGCCGCGTACTGACAGCCGAAGCTGGATGGCGGATTACGGTAGCCAGCTTCGCGATAATGCCCTGATGCTCTCCCTTCTGGAAGAGTACAAGCTGCTGCCGGATGCGCAAAATACACTGCTGAACGCCTTGTCGCAGGAAGCCTTTAGCCAGCGCTGGCTCTCAACCCAGGAAAGCAACGCCCTGTTCATGGCCGGACGTTCGCTGCAAACGCTCTCCGGAGCATGGCAGGCGACCACGAGCCTCTCTGAGCAGGCACAAAGTAGTGACAAACCGCGGGTAGAAAACCTGAACGGCGCCCAGCTTAGCGCGCTGCAGGTAACCAATACCGGCACTACGCCGCTGTGGGTTCGTCTGGACAGTACGGGGTATCCGGAGTATGCGCCTCAGCGAACCTCTAACGTATTGCAGATTGAACGCCACGTTCTGGCGACAGACGGCAGCAGCAAGTCACTCTCTTCCCTGAAGAGTGGTGAGCTGGTGCTGGTGTGGCTTGAAGTGAAGGCCAGCCAGAACGTGCCGGATGCGCTGGTGGTGGATCTGCTCCCGGCAGGTCTGGAACTTGAAAACCAGAATCTGGCGAGCAGCAGCGCCAGCCTCCAGGACAGCGGCAGCGAAGTGCAGAATCTGCTGAATCAGATGCAGCAGTCTGATATCCAGCATATGGAATTCCGCGACGACCGCTTTGTGGCCGCTGTGCCGGTCAATGAAGGTCAGCCGGTTACGCTGGTGTACCTGGCCCGAGCCGTCACGCCGGGAACCTACCAGGTGCCGGTTCCGATGGTGGAATCCATGTACGTTCCGCAGTGGCGGGCAACAGGGGCGGCCAGTGGCCCGCTGATCGTTGTTCCTTAAGATGCTGCCAGAACGACTGATACGCTCCCGCTGGCTATGGCTGGCGGGAGCGCTTTTCGTTTCAGTGGCGCTGATTGTCGCTGCCGACCGCCTGTGGCCGCTGCCTCTGAAAGAGGTTAACCCCTCGCGCGTGGTTGTGGATGAGCAGGGCGTACCGCTGTGGCGTTTTGCCGACAGCGAGGGCATCTGGCGCTATCCGGTTACCATTGAGGAGGTTTCACCGCGCTATCTGGAGGCCCTGATCCAGTATGAAGACCGCTGGTTCTGGGAGCATCCGGGCGTCAATCCGCTCTCTGTACTGCGCGCTGCCTGGCAGGATCTTACCTCCGGGAGAGTCGTTTCTGGCGGAAGCACGCTTACCATGCAGGTGGCGCGCCTTCTGGATCCGCATCCGCGCACTTTTGGCGGTAAAATTCGTCAGCTGTGGCGGGCAATGCAGCTGGAGTGGCATCTCTCCAAGCGTGAAATTCTCACGCTGTATCTCAACCGGGCCCCGTTTGGCGGCACCCTGCAGGGAGTGGGGGCAGCAAGCTGGACCTACCTTGGAAAGCCGCCATCACGGCTGAGCTATTCCGACGCGGCGCTGCTGGCGGTGCTGCCGCAGGCACCAAGCCGCCTGCGCCCGGACCGCTGGCCGGAACGCGCGGAGGCGGCGCGTAACAAAGTCCTCGACCGCATGATGGCTCAGGGCGTCTGGTCAGAAAAGCAGGTGAAAGAGTCCCGGGAAGAACCGGTGTGGCTGGCTCCCCGCCAGATGCCGCAGCTGGCACCGCTCTTTTCGCGCATGATGCTCGGTAAAAGCCGCGAGACAAAAATAGCCACCACGCTTGATGCCACGCTGCAGCGACAGCTTGAAGAGCTGGCGATGAACTGGAAGTCTCGCCTGCCTGCCCGCAGTTCGCTGGCAATGATCGTGGTAGATCACACGGATATGAAAGTGCGCGGCTGGGTCGGCTCGGTGGATATCAACGATGACAGCCGTTTTAGCCACGTGGATATGGTCAATGCAATTCGATCCCCGGGATCGGTTCTCAAGCCCTTCGTCTACGGCATGGCGCTGGACGATGGGCTGATCCATCCTGCCTCCTTGCTTCAGGATGTGCCAAGAAAAACCGGGGATTATCGCCCCGGCAACTTTGACAGCGGCTTTCATGGGCCGGTCAGCATGAGTGAAGCCCTCGTACGCTCCCTCAATCTGCCTGCGGTGCAGGTGCTGGAGGCGTACGGCCCTAAACGTTTTGCCGGGATGCTGGGCAATGCGGGGTTACCGCTGATTCTCCCGGCGGGCGCGCAGCCCAACCTCACCCTGATTCTGGGGGGCGCGGGCGCACGTCTGGCTGATATAGCCGCCGCGTATAGCGCCTTTGCAAGGCAGGGTAAGGCCGGAAGGCTGCGTTTACAGCCGGGCGATCCGCTAGTTGAACGTCCGCTGTTGTCGCAGGGCGCTGCGTGGATTATTCGTCGCATTCTCGCCGGAGAAGCTCAGCCCCTGCCGGACAGCGCGCTGCCGCAGGTTGCGCCGCTGGCGTGGAAAACCGGCACCAGCTACGGCTACCGGGATGCCTGGGCCATTGGGCTTAACGCCCGGTATGTCATTGGTATCTGGACCGGACGCCCGGACGGCACGCCCGTCGCGGGGCAGTTTGGTTTCGCCAGCGCGGTTCCGCTACTGAATCAGGTGAATAACCTGCTTCAGTCTCGTTCTATGGTGGATGAGGCTCGTCTGCCGCGCGATCCGCGTCCTGCCAGCGTGGGGCGGGGTGTGATTTGCTGGCCGGGCGGCCAGTCGCTGCCGGAAGGGAGCGAAAACTGTCGGCGTCGTCTGTCAACCTGGCTGCTTGAAGACAGTGAACCGCCTACGCTGCTATTGCCGGAGCAGGAGGGAATTCGCGGGATCCGTTTCCCGGTCTGGCTGAATAAAGACGGTCAACGCGTTGCGGCGGATTGCCCGGATGCGACAGAAAAAGTGCTGGATGTCTGGCCGTTGCCGCTGGAGCCATGGCTGCCCGTTGCCGAAAGACGTGCCGCTCGTCTTCCTGCCCGTTCAACGGTTTGCCCGCCGCTGGATAATCATAATTCGGCACCGCTGATGTTATCAGGCGTCAGAGAAGGAGCGGTAATTAAGCGCCTTCCGGGCGAGAAAAATATGACGCTCTTCGTTTCAACCAGCGGTGGAGAAGGGCAGCGCTGGTGGTTTTTAAACGGTGAACCGCTGGAGGGACGGCAGAGGAATTATTCACTGCAATTATATTTGCCGGGTAATTATCAATTAATTGTAATGGATGAAACAGGGCAAACGGCGACGGTGAATTTTGAATTAGATCGTTAAGCGTTACCCCTGAAGGGTTAGCTTGATAATTATCAATATTCATTCCTGAAAAAAAACGAGAATGCGTTTTTATTCTAAGGAATGAGCAATGAAAAAAAATAAAAATCCGGGAGAGGGGCTTATTCCCGCCTTATCCCGACGTCACTTTATTCAGGCAGGATCGGCGCTGGCCGCCCTGCCGTTTGTCGCCACAACCGGCAAAGCACGTGCCCAGGGCCCGGCAAAGACCAGCGCCGCGCCTGAAGAGAAAGTCGTGCAAACCTGTAGTACGTTTGACTGCGGCGGCAAGTGTGATATTCGTGCGCACGTTAGTGAAGGCGTTGTCACGCGAATTTCCACCCGCCCGGATGATGCCCTTGATCCGCAGATGCCGGTTATGCGCGCCTGCGTTCGCGGTCGCGCTTATCGGAAATTCGTTTATCACCCGGATCGGCTTAAATATCCCATGAAACGCGTAGGTAAACGTGGCGAAGGAAAATTCGAGCGTATTACCTGGGATGAAGCCACCACGCTTATTGCGGAGCGGTTAAAAACCATTACGCAACAATACGGCCCCGCCTCGCGCTATGTGCATGTGGGCACCGCAGTTTCCGGCGGCACGTTTTCTGGCGATAAGATGGTTCGTCGCCTGCTTAACCTAACCGGCGGTTATCTCGAAAGCTATCACTCGGTCAGCATGGGCAACACGGCGGCGGCAACGCCGTATACCTATGGCACTGCCGCCAGCGGCAGCTCGCTGGACACGCTGCAGGACACCAGGCTGGTCATCCTCTGGGGGCACAACCCGACAGAGACGATCTTTGGCCACAGTAACCACTATTTCCAGAAGATGAAGCAAAACGGCACCCGCTTTATCGTTGTCGATCCGCGCTATTCGGACACGGTTTCCTCCCTTGCCGATCAATGGATCCCGCTGCTTCCTTCAACCGATAACGCCCTGATGGACGCCATGATGTACGTGATCGTCACGGAGAACCTGCACGATCGCGATTTCCTTCAGCGCTATACCCTGGGCTTTGACGAAGACGCCATGCCAGAGGGCGTTCCGGCGAATGAATCCCTGATGGCTTACCTTAGCGGTGCAAAAGATGGCGTGGCGAAAACGCCGGAGTGGGCAGAGAAAATCACCCACGTGCCGGCGCAGACCATTCGTCAGCTGGCGCGCGACTACGCAACCACCAAACCCGCCGCGCTGATCCAGGGCTGGGGGCCGCAGCGCCATAACTGCGGCGAACGCACCGCGCGCGGCTCGACGATACTGGCAACGCTGACGGGTAACGTTGGGGTGAAAGGCGGCTGGGCGGCTGGCTATGGCGGCTGCGCAAACCGGAAATTTGCGGCAGGTCCAGAGATGCCGGATAACCCGGTAAAAGCCAAAATATCGGTAATGAACTGGGTGCAGGCGGCCGATGATGCTTCCAAAGTAACGGCAGAAGTCGGCCTGAAGGATGCGGATAAGCTCGACAGCAATATCCGCATCCTGTTCTCGCTGGCGGGCAACTATCTGGCTAACCAGAACCCGGATCTTCATCAGGCGGTCCGCGTGCTGGAAGATGAGTCAAAAATTGAATTTATCGTCGCAAGCGATCTGTTTATGACGCCGAGCGCCAGATATGCCGATCTTCTCCTGCCGGAAACCAGCTTTATGGAGCGCTGGAATATCGGTGAAACCTGGGGCACGGCAAGCTATCTGATCCTGTCTGAGAAGCTGATTGAACCTGAGTTTGAGCGCCGCTCAGATTACGACTGGCTGCGGGAAGTCGCTGCTAAGCTTGGCGTCGAACCCGAATTCAGCGAAGGCCGTGACGAAAAAGCGTGGATTGAACACATCTGGGAGCAGACGCGGCTGTCCATGCCGGACGAAAGCCTGCCGGACTTCGCGACGCTACAGAAAACGCGTCAGCATCTCTTCAAAAGCGCGCCGTTCGTCGCTTTTGAGGACAACATCCGCGATCCGCAAAATCATCCGTTCCCGACGCCTTCCGGAAAAATTGAGATCTTCTCGAAGCGCCTGTACGACATGCATCACCCGGAAATCCCGGCGCTGTCGCACTACGTTCCCGCCCATGAGGGCCCGGAAGACGCGCTGGCGAAAACCTTCCCGCTCCAGCTGATCACCTGGAAAGGGAAAAACCGCGCCAACTCTACCCAGTACGCCAACCCGTGGCTGATTGAAGTCCAGCAGCAAAAGCTGTGGATTAACCCGCAGGATGCGCAAAAGCGCGGTATTGCGCAGGGAGATACCGTGCGCATTCACAACGCGCGCGGCATTTGTGAGGTCCTGGCGGAGGTCACGCCGCGCATTATTCCCGGCGTTGTTGCCATGCAGGCAGGCGCCTGGTGGCAGCCGGACGAGCGGGGCATTGATAAAGGCGGCTGCGCGAACGTGCTCAGTTCAGCCCGTATTACCGCACTTGCGAAAGGAAATTCCCATCAAACCATGCTGGTGGAGGTAGCGAAAGCATGAGTCAGTTCAAACACTACGCGCCGGTGAGCGACAAGCAGCTGGGTTTCTTTATCGACTCATCCCGCTGCTCGGGCTGCAAGGCCTGCCAGGTGGCGTGCAAAGATAAAAACAACCTTGAGGTCGGGCGTCGTTTTCGTCGCGTGTACGAAGTCAACGGCGGGAATTTCATCCCGACCGGCCAGGGCGGGGTCAGCAATAACGTTTTTGCCTACACGCTCTCTGTCTCCTGCAACCACTGCGCGGATCCTATCTGCACCAAAAACTGTCCGACCACCGCAATGCACAAGCGTCCTGGCGACGGCATCGTGCGTGTCGATACGGACAAGTGCGTCGGCTGCGGATACTGTGCGTGGTCATGCCCCTATGGCGCGCCACAGCTCAACGAGCAGACCGGGCAGATGTCAAAATGCGATTTTTGCGTGGATCTGCAGGCAAAAGGCGAACAGCCTGTCTGCGTGGCAACCTGTCCCCTCGAAGCGATCAAATTCGGGCCGATTGATGAGCTTCGGGCGAAATACGGTGCGGTCTGTGACGTGAAGGGCTTGCCTGATTCCTCCATCACAAAACCGAACCTGGTGATCAAAGCACATCAGGGCGCAGAGAAAGAGGGGAAACGTCATGCATGAGTTACCGCTGTTGATTTTTACGCTGTTCCTTCAGGGGTCGGTAGGCGTTACGCTCTGGCTGGCGTTCGGGGGCGCGCATGGTTCGCCGCGTAGCGCGCTGCTGCCTGCTGCCGGGGCGTTCGTGCTGGCCTGCCTGGGGCTGCTCGCCTCGGCGCTGCACATGGGTTATCCGCTGAATGCCCTTAACGCGCTGCGCCACGTATCCAGCTCCTGGCTGAGCCGCGAGATTGTCTTTGCCAGCCTTTATCTTGCGGCGCTTGGTCTTGCGACGCTGCTGATGTTCGCGAAAAAGCCGGGCTGGAAGCCGCTTCTGGCAGTGGCGGGGCTTGTCGGGCTGGTGGATGTCTTCTGCATGGCGCAGATTTATATGCATGCGTCCGTGGTGACCTGGCAGCACGTAAATACGCTGGTGCTGTTTATTGGCTCGGTGGGCATTATCGGCTCAGCCTGCATGGCCGCTGGAACGCCTTCCCGGGCGACCCTGCGTGCGGCAGTTGCGATCGTTACGCTGCTGGTGCTTGTGCGTCTGCTGATGCAGCCCGTCTGGCTGGCTGACATTACTGCCGTGGATAACACCGTGGTGACGTTCCCGCACGCTCCGTTACGGATGCTGGAGCAGCTGCGCACGCTGCATCTGCTGAGTTGGTGCGTTTCCGTTGCCGGCGTGCTGTGCTTTGCCGCGGGCGGTCTGAAGGCAGCACGTGGTACTGTGCTGGTCGGAAGCGCGTTGCTGATTGTGGGTGAACTGATGCTGCGCTTCGTTTTCTTCAGTATTGGCTGATGGGCGGATTAACGCTTATCCCGGCGATGGACGTGACGCACGCGTGCGTTCGTCGCCGCTTTCGCCACGCCTCCTGCCGCGCCTGTACGGACGCTTGTCCCGCGCAGGCGTTCTCCGTTACGGACGCGGGCGTCCTGATTGATGACAGCCGCTGTATTGAATGTGGCGACTGCCTGTTTGTCTGTCCTGCCGGGGCCATTACCGGCATCATGCCGCGAAAGCGCTTTTTGCGTGGAGATACGCTTGTCGGGCCGTTTACTGAGCGCGCGCCCGGCGTGAATGAGCTGCTGCTCTGGCACGCGCAATACCGCGTTCGTTTTATCAGTATTGAAGCAGAGCGTTACCCTGAATGGCTGCTGGCGCTTGCCCGGCTTAATCTTGCGCTTCGCCGACGCGGTGAGGCGGCGTGGACGTTCAGGGTTATCCCGCGCAACGAGGTTAATCTCGCCCGTCGTGCGCTGATGCACGTTCCCCGTGAGGACGTTCAATCCTGTAGCGTAATGCCCGGCCTGCGTGAGCTGCGAAGGGCTTTTCCCGCGTTTAGCGAGGCAGAGATAACGCTCGATGCCGGAAAGTGCGTGCTGTGCGGGGCATGCTGGCGAAGCTGCCAGGAAAAGGCGATTCGCTTTGAGAACGCCGTGCTGAAGGTGGAATCCGGGCATTGCACCGGTTGCGGGGGGTGTGAAGCGGTTTGCCAGCATGGGGCGATAAACGTGACGCAAGCAGAGGGAACTGCAAAAACCGTTGCCAGGCCCGCATATGAGGCGGTTTGCCGGTCGTGCCACCGCCAGTTCTGGTCATTTACGCCTGATGAAAAGCAGTGCCCGCTCTGTTTTCACCATCATTACGGGATGCGAAATCAGGCCTGTTGCTAATCTTCGTCTCATTTTAAAAAAATGTTATGCATAACCATAGGCAATGGCGCTATTGCTCTTTATAATCCGCGCCACACCATACTCAGGTATGCAAAAACAACAGAACATTTCACAGAGGTTATCAATGGCTATTGAACGTACTTTTTCCATCATCAAACCAAACGCGGTGGCAAAAAACGTTATTGGCAGCATCTTCTCTCGCTTTGAATCAGCAGGGTTTAAGATCGTTGGCACCAAAATGCTGCATCTGACCGTTGAACAGGCTCGCGGTTTCTACGCCGAGCACGAAGGTCGCCCATTCTTTGACGGTCTGGTTGAGTTCATGACTTCTGGCCCAATCGTTGTTTCCGTACTGGAAGGCGAAAATGCGGTACAGCGTCACCGCGACCTGCTGGGTGCAACCAACCCGGACAACGCGCTGGCAGGCACTCTGCGCGCCGACTACGCTGACAGCTTCACCGAGAACGGCACCCACGGTTCCGACTCCGTTGAATCTGCTGCACGCGAAATCGCGTTCTTCTTCGCAGAAGGCGAAGTGTGCCCTCGCACTCGCTAATAATTTCGTAAATGCCGCGTGCAAACGTGGCATCCCTGCGCCAGACTTTGTACAATGCAACGCCCCGGACGAGCAGACCGCTTACCGGGGCGTTTCTTTTCAACCCACCAAGGGCCACAACGTGTAACAACGAGGCCGGAAAACATTATGTCTGAATTAGTGAATACCTCCGAAGTCGCCATTCCTGCGGTTCCCAATAAAAATGGAAAAATTAACCTGCTGGACCTGAACCGTCAGCAGATGCGCGAGTTCTTTAAAGAGATGGGCGAGAAGCCGTTTCGTGCCGACCAGGTCATGAAATGGATGTACCACTATTGCAGCGACAACTTTGATGATATGACGGACATCAACAAGGTGCTGCGCAATAAGCTCAAAGAAGTCGCGGAAATCCGCGCGCCGGAAGTAGTGGAAGAGCAGCGCTCGTCGGATGGCACCATTAAATGGGCCATTGCGGTGGGCGATCAGCGCGTTGAAACCGTGTATATCCCGGAAGACGATCGCGCCACGCTGTGCGTCTCTTCTCAGGTGGGCTGTGCGCTGGAGTGCAAATTCTGCTCCACGGCGCAGCAGGGCTTTAACCGTAACCTGCGGGTGTCGGAAATTATCGGCCAGGTATGGCGCGCCGCGAAAATCGTGGGCGCGGCAAAAGTGACCGGTACGCGTCCAATCACCAACGTGGTTATGATGGGGATGGGCGAACCGCTGCTGAACCTGACCAACGTGGTGCCGGCGATGGAAATCATGCTCGACGATTTCGGTTTTGGCCTGTCCAAGCGCCGCGTAACGCTCTCTACTTCAGGCGTGGTTCCCGCGCTGGACAAGCTGGGTGATATGATTGACGTCGCGCTGGCGATCTCCCTTCACGCGCCAAACGATGCGATTCGTGACGAAATTGTGCCGATCAACAAAAAGTACAATATCGAAACCTTCCTGGCCGGCGTGCGTCGCTACCTGGAGAAATCCAACGCTAACCAGGGCCGCGTGACCATCGAATACGTGATGCTGGATCATGTTAACGACGGCACCGAGCATGCTCATGAGCTGGCTGAACTGCTGAAAGATACGCCATGTAAGATCAACCTGATCCCATGGAACCCGTTCCCGGGCGCGCCGTATGGCCGCAGCTCGAACAGCCGTATCGATCGTTTCTCCAAGGTGCTGATGGAGTATGGCTTCACCACTATCGTGCGTAAAACCCGTGGTGATGATATTGATGCCGCCTGTGGCCAGCTGGCGGGTGACGTTATTGACCGTACCAAACGTACGCTGCGTAAGCGCATGCAGGGTGAGTCAATCGCGGTTAAAACCGTTTGATTATTATGCAGACACGGCGCGTTTTTTGCGCCGTGAAGCATAAATTTACTGAATAATCAGTCACAATCATCACGATTGATTAATAATTACGGTGCGTTTCATACGACTTTCGGGCAGTATGTAACGACGTAACAACAGTTTAGCGCGAAGGCCTGCCAGCGCTGTCATCTGCGGCCCGACAGTCTTATACTGTTTGTTCAAGGTTAACTGACCTGAAGTTTCGCGGTGCGGGTGGCATTGTGACTCACCGGCACCTGAACCCTTATTTTCACGTACCAGTAGTTGTAGCGAATGAATACTGAAGCCACTCACGATCAAAATGCAGCACTCTCCACTGGCGTTCGTCTTCGCAACGCCCGTGAACAACTCGGACTCAGCCAGCAAGCCGTTGCAGAACGCCTGTGCCTGAAGGTTTCCACCGTTCGCGATATTGAAGAAGATAAGGCACCAGCCGATCTGGCTTCAACGTTTCTGCGCGGTTATATCCGTTCTTACGCCAAACTGGTTCATATTCCTGAAGACGAATTACTGCCGATGATGGAGAAGCAGGCGCCCGTGCGTGCTGCAAAAGTTGCGCCTATGCAAAGCTTCTCTCTGGGTAAACGTCGTAAAAAACGCGATGGCTGGCTGATGAGCTTTACCTGGCTGGTCCTGTTCGTGGTTGTGGGCCTGACGGGCGCATGGTGGTGGCAAAACCACAAAGCGCAGCAGGAAGAGATCACCACCATGGCCGATCAGTCCTCCGCTGAGCTTAATCAAACCAACGGTGCGCAAAGCGTGCCGCTGAGCACGGAAGGGGCTGCATCTTCCAGTGAACCTCAGACGGCGGCAACGAACGCGCCTGCAAGCGAACCTGCTCCAGCGCCAGAGGCGACGGCTAACGCCGCGCCAGCGACCCAGGCACAGGATCAGAACGCGGTAGTGTCACCTTCCCAGGCAAATGTTGATACTGCACCTGCGGCAACGGCAGCTGCGGAAAATCCTGCGGCGACGCTGCCAACGGACCCGGCCGGCACGGCGGCACCTGCCGTTGACCCGAATGCGCTGGTGATGAACTTTACGGCGGATTGCTGGCTGGAAGTCACTGACGCAACGGGTAAAAAACTTTTCAGCGGCCTGCAGCGTAAAGATGGCACGTTAAATCTAACGGGGCAGGCACCCTACAAGCTTAAAATCGGCGCACCGGCAGCGGTACAGATCCAGTATCAAGGAAAACCTGTCGATCTGAGCCGCTTTATCAGAACTAACCAGGTTGCGCGTCTTACCGTTAATGCCGAACAATCAGCAGCACAGTAACAGACGGGCAATGCGGGAGATTTTACATGCATAACCAGGCTCCTATTCAACGTAGAAAATCAAAACGGATTTACGTTGGGAACGTGCCAATCGGCGATGGGGCGCCTATCGCCGTCCAGTCGATGACCAACACGCGCACCACGGATGTGGAAGCAACGGTCAATCAAATCAAAGCATTAGAACGCGTAGGCGCGGACATCGTCCGCGTCTCCGTCCCGACCATGGATGCCGCTGAAGCGTTCAAACTGATCAAGCAGCAGGTGAACGTGCCGCTGGTTGCCGATATTCACTTCGACTACCGTATCGCGCTTAAGGTCGCTGAATACGGCGTCGATTGCCTGCGTATCAACCCAGGCAACATCGGCAACGAAGAGCGTATTCGCATGGTTGTTGACTGCGCCCGCGACAAAAACATTCCAATTCGTATCGGCGTTAATGCCGGTTCGCTGGAAAAAGATCTGCAAGAAAAGTACGGTGAGCCAACGCCGCAGGCGCTGCTTGAATCCGCGATGCGTCACGTCGATCATCTGGATCGTCTTAACTTCGAGCAGTTCAAAGTGAGCGTGAAAGCCTCCGACGTTTTCCTTGCCGTTGAATCCTATCGGCTGCTGGCAAAACAGATCGATCAGCCGCTGCACCTCGGGATCACCGAAGCGGGCGGTCTGCGCAGCGGTTCGGTGAAGTCCGCCATTGGTCTTGGCCTGCTGCTTTCTGAAGGCATTGGCGACACGTTACGCGTCTCTCTGGCCGCCGATCCGGTGGAGGAGATCAAGGTAGGTTTCGATATCCTGAAATCACTGCGCATCCGCGCGCGCGGGATTAACTTCATTGCCTGCCCAACCTGTTCACGTCAGGAATTTGACGTGATTGGTACCGTGAATGCTCTGGAGCAGCGCCTGGAAGACATCATCACCCCGATGGACGTTTCCATCATTGGTTGCGTGGTAAACGGACCGGGTGAAGCGCTGGTGTCAACGCTGGGCGTTACCGGCGGTAACAAGAAAAGTGGTCTCTATGAAGATGGCGTTCGTAAAGATCGTCTGGATAATAGCGACATGATCGACCAGCTCGAAGCCCGTATTCGCGCTAAAGCGACGATGATGGATGAAGCGCAGCGCATCAGCGTTCAGCAGGTTGAAAAATAACGTGATGGGAAGCAGGCTGCTTCCCATGTATGATTGAGCCCATTCTTTGGGTTCTTTTTTGTATATAGAAAGAGAATAAACGTGGCAAAAAACATTCAAGCCATCCGCGGCATGAACGATTATCTGCCTGGCGAAACCGCCATCTGGCAGCGCATTGAAGGCACACTGAAGCAGGTGCTCGGCAGCTACGGTTACAGCGAAATTCGTTTGCCGATTGTAGAGCAGACCCCGTTATTCAAACGCGCGATCGGCGAAGTGACCGACGTGGTTGAAAAAGAGATGTATACCTTTGAGGACCGCAACGGCGACAGCCTGACCCTGCGTCCTGAAGGGACGGCGGGTTGCGTGCGCGCCGGCATCGAACATGGTCTCCTGTACAATCAGGAGCAGCGCCTGTGGTATATCGGCCCGATGTTCCGCCACGAACGTCCGCAGAAGGGCCGCTATCGTCAGTTCAACCAGCTGGGTGTGGAAGTGTTTGGTCTGCAAGGGCCGGATATCGACGCCGAGCTGATTATGCTGACAGCCCGCTGGTGGCGCGCGCTCGGTATTTCTGAGCACGTCTCCCTGGAGCTCAACTCTATCGGTTCGCTGGAAGCGCGTGCTAACTACCGCGATGCGCTGGTGGCATTCCTGGAAGCGCACAAAGAGAAGCTGGACGAAGACTGCAAGCGTCGTATGTACAGCAACCCGCTGCGCGTGCTCGATTCCAAAAACCCTGACGTGCAGGCGCTGCTGAACGATGCGCCTGCGCTGGGCGATTACCTGGACGATGATTCTCGCGAACACTTTGCCGGCCTGTGCAGGCTGCTGGAAGCGGCGGGCATCGCCTATACCGTTAACCAGCGTCTGGTGCGCGGTCTGGACTACTACAACCGTACCGTGTTTGAGTGGGTCACCACCAGCCTCGGTTCGCAGGGCACCGTTTGTGCCGGCGGCCGTTACGACGGTCTGGTTGAGCAGCTTGGTGGTCGTGCGGCACCAGCCGTTGGCTTCGCGATGGGCCTTGAGCGACTTGTTTTGCTGGTTCAGGCAGTTAATCCGGAATTTAAAGCCGATTCTGTTGTCGATATATACCTGGTGGCTTCAGGTGCGGATACGCAGCCTGCGGCGATGCAGCTTGCCGAACGCCTGCGTGATGCATTGCCGGACGTTAAGCTGATGACCAACCATGGCGGCGGCAACTTTAAAAAACAGTTTGCTCGTGCCGATAAGTGGGGCGCACGTATCGCACTGGTGCTGGGCGAGTCCGAAGTGGCTAACGGCGAGGTGGTGGTAAAAGACCTGCGCTCTGGTGAGCAAACTACGGTAACGCAGGACGGCGTTGCGGCGCACTTGCGCACTCTATTGGGCTAAGGAGAAGGACTGCGTGGAAATTTACGAGAACGAACACGACCAGGTTGATGCGGTTAAACGCTTCTTTGTTGAAAACGGCAAAGCGCTGGTTGTTGGGGTTATTTTAGGTGTAGGTGCGCTGGTTGGCTGGCGTTACTGGAACAATCATCAGGCTGACTCTGCTCGCGGTTCGTCCCTGAACTACGAAAATACCGTTAGCGCAATCCGTGCCGATCGGCCGCAAACGCTGACGGCGGCGGAGAAATTTGCCGCTGACAACAAAAATACCTACGGTGCGCTGGCCGCGCTGGAAGTGGCCCAGCAGTATGTTGATAAGAACGAACTGGACAAAGCCGCTGCGCAACTGTCTCAGGGGCTTGCTGCTGCCAGTGATGAAAACCTGAAAGCGGTAATTAATCTGCGTCTGGCTCGTATCCAGGTTCAGCAGAATAAAGCCGACGACGCGCTGAAAACGCTTGATACCATTAAAGGCGAAGGCTTTGCCGCCATCGTTGCCGATCTGCGCGGTGAAGCACTGCTGAGCAAGGGTGATAAAGCGGGCGCGCGTAAAGCGTGGCAAGCTGGCGTGGATAGTAAAGCTTCACCTGCGCTGAGCGAAATGATGCAGATGAAAATAAATAATTTGTCCGTCTGAGAGGGACCCAATGCAATTGCGTAAATTACTTCTGCCAGGACTGCTTTCTGTTACGTTATTGAGCGGTTGTTCATTGTTCAGTGGCGAAGAAGACGTTGTCAAAATGTCCCCGCTGCCGACGGTTGAAAACCAGTTTACCCCATCTACCGCGTGGGACGTTTCCGTGGGTAACGGTATCGGTGACTTCTACTCCAACCTGCACCCGGCGTTTGCTGACGGCGTGGTCTATGCGGCCGATCGCAAAGGCACCGTTAAAGCGCTGAACGCTGGTGATGGAAAAGAAGTCTGGTCCGTCAACCTGGCGGAAAAAGACGGCTGGTTCTCCCATAAGCCTGCGCTGCTTTCTGGCGGCCTGACCGTAGCCGGTGGTCACGTGTATGTGGGCAGCGAAAAAGCGCAGGTTTACGCGCTGAATGCCAGCGACGGCAGCGTTGCATGGCAGACTACCGTTGCCGGTGAATCCTTATCTCGTCCGGTTGTCAGCGACGGTCTGGTGCTCATCCATACCAGCAACGGCCAGCTTCAGGCGCTGAACGAAGCGGATGGTCTGGTAAAATGGACCGTTAACCTGGATATGCCAGCGCTCTCTCTGCGCGGTGAATCTGCGCCGGCAACGGCGTTTGGTGCTGCCATTGTGGGCGGCGATAACGGCCGCGTGAGTGCAGTCCTGATGCAGCAGGGCCAGATGATTTGGCAGCAGCGCATCTCTCAGGCGACAGGCTCCACTGAAATCGACCGACTGAGCGACGTAGACACGACGCCAGTTATCGTTGACGGTGTGGTTTACGCGCTGGCGTATAACGGCAACCTGACCGCGCTGGATTTGCGCAGCGGCCAGATCATGTGGAAACGTGAGCTGGGCTCCGTGAACGATTTCATCGTGGAAGGCAACCGCATTTATATGGTCGATCAGAACGACCGTCTGCTGGCGCTGAGCACCGAAGGTGGCGTTACGCTGTGGACGCAGAGCGATCTGCTGCACCGTCTGCTGACCGCACCGGCACTGTATAACGGCAGCCTGGTGGTGGGCGACAGCGAAGGCTATATGCACTGGGTCGATCCAGAGAACGGCCGCTTCGTGGCGCAGCAGAAAGTGGACGGCTCAGGCTTCCTGACGGATCCGGTTGTTGCTGACGGCAAGCTGCTGATTCAGGCAAAAGACGGCACGCTGTACGCGATCACGCGTTAATTACACGGCGGTTGTAGTATACTAAACGGCTCCTGTTCACTCAGGAGCCGTTTTGACATTTTTAAAAACGCTGCGAAAGCGACGTTATTTTGAATTTTATGAGGCTTCAAACATGGTACCTGTGGTCGCGCTTGTCGGGCGCCCTAACGTTGGAAAATCCACTCTTTTTAACCGTTTAACACGCACCCGTGATGCGCTGGTTGCGGATTTCCCGGGGCTGACGCGTGACCGTAAGTACGGTCGTGCAGAGGTGGAAGGACGCGAGTTCATCTGTATTGATACCGGCGGTATCGACGGTACGGAAGACGGCGTAGAAACCCGCATGGCAGAGCAGTCTCTGCTGGCGATCGAAGAGGCGGACGTGGTTCTGTTTATGGTAGATGCTCGCGCTGGCCTGATGCCTGCGGACTCTGCTATTGCCAAACATCTGCGTTCACGCGAAAAGCCAACCTTCCTGGTGGCGAACAAAACTGACGGTATTGATGCCGATCAGGCCGTTGCGGATTTCTGGTCTTTAGGCCTTGGCGATATTTACCCAATTGCGGCTTCGCATGGCCGCGGCGTCACCAGCCTGCTGGAAACCGTTCTGCTGCCGTGGGTTGACGAAGTGAACCCGCCGGAAGAGGTGGATGAAGACGCAGAATACTGGGCGCAGTTCGAAGCCGGTGAAGAGGGCGAGGAAGAGCCGGAAGACGACTTTAACCCGCAGGATCTGCCCATTAAGCTGGCTATCGTTGGCCGTCCAAACGTAGGTAAGTCTACGCTTACTAACCGTATTCTGGGTGAAGAGCGCGTGGTGGTCTACGACATGCCGGGCACCACCCGTGACAGTATCTACATCCCCATGCAGCGCGATGAACGTGAGTACGTACTTATCGACACCGCGGGCGTGCGTAAGCGCGGGAAAATCACCGACGTGGTGGAAAAATTCTCGGTTATCAAAACTCTGCAGGCGATTGAAGACGCCAACGTGGTGCTGCTAGTGATCGACGCACGTGAAGGTATCTCCGATCAGGATCTCTCTCTGCTCGGCTTTATCCTCAATAGCGGACGCTCGCTGGTTATCGTCGTCAACAAGTGGGACGGCCTGAGCAATGAAGTGCGCGAGCAGGTGAAAGAGACGCTGGACTTCCGTCTGGGCTTCATCGACTTTGCCCGCGTTCACTTCATCTCTGCCCTGCACGGCAGCGGCGTAGGTAACCTGTTTGAATCCGTACGTGAAGCCTATGACAGCTCTACCCGTCGTCAGAGCACCGCTATGCTGACCCGTATCATGAATATGGCAGCAGAAGATCACCAGCCACCGCTGGTGCGCGGCCGTCGCGTGAAGCTGAAATACGCCCACGCCGGTGGTTACAACCCGCCAATCGTGGTGATCCACGGCAACCAGGTGAAAGATCTGCCGGATTCCTACAAACGCTACCTGATGAACTACTTCCGTAAGTCGCTGGACGTGATGGGGACCCCTATCCGTATTCAGTTTAAGGAAGGGGAAAACCCGTTTGCGAATAAGCGCAACACCCTGACGCCAAACCAGATGCGTAAGCGTAAGCGTTTGATTAAGCACATTAAGAAAAGCAAATAAACGTCATCAGGCCTCACTGAGTTTGATACATTATCAAAACCCGCTAACCATGCGGGTTTTTTTGTCTGAGATAGCATAGCGAATCGCTGCCTCTTCGATGGGTTCGGGAGTTGGATGTCCGGCATGTAGGGAATGAACTTCACGCTTTGGCTGACGGTCAGGGGCCGGTGCGAGAAAGCCGGTAAGTTATGCCATCGCTAACTCGTCGCCAAATGGGTCCGCCACGAATTCAACATGCTTGTAAATGAATATGTTCCGATTGCAATCGGGCAGGAAGAATTCCCTTAATTTAAGTTAGCCCGTTAAAATCGGAGCTATTTTTATTGCGTTGTTATAAACAAAGAAGCGGTGGAGGCGCGCAGTGGCAGCGGTACGCCGCAATGACTTCCAAAAGATGCTTAATAGCTTAAAACGTAATTCAAATACCGCTGAAAATTAAATGTCATATTCACAATAATTATTTCTTGCAAGTGATTTATTTGATTGTTCGATATGAACCAAAAATGCTGAATAAAAATGATAAGCCCTTATTCGTAGTAGAATTATTTTTTTAATTAGCAGGAATTAAAGGGAGTTTATATGAAACAGCAATACACCAAAGAATTAACGCCAGAAATAAAAGCCAAGCAGGCTAACTCTCCATTTAAAACGGAAGAAATTGCCGCAATGGACGATGGAGCACGCATGATAATCGCAGAGGGAAAGAAGCTGGAATTTAAACATCCTGTGAAAGCTGACGGCGATGAAATTATCAGTATCCCGCAGGGGCATACTTACCTGGTTAAGCGTGAAAGGATTACATCCGGGGCGGATTTTCTGACAGTTACGGGAGTGTAACGCATGGGATACCGAACAGACCTTATGGGTCGAGGAATGGCCCTGACTGGAGATAAAACCTCAACCGGTGCCACCTGTATTGGTTCACTCCCGAACTGCACTGAATATGGTCGTGTAGTTGTCCGAGTTGGCGATAAAACTACGCCGTGCAAAAACTGCGGAAAGCCCGGAACCGTTGTCGATGGTGAATCCAGTGTGTTATTTCACGACGCCGCCGTTGCTGTCGATCGCTCTAACGTCATGTGTGACTGTCCGCCGGGAACAAATTACATTATCGCTCCGGTGGGTGACTGGCTGGGCGCTGGGCCGTCACCGGAACAAATCGCGCAGGAAAAATACGCTGCTACGCTGGCCGAACGCAGGGCAGAGCAGGAGAGGGAAGAAAAACGCAGGCAGGAAGAAAGGGAACGCAACCGCGTTTTTGCAAAATCCTGCCTGCGCGGCGAAGGCTGCAATGATGCCGGTGACCAGCGCGAACCCCATACTAATTTTGCCGATATGGCATTTTTCCTGGCCATGTCGGCCAGCAACCCGGCAACCGATTCAGACGTCCAGCAGCACGCGCAGACCGCCAGAAAGAAAAAGCCAGAGGATATCCCCAGACCGAAAAAGCGCAGCGCCCTTTATCGCTGGTGGAACGGCAACCATGAAGAAATGGACTATCAGGCCGCCGTTGCGGCTGCTGCTGCCGCTGCGCGGGTGCAGACGGCCACCGCAGGCGCAAGCCTGCTGGAGCTGATAAGTGGCAGGGCGCTGACCTACGGTACGTGGGCGGTGCGTGGTGCCGTCGGGCTGGGTGAGATAGCCACCGCGGGAGTGGGTGCTCCTGTGGCCGGGCTGCTGGTGGGAATGATGCCCGGCAGGCTGAACGACGGCGAACAGGATTTTATCGACCGTATGCGCCTCGCGCAGATGCGTGAAGCCCCGAGCCGCGTTCGCTATACGTGGGAGAACGACAGCCGAGGAAACCCGGTGCCGCACGGCTGGCACACACCGCCTGGCCGTGACAGTGTGCGCGTCAGAAAAATGGAGCACGACAGCAGCACGCAGGCGTACACCTTCACCACGGAGGAAGAACCGCGTATCACCATTGTGTGGACGCCGGACCGGACAGACGAGAAAAAACAGTGGAATACCGGCAGCCAGGCGCGGCCGGTGCTGCCGAACCCGGTGGTTGTTGACCCGCTGCCCGATAACATCGACATAACGGCGACCACCAGCCCGGCACCGGAGGAAAAGAGTTTCGCAGATTACATTCTGATCCTGCCGTTCCCTGACCTGCCACCGATTTATATTTATCTAAACTCAGACCACAAATACCATGCGCCGCCAAAAGGTAATCCAGCCTTACCTGCTTTCCCCGATGCTAAAAAAGCACAGGCAAAAACGCCGGTTAAAGGGGGAGGGAAACTGAGAAACCGTTGGAAAGATCCTTCGGGTAGAATTTACGAGTGGGATTCCCAGCATGGCACAATTGAAATGTATGATCGCTCTGGGCGTAATCACTTAGGCGAATTCAATCACGTTACA
The DNA here is from genome assembly GCF_014930695.1 of Enterobacter cloacae complex sp. P40C2. Classification (NCBI taxonomy): domain Bacteria; kingdom Pseudomonadati; phylum Pseudomonadota; class Gammaproteobacteria; order Enterobacterales; family Enterobacteriaceae; genus Enterobacter; species Enterobacter cloacae complex sp. P40C2. The sequence goes on along the minus strand of NZ_JADBRP010000014.1, from coordinate 26,727 downwards.
GGCGAGCAGACGAAGCCTGCCAACCCATCCAGAAAGGTTGAAAAATGAAGATCGTTTACACTATTGATGTTTACAGCAAAGAAACGGAAGCCTTACTTTCCGAGATAGAAGTTCCTTTTGAAAAAGCAACTGAAATGGCTGATATTTTGGGGTTAAACGCTAATGACCGAGAGGAGTTTGTATGTGGCATTGGTGTTTACAATCTAACAAAAAACCAGGCGCTTCAGTTTGAGTTATTAGTAGGTAAAACGTTTTATTCAGATGATGTTACGTTGCAGATCTCTGGAGGAGAAATTTAAGAGTCGGGTTCTTCAACCCAGTGGTGCAATGTTGCTGGTGGGTTGAAGTTGCCAGAGAGAAATTACACAGGCTAAATAGCGATATGGTGTTATACGAATGACAGTGAATGTAGAGGCGTTAATTTTTAGCGTAGGTAAATCTTATCAAGACCTGTTGACATAGTGCTAATACCATACAAAGCCCCTCCATCAGATTTTTCCGGTGACCCTGATCTGAGCCTAAATATGGTGCAGGAGGGAATATACTTATTTTTCAGGCGTGAAGGGGGTATTCTTCAGGAAATTACAGTAACCCTACTCTGACCGGAAATTAAAGGCTGGCATTTTCCTAATGAGCTGCCGTCCGGGCTCAAGAGCGAAATGTCACGTCTCTGGGTTCATGAACATATCGGACAGCCGTTAAGAAGTTCATCATCAAAAACTATTCTGAGGCGTGCTTTGGGATGGGCTGAACTTTTTGATTCAATAGCCGGAGACCTCCCAGTGAGTATGCAGCTTGATTTTGACGTAATGGACAATGCCGTATCATTGACGTTTATGCCAACGTCTGAACTAAGCTGGCAACATTGGAGATACTTACCATAACAAAACCTCAGCCAAGATACTTCGTCTTGGCTGGTGGAATCGGTCGATAGTTTTAAGTGTGCATATTAAATCTCTTGATGGGTACCAGTCAGAATGATGTACCTAAGCATGTGCACATCGATTGATTTGTATTGAAAAAGTTTCTATAAAACAATAAGTTTTGCTTTAATTTTCGTTCACATTAATAAAAGCAAATAACCTTAGCTGAACCCGTTAAAATTCGCGCCTGCCGCGGTTTGTTTCGCACTTTCACAGCGTTTGCTAACCCTGTGTGATGTCAATCACTATTCGCTTTTAACCATGTATATATCTAAGAAAGTAGACAATCGTCGAATTTTCGTCTTAAAGTCCAGGGTTCGGTACTAGACAAAACTAGCGCCTGGTTATCAAATGGTTAACCAACTTTTCGCCGCATGTAAAAAATCGATCGGATACGTAACCGCTCGGCGTACATGCTGGTGTTTACAAGCACGACACATACATTTTCGGGAGAATTATGCAATCCTCTGTTAATCAAAAAGAAAGCCGAACGTTCTTCGGCCATCCTTATCCGCTCGGTTCGCTGTTCTTTACCGAGATGTGGGAGCGTTTCTCGTTTTACGGTATTCGTCCGTTACTGATCCTCTTTATGGCCGCCACCGTCTATGACGGCGGCATGGGGCTGGCGCGTGAAAACGCCTCGGCGATTGTCGGTATCTTCGCCGGTACCATGTACCTGGCCGCGCTGCCGGGTGGCTGGCTGGCCGATAACTGGCTCGGCCAGCAGCGAGCCGTCTGGTACGGTTCGATTCTGATTGCGCTCGGCCACCTGTCGATTGCGCTCTCGGCGGTGATGGGGAACAACCTGTTCTTTATCGGCCTGATGTTTATTGTGCTGGGATCGGGCCTGTTCAAGACCTGTATCTCCGTGATGGTCGGCACCCTGTATAAAAAAGGCGATGCGCGTCGTGACGGCGGATTCTCGCTGTTCTATATGGGCATCAACATGGGCTCGTTCATTGCGCCGCTGATTTCTGGCTGGTTGATTAAAACCCACGGCTGGCACTGGGGCTTTGGTATTGGCGGCATCGGGATGCTGGTGGCGCTGATTATCTTCCGCGTGTTTGCTGTCCCGTCCATGAAGCGCTACGACAGCGAAGTGGGCCTCGATTCCACCTGGAACAGCCCGGTGGTCAAACGCAACGGCGTGGGCGCGTGGCTGCTGGCGCTGGCGGTAGGGGTGGCGGTTCTCGTCACGCTGATCGCCCAGGGGGGCATTGTGATTAACCCGGTCGCGGTGGCCAGTATGCTGGTCTATGTGATTGCGGCATCCGTTGCACTCTACTTTATTTATCTGTTCATCTTCGCGGGTCTGACCCGTAAAGAGCGCGCCAGACTGCTGGTCTGCTTTATCCTGCTGGTTTCCGCTGCGTTCTTCTGGTCCGCGTTTGAACAGAAACCGACTTCCTTTAACCTGTTTGCCAACGACTACACCAATCGCATGATCGGTGATTTCGAAATTCCGGCCGTATGGTTCCAGTCGATCAACGCCCTCTTCATCATTCTGCTGGCACCGGTATTCAGCTGGGCGTGGCCGAAGCTTGCCACCATGAACATTCGCCCAAGCAGTATCACCAAGTTTGTTATCGGTATTCTCTGTGCGGCGGCGGGCTTTGGCCTGATGATGCTGGCGGCGCAGAACGTGCTGAGCAACGGTGGGGCAGGCGTTTCTCCGTTCTGGCTGGTGGGCAGTATCCTGATGCTGACGCTCGGTGAGCTGTGCCTGAGCCCGATTGGGCTGGCGACCATGACCCTGCTGGCGCCGGAGAGAATGCGCGGCCAGATGATGGGGCTGTGGTTCTGCGCCAGCGCGCTGGGTAACCTGGCGGCGGGCCTGATTGGCGGACACGTGAAGGCCGACCAGCTGGATATGCTGCCGGATCTCTTTGCACGCTGCTCCATCGCGCTGCTGATCTGTGCCGCGGTGCTGATCGTTCTCATTGTTCCGGTACGCCGCATGCTGGAAAATGTGCAGACTAAACCGGCTACTGAAGCCTGATAACATTCAGCCTGCCGGGGCAGCGCATCTGCCCCGGCCATACTCAACAGGAGAGAGCATGACGATTACCTGCCCGGACTGCCACGCAGCGCTGGAGCCGCAAAACGGTATTGCGCACTGCGACAGCTGCAATAAAGATATTCCCCTCGAAGCGCGCTGCCCTGACTGTCACCAGCCGCTTCAGGTACTCAAAGCCTGCGGCGCGGTGGACTACTTCTGTCAGAACGGCCACGGGCTGATCTCAAAAAAACGGGTCGAATTCGTCAGGGCTGAGGCTTAATCGCACACGCAGCCTTCGCCTTTTCGCCACAGCTCGATCAGCGATTCCGGCGCTTCCTGCTCCGGAACCAGCACAATGATGTCGGCGTACTGCGCCTGATTGTGCCGGGTCCAGATTATCTGAATGCGAAAATAGCGCTGATCGCCGCTGCCCGGTGACGACGGCTGACCCGGCGGCTGCCCGCGCGGGATAGCCTGTTGCAGAATACTGACCACGCGCTGACGCTGCGCCTCGTTAAGAGTGGAAAGCGCGATGGTGCGCTGGCCGCTCAGCTTTGGAATAAAGGCGACGCCGCCTTCCCGGGCCAGCTCAACCACGGCGTCATCCGTCAGTTCCGGAACCTGCATTACAGTACTCCCACCTGTTCCCAGGCTTGTTTAATGGCCGCCCCAACGTCGCTTCCCGAGCGCTTTTCACCGTGGGCGATCGTCAGTTTTGCGAAAGCCTCAAAATCCGCATCCTGCGCCAGGCTGCGATCGCAAACCGTGTCGTACCAGGCATAGCCCGCTTTTTCCCAGGCATAACCGCCAATCGCCGTTGCGGCCAGATAAAACGCCCGGTTGGGAATGCCGGAGTTGAGGTGTACGCCGCCGTTGTCCTCGCGCGTTTTAATGAAATCTTTCATATGCCCGGGCTGCGGATCTTTGCCGAGCAGGGGATCGTTGTAGGCGGTGCCGGGTTCAGACATGGAGCGAAGCCCTTTGCCGTTGATGCCCTCCGCCAGCAGCCCTTCGCCAATCAGCCAGTCCGCTTTATCGGCGGTTTGCTTACGGTGGTACTGCTTCACCAGCGAGCCAAACACGTCGGATAACGACTCGTTCAGCGCGCCCGATTGTTCAAAGTAGATTAGCCCCGCTTCGGTCTCCGTCACGCCGTGGCTCAGCTCATGCGCCACCACGTCGATGGCAATGGTGAAGCGGTTGAAGATGTCGCCGTCGCCGTCGCCAAAGACCATCTGCTGACCGTTCCAGAAGGCGTTCTGGTATTCCCGGCCGTAGTGCACGGTGCCGGTGAGGATAAGCCCTTTGTTATCAAGCGAATCGCGCTGATATTCCTTCCAGAAGAAATCATGGGTGATGCCCAGATAATCGTACGCTTCATCCACCGCCACATCGCCGTTTGAGGGCTGGCCTTCATAGCGTACCTGGGTACCCGGCAGCTCCTGGGTCTGCTTTGCGTCGTAGATGTCACGCTCAAGCTGGCCGGCTTTATTCACGTGCGGCGCGGCAGGCTTGCCCGGCATATGCGCCATCAGGGTTTGCACATGGGTTAACGTCTGGCGGGCGCAGCGCTGCTGTGGCTCTGAACCGCTCTCGATAATACGACGAAGAATATAGGGGGGGATCACGCTGTGAATTCGGGTCATGCAGTTCTCCTGTTTTCTGGCAATGCCGAAAAAAGAATCTACTTAAGTGTAAATCATTAAACCGGGACCGGAGGTAAGTCGGACAATTCGTCTCCTTAAAAACTGGCGCAACGCTCCACCACCGTTTAGGTTTTTTAAACGCCATTAAGTGAGAGGAGCGCAATGAACAGACAGACTTCGTTGAGCATAACCGGATTTTCAATCATCGCGGTGACCTATGGTATGGCAAGGTTTTCGTGGGGCCTGATGCTGCCTGATATCCGGCAGGCCATCCCTTTCACTCCGCAGGTGGCGGGGTTTATAGCGTCCTGTAGTTATGCGGCGTATTGCCTGTCGATATTTCTGGCCTCTTACCTTATTGCGCGCGCTGGGCCTCGCCTGCCCGCCTTGCTGGCTGCCATCGCCGCTGCCGCGGGGTTATTCATTCTCGCGTCTTCGGCACAGCCGACGACGCTGGCGATAGGTTTGTTTATTGCCGGGCTGAGCTCGGGACTGGCCTCGCCGGCCCTTGCCGGGGCGGTAGATGACAGGATCGCTCCCGACCGTCAGCTCCATGTGAATACCACCATCAATGCCGGAACGAGCGGCGGGATCATCCTCTCGGTGCCCGTTCTGTTTTTCATGCCCGGCGGCTGGCGGGCAGCCTGCGTTGTGTTCGCCATGATGGCGCTGCTGTGCCTGCCGGCGCTGTGGCGGCATCTGCCGCCGTCGGCGGCGAAACTACGCACGCCTTCGCCTAAGGCATCATTTATCGCACGTAAACCCGGCATGTTTCGGCTGCTGGGGATTGCCTTTATCAGCGGTATAGCCAGCGCCGCATGGTGGAGCTTTGGCCCGGAGATACTTATGCGTCACACGGAACTGGATAGCGCAGCGACCAACGTTCTCTGGCTGATAAGCGGCGGGGCGGGGGTCGTTGCCATATTTACCGGAACTATGGCAAGGCGTATCGGCATGCGGGGGGTTTATCGTTTATCCCAGATCTTCATGGCTATCTCTCTGGCGATTCTGGCGGTAAGCCACGGTTTTTTCTGGTGGCTTATTCCGGTGGTGGCGATGAGCGGGGCGGGATATGTGATTTTGTCGGGTGTGTTGCTGGTGAAGGGGGCGGAGATTGCTCATCCTTCTCCGGCGGCTGGAGTTAGCCTGGCCTTTCTGATGCTGGCAGGCGGGCAGGTATTGGGCGCTATCCTTTTTGGCCTGCTGCTGGGGTTAACGAGCGCAGCGGCTGCGCTGGCGATTTTTTCAGGCCTGTCCTGGCTGATGCTGGCCGTCACGCCGGACGGCCATCGCTGATTACGCCTTTTTACGGGCGCGAGGTTTTTTTACCGGCGTCACGCCTTTCACTTCGCTTTCCACCCAGCCGTCTGAAAGCCGCGTGGTGAGGATATCTCCGGCTTTAACCTGCCCGGTTTGCTTCAGCACGTTGCCGTCCGTCGCGGTGGTAACGCTATAGCCGCGCGCCAGCGTGGAGAGGGGGCTGACGGCCTCCAGATGGGTAACCGCGTTGCCGAAACGCTCGCGGGTGGTGCTGAGGCGGGCGCGAATATTCTCCGCCAGACGATATTCCAGCTGCTGAATACGCGCTTGCGCACGGTAAATCGTCGGCTGCGGGTTCTGCTGGTTCAGACGCTGCGTCACGCGCTGCTGGCGTGAGCCCGCACGCTTAAGCTGGGCGTCAACCGCGACGTTCATCCGCTGACGCAGGCGCTCCAGCACGGTTTGCTGACGCGCCAGACGCAGCTGCGGATGCTGCTGTTGCAGACGATGATGAAGCTGCGTAAAGCGGCGGGTACGGTTGGCGAGGAAGTAGTCCATCGCCATCTCCAGGCGCTGTTGGCCGTTCTGGATCTGGCGCAGCAGCTCCTGCTGATTGCGGCTGACCACTTCTGCCGCCGCGGACGGCGTAGGCGCGCGTAAGTCCGCGACAAAATCGGCAATGGTCACGTCCGTTTCGTGACCGACGGCGCTCACCACCGGGATAAGGCTGGCAAAGATTGCCCGCGCCACGCGCTCGTCGTTAAAGCTCCACAGATCTTCCAGCGAGCCGCCGCCTCGCCCGACGATTAATACATCACACTCCTGGCGCGCGTTTGCCAGCTCAATCGCGCGTACGATTTGCCCCGGCGCGTCGTCACCCTGAACGGCGGTAGGATAAATAATGACGGGCAGCGAAGGGTCGCGGCGCTTAAGCACGTGCAGAATATCGTGCAGAGCCGCCCCGGTTTTCGAGGTGATAACCCCAACGCAGTGGGCAGGGGAGGGCAGCGGTTTTTTGAGCTGCTGGTCGAACAGTCCCTCGGCAGACAGCTTTGCCTTTAACTGTTCATACTTCTGCTGCAACATGCCTTCGCCGGCAGGCTGCATGCTTTCGACGATAATCTGATAGTCGCCGCGCGGCTCGTACAGGGTGATATTGGCACGCACCAGAACCTGCTGGCCGTGCTGAGGACGGAACGTCACGCGACGGTTGCTGTTGCGGAACATCGCGCAGCGCACCTGGGCGGTGTCGTCTTTTAGCGTAAAATACCAGTGGCCGGAAGCGGGCTGCGTGAAGTTAGAGATTTCACCGCTGATCCAGACCTGCCCCATTTCCTGCTCAAGCAGCAAACGCACCGTCTGATTAAGGCGGCTGACAGTATAAATTGAGGGGGATTGAGAGGATAACATGTGAGCGGGATCAAATTCTAAATCAGCAAGTTATTCAGTCGATAGTAACCTGCTGAGAGGTGAGCGCAAGCATTTTTTTCAAAAAAGTGTGGATGCAATCGGTTACGCTCTGTATAATGCCACGGCAATATTTAACCACCCAGGTCAGAGATATTGCCCATGCTACGTATCGCTAAAGAAGCACTGACGTTTGACGACGTCCTCCTCGTTCCCGCTCATTCCACCGTTCTGCCGAATACTGCCGACCTCAGCACGCAGTTGACGAAAACCATTCGTCTGAACATTCCTATGCTCTCCGCAGCAATGGATACCGTAACGGAAGCGCGTCTGGCTATCGCCCTGGCACAGGAAGGCGGCATTGGCTTTATCCACAAAAACATGTCTATCGAGCGTCAGGCGGAAGAAGTTCGCCGCGTGAAGAAACATGAATCCGGTATCGTGTCCGACCCTCAGACCGTTCTGCCAACCACCACCCTGCACGAAGTGAAAGCGCTGACCGAGCGTAACGGCTTTGCGGGTTACCCGGTTGTGACCGAAGATAACGAGCTGGTGGGCATCATTACCGGTCGTGACGTGCGTTTCGTAACTGACCTGAACCAGCCTGTCAGCGTCTACATGACGCCAAAAGAGCGTCTGGTTACCGTGCGTGAAGGCGAAACCCGCGACGTCGTGCTGGCAAAAATGCACGAAAAACGCGTTGAGAAAGCGCTGGTTGTGGATGCGAACTTCCACCTGCGCGGCATGATCACCGTTAAAGATTTCCAGAAAGCAGAACGTAAACCGAACGCCTGTAAAGACGAGCATGGCCGTCTGCGCGTAGGCGCTGCGGTTGGCGCAGGTGCCGGTAACGAAGAGCGCGTTGACGCGCTGGTTGCCGCGGGCGTAGACGTACTGCTTATTGACTCCTCTCACGGCCACTCCGAAGGCGTTCTGCAACGCATTCGCGACACCCGCGCTAAATACCCGGATCTGCAGATCATCGGCGGCAACGTGGCGACAGGCGCAGGCGCTCGCGCTCTGGCTGACGCCGGCTGCAGCGCGGTGAAAGTGGGTATTGGCCCTGGCTCCATCTGTACCACCCGTATCGTGACCGGCGTGGGCGTTCCGCAGATCACCGCGGTGTCCGACGCGGTAGAAGCGCTGGAAGGTACCGGTATTCCGGTTATCGCTGACGGCGGTATCCGCTTCTCTGGCGACATTGCAAAAGCGATCGCCGCAGGTGCTTCCGCGGTGATGGTTGGCTCCATGCTGGCCGGTACCGAAGAATCCCCGGGCGAAATCGAACTTTACCAGGGCCGTTCATACAAATCCTACCGCGGTATGGGCTCTCTCGGTGCGATGTCCAAAGGTTCCTCCGACCGTTACTTCCAGACCGATAACGCGGCTGACAAACTGGTGCCGGAAGGTATCGAAGGCCGCGTTGCCTACAAAGGCCGCCTGAAAGAGATCATTCACCAGCAGATGGGCGGCCTGCGCTCCTGTATGGGTCTGACCGGCTGTGGTACCATCGACCTGCTGCGTACTAAAGCGGAATTCGTACGCATCAGCGGTGCGGGTATCCAGGAGAGCCACGTTCACGACGTGACGATCACCAAAGAGTCCCCGAACTATCGTCTGGGCTCCTGATTTTCTTCGCCCGACCTTGTGTCGGGCGATTTATTTAATCTGTTTCACTTGCCTCGGAATTAGCGTCAATGACGGAAAACATTCATAAACATCGCATTCTCATCCTGGACTTTGGTTCTCAGTACACTCAGCTGGTGGCGCGTCGCGTGCGTGAACTGGGCGTTTACTGTGAACTGTGGGCGTGGGATGTCACGGAAGCACAGATTCGCGAATTCAATCCAAGCGGCATCATCCTGTCCGGCGGCCCGGAAAGCACCACCGAAGAGAACAGCCCGCGCGCACCGCAGTACGTGTTCGAAGCTGGCGTGCCGGTATTCGGCGTTTGCTACGGCATGCAGACCATGGCAATGCAGCTGGGCGGCCACGTAGAAGGCTCTAACGAGCGTGAGTTTGGCTATGCGCAGGTAGAAGTGGTAACCGACAGCGCGCTGGTGCGCGGTATCGAAGACTCCCTGACCGCAGACGGCAAGCCGCTGCTGGACGTATGGATGAGCCATGGCGACAAAGTTACCGCCATCCCGTCCGACTTCGTGACCGTTGCCAGCACCGAGAGCTGCCCGTTCGCCATCATGGCGAACGAAGAAAAACGCTTCTACGGCGTGCAGTTCCACCCGGAAGTAACCCACACCCGTCAGGGCATGCGCATGCTGGAGCGCTTCGTGCGCGATATCTGCCAGTGTGAAGCGCTGTGGACACCGGCAAAAATCATCGACGACGCCGTTGAGCGTATCCGCCAGCAGGTTGGCGATGACAAGGTGATCCTCGGCCTCTCCGGCGGCGTGGACTCCTCCGTTACCGCGATGCTGCTGCACCGCGCTATCGGCAAAAACCTGACCTGCGTCTTCGTGGACAACGGCCTGCTGCGTCTGAACGAAGCCCGGCAGGTGATGGACATGTTTGGCGACCACTTCGGTCTGAACATCGTTCACGTGGAAGGCGAGCAGCGCTTCCTGGACGCGCTGAAGGGCGAGAACGATCCGGAAGCGAAGCGTAAGATCATCGGCCGCGTGTTCGTTGAAGTGTTCGACGAAGAAGCGCTGAAGCTGGAAGACGTGAAGTGGCTGGCTCAGGGTACCATCTACCCTGACGTGATCGAATCCGCCGCCTCCGCAACCGGTAAAGCACACGTCATCAAATCTCACCACAACGTGGGCGGCCTGCCGAAAGAGATGAAGATGGGCCTGGTTGAGCCGCTGCGCGAGCTGTTCAAAGACGAAGTGCGCAAGATTGGTCTGGAACTGGGTCTGCCGTACGACATGCTCTACCGTCACCCGTTCCCGGGCCCGGGCCTCGGCGTACGTGTGCTGGGCGAAGTGAAGAAAGAGTACTGCGACCTGCTGCGTCGCGCGGACGCGATCTTCATTGAAGAGCTGCACAAGGCTGACCTGTACAACAAGGTTAGCCAGGCGTTCACCGTGTTCCTGCCGGTTCGCTCCGTCGGCGTGATGGGCGATGGCCGCAAGTACGACTGGGTTGTCTCCCTGCGTGCGGTTGAAACCATCGACTTCATGACCGCGCACTGGGCGCACCTGCCGTATGACTTCTTAGGCCGCGTGTCTAACCGCATCATCAACGAAGTTAACGGTATTTCCCGCGTGGTGTATGACATCAGCGGTAAGCCACCGGCGACGATTGAGTGGGAATGATTTCGCGTCTGGCAACAGCCTGCTCGTAAAAGTAGTAAAGTACCTCTAAGCCCGCGTAACTGCGGGCTTTTTTGTTTTTGACACTTATTGGCAGCCGTTAGCAACGAAACGAAAGTTACTACAATGCAATGTGGCACAGAAGGGAATTGAAATTTATACTGTAGGCCTCTCATACCATGAATCAGAAAATTGGATATTTCCATCTACAATGCGCCATGTGATTTTTTCATATTGCATAGAAACGGATTCCATATGATTTAACTTATCATTGCCTGATAATTTAACATTGGGAACGCCACAATTGACACCCGTTATTTTTACACTTTCCATTATTACGGTGTAATAACACACCTCCTGACCAGCATCATTGATATGATAAAACCTCACTTCAGCACTTTTTAATGTTTGTCCTGTGGCTGCTGCTTTGTAGAGATAGGGGCTAGAACTGTCTATTTCCTTTTCAAAATTAAATGATGAATGTTGGCGTGTTCCGGTGATCTTTCCATTGGCTGTATCGACGGGAAGGTTAACACCATGACCTATACTGATTACTTCTATAGAGCCTTCACGATCCTGAACGTCTACAGAACCTTTGATGTCTGCACCACCATCATCTTTTAGCCATAGATAGGGAGGGATAGGCATTTTATATACTCCTTGTTAATTTAATTAACTTCATTGTTATGATGTATAAAACTAGAGAGATAAGGATGTTAAATGCAATTAATGTATAATCATAACTATAGTAAATATCTTCGGGCGCTGGGTTGTTGCTCAACAAATAGGAAATTTTAATGGCTGTTTCATTACTTATTAAAGGATGTTCAGTTAAGTAACAAACATCTAACCATGACACAATAGTGAATATCACGATGAGTAGAATCATTCTAAAGGAACTAAGAGCAATTTTTTTGATAACCACCAATAAGTACCTCAATTGTTCCATAGGATTCTAAATCAAGACCTTTTATCTTTTCTTTCTTTGTTCTTAACAGTGCATCTCTTAGCCTATTGTAATCTGATTGGCAAGGTAGCGTTATACACCCCTCTGAAATCTGACCCGGATGTAACCTAAATCCACCTCTGGCTACGCTTTCGTAAAATGTTGAATTATCCAGATTCCCATCATCACGAAATAATGCGAACCATTCAGAATGATCAACATGATAACTAAAAATGCTTTTATACGTATCTACTCCCCAGGCTCTAAACCTGTTAGCCATACTTCCTTTAGGCCTGTCTACTATATAATATTTACCCTTTGGTAAAGGGCCAACGTTAGGAATGATACTGCATGCGCCTTTGTTTCTGTATGCACCGTTGCCAGAAAAAGCCATAAAGACACCAACTCCATCAAATGAAAGTGGTGAGTAATCAGCATCATTTATTATAAACTTTCCATGCAAAGTCATGTATCTCCCTTTCCTTTTTAGATACTTAAGAAAAATATCTGCAAATAGTGCGTTTATTAAAAATAATAAACTATACAAAAAGTGCGCATTTAAATATTTTACTCTGAAAAAGGTTGGCCTTCCTTTAGGAAATAGATCTATATCAATTTCGCAGCTATACCTGATAGTAGATCCTTTTAAGGGATGCGGTCATAATTGCAAGGCCAGAACAATTACTATAAAAACATAGCGTGAATTATCACAGATAATTCCGATATCGTGTACAGCGTAAAGCCAGGAAGCAGGACTAAGCCGATATGATTGACGAGTGGTTATTATGGAGCTCGAAAGATCAGTAGTTCAAAATGAGGTGATAAGAAAGAATATGGAAGTAGATCGAAAGAAGGCTGTAGCTTCTTTATTGAAGGATATGGAATCCATTGCTGACCGAATGCGTGAGTTGATTGTCAAAATGCCTTCGCATGATTTGAACGGGTGCATCTACGTTCAGCACATGATGAAAACATCGGGAAACCAAATTGGGGGCGAAAAGCAAGACCAGGAAACGTCCAGATTTATGAAGATGCGGTAAGAATGGCCAATCCTGCGCGTAAGGTCAATCTTGAACGGGAAAAACAAATCCGCTTTGGTCGCAAGAGCAAAAAGATTGGCCATCGTTGTCCATGTGGCAGCGGTATGAAATATAAGAGAAGGCATGGTCGGTAAAATGAGCCAGCACGGGTGACCAGAATGTGCCATAAGTTCAAAGTGGGATGAGAGGTGATTTTATGAAATAAACTGATTTTCATATTAAATCAAAAATTAATTTCACGTTGTGCGAGAGTCTTCTCAGCATGAGCCTGAACTGAATAAACGTCGAGGAGCAGAAAAAAATCTCTGCATGGTATAGATTGTGGTATCGAGAAAGATCGATTTACTAACTAATTGTTATATAGATTAATTTTATTTTAATTGATAATCGACAGGAATAAGCCACCAGGCCTGTATCGTCATAAACAGGTAAAACTGAATAAAGCCCTCTGTTTACAGAGGGCTTTTTTTCTGACCGATATTCGTCCCGGAAGGGAGTTACTGGCGTATCTGCCGCGATTCACGGCAGCCGATACTGCGCCGCCATGCGCCTGGGGCCTGACCGTACTGACGCTTAAAGCTGCGGTTGAAGGACTGCTGAGAGTCAAAGCCCAGCGCGATCGCCACGTTCAAAATCGGTTCATCGCTTTGGGCTAAACGCTCGACCGATTTTTGCAGCTTTTGCGCGCGAATATAGTCAGCGAGAGGGGAGCCGGTATGTTCCTTGAAGATGCGCTGGAGGTGCCATTTCGAATAGCCGGCTCGCCTGGAGACGGTTTCAATGTCCAGGCGGCTGTCAAGGTTGTTGTCGATCCAGTCAAGTAAATCGTGAATGAATGCACCGGTATTCATCTTGCTTCCCCCTACGCCACGCGTCAAAAAGCATCTTTGTTTGTTGCATTTAAAGGTGGCCCTTTTTTCCACTAATTGCAAGTTTTATTGTTACATTTAAATCCCTGCTCGAAACAGGTTATTTACCTTTGACGCAAATAGCACATAAAGTGCAACAATTATTCTTGCACTTAATTAAGCGCCTTCCTACAATCGCCGCGATAGTGTATTCGCAACTGTTACAGTTTTGTGGCGATGAACGACACAAATGGCCTTAAGCCAGCCCGGACAAAGGAAGTGGCGCGGCACCTCCCGCTGCGTCTTGCCCGGCGGCTACAATAACCGGAATAAAAATAATGAGCCTGCAAAAAACCTGGGGTAACTTTCATCTGCAAACGCTGGGCGCGATTTTACTCGCCGCGCTGCTGGTCGGGTGCGATGACAGCGTCGCGCAAAATGCCGCGCCGCAAGCGCCCGTCGTCAGCGCTGCTGATGTGGTCGTAAAATCCATAAGCCAGTGGGACAGCTTCAACGGTCGCATTGAGGCGGTGGAGAGCGTTCAGCTGCGCCCGCGCGTCTCCGGCTACATTGATAAAGTGAACTACACCGACGGCCAGGAGGTGAAAAAGGGCGATGTGCTGTTCACTATTGATGACAGAACCTATCGCGCCGCGCTGGAACAGGCGCAGGCGACGCTGGCGAGAGCCAAAACGCAGGCCAGCCTGGCGCGAAGCGAGGCTAACCGCACCGATAAATTAGTCAATACCAACGTGGTATCCCGTGAAGAGTGGGAGCAGCGCCGTTCCGCAGCCACCCAGGCGCAGGCCGACATTCGCGCAGCGCAGGCGGCGGTTGACGCCGCGCAGCTTAACCTGGACTTCACCAAAGTGACCGCGCCCATCGATGGGCGCGCCAGCCGCGCATTGATCACCAGCGGCAATCTGGTCACCGCCGGCGACAGCGCCAGCGTGCTCACCACCCTGGTCTCGCTGAAGACGGTTTACGTTTACTTCGACGTGGACGAGTCAACCTACCTTCACTATCAAAACCTGGCCCGCAGCGGGCAGGGGGCGTCCAGTAATCACCTGGCGCTGCCGGTGGAGATTGGCCTTACCGGCGAGGAGGGCTATCCCCATCAGGGCAAAGTGGATTTTCTTGATAACCAGCTCACGCCGAGTACCGGAACAATCCGCATGCGCGCGCTGTTAGATAACGCGCAGCGTCAGTTCACGCCGGGACTCTTTGCCCGCGTGCGCCTGCCGGGCAGTGCGGAATTTAAAGCCACGCTTGTAGACGATAAGGCGGTGCTGACCGATCAGGATCGTAAATATGTTTATATTGTTGATAAAGAAGGGAAAGCACAGCGTCGCGATATCACGCCGGGTCGTCTGGCCGACGGTTTACGCATCGTACAGCAGGGGCTGAATCCCGGGGATAAAGTCATCGTCGATGGTTTACAAAAGGTGTTTATGCCGGGCATGCCGGTTAACGCGAAAACCGTCGCCATGACCGCCAGCGCCGCCCTCAACTGATCCCTTACCTGAGAATCCAACCCATGGACTTTTCCCGTTTTTTCATCGACAGGCCGATTTTTGCCGCCGTACTGTCGATTCTGATTTTTATCACAGGATTAATCGCCATCCCGCTGCTGCCGGTCAGCGAATATCCTGACGTCGTACCGCCAAGCGTGCAGGTGCGCGCGGAGTACCCCGGCGCCAACCCGAAGGTGATCGCGGAGACCGTGGCAACGCCGCTGGAAGAGGCGATCAACGGCGTTGAGAACATGATGTACATGAAGTCCGTCGCGGGATCGGACGGCGTGCTGGTCACCACCGTCACCTTCCGTCCGGGGACGGATCCCGATCAGGCGCAGGTTCAGGTGCAAAACCGGGTATCGCAGGCCGAGGCGCGCCTGCCGGAGGACGTGCGGCGTCTGGGCATCACCACGCAGAAACAATCGCCAACGCTGACGCTGGTGGTGCATCTGTTTTCGCCAGGCGGCAAGTACGACTCGCTGTACATGCGAAACTACGCCACGCTGAAGGTGAAGGACGAGCTGGCGCGCCTGCCCGGCGTGGGGCAGATTCAGATTTTCGGCTCGGGCGAATACGCAATGCGCGTCTGGCTGGACCCAAACAAGGTGGCGGCGCGCGGGCTGACGGCATCGGACGTGGTGACGGCGATGCAGGAGCAGAACGTTCAGGTTTCCGCCGGGCAGCTTGGCGCCGAGCCGCTGCCGAAAGAGAGCGATTTCCTGATCTCCATTAACGCCCAGGGCCGTCTGCATACCGAAGAGGAGTTTGGCAATATTGTCCTGAAAACGACGCAGGACGGTACGGTCGTCCGCCTGCGCGACGTGGCGCGAGTAGAGATGGGTTCCGGCAGCTATGCGCTGCGTTCGCAGCTCAACAATAAAGACGCGGTCGGGATTGGTATTTTCCAGTCGCCGGGGGCGAACGCCATCGATCTGTCTAACGCGGTGCGTGCAAAAATGGACGAACTGTCCACGCGTTTCCCGGACGATATGAAGTGGGCGGCACCTTACGACCCGACGGTATTTGTGCGCGATTCTATCCGCGCGGTCGTGCAAACGCTGCTGGAAGCGGTGGTGCTGGTGGTGCTGGTGGTTATCCTGTTCCTGCAAACCTGGCGCGCGTCGATCATTCCGCTGATCGCGGTGCCGGTATCGGTGGTGGGCACGTTCAGCATTCTCTACCTGCTGGGCTTTTCGCTTAATACCCTGAGCCTGTTCGGGCTGGTGCTGGCGATTGGTATCGTGGTGGACGATGCCATCGTGGTGGTGGAAAACGTCGAGCGAAACATCGAAGAGGGGCTCGCCCCGCTTGCGGCGGCGCATCAGGCGATGCGTGAAGTTTCCGGGCCGATTATCGCCATCGCACTGGTGCTGTGCGCGGTGTTCGTTCCCATGGCGTTCCTCTCCGGCGTGACCGGTCAGTTTTACAAACAGTTTGCGGTCACGATAGCCATATCAACGGTGATTTCGGCCATTAACTCGCTGACGCTCTCGCCGGCGCTGGCTGCCCTGCTGTTGAAGCCGCACGGCGCACCGAAAGATTTCCCGACCAGGCTTATCGATCGTCTGTTCGGCTGGATCTTCCGTCCGTTTAACCGCTTTTTCCACCGCAGCTCGACCGGCTATCAGGGGCTGGTGGGTAAAACGCTCGGCCGACGCGGCGCGGTGTTTGCGGTTTATTTGCTGCTGCTTTGTGCTGCCGGCGTGATGTTTAAAGCCGTACCCGGCGGGTTTATTCCGACGCAGGATAAGCTGTACCTGATTGGCGGCGTGAAAATGCCGGAAGGCTCGTCGCTGGCGCGTACCGATGCGGTGATCCGCAAAATGAGCGAAATCGGTATGAATACCGAAGGCGTGGATTATGCGGTCGCGTTTCCCGGCCTGAATGCGCTCCAGTTTACCAACACGCCGAACACCGGGACGGTATTTTTTGGCCTGAAGCCGTTCGACCAGCGTAAACACTCTGCGGCGGAAATTAACGCGGAGATCAACGCGAAAATCGCGCAAATCCAGCAGGGCTTCGGCTTCTCGATTCTGCCGCCGCCGATTTTAGGGCTGGGTCAGGGGTCGGGCTATTCCCTGTACATTCAGGATCGCGCCGGTCTGGGCTATGGCGCGCTGCAAAACGCGGTGAACACCATGTCCGGTGCAATCATGCAGACGCCGGGGATGCATTTCCCCATCTCAACCTACCAGGCTAACGTTCCGCAGCTGGACGTTCAGGTCGACCGCGATAAGGCGAAAGCGCAGGGCGTGTCGCTCACCGATCTGTTCGGCACGCTGCAAACCTACCTGGGCTCGTCCTATGTGAACGACTTTAACCAGTTTGGCCGCACCTGGCGCGTAATGGCCCAGGCCGACGGGCAGTTCCGCGACAGCGTGGAGGATATTGCGAACTTACGCACCCGCAATAACCAGGGCGAAATGGTGCCGATTGGCAGTATGGTCACCATCAGCACCACCTACGGGCCGGACCCGGTGATCCGCTACAACGGCTACCCGGCGGCGGATCTCATTGGCGATGCCGATCCTCGCGTGCTCTCTTCCGCGCAGGCGATGACGCAGCTGGACGCAATGTCTAAGCAGATACTGCCGAACGGGATGAATATCGAATGGACGGACCTGAGCTTCCAGCAGGCCACGCAGGGTAATACGGCGCTGATCGTCTTCCCGGTCGCGGTTCTGCTGGCGTTCCTGGTGCTGGCGGCGCTGTATGAAAGCTGGACGCTGCCGCTGGCGGTGATCCTTATCGTTCCGATGACGATGCTTTCCGCGCTGTTTGGCGTCTGGCTGACCGGGGGCGATAACAACGTGTTTGTGCAGGTGGGTCTGGTCGTGCTTATGGGGCTGGCCTGTAAGAACGCGATACTTATCGTGGAGTTTGCCCGCGAGCTGGAAATCCAGGGGAAAGGTATCATGGAGGCCGCGCTGGAGGCGTGCCGCCTGCGTTTACGCCCGATTGTGATGACCTCTATCGCCTTTATTGCCGGGACGATCCCCCTCATCCTCGGCCACGGCGCGGGTGCCGAGGTGCGCGGCGTCACCGGGATCACGGTGTTCTCCGGCATGCTGGGCGTGACCCTGTTTGGCCTGTTCCTGACGCCGGTGTTTTACGTGACGCTGCGTAAGTTCGTGACGCGCGGTAAAGCGGAAAGAGACGTGCTGCCTGCGTAGGACGTCGCAGACAATAAAAAACCGCCTTCACAGTGAAGGCGGTTTTTTTTCGCAATCCGTAAAGGATTAAGGCGTTTTTTTATGCTGCGTGCAGATTTCCGGGACCGGATCGCACCCGCTGGTGTCGGCTTTTTTCACCTCTTCCAGCGCGCTGGCGACGGTATGGCGCGCCAGAACCGCCAGCGAAGCCTGCTCCGCTTCATCAGCAATGGATTTGAAGTACCAGCAGGCGTTGGCGCTCACCACGCAGCGTGCCGGAACGTCAGGACGGGACGCCCACAGCTTTTTATCTTCAGTAACGGAAAGGTAGATATCGCGCAGGGTAATCTCGTCCGCCGGGCGGCCAAGGTGTATAGAGCCGTTGCGGCCAAGCGTGGAGACGATAATGCCGTCACGGGCGAGCGGAACCATGAGTTTACGGATGAAGCTCGGATTCGCTTCCAGGCCGTAGGCCAGGATTGCGCTCGTCGAACGTTCACCCGACTGCTCCGCCATCGCTACGCTGAGAACCATCTGCAAAGCTGTCGGGAAGCGGTAATCTAGCATTTTTCTGTCCTGGGTCGCGGTGAATCTTGTTCTTTTTGGCACCGCAGAGGTGAATAATCAATAAGTAACAATATAACAAATACGGTAATCTTATTGAAGCAATCTGCGGCATGCGTGAATTAACGCTGCCGTACCGGCAAACGTCAGGCCGGGTAGCGCCGCGTTTCCGTTCATGCAAGCGCGGGATGCGGGAAGTCAACGGTCACCATCAGGCCACCTTCTGCTGACGTACTCAGATTGACTCTGCCGTTGTGCTGCTGGGTAACGGCTTTGACGATGGCAAGCCCTAAGCCGCTCCCGCTTTGGGTTTGATTAGGATCGCGGAAAAACCTGTCGAACACCCGCTCGCGCAATTCAACCGGAATGCCGGGGCCCGCGTCTGAGACGCGCAGCCGGGCGGATGTCGTTGTCGATTGCAGCTGTACCTCAATTCGCCCTCCCTCAGGGCTGTACTTCACGGCATTTTCAATCAAATTGTCGATCAGCGACACCAGACGTTCCCGGATGCCCGCAACCCGGATTTCATCGTCGGCGAAGAACTCAAGCTCAATCCCGCGCGCCGACGCCAGTGGCTCCAGCGCAGCCATTCGCTCCTGAATAAGCGTTGTCAGCGGCACAGGCTCCGTTACCGTGTCGATGTGCGCTTCGCTGTGCTTCATCAGCAGAAGCTGATTGACGAGACGAGCGGCACGGCTATTGCTGCGAACAATGCCTGCAAGCAGCTCCTGCTGGCTTTCGCTGATGACCCAGGACTGCAGCGCCTCGACGTTGATCCGCATCGCGGCCAGCGGCGTACGCAGCTCGTGCGCGGCATCGGCAATAAACACCCTTTCCCTTTCGGCGCTTTCCCGCACCCTGGCGAGAAAGTCATTAATTGCGTCCACCGTCTGGCGCAGCTCCCTGTGCCTGGGAACGGCTTTTAAGGGAGAGAGATCGTCTGGCGTGCGCAATGAAATTTCATTCACTACCCTGTTCCAGGGGCGCATCGCGATGCGGATTGACAGCCACGCGGGAAACAGAAGGAAAGGGATGCATACCAGCAGCGGCATGACGTAATAGCCGCGCGAGTTCAGGTAGATAAAGAAATTCCAGCTACCGGCCGGGGTGAAAAGGGTGACCTCCACGTCGGAGCGCGCGGATTTGAGCGTGCGGCTCGTCCAGGTATGGTCTCCAGTCCGGACGCGCTGCATTTCCCCCAGGCGGCTATTTTTCACCTCCGTTGGCGCGCCATGCGAAGAAAAAATAATCTCATTATGCTTGCGAACGATCAGGTTGATGGCCAGCTCCGGATCTTCACCGCCGCCATACCCCTCCCGCAGCGCCTTGCTGAACGCGGCCAGCACCTCTTTACGCGCCTGCGGCCTATCCTCCATGCTCTCAACCAGGGAAAAGAGGGTTTCGTAAGTCTCACTGCCCGTGAGTATTGGAGGGCTGCGCAGGTCCTCCAGCAAAATGAAGGTTAAAAAAAGACACCACAGCAGCGTAAGCAGCAGCATCTGGGCGACCATCATTCGCCTGACCAGCGTAGGAAGCCTGAGGCGGTACCAAAAATTACGCATCAGCCCGCCGCCTTCTGAACCGGTACGATATCAATGACGTACCCTACGCCCCGCACCGTTCGCACAAAGCCATCGCCAATTTTTCGCCGCAGGTTACCCATATGCACGTCGAGCGCGTTGCTGAGATTTTCTTTCGTGCCGAATATCCTCTCTTCCAGATACCGCCGCGTAAGCACGCGGTCAGCGCGCAGCATTAGCGTTTCGAGCAGCGCGTATTCACTTGCCGTCAACTCAACGTGGCGCGCGCTCACCG
This sequence comes from Enterobacter cloacae complex sp. P40C2, assembly GCF_014930695.1. NCBI lineage: Bacteria > Pseudomonadati > Pseudomonadota > Gammaproteobacteria > Enterobacterales > Enterobacteriaceae > Enterobacter > Enterobacter cloacae complex sp. P40C2. The sequence continues at coordinate 6,338 of NZ_JADBRP010000014.1, read as the reverse complement.
TCACGCGACGCGTCGGTACGTGGAGAGATAAGCCGCGAATGTCGATCGCCTCATTCTCAAAACCGTAGCTGCGCCGCGCCAGGGCTCTCACGCGCGCCAGCAGCTCGGCGAGCACAAAAGGTTTGACCAGATAGTCGTCCGCGCCCGCGTCCAGCCCGCACAGGCGGTCCTGCAGCGTGCCTCGCGCCGTCAGGATAATGACGGGGATCCCCCGGAGCTGCTGACGCAGGCGCGCCATCAGGCTCATGCCATCGCCATCGGGCAGCCCCAGGTCGAGCAGGATAAGCTCCGGCACGCAGAGATCGAGCTGATGCAGCGCATCCTCTTTCCGGCGTACCCATATGACATCAAATCCTTGATCTGCAAGGGCGATACGTACGCCGTTGCCGAGATCCAGGTCATCTTCAATTAGTAGAATTTTCACAAAGGTAACGGTATCAGCAGTGGATGAAGAACAGCTTAAGAAAAAAACGGTATCAGGAAATCATTCAGCTTTACAGAACCAGCACGTGCTTCAGCGTTTCTTCATTTTCGGCTCATAAGAACCTTAGGGAGGGTATTCAGAATGAGCGCGCTGGCGTTTAACACCGCCTGAATCGTAACTATCTGAATCCAAAAGGGCTTCTTTAATGAGAAACAGCAAACTGCGTCACAGGTTCCCCCGTTCACTCATCGGTCGCAGCGCGAAAAGCATCCTGTCGGGGGCCGTCCTGGCGTTACTGGCTACCCCGACGCTGGCGGCCGGGCAGCGCCAGGGCAACGTGTTAACCCTGGGGGGCGGCGTGGATGTTGCGCCACGCTATTCCGGTTCGGATAAGAGCCGCGTTGCTGCGGCCCAGGTGGTTGATTACGCGATGGAAAATGGGTTCTTTATCAGCACTACCCGCGGGCTCGGCTACGGCAACCGCGTCGGCAACCTGGATTACAGCGCTGCGCTGAGCTATCGCGCGGGACGTAAGGATCGCGACGTAAGCAGCGATTCAATCGCCTCCGGCAGCGACTACCTGCGGGGGATGGGTGACGTCAAAGGCTCAGCCGTCGTTGTGCCGGGGCTGGGGTACAGGGTAACTGACTGGCTTAACGTGCAGCTGCAGGCTGAGGTCCCGGTTTCGGAAAGAGACAACGGTGAGGCTGTGCACTTCGGCATTGCCAGCCCGCTCTACACCTCTCCTGAAAACTCATTGACGCTGGCGCTGACCGGCAGCTGGGGATCCAGCAAGTACATGCAAACGTACTACGGGGTCAGCCCAGCCCAGTCGGCCGCATCGGGATTTGCCCGACATGATGCCGGCTCGGGAATATACGCCTATTCGCTGAACCTGGACTGGACCCATAAGCTCACCTCCCGCTGGAGCGTGCTTGCCGCTGCCGGCGTTACGCAGCTGACGGGAGAGGCGGGCGATAGCCCAGTCGTTCAGAAAAAAACGTCGCCCACGGGAAGCCTGAAGGTGACGTACAGCTTCTGACCGGTGTTGCAGGCGAAGGAGCGGTAGCCTACTTTCCTTCGCCCAGCCGATATGCCAGCGCAACTACCAGCGACTGCACCAGGCACAGCGTCGCCGACTGAGAGCGAAACGCATCTACCTGCGCCTCTTTCACCACGAAACAGAGGTCGCTGAACGTCGCCAGCGGGCTGATCTGGCTGTCGGTGATCACAATCTGGCGCGCGCCGACGCTGGCGGCGGTTTCGCTGACCATCACCGTTTCTTCCGCGTACGGCGAGAAGCTGATCGACACCACAATGTCGCGCGCCTTGATGCGGCTAATCTGCTCGCGCAGCATCCCGCCCATGCCGTCGAGCAGAATAGGGCGGCACTCAAGGTGGCTCAGGGCATAGGTCAGATAGGCCGCGACGCTAAAGGAGCGGCGCAGTCCGGCGATATAGATGGTGTCGGCGTCGGCCAGCAGCTGAACGGCGCGCTCCAGCATCTCCGGTTCGGCACGGGCGGCGAGCTGCTGTAGCGCCTGGGCATTTGAGCGGGCGAACTCCTGTAAAATATCGAGCGGCGTTTCCGGCACGGCTTCGCTCTCCATTTCGCGGAACAGCCGCGCACGGTCGCTGTAGCTGGCGGTCTCCTCCACCAGGTTCATGCGAAACAGCTGTTTCATTTCGTTAAAGCCGGTGAAGTCAAAGGCGTTGGCGAAGCGGATCAGCGTTGACGGCGGCACGTCGGCGCGCTCGGCAATGACGGCAACCGTATCAAAGGCCACGCTGTTGGTGTTATCCAGTACATAGCGGGAGACCTGCTGCAGCCTCTTGCTCAGGCTATCGTAGCGATCGCGGATTTGCTGCTGCAGTTCGTTCAGGCTGGTTGCTGTCGTCATGTTATCCCCCAAATACAGTTTTATGATTCTAAACGCAAAGCCGCGTCTTTTAAATGTCGGCCATCCATCTGGCAGCAAAAATGAAACAGAAGCTTCAGCCATTTCCTCGCCCGAAATGCCTTAATAGCGCACGCGGCGTCAGTGTTGCTGGCTATTAACATAAAAATCCATCCTTGATCACAATAATCATCATTTATTTTATTTCAACTTAAAATGGAATATTTGTTTCATATATAGTGTGAGTACAAAGCGTTCAGGTAACGGTCACGTATCAACAGCGAGAGGTTAAGGATGGAGACGGTAGCGAATTTTATTCACGGCGAATGTGTCACCGGTTCAGGCCAGCGCGTTCAGGCGATCTTCAACCCGGCCACCGGCGAGCAGATCCGCCAGGTGGTGATGAGTACGGCGCAGGAGGCGGAGCAGGCGGTTGCCGCCGCGCAGCAGGCCTTTCCCGCGTGGGCACGTCAGGCTCCGCTTAAGCGCGCGCGCGTGATGTTCCGCTTTAAGACGCTGCTGGAGGAGAACATGGCGCGCCTGGCCCGCCTCATCAGCGAAGAGCACGGCAAGGTCTACTCCGACGCGGTGGGGGAACTGACCCGCGGTCTGGAAGTGGTGGAATTTGCCTGCGGCATCCCGCATCTGCAAAAGGGGGAACACTCTGCGAACGTGGGTACCGGCGTCGACAGCCACTCGCTGATGCAGCCGCTCGGGGTCTGCGCGGGGATCGCGCCGTTTAACTTCCCGGCGATGGTGCCGATGTGGATGTTCCCGATTGCGCTGGCAACCGGGAATACCTTCGTGCTGAAGCCGTCGGAAAAAGACCCTTCGCTCGCGCTGGCGCTGGCGCAGCTGCTGAAAGAGGCCGGCCTGCCGGACGGCGTGTTCAACGTGGTGCAGGGGGATAAGGAGTCCGTTGACGTGCTCCTGACCGACCCGCGCGTGCAGGCGGTGAGCTTTGTCGGCTCCACGCCGGTTGCGGAATACATTTACCAGACCGCCTCCGCCCACGGTAAGCGCTGTCAGGCGCTGGGTGGGGCGAAAAATCACTGTATTTTAATGCCGGATGCCGACATGGAGATGGCGGCCAACGCCATTATGGGAGCGGCCTACGGCGCGGCGGGGGAACGCTGCATGGCGCTTTCGGTGGTGCTGGCGGTGGGCGATAAAACCGCCGACGACCTCTGCGCCCGGCTGGAAAAACAGATTGCCGCGCTGCGCGTTGGGCCGGGCCTGGACCAGACGCCGGAAAACGAAATGGGGCCGCTTATCTCCTCCGCCCACCGCAGCAAGGTGCTGGGCTACATCGACAGCGGCGAGGCGCAGGGGGCGAATCTGCGCGTGGACGGCCGCGGCTTTAGCGTGCAGGGTCACGAGAGGGGCTATTTCGTCGGGCCGACGCTGTTCGATAACGTCACCCCGGAGATGACGATCTATAAGGAAGAAATTTTTGGCCCGGTGCTTTCTGTGGTGCGCGTAGCAGATTACGCCAGCGCGGTGGATCTGATTAACCGCCATGAATATGGTAATGGCTCGGCCATTTTCACCCGCGACGGCGGCTGCGCGCGCCGCTTCTGCGAAGAGGTGCAGGCGGGCATGGTGGGCGTCAACGTGCCGATCCCGGTGCCGATGGCGTTCCACAGCTTCGGCGGCTGGAAGCGTTCCATCTTTGGCGCGCTCAACGTCCACGGCAACGACGGCGTGCGCTTCTACACCCGCATGAAAACCATCACCGCGCGCTGGCCGGAAATGCAGCAGGAGACAGGCGCCGCGTTTTCCATGCCGACGCTGGGCTGACAGGAGGTGTTATGCAAACCGAACGTATGACCATGGCCCAGGCGCTGGTCCGCTTCCTTAATCAACAGTACGTCAGCGTTGACGGCAGCGAAACGCCCTTCGTGGAGGGCGTGGCCACTATCTTCGGACACGGTAACGTGCTGGGTATCGGCCAGGCGCTGGAGCAGGATCCGGGCCATCTGCAGGTAATGCAGGGCTGCAACGAGCAGGGCATCGCCCATATGGCGACGGGGTTCGCCAAACAGCACCGCCGACAGCGCATTTTTGCCGTCACCTCCTCCGTCGGGCCGGGCGCCGCCAATATGGTGACCGCCGCGGCAACCGCTACGGCGAACCGAATCCCGCTGCTGCTGCTGCCGGGGGATATCTACGCCAGCCGCCAGCCGGACCCGGTGCTGCAGCAGATCGAGCAGTATCACGATCTCAGCATCAGCACCAACGACTGCTTCCGTCCGGTCTCCCGCTACTGGGACCGCATCAACCGCCCCGAGCAGCTGATGAGCGCCATGCTAAATGCGATGCGAACGCTTACTGACCCCGCAAATACGGGGACGGTGACCATTTGCCTGCCGCAGGACGTGCAGGGGGAAGCCTGGGATTACCCGCTGAGCTTCTTCGCGCGCCGCGTGCACCACGTTGAGCGTCGACCGCCCGATCCGCATCGTCTGGCCCAGGCGCGGGCGTTAATTGCCCGCAAGCAACGTCCGCTGGTGGTGTGCGGCGGCGGCGTGCGCTATTCCGGCGCGCATGCGGCGTTTCGCGAATTCGTCGAGACGCTGCAACTGCCGTTCGCCGAAACCCAGGCCGGAAAGGGGGCGCTGGTAAGTGACCACCCGCTTAATCTGGGCGGGGTGGGCGTGACGGGCGGAATGGCCGCTAACCGGCTTGCGCCGCAGGCGGACCTGGTGATTGGCGTCGGCACGCGCCTCACGGACTTTACCACCGGCTCCAAGGCGCTCTTTTCCCATCCGGACGTCGAGTTTCTGCTGCTGAACGTGGCCGAATTTGACGCGCTGAAGCTCGACGCCACCGCGCTGGTGGCCGATGCCCAAACCGGGCTGCAGGCCCTGACCCATGCGCTTAAGGATTACCGCAGCGGATGGGGAGAGGAGATTGCTGAGGCGAAAGTCGCCTGGCGCGACGAGTGCCGCCGCCTGTGGGATCGCCAGTGGCATCCGGCAGATGCGCCCGAGGTGGCGGGGCACCTGGACGCGCAGCTGGCGGAATACGGCGAGACGCTCAACACCCGGCTGACCCAGACGCGGGTGCTGGGGCTGATTAATCAGCATGTTGAGGATAACGCCATCGTGGTGGGCGCGGCCGGTTCGCTGCCGGGGGATTTGCAGCGCCTCTGGCAGGTCAAAACGCCCGACACCTATCACCTTGAGTACGGCTACTCCTGCATGGGCTACGAGATAGCGGCAGCGATTGGCGCGAAGCTTGCGAGCCCCGAACAGCCGGTATACGCCATGGTGGGGGATGGCTCCTACATGATGCTGCACTCCGAGCTGCAAACCGCGGTGCAGGAGGGCGTTAAGGTCACCGTTCTGCTGTTTGATAACGCCAGCTTCGGCTGCATTAACAACCTGCAGATGGGGCACGGCATGGGGAGCTTTGGCACCGAAAACCGCCACCGTAACCCGGAAACCGGGCGGCTCGACGGGCCGCTGGTGAAGGTCGACTTTGCACAAAACGCGGAAAGCTACGGCTGCCGCGCGTGGCGGGTACACGATGAGCCAGGCCTGCTGGCGGCGCTGGAGGCGTCCCGCGCGCACCCTGGCCCGACGCTGCTGGACATTAAGGTGCTGCCGAAGACCATGACCCACGATTACGACGCCTGGTGGCGAACCGGTGATGCGCAGGTGGCGGCCTCCTCAGCGGTGCGCGAGGCCGCGGAGCAGACGCAGGCGCAGGTGAAAAAAGCGCGTCAGTATTAAATTTTCATGTCGTAACGAAATTTTCATTTCATTTCCCCTCACCCTAACCCTCTCCCCAAAGGGGAGAGGGGATGGTTCGGTGCGGCCTTTTCTCCCTCACCCACCTGGGGAGAGGGGATGGTTCGGTGCGGCCTTTTCTCCCTCGCCCACCTGGGGAGAGGGGATGGTTCGGTGCGGCCTTTTCTCCCTCGCCCACCTGGGGTGAGGGGACGGCTCGGGGCTGTCTTTTCTCCCTCGCCCCTTTGGGGAGAGGGCCGGGGTGAGGGGAAGATGTACGCC